>RDXN01000033.1 GCA_004292855.1 Cytophagales bacterium
TTTCCAAGATTTAGAGAAGTACCGCACGGAGTTAGAGTCGTTGATAACTCTTAATTTTCGCTTGTGCGATTCGCAATCCTTTTCCTTTTGACTATAAATTGTCGTAGCCATACCCTTTGTGATGAACGATTTTGCCGTTGCGGGCAATCAGCACGGCCACGCCTGCCTGCCGACCACTGTCGATATACATTTGCACCAGCCGGTCGAGCCGTTGCAATCGTTCCGAACTCATGCCGACGGTTTCGGGGCGGGCCTCCTGCAACACCGGCCCCGGAGCTTTCTGGGCGATGGTTGCCGACGAAAGAAAAACGAAAAATACTAAGGCAAAAACACGCATACGAATGGGGATTTTAGGAATGATTTAAGCGTAAACTGGGTTACCAAACCGTATCAACCTGATCGAATGAACGCCAAGCTTTTTTATTTGGTCGACGACGACGAAGATGATCGGTTCTTCGCAAAGTTGACATTTCAACAGCACTTTTCCGACGCCGAACTGATTTGTTTTGATGATGGCGAAGAATTATTAGCACATATCAAGGTTAACCCCCAAACTCAGGCTGACTCCTTGCCCGATCTGATTTTGCTCGATCTGAACATGCCCAAAATCAATGGCTTCGATACGTTGGCTGCTGTGAAACAGAACGAGATCTGGAAAAACGTGCCGGTGGCCATTTTAACGACTTCTTGTGACACTGGCGACAAAGAAAAAAGCACCGCCCTCGGTGCCTGTGCATTCCTGACAAAACCCGCCACATACGACATGCTGGCGCAAACCATCCAGTCGGGCCGGATCGTTTGCGGTTCGTAAAGTGATAAAAAATGCGCTGAGAGATTATCTCAGCGCATTTTTTATCGAATTTTTTGGTAAACTAATTTACTTTCTTCGCCCCTGTGACGCTTGCTACCTTCTTCAGGGTAGTGCCGTCCCGAACGATTTCGGCACTCGTTACCATCACAAATTCGTTCTTGATCGTAAACTCGCCGGTTGCCTTGTAGGGTAACTCGTAGGTAGTTGGCCCAACTGTTACAGGCTCTTTGGTCTTGTCGATAATCGTAAATTTATTGTCGACCAACTCGGCAGTGAGTTTTTCGGAATTCTCAAATTGTATGCCTTTGTTATACGTAATGGTGATCAACATCTCCTTCACAGCAGGAGCTTTGGTGACCTCGATAACGGCGGGGCCTGAAAAAATGTTTAGCGGAAAGGGGCCTGATGTCGTTTGACCAGTGTACCCCCCAGTATACGAACCAGTGTATTGATCGCGTGGATCAATCTCGACCTCGGTGCCGTTTTCGCCGGGCTTACATGAACCCATCAGCGCACCTAGCAGCAGAATGCAGTAGAAGAAATTACGTTTCATTGTGTTAAGGAGAAAGATGCTAAGGTAAGTACTTCACTGACCGGATTACTAACGATTTCCGGCTAACAAAAGTATATATCTCAATTTCTATGCCAAAAAAATACCCGCACAGCCTGCGGGTATAACTATCTGTTTGTCAAAGTTTTGAGCGTTAGTTTCGCTTACTGATCTCGTCACGGATCTTGGCCGCACGCTCATATTCTTCGTTGCCCAGGGCCTCGTCGAGCATCCGCTGTAGCTCATCGACGGTCATGTCTTTTAACTGATCGCCAAAGGCGCGGGGTTGGCGCGTTGTTTTCTCGACCAACTCCTGTTCCTCCTCATCGTCGCCAGCATTTGTCGTGATACCGGCCTCCGAAAGCACGGCTTCGTACGTGAAAATAGGCACGTTGAACCGAATCCCGATAGCGATAGCATCCGATGGCCGCGCATCCACAACTGTTTCGCGAACGCCGTCGGAACACACAATGCGGGCGAAGAAAATACCCTCGCGCAGGTCCGAAATCACAATCTCCCGAACCGTGAACTTAAATTTCTCCGCGAACTGCTTAAACAGATCATGGGTCATAGGCCGGTTAGGCACAATCTTTTCAATCTCAATGGCGATGGCCTGAGCCTCGAACATGCCAATAATGATAGGCAATCGCCGATTTCCGTACTCCTCACCCAATACCAACGCAAACGACCCCGACTGCGATTGGCTGGGCGACAACCCTAATATCTCTAGCTTGATTTTTTCCACGGCGCGAAATTAGCAAATCTGTTCCCGTTTGCTGTCATGTCGATTTTGGATTTACGTTTTTGACGTACTTAAAGTTTACGTACGGCCAAAAACCCAAAATGAACTTTAAGGATAACTAGAATATCACCAGAGGAGTTCATAAGAATTTGGTGGAGTGAGCATCTGTTCCGCTCCGTCTTACCGAACAGGAAACTACTAGTAGCTGGCAGACTAGCTCAGAAACAAGAAAAACCTGCAAGGCCTTGGAGACCATGCAGGTTTCGGTAGAAATTGTCACCTGACTTACAACGCCTGAACGGCCTTTGTCAGTCGGGGTAGTACCTCAAACACATCGCCAACGATACCGTAGTCGGCTGATTTGAAGAACGGTGCTTCGGGATCTTTATTAATCACCACCAGGACTTTGGATGAATTGACACCCGCCAAGTGCTGAATGGCTCCCGAAATGCCAGCCGCGATGTACAGATTCGGGCTGACTTTAATACCCGTCTGGCCCACGTGCTCGTGGTGAGGCCGCCAGTCGAGGTCCGACACGGGCTTCGAGCAGGCCGTTGCTGCCCCCAATGCTCTGGCCAGATCTTCCACGATACCCCAGTTTTCGGGGCCTTTCAAACCACGTCCTGCCGAAACAACCAGGTCGGCTTCGGGCAACAGTACGTCGCCGGTAGCTTTTTCGGTATTGGTCACTTTCAGGCCGAAGTCGCCGTCGTTGAGGGCCGGGCTAAACGCTTCCACTGAGGCTGAACCACCTGTTTCGGCAACTTCGATGGTATTTTTTTTGATCGCCAAAATCTTAGTGTCGGCAGTCAAATCCGTAAAGGCAAACGCCTTACCGGTGTAGATACTGCGCTTCACGCGGAAGCCGCTGCTCAGTTCGGGCAGGTCGATTACGTTGGCGGCCAAACCTGCTTTGAGCTTACCAGCCAACCGGGCAGCCATCGCATCGGCCAACGACGATTTGGCCAACACAACTACTTTCGCGCCTTCCTGCTGGGCCGCAGCCGCAACCACCGAGGCATAGGCCATGCCGTTAGGCTCGTTCAGTTTCGAGTCGGCAGCGTGTAATACTTTCGTGGCTCCAAAGTTGCCCGCCGTAGCGAGTTCGCCCTGATCGGCCCCACCCACGACCACCGCCGTGGCTGATGTGCCCATCATTTCGGCGACTTTCGCGCCGTAGAAGATAGCCTCCTGTGAGGATTTCTTGATTTTCCCTTCGTCTAATTCGACAAAAACTAAAACAGACATGGTTTTTCAGATAACAGTTAGCAGCGAGCAGATAACAGAAACAATGAGCAGACTTAGAATAATTGTTCACTGTTCGTTGATCTCTGTTCACTGAATTAGATGACTTTTGCTTCCGTGCGGAGCAGTTGGATAAGCGTTTCGGCCTGATCGGCGGGGATCATTTTCACGGCACCACGGGGAGCGGGTAATTCGTACGAAGCCACCTTCGTGAGGGTTTCCTGGCCGGTTGGCTGTACCACTTTCAGGGGCTTGGTCCGGGCCGTCATAATGCCGCGCATGTTCGGAATTTTCCACTCGGCAATTGGCTCCTGGCAACCCAACACGAGCGGCAGGTTGGCTTCAAGGTCTTCTTTGCCGCCTTCGATCTCGCGGGTCATTTTGGCGGTGTTACCCGAAATGTCGAGCTTCATCACCGGCGAAATCGACGGGATACCCAGCATTTCGGCCACGATCCCGTGAACCTGACCACCGTTGTAGTCGATGGATTCGCGACCCATCAGAATCAGGTCGTAGTTGTTCTCTTTGGCGATGGCGGCAATCTGCTCGGCCACGAAATAGGCATCGGCGGGGTCGGCGTTGACCCGGATCGCATCGTCGGCACCGATGGCAAGGCACTTGCGGATCACCGGCTCGGCATCGACTTCGCCCACAGTCAACACCGTTACCGAGGCTCCCGACTGCTCTTTCAACTCGACAGCCCGCGCCAGCGCGTAATCGTCGTAGGGGCCGGTGATATACTGTACCCCCGCCTTGTTGAGCTTCGTATTATTGTCGGTGAAGGTAATTTTGGTGGTCGTATCGGGTACGCTCGTCACGCACACTAGGATTTTCATAATTTCTAAGCGATTAGTTTTACCGATGAGTTATGAGCTGGTAGCCAAGCCTCATCACTTAATTTGGGGGCTAAATTACAACGACTTTTAAAAACAGTATGCATGCATACTACTATTTTTCGCCGATGAATACAGAACGAATCCAACAATTGCTTCAATTCGTACAGGAAGAACCGCACGAACCCTTTAATGTTTACGCGCTGGCGATGGAATACCTGCCGCACGACCGTGGTCAGGCCCAACATTATTTCGAGAAACTGCTGGTGGGGCATCCCCAATACCTGCCTACCTACTACCACGCGGCCCAACTTTACGCTGACCTCGACGACCGTACCAAGGCCTCCATGTACTACGATTTTGGTTTGCAGTTGGCCCGGCAGCAGGGCAATCAGAAAACCTTCGACGAGCTACAGCGTGCTTACCGGGCATTTCAGGATGATGAAGAGTAACCGGGGCATTCGGGTGCGTTTTACGTTCGGAACAACGGTTGCCGACCCACCTTCACATGACCTGGAAACGAATACTCTTGTCAATAATTCTGCTGATCGTGCTCGTTGTGGCGGGCTTGTATGTCGTCTCGCTCGATTGGGGGCGACAACACAGGACAATGGTAGACGCCTTGCCCGCGTTCGTGCCGAATGCTCCAGCCGGACAATATCGCCTGAAAATTAGCGGGTTGGAGTTTCGCGTCCGGGTGACGGGGTTGCAGAACACTGGCCCAAATCTGTTGTTGTTGCATGGTTTCCCCGAATCCTCAATCATGTGGGCCGGGTTGATGGAGCGGGCCGAGCGCGAGGGGTTGCGGGTGGTCGCGTTCGACCAACGCGGATATAGCCCCGGCGCACGACCCGGAGAGGTAGAACGGTACCAACTCGACACGCTGGCTCAGGATGTGGTGCAGGTGGCCGACGCCGTGGGGTTCACTCGCTTTCACCTGGTTGGGCACGACTGGGGGGCGGCTGTTGGCTCAAAAGTGGTGATGGATCATCCCGAGCGGGTCGACACCTGGACGGGCATGGCGATTCCGCATGTGGGGGCTTTTATGAACGGCGTTCTGAACGACCCGGAACAAACCAAGCGGAGCGGTTATTTTGCTCTCTTCAAACGCCCGTGGATACCCGAATACCTGCTTACGTTTGCCAATCAGCGCGGTATGAAAAAGCTATTGGCTAACCTGCCCGAAGCACACCGCACGGAATACCTGTCGATATTGGCCGAACCGGGCGCACTGACCGCCGAATTGAACTGGTATCGGGCGATGGACGTGGCCAAACTGGTCGGGACCGGGTCGCTCAACAAGCCCATTACCCGGCCAATGTTGTTCATTTGGGGGACCAACGACCCCGTTATTGCACCTTCGGTGATTGCCGCACAGCGAGTTTACGTTAAAGGCCCCTATCAGGAGTTGAAACTGAAAGCCGGACACGCGCTCATTCAGGAAGAGGACCAGGCCGTCATCGACGGCATTCTGGCGCACGTTCGGGGTGGTAAGTAACCCCAATTTGTCCCGCACGATTCATTTTATTCCCCGTTTTCATACAAAATAAGTTGGAAGAACGCAGCAGTCTGTGACCGGAGCAATCCGAGAACCAAACTACTGCGTATCTAAAAGACAGATGCTAACGCCACGAGGCTGGTATCTGTCTTCGGATGCGTAACGAGTTCCAACAAAAACAGTATGAAAAACATCCAGAAACCCCGACCTGTGGAGTCGGCAAATCGGCGATTGTTCCTGCGTTATGCGGGCGTTGCCACGGGGGCACTCGTGCTCCAGTCCTGCCTGGACAAGGATTTTAAGACCACACCGTTGCCCGGAGAAGTGCAAACGGTCGATTTGGGAACAGGCGATGTGGGCATTCTGAACTACGCCTACGCGCTGGAGCAGCTCGAAGCGGCTTTTTACACGCAGGTAATCAACACGCCGTATTCGGGCATTACCGACGTCGAGCGGACCCTGCTTACCGAAATCCGCGATCACGAGATTATTCACCGCGATTTTTTCAAAGCAGCTCTGGGCACCAACGCCATTCCGGCCCTGGAGGTGAATTTTACGGCAATCAACTTTGGCGACCGGGCAAGTGTGCTGGGCACGGCCAAAACGTTTGAAGACCTTGGTGTATCGGCCTACAACGGGGCCGGTAAGCTCATTAAGGACGTAAATTATCTGTTGCTGGCGGGTAAAATTGTATCGGTGGAGGCTCGGCATGCAGCCGCCATTCGCTCCCTGTTAAGCCCCAAAACAGCCAGTTTCGCGGGCGACGACATCGTGACACCCGCTAATGGTCTCGATCCTGCACAGGCCCCCTCGGTGATTTTGCCCCTCGCACAACCGTTTGTCCGTACCATAATCACCGCCAACAACCTGCCTAAATAACTCGACGCATGGACCTACTAAAAATTTTCAACGACATTGAAGCCATCGACGGTGATGCCGCCAATCGGCTCTCGTATTATTCGCGCCGGAGCCTGTTGCGCTTAGGCAAAAAGACCCTCGCGGTTTCGGCCCCGATGGTGATGGCGAGCGTGCTGAACGAAGCCTACGGCCAAACGTCGTCGGTGCAGGACGTGCTGAACTTTGCCTTGACGCTCGAATACCTCGAAGACGATTATTACCAGAAAGGCAACGCGGCTGCCAACCTGATTCCGGCTGCCGACAAGGCCATTTTTACCCAGATTGGCAAGCACGAAACAGCCCACGTGGCCCTGCTACGGGGTGCGTTGGGTGCGGCTGCCGTGGCAAAACCGACCTTCAAATACGCGGCTAACACCTTCACCGATTACCAAACGTTTTTGCTGTTGGCACAGGCGTTTGAAGACACAGGTGTGCGGGCCTACAAAGGTCAGGCGGGCAATTTGCTCGGGCAGGACGTGCTGACAACGGCCCTGCAAATTCACTCGGTAGAGGCCCGGCACGCATCGGAAGTGCGCCGGTTGCGGGGCTTGCGGGGCTGGATATCGGCCACCGACGAGGCCCCCGCTGCCGTGTATGCGGGTGAGGCTGTCACGTCGCAGGCTGGTGTTGATCTGGTTGCCCTGACGGGTAAATCGGCGGACCGGGTGCGCGAAGCCTTCGACGAACCCCTCGACCGGGCGGCTGTTCTGGCCATTGTCCAGCCGTATTTGTAAAATGACGGTCAGCCCCAGCGGGGCGGCATGTTAATAGCAAATCGAGCAGCCATCGGTAGTTCACAGCCCCATCGGGGCGTCATGTTAATAGAAGATCGTTGGCAATTAGTGTTTTGTAGCCCCATCGGGGCGGCATGTTAATAGCAAAGAGGGAAGCCTTCAAACATGTCGCCCCGATGGGGCTATAAACTTATCAATGGCTGCCCTCTTTGCTATTAACATGCCGCCCTCATGGGGCTACGATTTGAATTTGAGCGAAGTCCCTGAGGGTCTAGCAACAAGCCTGTATATTTGCGGCTTTGTTGGTTAGTTCCCACTCACTCGTACCCATTACATGACCCGCTCACAGTTACCTCCGGCGTTTCGCCACCCCTATTCGTTTAACCCTGCTTACAAAAAGTCGGTTGCTTACTTTTCGATGGAGTTCGCCATCGACCAGGCCCTGAAAACCTACTCGGGGGGGCTGGGCTTTCTGGCCGGTTCGCACATGCGCTCGGCCTTCGACGAACAACAAAACCTGATTGGGATTGGGGTTCTGTGGAAATACGGCTACTACGATCAGGGACGGGGTACAGACAACGCAATGGCGGTACAGTTTCGGGAGAAAATGTACAGTTTCTTGCAGGATACAGGCGTCCGATTCACAATTATACTGTTTGGACGTCCGGTTTGGGTGCAGGCCTTCTATCTCGATCCGAAGCACTTTAACACAGTGCCCATGTTTTTTCTGACGACCGACGTCGACGGAAACGACACCGAAGGCCGCTCTGTTTCGTACCGACTTTACGACGCCGACTCGGCCCTGAAAGTGGCGCAGTGCATGCTGTTGGGCCTCGGTGGAGCCAAGTTTTTAGATCAGATCAACTACCGTCCCGAAGTCTATCACCTGAACGAGGCCCACGCGGTTTCGGCGGCTTTTCACCTGTACCAAACGCTGGGGAGCGTGGGGGCCGTGCGCGAGCAGATGGTGTTCACAACCCACACGCCCGAGGAGGCAGGCAACGAAAAACATGATATAGGCTTCCTGCAAAAGCTCGGCTTCTTCGGTGGTCTCTCGCTCGACAAAGTACGCGAGATTACGGGTATGCAAGACTCCATTTTTAATCACTCGCTGGCCGCTCTGCGCCTTAGTCGCAAGGCCAATGGCGTCTCGAAACTGCATGGCGACGTGTCGCGCCGGATGTGGGGACACTACCCGGACATCTGCGAGATTACCCATGTAACCAACGCCCAAAACCATATTTACTGGACTGATAATCAGATCGAAGCGGCCCGGATCGCGGGCGATGCTCCGGCCATTGCAACCCGCAAAAAGGCGATGAAAGCCCCGCTGTTCAACATTGTGGCCGATCAGGTGGGCAAGCTCTTCGACCCGACCGTGCTGACGCTCGTGTGGGCACGCCGGTTTGCAGCCTACAAACGCCCCGACCTCATTACGCACGATGGCGAACGATTCCGCCGGTTAATGAACAACCGCGACTATCCGTTGCAGGTGATTTGGGCCGGAAAGCCGTATCCGTTCGACGAAGGGGCTGTTCGCACGTTCAATCATTTGTATTACCTGAGCCACCTCTACCCACGCATGGCCGTGCTGACGGGCCACGAACTCGCCCTCTCGAAAGCTCTCAAAGATGGGGCCGACCTGTGGCTCAACACGCCCATTGTGCCCCGCGAAGCATCGGGAACGAGCGGCATGACGGCGGCCATGAACGGTGCCATTAACATCTCGACCAACGACGGCTGGATTTGTGAATTTGAGAAGACAAGTGGCCCGAACCAAAACGCGTTTATTGTCCCCGAAGCCCAAAAAACGGGTAGCCCGGATCACCACGACCGCGACCACCTGTTCCGGTTGCTCGAAGAAGACGTGCTGCCGATGTACTACGAGCGGCCCAACGAGTGGCAGGCTCTGCAACTCCGCAGCATGAACGATGTAAACGCTTATTTTACCTCGGCCCGGATGGCGCGTGAGTATTACGAGAAGGTCTATTGATTTTAGAGTAAAACACTCCTTGCGTATGTTCCGATCAATTGCCTGTTCAGCCCTGTTGATGTTACTGATGAGTTCTCTAGCACAAGCCCGGCCCAAGACCACGCGCGCCCCCACAGACCGCCTGTACGAAATTCGTGTGTATCACCCGACGCCCGGTAAATACGCCGAGATCGTGGATCGGTTCCGGCAATACACCACCAGGCTGTTTGAAAAGCACGGCATGGAGAACATTGGATACTGGACCCCCACCGACACAAGCCGCAAAGAGCTGATCTATATTCTGGCCTATCCCGATAAAGCCGCCCGCGACGCGTCGTGGAAGGCGTTTGGGAGCGATCCGGCCTGGAAAGAGGTGGTTACGAAGACCGAGGCAAAGGGCAAACTCGTAGCCAAAGTCGACCAGATTTTTATGAAGGAATCCGACATTTCGCCCAAAATTCGGGTGAAGGAGAAATCGCCTGCCCGCGTGTTCGAGATGCGTACGTACACGGCGGCCCCCGGCAAACTGCCCAACTTGCTCAACCGCTTTCGGGATCACACGATCAAGCTGTTTAGCAAGCACGGCATGAGCCATGTGGGCTACTTCCTGACCACCGAACCCACAGCCCCCGACGAAAGCGGCCAGGCGCGGCTGGTGTATTTCCTGGCTCACGAGAGCGAAGCCGCCGGAAAAGCGTCGTTCGACACCTTCCGCAAGGATGCCAGGTGGATTAAGGCAAAAGCTGACTCAGAGAAAGACGGAGCAATCACCAAAAAAGTAGAATCGTTGTATCTGGTGCCGACGGATTACTCGCCAATGAAGTAGGTTTCCGTTGGCTCAATTCTGCTAACTATTGTCGAGTGAATCGGTTGGGTGTGTATGCTAACACTCGCAGATGCGTCTATTCAATTAGACGAAACAACCAAAGCCCTAAGCGGAACGGCCAATGGCCCCGCTTCACAAGACGGTATCGCGCTCATCGACAAATGGGCCGGTCCGCTGGGGGAGGTCGATATGACCCAACCGCTTGCCGAAACGCTCGGTGCGCTTAAAACACAGTTGCAGGGTACAGGCGACAATAAGGCCGGTATCCAGGAAACAGTAACAAAACTGGCTCAGCAGGTGTCAGAAATTAGTTCAAAGATGGGTGCCGAGGGCGAGATGCCTTCGCTTTTGGAGGGATTAGCCTCGGCCCTGCGCCAATTGGGCGAAGTATCGAAGACGGATACCGCCAACGCGACCCCAGTGGAGTAAGTGCAGCATTGATTTTTTGTTGTTCCGACCGGTCCGCCGGTCGGAACAACAGAAACTACTCCGTCCGCTCCACATCCAGCCGCTCTGTTCGCAGCGTAACTGTCTCATTGTGAGTTATTGTAGTCTGCCGTCGCGTTACCCGCACCTCCTCCACCAGAACTAGTTTTTTTACCAGCACATATTCTTCCTTCAGGACTGGAATAATCATGGTGTCGCCCTCGTAGCGCACCTCCGGGGCTATCTCAACAGGTTGGTTGATTGAAACACGCTCCACCTCTGTATGCTCCTCAAACAAATCGACGGATACCGGAACGGCCTGTTCGTCAATTTGTTTGAGCAGGCGAACTCGGCCCTTTTCGCGCCATTCTTTACTGATGTGCAGTTCCTCGGTAATAATCGGAATCACGAGTTGCTCATGCGATTCGGTCGAGGCTGCGACAGGTTGGTCCGGGAATTGGTTGGTTGTCATGCTTCTCTAACAGCCTACTGTTGTAGATGTTCGATAAAATCTATAAGAAATATAGGATATATTTAAAATTGGCTGACGCGTAGTCGAAGACCAGATGCGTCAGCCAATTTTACGTATCAACTCACGACAGCACTTCTTTTTTCTCAATGCCTTCGGGTTGCCCGGCCATAATGGACCGGGCTTTTTTTACGACGTTTTCCACCGTAAAACCAAAGTATTCCAGGACCTCTTCGCCCGGAGCCGAAAGACCGAACCGATTCATGCTGATGGTGGTGCCCTCATCGGTCACGTATTTGTGCCAGCCAATGGGCGAGCCAGCCTCAACGGCCAACCGCTTGCGAACCGTAGGCGGCAGAACCTCATGGTGATAGGCCACATCTTGCTGATCAAACAACTCCCACGACGGCATACTCACGACCCGCGCCCGAATGCCCTGTTTCTGCAACTCGTCCTGCGCCTTAAGCACCAGCGACACCTCGGAGCCGGTCGCTAGTAGAATCAGTTCGGGGTTGCCGCCCTCAGCCTCTTTCAGGATATACGCACCCCGTTCAACGCCCTGCGCCGAACCGTACTGACTTTGGTCCAAAACGGGTAGCTTTTGCCGACACAAAATCAAAACCACCGGCGATTTCGTTTTGGTCATGGCCACGCGCCAGGCCCAAACGGTCTCGTTGGCGTCGGCGGGGCGCAACACGATGATATTCGGGATGGTACGGAGCGACACGATCTGCTCAACGGGCTGATGGGTGGGGCCATCTTCGCCCAGGCCAATGCTATCGTGGGTGAACACAAACGTAGCCCCCGACTCGGCGAGGGCCGTGAGCCGGATGGCCCCGCGCATGTAGTCGGAGAAGTTCAGGAACGTGCCGCCGTAGGGCCGAACGCCCCCGTGCTGCGCCATGCCGTTGAGGGCCGCGCCCATCGCGTGTTCGCGCACCCCAAACCAGATGTTCGACTCGTGGTAACTGCCCGGCTGAAAACTTACATCGCCTTTGGTAGGCATGTCGTTGGAGGAAGCCAAATCGGCGGAGCCACCAAACAAATACGGAACACGCTCTTTGAGAGCCAATAACGCCTTACCCGATGCCTGCCGGGTGGCCAGGGCACCATCGGCGGTCGTAAACCGGGGCAGGCTGGCGTCCCAGCCGTTGGGGAGTTCGCCCTCGAAGGAGCGGGTAAACTGCTCGGCTTCGGTTGGGAAGGCCTGCGCGTAGGTGTCGAATCGGTTTTGCCAGTCGGCTTGTAGGTCGGCCCCGCGTTGGCCTGCCTGCGCGAGGTGTTGTTTCACCTGCTCAGGAATCACGAACGAATCGTCGGGGTTGAAGCCGAAAAATTCTTTTGTCTTGCGGATATTCTCGTCGCCGAGGGGCGAGCCGTGGGTTTTGCTGGTGCCCTGTTGCGGACTACCGAAGCCAATCACAGTCCGTACGGCGATAATTGAAGGGCGTTCGGTTTCGGCCTGAGCCGAGCGAATAGCCCTTTCGATAGCGTCGAGGTCGTTGCCGTCGGGCACCTCCTGCGTGTGCCAGCCATAAGCCGCGAATCGCGCCATGCGGTCTTCGGTAAAGGCGAGGTTGGTGGGGCCGTCGAGCGAGATGAGGTTATCGTCGTAGAGATAAATCATCTTGCCCAGTTTCAGGTGGCCCGCCAACGAGGCTGCTTCGGCAGCAATGCCCTCCATGAGGTCGCCGTCGCTCACGATAGAGTAGGTGTAATGATCCTGAACGGTGTGGCCGTCGCGGTTGTAGTGAGCGGCCAGAAATGCCTCGGCCATTGCCATGCCCAGCCCGTTGGCAAAACCCTGCCCGAGCGGTCCGGTAGTCACCTCTACGCCGGGCGTCAGGTTCGATTCGGGGTGGCCGGGGGTTTTGGAGTCGAGTTGCCGGAAGTTCTTCAGTTCGTCGAGCGAGAGATCATACCCATACAAGTGCAACAGGCTGTACAACAAGGCTGACCCGTGTCCCGCCGATAACACAAACCTGTCGCGGTCGGGCCAATGCGGGTCGTTGGGGTTGAACCGCAGGAAGCGTGAAAAGAGCACATAAGCCATCGGGGCGGCTCCCAGCGGCAAGCCGGGGTGGCCGGAGTTGGCTTTCTGCACCATATCGACCGACAACAGTCGGATGGTGTTCACGCTTAGTTGATCGAGGTCGGTTTGGCTGGTGTTCATAACGTCTGTATATCAGATTGGACCAAAAAAACGGCCCCGGCACAGCGAGTACCGGGGCCGCCTTGAAAGGACAACGGCTTAAAGGGCGTTTCGGCCCGAAAAAACTAGCGAGTTGCCAGGTTTTGACACGCTCTCATTGCTTCACCAGCACAACCTGCTGAATACCGCGATTCAGGCCGCGCCAAGTCATTGTTTTGTCGGGCCGAATGTCAAGGGCGAAAACCTCACCAATCATTCCGATGTCCTGAAGAAATCGCTCCTCAGGTTCAGTATAATGCCAGGAACCTGAAGGAAAATTAAAGTCAAATAACATGAAACCCTTCTCCCCCTTTTTGGCAACGATCCATTCGGCATTAGCCCGCAGATCGAAATAAATGGGGTACGTTTTGCCTTTATACTCAATGGTTCCGTCGATTTCACTTTGCCGAAAGTCACGGGGCGTGGTTCGAGGAACCCTGGCCTGATAGAGCGTCAGAGTGGCCAGATCGCGAAAGGTGCTGTCAAACAGAATACCTAACTGGTTTAGGCTCGGGTTACCATGTAGGTTTCTCACCTGCAACCGCTGGATCTTCCACGTGCCGTGAATCTGGGGCGTTATCTCTTTCATCAACTCGATACTGGCCTGATCGTAGGTTATTTTTGGCGTGGCTGGAACATCAGCAGCCGGGGGGCGGCATTGGCTGAAAAGGGCCAGGACAAAAAGCAGGGGAAGAAGCGTGGTTTTCATGATTGAGTTTGGTTTCAGTTCGTTACCAAAACTAATCAATTATCAAACCACTCGTCGGCATCGGACCCATTTTCGAGCGTACGCTCCAGGTCGTCGGGGATGAAGGGGAAAAAGTCGATGCCGGTCAGTCGCTCAATCTGATCGACGGGCACCACAAAGGAGGTTAATGGCTCGTTGGATGGTTCGTTGTTCATCAAAAAACCAACCATGCGTATCTTCGGCGAATTGCAATACAAGATTACCTTGTAAAACTGTTCGGGAACGGCCACCTCGTTCTGCCGACCAATGGTTTCCAGGCCTTTTTTCAGAACCGGACCCGTCACTACATACAGCCCCCGGTCGCGCCGTGCCCAGGCCCGCACATGGTCTTCCAGTTCTTTCCAGATGCCCCGGTTAAACTGCGGGGCCTGCGGGCTGATGTTGCTCATGTAGAACGACTCGCGGGTGAGCCGCTGCGAGAACTTAAAATCGCCCGCCGGGGCCAGGTGCCCCCGGTCGTAGCCCGAACGAGAGTAATCGGTGGGCAGTGCCGATCCACCTTCCACCAGGGGGTCGGGTTTGAAGCTTTCACGGTCGCGCTCGGCCTCGCCTGTAAGCTCAAAGGCCAGTAGCGGGTAGGCCACCCAATCGGCCTGCTCGTATTGGTCGCGGTAGCGCAACACGTAGCCATCGTGCCGCACAATCTCATCGTCTGAGGCAAAAGCGGGTAGCAGAAAGTCGGGCTTTTTCTCGAAATCGAACCGTTTATTGCCCGACAGAGCCGCCTGGTCCTCGGCCTGTGTTTCGCGGAATCGCTGCTCGTCCGACTGCTCCTCGCTCGCGTTGCTGCCCGAACTTCGGTCGTCGGAGGCCACGTCTTCGGCCTCATCCGATGCCGAATCGGTTGGTTCGGGGGTTTTGTAGGGATTATGACCGTCGCGGTCGCCCTCTCGGGGGCCGATACCGACGATGCTTTTCAGGTCATTCCACAGGGCCACAAGGGGTTTGGTTCGGCCACCGTATTGCAGGAACAGACCGATCATGAAGAAAACAAAAAACATGACGAGGATATTTCCCCGCAATCGAAACCCCCGCCGATACGGCGATTTATGTGATGAGAAGCGCATAGGGCAAAGATAAGGAGTGAGAAGATAGGAGTGAGGAGTGAGGAGTTGCTCCTTATCTTTGTAGTATGACTTCAATGCACATTGTTGTGATTGGCGGGGGGGCAGCCGGGTTTTTCGGGGCTATTACTGCCGCCGAAACGTTCCCGCAGGCAACCGTAACGATTCTGGAAAAAAACCGGCAGGTGCTGGGCAAAGTGCGGGTGTCGGGCGGGGGGCGTTGCAACGTGACCCACGCCTGTTTCGATAATCGGCAACTCGTAAAACACTACCCACGGGGCGAGAAATGGCTCCGGCCCCTGTTGACTCAGTTCGACGCCGGGGCCACCGTCCGCTGGTTCGAAAGCCGGGGCGTGCCACTCAAAACCGAACCCGACGGGCGTATGTTCCCCACCACCGACTCGTCCGAAACGATCATCAACTGCCTCACCCGCACCGCCGACCGGCTCGGTATTCAAATCCGAACGAGTTGTGGGGTTTCTGAACTGATCCCCGATTCGTCAACGCCAACCCCGCGCTGGACCGTCCGGCTCCAAACCGGCGAAACGCTACCTGCCGACCGGGTGCTGGTGGCCGTGGGTGGGTATCCGCAAGTGCCCTCGTACGGTTGGATTCCCCCGGCCAACCATGCCAACGCGCTGGTGTCGCCGGTGCCCTCGCTGTTCACGTTCAATGTGCCCGATAGCCCGTTGCTGGCGTTGGCGGGTGTGTCGGTGCCCAATGCACAGGTGAGTGTGTCGGGTACGAGTCAGAAACAGAACGGGCCGTTACTGCTCACACACTGGGGTTTCAGCGGTCCGGCCATCCTGCGGCTCTCGGCCTGGGCCGCCCGCGACCTGGCCGCTGTCGACTACCGGTTTACACTCCGCATCCACTGGCTCGGCGACCAAAACGAGGCCCAAATCCGCGACGGGTTCGCCAACTTCCGGCAGCAGCACGCTAAGAAGTTGGTTCTCTCGCAGAACCCCTTTGGTCTGCCCGGTCGACTGTGGGACGCCTTCGCCCTCGAAGCGGGCATAACCGACCAAACCCGCTGGTCTGAACTCCCAGGCAAGGCCCAAAACCGGCTTGTCGAGAAGCTCACCAACAGTACCTATCAGGTTGTTGGCAAAAGCACATTCAAAGATGAGTTTGTAACCTGCGGGGGCATCGCGCTTGGCTCGTTGAACCCGCAAACCCTCGAAAGCAACGAGCACCCCGGCCTGTTTTTCGCAGGGGAGGTGCTCGATGTTGACGGGATCACGGGCGGCTTTAACTTTCAGAATGCCTGGACCACGGGGTTTGTGGCGGGGCGGAGCGTGGGAAACCCCACCCCAACCCCTCCCCGTTAGGGAGGGGCTATGCAAAGTCCATCTACTATTCTAGTCTAAGCTGTAGAATTAAGAAAGTAGATGGTCGTTTGCCCCTCCCTACTGGGGAGGGGTTGGGGTGGGGTTTTACACCTTCGCCTGCCTAAACGGCTTAATGTCAATCGTCTCCCAAACTTTGTTCTGGACATATGGCTCCCACGAAAGCCAGTCTTGTAACTGCTCGTCGGTCTCGAAATCGAGCACCATCATGGAACCAATCATCTTGCCTTCGGGGCTGAGCAAGGCACCGCCGAGCACATAATGACCTAAATCTCTTAGTTTTTGGGCACCGTCGAGGTGCATGGGCCGAACGCTCATTCGGCGGTCGAGGGCTTGTTCGTCGGTGCCATCGTAGGCATGAACCACGTAAAGCATAAGCAGTGGGTTTTTGAATGTCTGGTGGGCAAGATAACACCATTCGGGTGTTTTGTCCCAAACTTGCGGGGTTTGATCCCAGGAAGTTGGCGTGCTTACTTTGTCGCCGTACGTTTGAATTACTAAACCAAACGAACAACATCGACATGCAAGCCACAACCGATAACTGGACCCTACACGCACTCGAAACGTACGACACGCAGGTGAAAACGATTCACCCGGCCATTCAGGACGAACTGGAACTCTACGTTCTCCGGGACTTGCTCGTTCGCTTCTCCGAACTTCCCCTTGAAACGGTGCAGCCGCTCAAAGAACACATGAACTATTTGTTAGACCGAATGACAACCAAAGGCCTGGACGGAATCAGTCGGCGTCGGGGGTTCAAGAGCCTGCAAGAAGAGTTTTACGCGCTGGTCGTAAAGCAGTTGAAGTGGAAAGAGGCCGGGTCATTGATCAAAATAGGCCGGATTGCCGGGCCGTTAGTTGCTTTGGTTATTGAGGTTATTGCCCGGTGGTTGAAGCTTTGGGACAGCGGGTTTATATTCTTCTTGCCCTTGTCTCTATTTTTCGGTGGAGCGTTTGGGCAGTATCTCGAAAAACGCCTGGCTCGTCAGGGACGCCTGTTTGGTGAAGTCCCCGAAACGTATTGATCGTATTCGTATCTTGTCCCCTAATAAACTCTGTTTTATGCAACTCACTATTCCAACAGCCGAACGATTCAAATCATTGAAAAACACCATTGCAGGCTTCTTCAACGTAGAAGAAACACTAGCAGGAGTTGACTCTAGGGAGTTCTGGGCGAACGAACTTCTGCATATTCGGAAGACATACATCAATACCTTTCCCAGTAGTTTTCTTATAACCTGGCTAATCTGCTTCAGCCCGTTAATGGAAGGAGCAGAACGGACTAGCTCTATCTTCTATTTGTTCAGGGACAGGCCGATTGTGTTCTTTTTTGGCTTGCTGGCATTCACGTACAGCTCAGACCTATTGAAGCGTACAAGCTACTGGTTTGTGCGCTGGGTGATGGAAAAGCATCCCACTTTCTGTTCAATACCCTGAATAATCTCTATGGTACGGCCCTCACCGGCGACGCCGACCGCACGGCGGCTGGCATCGAGCAACTGTCGGGCGTGATGCGCCATATGGTCGAAGAGTCTAAGCGAGACCGCACGCCCATCGCCAAGGAGATTCGCTTTTTGGAAGACACCGTCGACCTGCACCGGATGCGGTTGCCCCGGCAGGAGAACATCCGGGTCAAGTCGGTGATGGAATGGGACGAGCAGCCCACCCCCGACGGGCGTTCGGTGGAAATTGCGCCCTTGTTGTTGGTGAGTTTTATCGAAAACGCGTTCAAATACGGCATCAGCATTAACGAGCCGTGCTTCGTAGAAACACGTTTGACGGTAGAGGAGGGGGTCTTGCGCTTTAGTTGCAGCAACAGTGTATTAATGCACAACCGGCTGGAAGCCAGCACGGGTACAGGTATCGACAATATCCGGCAGCGGCTCCAGTTGCTCTATGCTGGTAAACACAGCTTGGAAGTGGGGGAGCAGGAGGGGGTGTTTTCGGTTGAGTTGACCATGACGCTCTGATATAGACCAAGTGAGTAACTTATTGCCAAAAATCGTTTAACCCTTTGATACAGTACGCTAAACTCACAAGACCAACATGGAAACAGTTACAAACACAACCCCACTCGACACGACCGCGACAAATTACCCGTCTATTAAGCAAGGATGGATACTGATACTCATCCTGATCGGCTGGACCATCGCCGTGAGCCTTCCCCTCGGTATACCCATGTATCTCGCCAAAGAAAACGGAATTGATCTCTACGGCATTCCCGAGTTTCTAGCGTACGTGCTCTCGTTTTGGCTCACCATCCGCTACGCACAGAAACGCCGTTCCGACAAAACGCTGGCCTTTGGGGTGGTCCCGGTGGCCGTGTACCCGATAGCGGCTGTGGGCATGTTGGCCATTGGCGTACTGGCCGAACCGTTGATCACGGCAATTCCTCAGCCGGAGTGGCTGGAGAAGGCAATGGAGGAGATGTTTAACAAAAAGATCATCATAACGGCAGTTTTGGCGGCCCCCATCCTGGAAGAGATTCTGCTCCGGGGTATTGTGCTCGACGGCTTCTTGAAACGCTATAGTCCCACAAAGGCAATCATCTGGTCGGCGGTGCTGTTCGGGGTGATGCACCTGATTCCCCTACAGGCCCTGAACGCGTTTTTTCTAGGTCTGGCTATGGGGTGGGTCTACTATCGCACCTGCTCACTTTGGCCCGTCATTCTGATGCACTTCGTCAATAATGCGCTGAGTTCGTTGAGCTTTTTGTCCGACGACTCAAGCATCGACATCAGCGCAAACACAACCCGTCAGTTGATCGGCAACGACACAACCTATGGCCTGATACTAGCGGCCTGCGTGTTCGTCCTGTGGGGCTGCTATGTACTCATCAACCGCCTGACTCCTCACCGCATTGCCACCCGCTCGGTCTGATAGGCGTACCAATACTCGATCAGGTCGGCCACCAGACCCGTCCAACCGGTTTGGTGAGCCGCCCCGAGACCCGCCCCCACGTCGCCGTGGAAATACTCGAAGAACAAGTACAGGTCTTTGAAATGCGGGTCGGTCTGGAACTTTTTTTCGGCACCAAAGGCCGGAATAAGGCCCGTTTTGTCGTCGCGCCGAAAGATGTTGATCAACCGTTCGGACACCTGCACGGCGGCTTCCTTAATGCTCATCACCTGCCCGGAGTTGGTCGGGTATTCAACCTCGAAATCGTCGCCGTAGTATTGGTAAAACTTTAATAGTGAGTCAATTAAGAGGAAATTGACCGGGAACCAGACCGGTCCGCGCCAGTTGGAGTTGCCGCCAAACACGCTCGTTTCCGACTCTGCCGGGACATATTTGACCTGAAACACCTCGCCGTTCAGGGCGAACTGATAGGGTTGTTTCTCGTGGTATTTCGAGAGGGCGCGGATACCGTAGTCCGACAAAAATTCCGACTCGTCGAACATCCGTTTCAGGAGCATTTTCATGCGGTGCCCGCGCAGTAACGACAGCAGGTGCGTTTCGCCTTTGCCCGGCTCGTGCCAACGCGACACGAGCGACGCCAGATCGGGGCGGTTTTTCAACACCCACTCCAGCCGCCGTTTAAAATCGGGGAGTTTGTTGAGCAGTTCCTCATCCAGCACCTCCACGGCAAACAAGGGAATCAACCCCACCATCGACCGAATTTTGAGCAGCCGGGCGTTGTTGTCGGGCGTGTGGAGCACGTCGTAGTAGAACTGATCTTCCTCGTCCCAAAGGCTAATGTGCTGTTTGCCTAGGTTGTTCATGGCCGAGGCAATGTGCAGGAAGTGCTCGAAAAACTTGCTCGCCATATCCTGATACGAAGGCCGTGTAATGGCAATTTCGCACGAGATTCGGAGCATATTCAGCGTGTACATGGCCATCCAGCCCGTACCGTCGGCCTGCTCAATGCGCCCGCCCATCGGCAGGGGTTGGCTCCGGTCGAACACCCCGATGTTGTCGAGGCCGAGGAACCCCCCGCCGAAGATGTTGTTGCCCGCAACGTCTTTGCGGTTCACCCACCACGTAAAATTGAGCAGCAGCTTGTGGAAGACCCGCTCCAGAAACGCGATGTCGCCCACGCCGTTCATCTGCTTGTCGATCTCGTAGACCTTCCACGTTGCCCAGGCATGCACGGGCGGGTTCACGTCCGAGAAATTCCACTCGTAAGCCGGAATCTGCCCATTGGGGTGCATGTAGTACTCCCGCAGAATAACCGCCAGTTGACGCTTGGCAAAATGAGGGTCGAGCCGGGCGAGAGTGAGCGTGTGAAACGCCAGGTCCCAGGCCGCAAACCAGGGGTACTCCCACTTGTCGGGCATACTCAGGATGTTGGCCGTGTACATGTGCCGCCAGCTTTCATTGCGCGGGTACACGCGCCCCTGAAACGGCACCGGCATTTTGGGGTCGCCCTTGAGCCACTCGTTGATGTTGTAATAATAAAACTGCTTGTTCCAGAGCATACCCGCGTAGGCCTGCCGCTGAATATTCAGCAGTTCGGTGTTCTCCACGTTCTGTTGCAAGCCGCCATAAAATAGGTTGGCCTCGTGTTGACGGGCGTCAAAGATCGTGTCAAAATCGTCGAACGGCTTGCTCAGGGTCGTATTTTGGCTGAACCGCAGCCGAATCGTGACCGACTCACCCGCCGGAATCACGCGGGCATACTGTGCCGAGGCTTTCGTGCCAATGTGGTTCGGATTGATGGCGTTAGCCTTGCCACCAACCACGTAATCATTGATACCGTCTTTTGGAAAAGCCGTTGTGTTTGGCCGCCCGTAGAGCCGTTCGGTGTTGGTCTCGTTCTCGCAAAATAACAGGTCGTCGGCCCCCTCGCAGTAGAACTTGTACTTACCTAACTGCTTATGATTCACCTCGATCTGATTGTTCGAGATACCCGTCAGCATGGGCCGGGTGTTGTATTGCTCGTACCCCCACGACCACGTATTCCGAAACCAGAGCGTTGGCAACAACGTAATGGGAGCGGCCTCGGCAGCACGGTTATGGGCCGTGATTTTCACCAGCCAGTCGTTCTGATCGGCCTTGGCATATTCTATAAACACGTCGAAATATTCGTCCTTGTCGAAAATGCCGGTGTCGATCAACTCGAATTCCGGCTCCTGCCGGGACCGGCGCATCGTTTCGATCACGAGCCGATTGTAGGGAAACTCCTGCTGCGGATACTTGTAAAGCATCTTCATGTAGGAGTGCGTGGGCGTGCTGTCGAGGTAGTAATACAGTTCCTTTACATCCTCACCGTGGTTACCTTCCGGCCCGGCCAACCCAAAATAACGCTCTTTCAGAATATTATCGCGGTGGTTCCAGAGCGACAGGGCAAAGCAAACGTGCCCTTTGTTGTCCGAAATGCCACCGATGCCTTCCTCGCCCCAGCGGTAGGCCCGCGAACGGGCCATGTCGTGCGTGACGTTGTTCCAGGCATCACCGTAAGGGCTATAATCCTCGCGGACGGTTCCCCAGGCACGGTCGGTTAGGTAGGGTCCCCATTTTTTCCAGCCCTTATTGTCGGGGCGGTCGTATATGCGTAATTTCTCAGCGTCAGCACTCATAGTCAAGATCTGCGTGGCGATTAAACCCGGCAGTTTCATGGTGGTTGAACGCCCAAAGATACATCGTGCTGCGGTAGTTCAGGGACAATTTTTACTTTTGCGGGCAGTACGCATTCCCCATATTAGCATCTGTGCAACGACGAAACGCACTCAAAACGGTTGCCGCAACGCTCGGTGGCCTGTTAATCCTACCCGCCTGGGCCGACCGTTGGACGCCCCAAACGGTACAATTCGCCCCTGCGGGCAAACGGCTGCTGTCGGCTACCGAAGTTGATTTACTGGCCGAAATCACGGAGACAATCATCCCGGCCACGAAAACAGCAAACCCGCCTAAAACCGAGATTCCGGGGGCGAGGGCGTTGCGGGTTCATCAATTTGTGGAGAAAATGGTGGCCGATTGTTACGACAAAGCGGCCGGAGAACT
Source organism: Cytophagales bacterium (assembly GCA_004292855.1). Taxonomy (GTDB): domain Bacteria; phylum Bacteroidota; class Bacteroidia; order Cytophagales; family Spirosomataceae; genus Rudanella. The sequence continues at coordinate 22,299 of RDXN01000033.1, forward strand.
GCTCCGCAAAGGCCTGAATTCGGGCGTCGACGAAATGGCGCAGACTGTGACCGGCAAGCCGTTTCTGGAAGGCGACGCAGCCCAGCGGCTCGACGTACTGAAGCAACTAAGTACCTCGACCGATGCCACCCAGAAGAACTTTCTGGCCCTCGTGAAATCCCTGACTATTCGCGGCTACATGTCCTCCGAATACGTCATGACCAATATCACTCACTACGAAATGGCCCCAGCCCGGTATAATGGCTGCGCAAAAGTATGACCAACTTTAACATCGACGCCGTAGCCCAGAATACCGGAACGCCGGACCGATTCGACGCCATCGTTGTCGGCTCCGGCATTAGCGGGGGGTGGGCCGCTAAAGAACTTACTGGCAAGGGTTTGCGCACACTTGTGCTTGAGCGGGGCCGCGATGTGCAGCACGTGACCGACTACCCCACCACCATGATGCAGCCCTGGGAGTTTGAACACCGCAACCAACTCACGCGCGAGGTGCGCGAGGCCAACCCCATCATCAGCAAGTGTTACGCGTTTTATGAGGGCACCGAACAGTTTTTCGTGAAAGACGCCGAACACCCCTACGTACAAGCTAAACCGTTCGACTGGATTCGGGGCTATCAGGTGGGGGGCAAGTCGCTCATGTGGGCGCGGCAAACCCAGCGGTGGAGCGATTTTGACTTTGACGGCCCGGCCCGCGACGGCTTTGCGGTCGATTGGCCCATCCGCTATGCCGATTTGGCCCCGTGGTATAGCCATGTGGAGAAGTTCGCGGGGATTTCGGGCAACAAAGACGGCCTCGCCAGCCTGCCCGATGGCGAGTTTCTGCCCCCGCACGACTGGAACTGTGTCGAGAAACATTTCCAACAGAAAATAGCGGGTAAATATGCCGACCGGCACGTGATTATGGGTCGGGCGGCCCACATCACCAAGCCCCAACCCATTCACCTCGAACAGGGTCGGGCACAATGTCAACACCGCACCATTTGCGAGCGGGGTTGCCCGTATGGCGGCTATTTCAGCAGTAATTCGAGCACGATTCCCTGGGCCATGCGCAGCGGAAAAATGACCCTGCGGCCACACTCGGTTGTGCATTCGATTATTTACGACGATGCCAAACGCCGGGCCGTGGGGGTGCGGGTAATCGACGCGCAAACGAAAGAGATGCAGGAGTTTTATGCCCGCGTTATTTTCGTGAACGCTGCCGCCCTCAACACCAACCTGATCCTGCTCAACTCAACCTCGAACCGCTTCCCCAACGGTCTCGGCAACGACAGCGGCACGCTGGGCAAATACGTGGCGTTCCACAATTACCGGGGGGGGATCTCTGCCGAGTTCGACGGGATGCTCGACGTGAAAACCGACGGACGCCGACCTAACAGCCCTTACATTCCGCGATTCCGTAACCTGCTCAAACAAGAACAGAGCGGCCCGGCGTCCGGGTTTTTGCGGGGGTATGCCGCCGGGTTCAGTGCCAACCGCCACGCCCGCGCCGACCAAAGCGGACTGGGGGCCGACCTGAAACAGAGTTTGTTTGCCCCCAAGCTCGAAGGCTGGCGCGTAGGCTCGCACATGATGGGCGAAACCCTCCCCAAAGAAACCAATTTCGTGGCCCTCGACCCGAACAAGAAAGACCCGTTCGGGATTCCCCAGTTGGCGATCTCCGTCGACTACGACGAGAACGACAACAAAATGGTGAAGGATTACCAGGAGCAGATGACCGAGATGTTTACCGTGGCGGGGTTCACCAACATCCGGGTTCGCGACGATCACCGCACACCCGGCCTTGATATTCACGAGATGGGGGGCGTCAGGATGGGTCGCGACCCAAAAACGTCGATGCTGAACCGGATGAATCAGCTACATGCCTGCAAAAACGTGTTCGTTACCGACGGAGCCTGTATGACTTCGACCTCTACGCAAAACCCCTCGCTCACCTACATGGCACTCACGGCCCGCGCCGTCGATTACGCCGTGAAAGCCATTAAAAACGGGTGGGTATAGAGCGTATGATTCTTATAGCAGCGGAGTAAAACCACCCGCATTGATCTGCTCAACCGGCACATCACCCTCGACAAGCTCGCGCAACTCGCTCAGAGCGAGTTGAATAGTACGGGTGTTGTTACGGGCAATACCAGCGGCCAACGCCACGGCCAATGCCCCGATATTGAGCGCGGCAAACGAATTAGTCGTATCGCGAAGAATTTCCGATGCCCGTTCGAGGAGTCGTAATGTTGTCGAAAACGTAGAGTTGGCGGGTTCGCTCAGGAGCAGGTACGACCGTTCGTCTATATCCTGAGCACGAGTCAGCAAACTGTTTTGGTACGCATTCAGGTCGAAATGTTGCACGGTGTTCAGCATAGACCAATGCGTTGCCTGCCAAACCGCGAGCGTCCGGGCAATTTCCCGCCAAACCTGGGCTATCTCGGAAAGTTGTATGCGGGTAAGTTCGCCCATTGGTTCTATATACTGACAAGGACAGCAATGTAATTAACTATCTGGCAACTAACAAGGGTTCATGAGAAGTTTTGACTGAACGGTAGCTTTGTCAAACCTCAACTCACGAATTAGAGTTGATAAGGAATGATTGCTGCTCCATCCAATGTTGGTTATGCCTGTATTAACCTGACACTTCAGGCCGAAAAAATCACTACCACGCGGGGAATGATAAAAAAAACATTCACCGAAAAAGGGGTACAGTATGCCTCGCAGTTGGCCCTCCAGAACGTGCAGGACTTGCTGAAAGTGGTCGACTGGAATCTCGAACACGGTTTTCGGCTCTTCCGCGTTACCTCCGACCTGTTCCCCTGGGCCTCGGAATATTCGATCAACCAACTTCCCGACTTTGTCGAAATTCGGGCTATTTTGGAGGAAATTGGGGCGCGGCCTATTCGGCTTACGGTCCACCCCGGCCCATTCAATCATTTGGCTGGTCAGGGTAAGGTGCTCGACAACACGATTGTCGACCTCGAATATCACTCGGAAGTCTTCGACCTGATGGGCCTCAAACCCTCGCACTGGAACAAAATCAACATTCACGCCGGGGGCACCTACGGTGACAAAAGTGCTACGCTGAACCGGTTTGCCCAGAACTTCGGGAAGCTCTCCGAAAAGCTGCGTGCCCGCCTGACCGTTGAGAACGACGACCGCCCTACGCTCTACTCCGTCCGCGACCTGACCGAGTTGCACGAGCGCATCGGCACACCCATCGTGTTCGACTATTTTCACCACTCGCTCCACCCCGACGGCATGACCGAAGAGGAAGCGTTTATAATGGCCTACGACACCTGGGACGTCCGGCCCGTGTTTCACTACTCCGACTCGCGACAGGAACGTGAAGATCCCAAAGCCCGGCGCGAAGCCCACGCCGATTGGCTCTACTCACCCGCCAACACCTATGGCCGGGAGGTCGACATCGTGTTTGAATCCAAAATGAAGGAGCTATCCATTATGCGAATGCGGGGCGAATAACCGTTTTGAAATAGTCTGCTGCCTGAAGCAGGCGACTCCCGTACCAACTGAACACTGCGCCGTCGACAAGCCGAATCTGGGCGTTTGGGCACAGGGCCTGTAACGGGGCTTTATGGGTTTCCCTGAATGGATACGGCTCCGACGACAGGAAAATCAGATCGGGTTTAACTGCCTGTAAATCAGCGGGTGAAACAACCGGATAGCGCGATTGATGCCCAAATACATTGCTGAACCCCGCTACAGCCAACATCGTGTCGATAAATGTTTGATTACCAGCTACCATCCACGGGTCTTGCCAGATCAGATAGGCCGCCCGTTTGGGGCCGGGAAGCGGAGGGAGGCCAGCCAATGATTCGCTGATCTTGGCCGTTAATTGCCAGGCTTCGGTGATGCGGTCTACGGCCTTGCCAACGGTCATAATCATGTTGAGCGCATCAGACATCGTAACCACATTGGTCAGTAACACATTGAAGCGCGTTTGCAGGGTTTCAACGTCGCTCTTTGTGTTCTCTTCTTTATTAGCCAGGATAAGCGTGGGCTGAAGGGCTTCGATGCGGTCGTGATGAACCGTTTTTGTGCCGCCCACAATAGGGATATCGTTTATGCGGTCGGCGGGGTACACGCAGAATTTGGTGCGACCAACCACCTCCTTATCCAGACCCAGCTCGAACAGGAGTTCAGTTAAAGAGGGTACGAGCGAAATAATACGTTGAGTTGATAGCATGATCATAAAAAAAGCGGAGAAGGTGTGAACCTGCTCCGCTCGTTGGGTCAACAAAGGAGAATACTACCGTCGGCGGTCTTCATACTCTTGTCGGGTTGTAAAATTCATAAACGCGTAGGCCGGGCAAAAGGCTGTTATGCAGCTAGCAATCAGCGCAAGAGCGAACGAAACAAGTGCAAACGCACTAAAACCCGACAAAAAGCCCATTAGATAGGCCGCAACTACATCAATAACGATCAGCGCACGAACGATCTGATCAACAAATCCAACGTTTCTTGTAAAGCTCATAGGGGACACAGGTCAAGAATGCCTTCAAAAATAGGGATGACCTACGCTTTATGATTACCAACCGTTGTTAAAAAATACTTAAACTTGACAAAAACTACAACAAAATACTTAAGTATTCACCGAAGGCTAGACCGCTACTGACTGCCGGTGAATAATAGCCTCACGGTCGGGGCCGGTCGAAATAAAGCTAATCGGCAACCCCAGCAACTCCTCCAGGAAGCTAATGTAGGCGGCCAATTCAACCGGAATATCATCAAACGACGTAAACGAATCGAGCGAGGTTTTCCAGCCTTTGAAGGTCTTGTACACCGGCGTAACGTCGGTATCGACCAGGTCATAAGGCATTTGTTCGCTCAGGGCACCCAACGAACCGTCGGCTCCGGCAATTTGGTAATGCGTACAAACCTTGATCTCGTCAAATATGTTCAGTACGTCGACCTTCATCATCACCAACTGCGTAACGCCGTTGAGCATGATGGCGTATTTCAGCGCGGGTAGGTCGAGCCAGCCGCATCGGCGCGGACGCCCGGTTGTGGCACCAAACTCGCGGCCTTCCCGGCGCATTTCTTCACCAGTTTCGTCGAGGAGTTCGGTCGGGAAGGGGCCGCTGCCCACGCGGGTGCAGTAGGCCTTGAAAATGCCGTACACCTCGCCAATCTGCCGGGGTGCTACGCCCAGACCTGTGCAGGCCCCGGCGGTCATGGTACTCGAACTCGTCACGAACGGGTACGAACCAAAATCAATATCGAGCAGCGATCCCTGTGCGCCTTCGGCCAGAATTCGTTTGCCATCGGCAAGGGCCGCGTTGATGCTGTATTCGCTGTCGGTGAGGTTAAACTGCTTCATAAACGCCACCGCCGAAAAGAACTCCGTTTCGGCATCGGGCAATACCGATGCGTAATCGAATCCGTAATGATCGAGCGTGGTTTTGTGTTGCTGCACCAGACGTTGATACTTCTCGTGAAAGTTCGGTGAGAGAATATCACCCACGCGTAACCCCAGCCGAGCCACTTTGTCCTGATACGTTGGGCCGATGCCCCGCAGGGTCGAGCCAATCTTCGAGGCCCCTTTGGCCTGTTCGTAGGCCGCGTCGAGCAGGCGGTGGGTCGGAATAATGATCGACGCTTTCTTGGAGATCGTCAGCGAAGCCGACCTCCGGTTTTTGCTCAGATCCAGGTTGAACTTGGCTAACCCGTCGATCTCGCGCCGGAACACAATTGGGTCGAGTACCACGCCATTCCCGATGATATTCTTAATGTCGGGCCGGAAAATACCGGACGGAATCTGGTGCAACACGTGCTTAATACCGTCGAATTCGAGCGTATGCCCGGCGTTGGGGCCACCCTGAAACCGGGCGACCACCTGATATTGTGGGGCCAGTACGTCCACAATTTTCCCTTTACCCTCGTCGCCCCACTGGAGGCCTAATAAAACATCAACCATTGAAACTAGCTAAGAATACTGTATTACTTAATCCCTTGCATCAGCCGGGTATCCCACTGTCCGATCAACCGACTCCCCCTGCTCCCCATCGACCTCCTCCGTTGCCGTGGCCCGATTCTCGCACATGTCGCGGGCGCAGGAGCCGTAGAAGATCAGAGAATGGTGCATGACGTTGAATTTGAGCATGTCGCCCACCATATTTTGAATGTTTTGCACACGTGGGTCGCAAAACTCCATCACCTTGTGGCAATCCGTGCAAATCAGGTGGTCGTGCTGTTTGTAGCCGTACGATTTCTCGTATTGCGCCAGATTTCGGCCAAACTGATGCTTCGTAACCAGGTCACAATCAACCAGCACGTCGAGCGTGTTGTAAACCGTGGCGCGGCTGACCTGGTATTTTTTGTTCTTCATAGAAATAAACAACTCGTCGACGTCGAAGTGGTCCTGACGGTTGTAGATCTCTTCCAGAATAGCAAATCGTTCGGGCGTTTTGCGTAGGCCCTTCCGCTCCAGATACGCCGTAAAGATGGTCCGGGCGGCCTCTAAGTTCGTTTGTTTTGGCGCAGCCATAATGCAAAATTAGTCAAACCGTACGACTTCGTACACCCCGTTTACGCTTTCGAGTTTGTGCATGAGCGTGTCGAGGTGAGCCGTGTCGTGAACATAAAGCTTGATGTTGCCCTCGAAAACGCCATCGGTCGAGTCGATAGTGACGGATCGCATGTTGATACTCAGCTCGTTACTGATAATTCGGGTCACGTCGTTTACCAGCCCCACGCGGTCGGTGCCCGTAATGCGCAGGCCTGCCAGAAACGCTAAATCGCGTTGCGAGGTCCACTTGGCCTTGATAATCCGGTTGCCGTGGTTCGACATCAGTTCGACCGCGTTGGGGCACGAGACCCGGTGGATTTTGATGCCATCGTTGATCGTCACGAAGCCAAAAACATCGTCGCCCGAAATGGGATTGCAGCACTTCGAGAGCGTGTAGTCGATCCGGTCCATGTCTTCGCCAATGAGCAGCATGTCGGCATCGGCGCGGTCGCCGTGCATTTTCTTTAGCTCTTTGGTGAAGCTCTTCCCGTCGGCAATGTTGTCGGTGTTGAGCTTGTTTTGCCGGTTCTCTTTAGCCTCCTTCTCCGACTTAAACCGCACGATGTCTTTTGCGTCGAGGTGACCCTTGCCAAACCGGTAGAAGAAATCGTTGGTGGTTTTAGAGCCGAAAAACGCCCGCAGTTGGTTCAACAACTCGTTGTTCATCTCCATACGAAGCGTCTTGAGCTTTTTGGCTACCAGATCGCGCCCGTCGGTGATGTACCGCTTGTTGTCTTCCTTAATAATGTCTTTGATCTTGGTGCGGGCCTTCGAGGTCACCACAAACCGGAGCCAGTCTTCGTTGGGCTTTTGTTTGTTGGAGGTAATGACCTCAATCTGATCGCCGTTTTGCAGCACGTGGCTCAGGGGCACTAACACATTGTTGACCTTCGCGGCCATGCACTTGGCCCCCACCTGCGTGTGAATGTCGAACGCAAAATCGAGCGCGGTGGCCCCCCGTTGCAGCACCTTGAGGTCGCCCTTGGGTGTGAACACAAAAACTTCCTCGCTGTAGAGGTTGCTTCTGAAATCATCCAGAAACTCAATGGCCCCGGTTTTGTCGCCCTCGGCAGCGGTTTCGAGCATGTCGCGCACCTGCGAAATCCACATTTCGATGCCGCGCCCGGTTTGGGTGTCGTTGCCTTTGTATTTCCAGTGGGCTGCATAGCCTTTTTCGGCCACCTCGTTCATCCGCTCGGTCCGAATCTGCACCTCGACCCACTGCCCGGTTTTGCTCATAACGGTCGTGTGGAGCGACTCGTAGCCGTTGGCGCGGGGCGTGCTGATCCAGTCTTTCAGCCGATCAGGGTTGGGTTTGTAGTGGTCCGTTACGATGGAATAGGCCCGCCAACAGGCCGCTTTTTCCTGCTCTGGCGGCACGTCCATGATGATCCGAACGGCAAACAGATCATAGATTTCCTCAAACGGTTTTTTCGACTTACTCAGCTTATTCCAGATTGAGTAGATCGACTTGGGTCGCCCCCGCACCACATATTTGTAGCCCGTTTTAGCCAAATCGTCTTCGAGCGGTTCGATGAACCGTGAGATGAACCGGTCGCGCCCGGCTTTGGTCTCGCGGAGCTTACGAGCCACGTCTTTAAACGCTTCCGGCTCCACGTACTTCAAGTACAGATCCTCAAGCTCCGACTTTACGGCGTATAAACCCAGCCGGTGCGCCAGCGGGGCATAAATGTAGATCGTTTCCGACGCGATTTTCAACTGCTTATCGCGGGGCATCGAGTCGAGCGTCCGCATGTTGTGCAGACGGTCGGCGAGCTTGATCAGAATCACCCGGACGTCGTCGGAGAGCGTCAGGAGCATCTTCCTGAAATTCTCGGCCTGCTGCGAGGTGCCATGTTCAAAGATGCCCGCGATTTTCGTTAGCCCGTCGATAATGCGGGCCACCTTTGGGCCAAACAGCCGGTCGATGTCGGCGATGGTCGTGTCGGTGTCTTCAACAACGTCGTGCAGCAGGGCGGCTACAATGGAGGTGGTGCCGAGACCAATTTCCTCCACGGCAATCTGCGCCACGGCCAACGGGTGATAAATATACGGCTCCCCCGACCGCCGACGCATGTTCTTGTGGGCCTCTGCCGAGGTGTTGAACGCCTTTTTTATAAGTTTGGCGTCGTTGTCTTTCAGATACGGCTTGGCTTCCCGAAGCAGGCGTCGATAGCGTTTAAGAATCTCCTGGCGTTCGAGTTCCAGGTCGATGATGGGTTCGGCAACAGCATTCATAGTGGCGTTTTTCTCTATCGGTTGTACTCGGTAGATCAAGTTACGCGAATAGATAGGATATTCTGTATGGTGAGGCCGGAAAAAGTTTTTGGGTTGGGGTAAATAATAAGCCCACTTCGCACGGAACGCGAAGCGGGCTTACACCAAACTAGTCCTGAAAGATCCATTAATTTAATTGGTTAGACCACTCAGGCCACTGTGATATATTTTACCAGCTTTGTCGATCACGCACGGCGACGAATAACGTAGCACCCCCGCTTCATTAAATTGCCATATTTTACTGCCGGTGGTTGCGTTGAGGGCATATAATACGGCATCCACTCCTTGTATATACACAACGCCATCGACCACAACGGGGCTTGAATTGACCCTGTCTTCGTTATAGTTGGACGGCTGTCCGATTTTGAATTTCCATTTTTCGGCACCAGTTGTCTTATCCAGTGCGTATAGAAAACTGTCTTTGCAGTAGAAATAAACCAACTGCCCGGCCACAATAGGGCTGGAGTCTATATTGCCTCCCGTTTTGAATTTCCACTTCAACGTTCCATCCGAAGCATTGATGGCGTAGGCATTCGCATCGTTGGAACCCACATACACAACACCGTCAGACTGTGTTGGACTCGACACGGAGGAATTGACAAGGTTGAATATCCACTTGAATCTGCCACTATCTACGTCGTAAGCCCGCAATTGACCCCGGCCAGCAGCAATCACCGTGTTCTCGAATGTACAAGGGTTGGTCCGACCGTCCACTCTGAAGTTTCGCCACTTCAATGTACCGGTTTCCAGGTCGTAAGCATCTAATACATTGACATTTTCGATGCTCACAATCACGTAGTTTTTGAGAATTGTTGGACTAGAGTTTACCCAGTAATCAGCGTAAGCCGACCACTTCATTTTTTTTGTTTTCAAATCGAAAGCTCTCAAGTAGCCGTCTGTTCCTGAACCGTAGTAGAGAATGTCGTTTTGCACGACGGGGCTTGATTCCCCCAAAAAGTCGCTTGGAATAAGGCCATTCTGAACGCCCGACGAGCAGTCGATAAACTTGACTCCATACGATGGCAAAATTACATTTCCGTCGTAGATCGTTGGATTGGCAAACAAAGCCACACCCTTGTTGTTGAATGTCCAAAGTTTTGTACCTGTTAGGGCATCAACGGCATTCAGTTCGAAGCCGTCCGAATTTGACACGTAAATAACACTCCGGGTGGGAAGTTTACCCGAAGTGATCAAGAGTTCTTTCTCAAGTTGAACGCTGTAGGTTTGTGTAGTGCCGTTTTCGGCTGTTACGACGAAGGGTGCAATCCGCGAAAAATCACTGTATACGCCTGTGGCTGGGTCCGAGGTGGCCCCGTCGGAGAGCTTAATGGTTGGTCGCAGGTTCGCCAGATTCGCGGTGGCCGGAAGGGTTGCCTTTATGGTGAGGGCAGCGGGGTCGATGGTGGCTACCACGGCGGGCGTAAAATCGTTGAAGCTAAACGATATGATTTCCTTACTGTTCGATTTAGTGCGGGTAACCGTCACGGTGTACGATGACGTTGTGCCATCTTCGGCAGTGACCGTGTAAGCGACTGGTTTAGCGAAATCATGCACCTTACCGGACTCCGGTAAAACCTTTGCTTTTGCCGAAACGCTAATCGATGGAATCAACTTGGTCGGATCGGCTGAGGATGGAACGGTAGCTGTTATCTGTTTGGTTGCAGCGTCGATGATTGCATCGCCCGCTGGCATGAACTGGAGAAACGAAAACTTTGTAATTAATTTCTCTGAACTCTTTGGCAAGGCCTCTTCCTGTTTTTTGCAACTCACGGCAAGGATAACGCCCAAAAGCAAACACAGAGCGAGGGTAATTTTGAACATGGTGGTTGTAGAAATAAATGAGACAAGTGAAATTGGTGGTGTGACCATGGTAGCACGGTCAATGCTCAAATATAAGAGGTAAATCACTAAGTCACTAACGCTAGCCGAATAGTGCGGAACAATAAGCGGTTCTGTCACAAGAGTACACTGACTCGGATGCCGTACCTTGTAGCCATGTTCAAAGACCGGCAACTGCTGCATATTTACGCCATTATTTTCATCGACGTGGTTGTTGGGTCGGCTATTGGCCCCATCCTGCCAGAGTTTGTCAAAGGCCACAGCTACCCTCAATTATGGCTGGCGTTAGGTACGGGCCTTTTTTTGGGGGTGCAGTTGTTCTCGGCCCCGCTGCTTGGCAAACTCTCCGACGGCTATGGCCGACGACCCATTTTTATCATCTCGGCCATTGGCACGTTCATCGCCGATTGTATGCTGTTGCCCGTTCGGTTGGGGGCGCAACTCGCTAACCGGTTTAGCGACGGACTTACCAACGGCATGTATGCCACGGTCCGCTCGGCCATCACCGACATCTCGCCGAAGGACGAACTCTTCAAGAACCTGGGCATCGAGGGGGCCATTATCTCGCTTGGGTTTGTGATCGGTCCCGCCGTGTCGGGCTTGCTGCTGACCACGTTCGACGTGGCCGAGGGAAATCAGGCGCGGGTGGTGGTTTGGCTGGCCATTAGCCTGTCGGCACTCAACGTGGGCTTGAGTTTTTTGCTGCGTGAAACGAGTAAAACCCAACCCGGTGTCTCCAGGGAAGTATTGAAAAAAGAGGTGGTTGGGGCGTTGAACGCCACTACAATCTGGCACCGGCTCCTGCAAAAAGACCAGCAGGCTCCGGGTCTCAAGCAATTGGTCCTGATGCAGTTGGCCCTTACGCTGAGTACGGGCTACTACTTCTATTTCGTAACGTTTGCGAGTTTCGGTACATTACAGATGGACGCCAAGGCGATCTCGTACTTTTTCATGTACTTTGGTGCCCTGAGCGTGGGGATCAGCTACGTATTCTACACCTACCTCGCCGACCGAATCGACCAACGCCGGGCTATTATCTGGTTAGCCGGGCTTTCGGTGCCGGTGCTGGCAGGGTACGGATTCGTAGGCACCTCACGCGTAGCTCTGTACGCGCTTGTCACGGTCGACTGCCTGACGATCTCACTTATTCAGGGGTTGATTGAGGGTCTGATGGCCCAAAAAACCACCGACGCCGACCGGGGGGAGGTGTTCGGCCTGAATCAGGCATTGCAAGGGCTGGCGAGTTTCGGCACCACGATTGTGTTCGGCGGCCTGTCTCTCCTCGATTTGCGCTTGCCGTTTGGTTGGTTTGCTCTGTGTGTGGGGTTGGTAGCGGTTATGGCGGGGCGTAACAAAGGCTAAATTTATTTAGTAATTTCGTGTAAACGCAGAACGACAATGATAACGATTAAAGAAGCAGCACAAAAAGCGATGGAATTTTGCGAGCAGCTTTACCCGGGCACCACCGATTTTTTGCTGGAAGAGGTGGAAAGAGAGGACGAGAAGTATTGGATTATCACTCTTAGCTTTCCCAGCAATTCTATCAATTCTGATCTCACTGTTAAAAGCTTAGCACAACGATACGCAGGTTCACAACGAAAATACAAGAGCCTTAAAATAGATGCCCAAACCGGTGAGTTCGTTTCTATGAAGATACGGGAGTTACAGTCATGACTCCGACTCAGTTAAAGCAAAAAGAGGGTTTATTGCTGGACGCAAACTTGCTTGTACTCTATGTATTAGGCTGCTATGATCCTAAACGAATTGTACAGAATAAACGGACAAGCACGTACACAGAAGAGGATTTCGGGTTGCTCATTAACTTCATGGGGCTTTTTAAGCTCTATGTCACAACGCCAAACATTTTAACCGAAGTAAGTAATCTGCTGGAGGGGGTAAAATATCAGTACGGACCCGTGCTGGCACTTTTGCCTCAATTGGTAGAAGGTTTTGTTGAGATATACGAGCCTAGTTTTGACGTAATGAAACAGAAGGAAACCGCTTTTTTGAAATTTGGCTTGGGCGACGCAGTATCATACGGATTGGCTGAGCAAGATTATTTGGTTCTCACCGACGATTTAAGTCTATGTTATATGCTGCAAAGCAGAGGCCTGGACGCACTTAATTTCAATCACTTACGATCTGATTACTTGCTGAGGTAGTTCAAATCTTCAATCCAACTTAAGGTGGCCCGCACAATCACGTTTCTCCTGTTAACCCTCCTCCTAAGCTGCCAGCCGAAAAGCCAAACCGAGCCGGCGCCAAAGCAATACAGCGTGCCGGCGGAGGTGGAGCCGTATGTGCAGGCGTTTCTGGAGCAGGTTCGCCAGCGGAACATCAGCGTTCCGTCTGATAACCTGATCATTACGTTCGGGCAAACCACCGGCCAAGACGTGTGTGGGCAGTGTGACCGCTCGGCGGGTAAAACGCCCCGCATTACGCTCAAAGCCGACGGCGATTGTTGGAAAACGGCCTTCGGACAGGAGCGTGAGGCCCTCGTTTTTCACGAGTTGGGCCACTGTTGGCTCAACCGCGATCACCTGAAAACCCAGTTTCCTATTGGGGCCTACGTGAGCTTGATGAACCCCGACGATGTATCGGTGTATGCCACTTGCCGCTACCCTATCGGTGGCGACGTGTGCGACAAACGGCCCCGCCGAGGATACTACCTCGACGAGTTGTTCGACCCCAAAACACCCACGCCAGCCTGGGGTAAGTAGGCCGCGTTACAACTCCCAGATCACCCGAACCACCTTGGCCTGCACGCCGATGGTCTGGAAAAACTGGAGCCAATGCAACTGCTGCGGACCCAGATGGTCGGTGGGCGATTTAACCTCTACGAACTCGTAAGCCCCCGCTTCGTTCCAGATCAAGAGATCAGGGAAGCCCCGCGTGTGTTCGCGGACGTTGCGAGCCATTTCGAGCAAAATCAGCCGCAACTGCTCTACGTCGAGCACGGCAATGATTTGGTTCACAAGGCCCAACAACTCATCATTCCAATCAACGAGCACGTTTGTGATGCCGTATTTGGCGTTGTACGTGCGTCCCACGTGTTTGCGCCAATCGTCGCGGGTTTCGAGTTCGGCAAGGCGATTGCGTAGGAGTTGTTCGCGCCGGTTGAAAAAGTCGGGCAGGTAGAAATCCGACGGCGCACGTTGCAACGGGTGGTGAATGGCCGACACGTTGGCGTCGTAAATAATGTCCCAAAAGACCAGCCCGAACAGCCCGCGCCAGGGGTAATTTTCGGTGAAAGCCGCGTCGAAATCGGCTTCCAGGTAATAGTTCATCACACCCGCTTCGACGTGGTGCCGGTAAGCTGCCGGGATGTTCAGGCTCTCAGCGTCGGACAGAAACCGGGTGGTGGCTTTGCGGCTACGCTTCTTTTCGCTCAGGCCCAAAATCTTGTCTCGGAAGTCCTTGGCGAAGTATCGTTCTTCGGCGTTTTGGGGTGTCACGGCAATTTCGTCGCAGAGGGCGAGGGCTTCCTCCACGGCCCCGTTGCGAAACAGCAAACGGGCACGGCGTTCGCGGGCGGGCACCCGGTCCGAGAGTTCGTACACGGCCAACGCCTGATCGGGCAGTTTTTGGCGTTCCAAAAAGCCCCCCACCTTGCAAACAAGCCGTTGATACCCCGGAATGGCGATCTCCGATAATTCGGGGCGGGTTTCATTCCAGTTCAAAAACCACTTATAAATATCCTCGGCGGGCGATTCGGCGGTTTTTAGGTCGTAAAACTCTTCGTTCGTCAGCGAAATCAACAGCTTATCTTCCACCTCTTTCCGCGACCGAAACCGGGCGGTCATTTTGCTCTCGTCGTACCGCTCAAAGTTCATCATGCCCAGGTCGCGCACCACAAACTCGGTCATGTCGGACCCACGATTGCCGAAGAACAAGTACTTAATCATCATCACCTCGGCCTCGAATTGCACCCGCACCACCGTCTCAAACGTGGTTAGGCTCGTAACCATCTCCCCAAAGTCAAGTTCGTGCAGGGCGTAGGCTACAACTTCCTCTTTTTTCTGGTTTTTCAGGGGCTTAATTTCTTCTGGCTCCAGCGGCAACAAAGACAGCAGTTCGGGCTTGGTATACACACCCAAAGCCTCCCGACCCATCACCTCATGGTGGGCCGACAGCCGCTCCACAAAGCCCGCCAGGAGCAACTCGCCAAGCGCAGCCGGTAGGTCGGTTATCTCGTTATACTGTAGTTTGTTTACCCGAAAAAACAGTCCTTTGCGATTGCTGAACCGCACAAACAAACATTGCGCGTCGATGCTCAGGTCGTTGAACCGGCGCATAAAGTCGTTCTCAGCCTCGTTTAGAATGGGGCCGTAGAGTCGTTTGACAAAGTCCAGCACATACCGGAAATTTTCGAGGTAATAACGGGGTGTCAGTAAAGTTTTAGGGCGTCCGACCATACATAAATAACACCAAAACGGGCTAATATGTCCCCCATCGAGAGTTTGAATCACCTGCGCGAGCGGGGCCTTTTGCCCGATGAGCAGGCCAAAATAATTGCCGATATTGAGGCTAAGCGACCGTTTTCGCTGCACTGGGAACTGCGCTCAGTGTTGTACATCGGTATCCTGCTGCTTAGCTCGGGGCTGGGGTTGCTGATCTACGAAAACTACGACAGCCTGGGCCACCTGACCATTCTGGGCGGCATTAGTGTGCTGTGCGCCGGGGCCTATGCCTACGCCTTCCGAGTGCGCCCACCCTGGTCACCGGGCTTGGTGCAATCGGCCTCGCCCTTCGGCGACTACGCGCTGGTGTTGGGGTGTTTGCTGTTCCTGTCGCTCATTGGCTATGCCCAATATGAGTATACCGTGTTTGGCACGCGCTACGGGCTGGTGACGTTCGTGCCTGCGGTGTTGTTTCTGGCTCTGGCCTACCGGTTCGATCATCGGGGCGTGTTGGGCATGGGCCTTACCGCGCTCATGGCCTGGGTGGGCGTTACGGTGCGCCCGTTGGATCTGTACATCAAAACCAACTTCTTCGACGAGCGCGTGATCTATTCGGCTCTGGCCCTGAGTGGGGCGGTGCTGGGAGCCGCGTGGCTGCTGCAACGGCGGGGTATTAAGCCGCATTTTACGTTCACTTATCTGCTCGTGGTGGGCAATTTGTTGCTGGTGGCCTTGCTGGCGGGCCTGTTCAATCTCGAACCCATGCGATTTGTCTTCGCGGTTTTATTGATGGGGGCTTGTGCGCTATTCGATTGGTATGCCCGGCAGGAGCAGTCGCTTTTGTTTGGACTGATGGCCGCCGTTTATGGCTTTATTGGCCTGAGCTACCTGTTTTTTACGTACACAAACCCCGGCTTTTACTCGTCGACTTTTTACCTGCTGGCTACCGGCGTTGGGCTGGTGGTGTATTTGCTCGCGTATCGGAGACGATAACAAATACACCACCAAGCTCAATCAAACTTCTCCTACACGTCTTTCTCAAAAAATAGATAGATGTAGATGGCCGCTCCAAAATTGGTAGACGTTGTCGAGGTCAGTGCATAGCAAGTAAACCACGACTTTATTTGGTCATTTTAGCTTTTAACTCTTCTGCCTGTCGTCGCCCTGCTTTGTAGTTGGGGTCCAATGCAATGGCTTTGTCGAGGTAAGCCAACGATTGAGTTCTGTAGGCGGCACGTTGTCGTTGTTTGGCCCAGGCCCAGTATGTAAAGCTCATGACTTTCCAGTTGGCATAGGCACTATTCTGGGTTTGCTTGTCAATGATCGACTGGAAATCTCGTTTGGCAAATTTCCGTTTCGTGAAGAAAAACCAGGGCAGATTTTCCGCAACGCTGCCCCTCAGAAACTCGGGCAAGTAGGAGACGGTCGAGTAGTTCCTCACTGCGTCGTCAAACAGGGCAAACGCTTCGCCCAACAGCTTCAGTTTTTTCGTTTCTGCGCTAACCAACGACAAAGCCGACGCCCGGTATGATGCAATGAAGGGCAACAACTCCTTCGAGGTGTTAGGCGAATTGAATCGTTCACTCAATACGTCAAAGCTCCGTTTTGCATAGCCTTTGAACTCTGTTTTAGAAAAGAAGGAGAGGTTCAACGCTGTTTCGTGGTAGATAATCCCAAGGCGAACGGTATTGATCTCGTTGGGATTCAGTCGGTAACTTGTTTCAACCTGCTCCAGTTTTGCTTTCAGTTCTGTGGTGTCCGTTAGCTCCATTACATCCTCCAGTTGATGCTCGAAAGCTTTAATTGCTGAAAAGTCTGTTTGTACGGGTTGGGCCGTCACGCCGTTGATTACTGCCATCGCTGCCATTGTAGAAGTGATTAAGAATTGTCTCATCGTTCGTTTATTTAATTGATGAGGCAAAACTCAGGCTTCAACACCCTGAAAAAGATGACTTAAGTTAAGACTTTAGCTTTTTGAGAATTCTGCTTCTGATCCGACTCAAACTTTCAGGACTTATACCCAAGAAGTTGGCTATGTATTTTTGGGGAACGCGTTGAAACAAGTCGGGTTGCCGTTTTAGTAGGTTCTGAAACCGTTCTTCGGGTTTCTCGGAGGAAAGCGACATAGCAATTTCCGTGGCTCGTTGCGCTACCTGTTCGGCCATGACCCTCCCAAACGTTTCGTATTTGGCACATTCAGTGTACAGCTTATAAAGACTATCTTTTTTGATAATCAGTACGGTCGTGTCTTCAACCGCCTGCAAGTTCATAATGCCGGGTGTGTTCTGGGTAAAACTCTGAAAATCTGTCACCCAGGCGTTTTCAAACGAGATATCACACGTTCGCTCCACGCCCTCTTTAACATGAAAATGCCTGATCGTGCCATTTGCTATAAAGCCGATAAAATTGCAGACCTTTCCGTTTTGCAGTAAGAGATCCTTTCTCTTTACCGCCTTCTGTTCAAAAAATGTGTCAATAAGTTTGAGTTCGTCACCGGTTAAAGGAACAACGTTCTGGCAATACGTCTTTAGGCTGTCGAACATAACGAGGTTTGTTAAAAGGCACTGCAAGGTACGTCATACGCCCTTACCCTAGAAAAACTGCCTTCCTTAGCCCCGCAACACCCTCGATTGTGTTACTTGCGGGTCTATGCGTGCATACAACTCCATCCATGTCCAAAACCGTGCCCTTCGGCAACAAGCCGACCGCTGGCAACGCGAGGGACTTATTCAACCTGACCAACGGGAAGCCATTCGGCAGGCGTTTCCGGTGCCCTTCCGCGAGAGCAATGTGTTTGCTGAACTAGGCTCGTTCGTGTTCACGGTGCTGGCCGTGGGTGGGGCCTATGCCTTTGTGTTGTTGCTTATCAACGGTATTATCGACAACAAAGCGGCCTTCGCCGGTTTCAACGGATTGGTTAGCCTGGTTCTGGTTTTTTTACTACACACATTCATCCGGGAGGCTCAGTTTTACCGCAATGGCCCCGACAACGCGCTGGTTGTCATGGCGGCTTCGTTCCTGGTTACGGCGGTTAACATTGCCCTACCCGATAGTGCTGCTCTCTGGCTGCGCTGTTTGGTTAGCGTGCCGGTTCTGCTGGCGTTTGCGATCTACTATGGCGAGGTGATTGTAGCGTTTATGGCTCTGGCGTCGTTTTTTGCGTCCTTTTTTACTGGGTTCCTGGAGTTCGATTGGGGCCGCATGGCCTTGCCTTTTATGTTGATGGTCGTGTCGCTGCTGCTAAAATGGGTGCTCAATAACGTCCAATCACGGCTCACCGAAGCGGATCAAACCTACTTCGCCGACGCCCTGAGCATGGGCGAGTGGGTTTGCCTGATTGTACTGGCTGCTGCGGGTAACTACTTTGTGGTTCGCGAACTGAACGGACTTTTGGCAGATGTTCCTGCCGGTCAGGCCCGGCCCGAGGTGGCTCCACAAATCGCCTTACCAGCTTTGTTCTGGGTACTGACGTTTTTGATCCCGGCCATCTATGCCTATCTCGGCCTCACGCGCAAAAACCGGATGTATGTTATTTTAGGTGCGCTGGGTCTGGCGGGGGCTACCAGCACCGTTCGGTATTATTTTCCGCTGCTGCCCCTGTCTATTCATCTGACGTTGATTGGAACATTGTTGATCGGTACGGCAGCAATGGCGATTCGATACCTGCGGCAACCCCGATTTGGTTTTACCGATGTACCTGATGGGGAGTCGCCCCGGCAGTTTTTCCTGAACAGCGAGTTGTTGAGCGTAATGCAGGCCACAGGTACGACCATAAACCGGCAACCCGACATGAAATTTGGAGGAGGGGACTTCGGTGGGGGAGGGGCAGGTAGGGATTATTGAAAAAGATAAGGCCACCTGATCGTGCAGGTGGCCTTATACTGACTATTCCTAAACCCTTAACCTTTTCTACATGAAAAACTAACTTTTACCCTTTTCTGTTCCCAGAAGCTGACAAAATTAGTAGATAATTCAACCTACTCAGCGTCAACTACTTTGCTTGCTTCGGCCTCGGCATTCCACAGCAGATTGATCATCCGAGTGGTGTTGCCTGCTCCGTTGAGCCAGCGGCCAACATCGGCATTATTCGTGCGCTTTGTCAGCTCTTTAGTTAATTGGGCGTTAGCTTCGTTGAACTTAACCCGGTCCTCCTGACTGATTGTCAGCACGGCAACGGGGTTTTCATTATACAACGAGACAACGCTCATAAAGTTTTGCCAGTGGGCTTTTTTTGTGAATGTGCTTGCCTTTTGTTCAACAAATTGGGCAAACTGTTTTTCCGAACCATTCACAAGTAAAGCACTTGCCGGCTTGTTGGCAGCCGGGCTATCATCAATATTGGTGGTAGCCGCGTTTGCCTTAGTGCTCATCAGCCCTAATCCAAGAACCAACGATGCAAAGATAACACGCGATTTCATAGTTTTGTTTTATTTTGTGTTCGTAATAAGAACGCACAAATCTCGCCTTAAGTTTGAAATCTACAAAGGCTGCATAGGGTCGCTGCAAAATATTATACCGAATATTAACTCGTATTTGAAAAAAAATTAGCTTATATGCTGTATGAAGTATGGAATATCAGAATAATATTAGCCCATAAAACGTGTAACTACGAATAAAGTATTTATTTTGAAAAACTTAAAATTCTTTAAAAATTCATATTACTGGTTAAAATTATTCATGGCATGTTGTATGCCTAAAGTGCAAAAACTCAGAACGGCGTCGCCTGCCCGGTCGAGAATGGCGGGGAGTTCAGCCATTTCCTCGTTGGGAAACTCACCCAAGACAAAATCAATCTGCCGCCCGCGTGAGAAATTGCTACCTATACCGAACCGAAGCCGAGCATATTCCTGCGTTGCCAGTACCTCATCAATATTGCGCAAACCGTTGTGTCCACCCGCTGAGCCTTTGGGTTTTAGGCGCAATTTGCCAAAGGGCAAATCTTTGTCATCGGTCACGACGAGCAGGTTCTCAACCGGGATGTTCTCCTGCTTCAGATAAAACGAAACGGCCCGCCCGCTTAGGTTCATGTAGGTGGTGGGTTTCACAAAAAACAACTGCTTGCCCTTGTGCGACCATTTGGCGGTGTAAGCCAGCCGGGTCATCGAAAAGCTGAAATCGTATTGGGCCGCCATGCGATCCAGAACCATAAAACCGGCGTTGTGCCGGGTCAGTGCGTACTCAGGGCCAATATTGCCGAGGCCCACGATCAAGAATTTTGACATGCCGCAAAAATAAGGAAAAGTTATCCCTGCTGTTTCGCTATGATGTTTTCTGTTGCCAATTGCTCAATGGCTTCTACTGAATAACCGGCCGCACGCAACACCTCAACGGTATGCTCACCAATAGCAGGCGGGTTGTGGCGGATAGTTTGTTTGGTATCGCCGTATTCGAGCGGGAAAGCCGGGAGAGCGGCTTGCGTGCCGTCGGGGAGGGTGGTTTCGAGTAGTCGGCCACCAGCGAGCAAGTGCGGGTCCGTGAAGAGGTCTTCTGGTTGGGCGATGGGGGCAACCGGGATGTCGGCCCCTTCGCAGCGGCTGATGATGTCGGCCTTGGTGAACCGGCGCAGGGTGGTTTGTACGTCGGGCAGGAACCAGTCGCGGGCTGCAATCCGGTCGTTGTTGGTGCGGAGCCGGTCGTTGGTGAGCCAGTCGGGCCGCTCGAATAGGGGGCAAAATCGCTCCCAGTGTTTCTCCGAAATAATACCCACAAACACCGATTGCCCATCTGCCGACTCGAAAATCTGGTAGATGCTCCACGCGCTCACACGGGCGGGCATGGGTGGCACGGGCGTTTGGGTAATGGCCCCGTAGGCCATGTGCTGCCCCATCAGGAAGGCCGTCGTTTCGAACAACGCACTTTTCACGAACGTACCGCGCCCGGTTTTTTCACGCTCATACAGGGCCTGCAAGATGCCGATATAGCCAAACATGCCCCCCGTGATGTCGATGATCGACGTCCCCGCCCGGAGTGGATCGCCGGGGCGTCCGGTCATGTAGGCCAGTCCGCCCATCATCTGCACCACCTCGTCCATCGCGTGCCGTTTTTCGTAAGGACCACTCAAAAAGCCTTTCAGTGAGCAGTAAATGAGCCGCTCGTTTTGTTTGCGCAGTTGGTCATAGCCAAAGCCCAGCCGGTCCATCGTGCCCGGCCCGAAATTCTCGACCACAATGTCGGCGGTTTGAGCCAGACGATACATAATGGCCTTGCCCGCGTCGCTCTTGAGGTCAACGGCGAGGCTTTTTTTGTTTCGCGAGTAAAACGGAAAATACCCCGTCCCGAAACCCCGTAACCGACGCGTTGAGTCGCCTTCGGGTGGCTCGATGTGGATGACCTCGGCCCCCATGTCGGCCAAAAGTAGCCCGGTGGTTGGCCCCATCACGGCATGGGTAAATTCGAGAACGGTCAGCCCGGAAAGTGGAAGGTTAGCGAAGTGTCGCCCGATAGTCTCCATGTTTCTTTAGATACGGCACCAGGCCACCCTCGGCCAAAATAGCCAGCATGATGTCGGGCATTTGGGTGGCGCGGTAGGTCTTCTGTTGCGTTTGGTTGAGCACCTCACCCCGTGCCATGTCGACGGTCAGCACGTCGCTGGGTTGGATATCGTGGTCGGGTACTTCCAGCACGGGCAAGCCGATATTGATGGCGTTCCGAAAAAAAATCCGGGCGAAATACCGCGCAATCACCACCGAAATGCCTACCACTTTCAACGCCACCGGAGCCTGCTCCCGCGATGATCCGCAACCGAAATTGTCGCCCCCCACCAGCACGTCGCCCACGGTGAACCGAGTGCGAAAGTCCGGGTCGAGGTCTTCCAGCACATGATCGGCAAGCGATTGCAGGTCAAGTGTTTTGGTGTATTTGCCGGGTATAATCCGGTCCGTATCAATGTTATCGCCGTATACGTGGGCGTTGCCAGAGCATTTCATAGGTTTCCTGCGTGAGTTATTTCGCCCGTGAGGGCCGAAGCTGCTACGGTGGCGGGTGAGGCCAGAAAAATCTGTGAACGGGGGTTGCCCATCCGCCCCCTGAAGTTTCGATTGGCCGACGAAATCACGACTTCGCCATCGGCAGGTACGCCCTCGTGTGTACCCACACAAGGCCCACAACCGGGATTGATAATCGTGGCCCCCGCCTGAATCAGGGCGTAGGCGGTGCCATCCTGTATGGCGTCGAGGAGGGTTTGTTTGGAGGCCGGGGCAATCACAAACCGCACGCCGGGGGCAATGTGTTGGCCGTTCAGCACGGCGGCAGCCGCCCGCAGGTCTTCGAGCCGCCCGTTGCCACAAGTGCCAATAAAGGCGTAGTCTATTTTGGTGCCAAGGTGCCTGTCGATGTCCACCACGTTGTCGGGCGATTCGGGCGCGGCCACCTGCGGGCGCAGTTTCGACACATCGACGGTCAGTGTTTTTACATAATTTGCGTCGGGGTCAGCGAAGGTCCCTTCCCAACCGGCAGCGGCCCACGCGTGCGGAATGTGCAGACCCACAGGTGTTACGAAGCCCGTTTTCGCCCCCATTTCGGCCAGTAAATTAGCTACGGCCATGCGCCCGGCCAGCGTCATCGACTCGAAAGCCTCCCCGTCGAACTCCACGGCCATGTAGGTGGCCCCCGAAATGCCGAGTTGGCCAGTCAGGTACAGAACCAGATCTTTGGGCGACACGCCATCGGGTAGTTGCCCCCGGCAGTCGATGCGGATCGTGTGCGGGACTTTGAGCCAGATTTTACCTGTGAGCATCACGGCGGCCAAATCGGTACTGCCCACCCCACAGGCCATTGCGTTCAGGGCACCATACGTTGAGGTATGCGAATCGGCCCCGATAAATACGTGACCGGGTCGCACGTGCCCCTGCTCCACCATAATCTGATGGCAAATGCCCTGCCCAATTTCATACAGCGCGCAGCCCTGCTCCCGCGCAAAGTCGCGCATGAGTTTGTGCAGGTTCGCCACGCGCTCGTTGGGGGCCGGGGCTGCGTGGTCCAGAACCAGGTGAAACCGCTCGGCATCCCAGAGCCGCGTGCCGCCCATTTCGCCGAAGGCTTTGATGGCCATTGGTGCGGTGGTGTCGGTCGCCATTGCTCCGTCGACGGGCGTAATGGCTATGTCGCCTGCCCGTGTGAGCTTGCCCACGTGGGCGTAGAGGATCTTTTCAGCAACGGTTAAATTCATAATTGTTTTGTTTCAAGTTTCATTGACTTCGTCGTTTCAGGTTTCAACGCTTCATAACTGAAACTTGAAACAGCAAAGCGTTGAAACTTGAAACAGCGAAGCAATGAAACGCCTTCAGGCATTGAAACCTGAAACCAATTTATAAACCAACCCCGGCAATGGCTCGCCCAGTAATTGGGCCATTTCGGTGCTGAGAGTGGCTATTTTTGAGATGTCGATGCCCGTGTTGTAGCCGCTTTGGTGGAGCATGTTCACGGTGTCTTCGGTGGCAATGTTACCGGTGGCTGTCGGGATGAACGGGCAACCGCCCAGCCCGCCAAAGGCCGTATCGAAATGCCGAACACCCGCTTGCAAACCCGCAAACACGTTGGCGTACCCCTTATTTTCGGTATTGTGCAGGTGCAACGAGACGGCCGGTCTGCGATCCGGCCCGCCCCCGGCTAACTCGACCACGTGGGCCGTGAGATCGCCCAGTTGGGGCGGGTTTCCCATGCCCGTCGAATCGGCGAGGGCGAGTTCGTCCACGCCAAGATCAAGGTGGTGTTTGGCGAGATCGAGTACCACGTTTGGATCGATGCGGCCCTCGTACCGACACCCAAACGCGCACTGAATCCCACCCCGCACCGATACGCCCGCGCTCTGTGCCAGCCTGACCATTGCCCCAAACGAGGTTTTGGCTTCGCCCAGGCTCATGCCCGTGTTCTTGCGGCTGTGCGTGTCGGAGGCCGAGAGCGAAATGGCCAAATACCGCGCTCCGGCGTCGATAGCCCGCTCCACACCTTTCTCATTCAGAACCAACGCGCTGAACTGCACATTGGGCGCGTTGGGCAGTTGGGCGAACAGGTGGGCGGCATCGGCCATTTGCGGCACCCGCTTGGGATTCACGAACGAGGCCACCTGAATCCGGCGCACGCCCGCATCGACCAACTGACCGATCCAACGTAGCTTGGTTTCGGTCGGGATGGTGAGCGAGAGGGTTTGGAGTCCGTCGCGCAGGCCTTGCTCGTCGATGGTAACTATCATAGACGTCTTCCCAAAATTCGTCCGAAACTCAAAGCGGGCGTCACGGCCATACCGCTACAAAAGGCGTTGCCACTTGTTGCGGCCATACCAATCGTTTCTCCGGCTGCATACAGATTCTCAATTACTTGCCCGTCGGTGTTCAGCACCTGCAACTGCTCGTTTACCCGGATGCCCCCGAACGTCAGCAGCACCGATACATGGCTTTTGATGGCGTAGAATGGGGGTTGGAGCAAGCCGTTTTGTAGACTTGTTCGGCCAAAATCGTCGTCCCGTCCCTGCGTTACAAA
This sequence comes from Cytophagales bacterium, assembly GCA_004292855.1. GTDB lineage: Bacteria > Bacteroidota > Bacteroidia > Cytophagales > Spirosomataceae > Rudanella. The sequence continues at coordinate 46,803 of RDXN01000033.1, forward strand.
TCGGTTGAAACGCGTTATGGTTTCACTCAGGGCTACAAGTGGTAAGCCTGTTTTGTGGGCTAGCTCTTCACGCGAGTTGGCTTTCACAATCGTTTTTCCTTTTTCTGCTTCGGCGCGAATTCGCTCGGCCGTCCAGTTTAGCATGATCGTCATTCCCTCCGCATCCAACGCCCTTTCTTCAAAGAGAATAAAGAAGCATTGATCCGGTTGTTGGGCCACGACGCGCTCGCGGGTGTCGGCGTTCACCTCATTCTCGTTCATGAACCGTTCCCCCGCCGTGTTCACGTAGATCTCACGGGTGGTTCGGTATACCGATGTCAGCACCATCGCCCAGGCCGACCAGAAATCGACCAGCCCCGAATCCGGTTCCAGTTCGACCCCGCCCAGGCTCCCGATGTGCTTGTCGAACCCCCAGGTAGCGGCCCCGCTTTTTTCGGCTACGCTGATGCCCTCACCCCGGCAAAGGGGGTTTGCCGCGCTTTTCAGCGGGGGTAAATCGGGGTGGTTTTCGGCGAAAAAAGCCGGGTTACCCCCGTAGCCGCCTGTTGTTAAGACCACGTTTTGACCGTAAAATAACCGCTCCTCGCCTTCGTGCAGGCAACGAACGCCTATTACTCGGTTGCTTTCCATCAGCAAGCCAGTTAGCGTATGGTTGAGTAAACAGGTTAGCTTATCGGTTGCCAGCGTTTGTTTCCAGAGCGGTATCAACACGTTCAGGATCGACTTGCCCGCTTCGGTGCCGTGGTGCGTTCGGGCGGTTTTGTAGGGTACATGACCATACACCAACCGGGGGCTTTCGGGGGCAAAGGCAAACTCCAGCGCGTCGAGCCAGGCCATTGTTTGGGGGGCTTCGCGGGTGGCTAACCGCACCAAACCGGGGTCGGCGGTGCCGGAGCTAATGTCCATCACATCGTCAAAATGAGCCTCAGGCGTGTCCGAGATGCCCTTTTGGCTTTGTTGACTTGTGCCGCCCGCGCTCATGTGCCCCCCGGTCAGGTGAAGCGTTCCCCCTACTTTCGAGTCCTTTTCTATAACCAGCACCGTTCGGTCCCGCTTGGCCGCTTCGATGGCGCAGGGCATCCCGGCGGTTCCGGCTCCAACAAGGATGAGGTCGTAGATCATGCGTTAACGGGTAAGGTTCCGGTAGCCACTTGACTGGCCGGTTTTCGGACCAAAAACGCACTCACAATCGCGATGCCGCACAAGATAAGTAACAGATTCAAACTCCCCGCGTAGCTGTCCGACGCTTTCCGCATGGACCCCAGCGTAATCATCCCCGCGCTTCCGGCCAGCGTGTCGACCATCGTGACTATACCCAGAATCGCGCCGAACGAACGACCCGCGTAGATGTCGGACACCCACACCTGAATGATCGTGAACGCCCCCCCAAAGCCCAGTCCGAAGACCAGGGCGAAGGGCGTCAGTAGAGCACTATCTTGAAGAGCATTTTGCAACATAAATACGCTGGCAGTCATGGTGATAATTGACAGCACCATGATGTATTTGCGGTCGAATTTGTCGCTCAGGTAACCGAACAGGAGTTTGCCCAGAATGGCCATCGACGAGAAAACGCCCAGCACTTTGGCCGCAGCGGGTGCGTCGAGGCCGAGGTCTTTCATGATGAACCCGTGATTCTGAATATAGCCATTGATGCAAAACCAGAGTACCCCCGTCACGAACAACACCAAATAGAACGTGGGCGAGGCTAATGCCTGTTTCAGGGTGATGTTGCTACCGCCCGCTGCGTATTTGGCCTCCACGTTGGCGGGGTCGATGCCATCGGGATACGACCCCACGTCCGACGGGCGGTTTTTGATCAACAGCAGTGGAGGCAGCATGAACACCGCACAGGCTACGCCCAGGCGGATGCAGGCCTGTTGCCAGTCGGGGCCAGCCGAAGCAGCGATTTTGGGAAACACGATCCCGCCCAAACTAGACCCCAGCAGCAGCACCCCAGCCGCTAACCCCCGATGTTTATTGAACCAGTGGTTGATCAGGTACATGAACGAGATGATGCCCACAAATGTCATTGCGGTGCCGAACAGGGCGTAGTAAGCGATCAGGGCACCATAATTTGGGACCAGCACTTGCCCAAACGTGAGGGCGATAATCGCGAATGTGCCCCCAATAATCATTCGGCGCGTGTCGAGCCTATCGAACAGCCGTCCTGCAAACGGAGACACCAGAGCCACCGTCACGAATAGGATAGTCGGCAGAAAAGCTGCCGATTGTGGGTCCAGCCCGAAGGCTTTGATTTGCAGAGGCCGCATCACCGAGAAAGCATACATGGCGATCCCGTTCGTAGCGGCATACATGAACACCATGCCCAACACCATCCACCAGCCGTAATAGATCTTTTTCATGGTTAAAGTTTTAGTACCAACTTTCCGAAGTTCTCACCCGTGTATAGCATCCGCAGCACGTGCGGGAACCGCTCGATGCCGGTTTCGACGTGTTCGCGGTATTTTATTTTTCCGGCCTTCAGCCACTCGCTCAGTTGGCGGACGGCTTCGGGGTACTCGGCCAGAAAATCGAAGACAATAATGCCCGTCATACTACCCCGTGCCGACACGATCTTCATGTAGTTTTTTGGGCCGTACATATCCGAAGCATTGTACTGCGAGATGGCCCCGCAAATAACGACCCGTGCCCCCCGCGCCAGATTGGCCAGCCCCGCATCGAGGGTGGGACCGCCCACGTTGTCGAAAAATACGTCGATTCCGGTTGGGCAATGCGTTTTCAGTGCGTCGGGCAGGGATTCTGTGTTGTAGTTGATGGCGGCATCGAAACCGATCTCGTTTACCAGATACGCACACTTTTCGTCGGACCCCGCGCTGCCGACCACCCGGCACCCCTTGATTTTGGCGATTTGCCCCACGAGCGTGCCAATCATCCCGGCGGCTCCCGACACAAATACCGTTTCGCCGTCTTGCAGCGCACCCTTGTCTAGGAGGCCGAAGTAGGCGGTCATGCCGGGCATTCCCAACACGCCCAGATACCAGGAGGGCGGCACGTCCTGAGACCTAATTTTCTCAATGCCTGCCCCGTTGCTCACGGCGTGCGTTTGTACACCCGTTAACCCGCTCACATACTGCCCGATGGTAAAATCAGGGTGATTCGATTGGATCACTTTGCCTACCGCGAATGCCCGCATCACGGCCCCCAACTCCACACCCCGAATGTAGGTTGTGCCTTCGTTCATCCAGCCGCGCATGGCCGGATCGAGCGAAACAAACTCATTCTGAATCAAAAACTGCCCATCCGACAAAGCCGGAACCGCTTCTTCGGTCAGTGCGAAGTCATCGTCGGCGAGCATGCCCGAGGGCCGTTTGGCCAGGCGGATTTGTTGGTTGGTCATTGTTGGTTAGGGCTGTGTCGGTCAGCAATTTTGCAAGTCTTTATAGGACTTGCCCATTATTTTCTGTGGTAAAAATAATGAAATCCCGAAAAATAGTTAACCGAGTTAATTATTTTTGATTCAAAATCTTTCAAATGGCTCTGGAACGAAACTACCTGCATCTCGACGGAGGACTTCATCTACATTTTCGGAGTGGGGGAAACTGCAACGCCGACCGGGGTTTTCCGATGGTGCTGCTGCATCCGTCTCCCCGTAGTTCGCGCCTGCTTGAGCCATTTGGTGGGATGTTAACTTCTCATTTTCAAGCATTTCTGCCCGATCTGTTTGGTTACGGGCAATCGGACCCGCTGCCCGCTCCGGTCACGAGCCTGCACGACTACCTACCGTATTTGAAACAGGCATTCGATAAATGGGGCCTGCAAAGATTTGGGTTATACGGCTCCGCAACGGGCGCACAATTGGCAATTGCCTTTGCGAATTCGTACCCTGAGTCAGTAGCACATTTGTTTCTGGACAATGCCGCCGAGTTCACCGACCATCAGCGCACCGACATCCTGAACCGATACTTTGTCGATGCCACGCCCCAGGCCAATGGCAGCCATGTAGCCGCGTTGTGGGCGCATATTCGCCAGTCGATCTACGCCTTCCCGTGGTATTCGGAGCGTGAAGAAGATTGCATTCGGACCGAAAAACTGCCCGATGCTGTGGAAGCCGCTATCTGTGCCGACATCCTGACCGACTACCTCATTGCCGGACCGCATTACGCCGACGCCTACTGGGCCGCTTTCGACCACGAACGAGCCGAAAACGTGCTGAAACTGACCGTGCCCACCACGATTTTTCGGTGGGCGGGAAGCCCCATTTTGACCTACATTGACCAACTGACGCAACATTCGTTTCCTGCCCACATCCAGGTTCAGGACATCCCGGTTGTGGGGCGTTACGAGGCTATGCTTGCCACCATAATTCAACAACTTAAGCCATGAAAGCCATTCTTTTTAGTCTGCTGACTCTACTTCTGTTCGGGGCTATGCGCCCGCCCCGCAAACCGGCTCCACCGGCAACGTTGCCTCTTGATGGCTCATTCGACAATTTCCAACAGGTATGGCAGGAGAATACCAACGACAAAATTCACCGCGTTTCGGTCCCGCAGACACACCGGCATGTCCATATCAAATGCAGTGTCGACTCGGTGGGTGGAACGATAAAAATGACCATCTACGAAGGGCGTAATAACAAGACCTTGCTGGCCACGAAAACACTGGCGATCCAGAAACAAAAAGGGGAGACCAGACTGACTATCGACGGGCAGAACCCCGTGCGGGTCCAACTACGCCCCGACGGGTTCGACACCGAATTCGGCCAGGTCCGGCTTCACGGCGACACGCTTTGGGTAAATCACCCCGATCTGGTTCAAATCAATGGCGGACCGGCTCAGGCTTACCGATTGCTGCGTTGCCGTTTGTTCACGGGTTGGCTGCAATACCCACTCCCGAGTAAGCCCGACAGCACGTATTTTCAGAACAATCTGACGATGCACGATCAGGGCGGCATGGTCACGCTGAATATCCCTGGAGCAAAGTACACCGCCGAACTTACGCAGTTGGTTTATGGGCAGAAAATCAAATTGATGAAACTGGCCATTTACGAAATGCCAATGGACAGCGTCGACATTAACAGCTACTCGACCAGCTACACCTGGACCAGCCCCGAAACCAAACGCATTGGTATCAATCTCCGGCGCATCGTGTCGGGCTGGACGTTGGTAGAGAAGGGGTACTTGAACCGGAATACGCTCAATCGTTAGCGATTCAAAATCAAGTCTTTGAGCTTGCGGAGTGTATAAACAATCTGGAGTAGGTCGTTTCGGTCAGAGGCATCATAGAGCCGACTGCTACAATAGTTGTTGGCGTGCAACGTGCAGAAATAGCAGGTGCTACCAATTACATAACTGCCGTAAAGCGGAAGCCCGTCTCCATTCTTTTCCTGCGCAATGAGCATCGCCATCAGCATTTGGGCTTCGGGGTCTTTGGCCTCCCCTCGACCTTTCTTATACTCTTGCAAAAAGAAATAGGGTTTACGGGGCGCGTTAAATTTGAGTGGAGTAGCCACCAGACAGTCGGCTATAACGGCGAGATGATGGTTGTGGATGGTTGCCGAGAGCGGACGCTCATAAAAGACTTTTATTTTATCCGGTACATCAATTTGAGCAATCGCAAAAAGCCCCCCAATAAAGCGTATCTTTAACTCTTCTTTATTCCAGTATTTTCCATCAACTTTAACTTGTTCATGGAGATAATTCAGGCCCGTCAGTTCGTAATCTGATAAGGTATAAGCAGCAGTAATCCACTCAGTAAGTGCTTGGCAATCAGTGATTACGTCGAGATTGAAGGCTTCTGCCAATAAGCCTAGATCGTACGGAAATCTCTTTGCTGAGTCCATGATTAATGGGCCTGTGAGGGCAGTAAGGTCCCTACAAAATTAAGCAACTAAGCCCAATATTGGCAATAAAAAAGGGGCCTAAGCCCCCTTTTCGCCTTTCTCCTATCTCATTTAAAACTAAACTCATTAGCCACTTCCCACTTGGGGTAGCTACCCACCGCCGACCAGCGTCGGCCCCGGCCCATGTACTCGTAGCGGGCTACGCGGTCGAGGGGTAGGGCGGCCGGCGTTCCGGGGGTAGACAACGTTTTGGCGGTTGCTGCCGGAATGCGCCAGGAGATTAGCACGGCCTCGATCACATCACTTGCTTTGGCGGCATTAATGGCCGGGTCGGCCTGCATCAGAGCCACTTCCTGCCACGTAATGAGCGGGAAAGCCGCCAGTGTGGCTCCGCCCGCCGGGGTTGTTGCCGACAGGGGCGACTGTGGGAAGAAATAATTCGCCACGACCCGGTTCGTCGCAATGGCAATGTTCTGCCCCCGAATATACCAGCGGGCCGGTGCCCGGCGAAGCGTGTCAGCGGTGATTCGATTGTCGATGAACTTTTGCGAGTAGCCGTTTAGCTGAAACTCCACCCCGTTGCGCCACTCAGGATAAACGCCAATGCCGGTGAGCGTATTGATGTTGACAATGCCGACTTCCTTACCGCCGTCGGCCTGCACGTACCCCAGGGCCAGAAACGGCGCGGCTTTGGCCTTCTCGCCCGTATCGAAATAGAGCATGCCGATGTACGAATTCAGCAGTTTTTGCCCGATTACGGGGTCCAACACCAAGCCCGTCAGGCGTTCGGGAGTTGCGTCGGGAATGGCTGCGGCTGCTTTAAATTGCGTGATGGCTTCCTGCAATCGGGTGATGGCTTTGGTTTTGGCGGCAGCGGGATCGAGTTCTGCACCCGTGCCAAACTCGATCACTTTGCTGTAGAACTTAGCCATGTCACCATAGACAATCCCCTCAATCAGGTTGATGTTGGCCAACAGTAAGGCCTTCCCTTTAACACTAAACGTGCTTTTTTCAACGGCCTGCCGGGCGTTGTCCGACAGCGACAGGGCCTGATACCCAACACTCACGATAGATCGGTTGTAGGTGTTGTCTTTTGCCAGAATATTCTCCCGTTCGAGCCGGAGACCGTACTGCGTAATGGTGTTGTCGAGGACCGATTCGATCTCCTCGTTGCCGATCATCCCGGCAGCCCAGGCCATCCGCTGATGCGCGTCGAACCCCGACTTAATGGCCCCGGCCGTACTCAGGTAGGCCCCTGTGGCGTCCTGCGCCTTGTCCTGCGTGAATGCCTTCGGGTCTTCCAGCACGCTCAGTTCGCAACTGGTCAGTAGCAGCGTAGCAATTCCGATAAACAAATATTTTTTCATGTTATTGCTGAATTTCTGAACTGTGATTCGTGTGATTTTTATGATTACACTGATTTGTGATTTCGTTGATTATTCCTTCAGCATCAGTGTAATCATAAAAATCACACGAATCACACCGGGCTGGCGTTCCAGTTCAGATTAGAAACCAATGTTGAATGAGAGCGTGTAGGTGCGGGGCATACCTGCATCCCAGGAGTCGATGCCACGGGTCCAGGCCCAGGCCGCATTGCCTGCGGTTGCGCCGTTGGTCTCGGCCTCCACGTCATACCCGCCGTTGTATTTCGACCAGGTTATAAGGTTCGATCCGACCAGACCCACGTTCAGTTTCTTGATGAACTTCGTTCGGCCGGCGTTCCGGTTCACCAACAACGCTTTTGGTACGGTGTAGCTTAGGTTTAGTTGGCGTAGTTTCAGGAAATCGGCTTTCTGGACCCAGTTTGCCTGATTAGTGAAAAAGGGCGTCAGTTCGGCGGTGGGCAGGTTCCAGTAACTCGCATGCATTCGTTTGGTAGGGTTGGCGAGGTCGCGGGCGGTTTGGTTGTACTTGTAATACCCCGACTTTCCACCCAGCAACGCCCCCAGTTCCAGCCCCTTGTAGCTGACTGAGGTGCTGATGTTACCTTCAAATTTGGGCAGGGTGGTTCCCAGATACGTCCGGCCCGCGTTTTCGGGCGAGAGCGTCACGGGGTTCCCCGACCAGATGCCGCTAATCGGGTAGCCCTCCCGAATCTGCACGATGTTGTCGATACCGCCCGGCAACGGGGTTTTTGGCTCGGGCATCGACGTCACCTTGTTGTCGAGCGTGAAGCCCGTGAAGCGCAGGTTCCAGAGCATGTCTTTGGTGCGGATCAGGTCGGTGCCGAGGGTGAACTCGAAGCCCCGGTTATACATCGTGCCCACGTTCCGAATGCCATTGACCAGACCGAAATTCAGAGCCGGGTTAATGATTGAGTTCAGCAACAGGTCTTTGAATTGCTTGTTGTAGTAGGTCAATTCAAACGTTACGCGCTCGTTCAGAATCGACCCATCGAACCCTACTTCGATCTCGCGCTGGGTTTCGGGTTTCAGGCCATCGTTGGGCGGATTGTTGGGTACGTAGCTCGCTCCACTGCCGTTGTAGCCCCCAGCCACGTTGCGGAACGTGAGCGTTGAGAGGTAAGGCTGCGGTTGCGTCCCCGACATGCCAAAGGCCGACCGGAACCGGATTTTCGGTGTGATCTGGTAACTCACCGAGGCCCGTGGATAAAAGAAGAACTGCTCCACAAACGACGTACTACGGTCCAGTCGCCCGCCGATGTTGATAAACAGCTTCTCATTCAGGCCGAAGGTCTCGTTGAAATAAATACCGAGCGTACGAACAATAGGCTGCACCTGGAAAAACTGCGGGCGTTGCGGGGCCGTGTAGCTTGCCGTATCACGCGGGTCTTTCCCGGCGGTCAGGGTTTGCCAGCGCGTGTAGTCGTAGAAACGTTCGTTTTCGTCGTACTGCGTTCCAACGGCACTCTTCAAATACATCTTGTCGTTGATCTTCCACGAATGATTCAATCCCAGGGTGAGCGTTTTCTGGGAAATCTCTTCGCGGTCAGGGTCAAAGCGGCCCGTCGGGAACAAGGTCACCAACCCAACCGGGTACAAAATGCCGCCTGTACTCTCCGACTTGTCGATACCCGCGTTCACGTCGAGGCTCAGGTTGCTCAGGATTTTGTAGTTGATGTTCCCCGAAGCCGTCAACCGTGTCGAAAGGGTGTTTTTGCCAAATCTGGCGTAGTCGTCGGGAGTTTTGATGCCCGTTACGGAGTTTTTCACGGCCCCGATGTCCGTTGCGGTCGAGGAGTTGGGTTGGGTGTCGTAGGCCATAAACGGCATAGCCGTGGCATCGACGGCCCACCGGTTTGGCACAAAGAAACCCGGCGTCCCCGACGCTACCTGATTCCGGTCGGCATCCTGATAGTTCAGGTTTACCTTCACCGTCAGGCCCGAAATGGGCTGAGCGTTCAGGCTCACCAGTCCGCCCTTGGTTTTAAAATCGGTGCCTTTAATGTGGCCCGTGGTGTTCTGAATATTGCCGGATACGTAGTAGCCAAACTTCTTGGTGCCGCCCTGCAACCGGATCGTGTGCCGCGAAAACGTCCCCTGCCGGAACGGCTCCATTGTATAATCGCGGAGTGGATTGGTTTTGTAAGCCGCAATATCGGCGTCTCTATAAATCGTTTTGGTTGGGTTTATGAGTCCCGTCCACTGGTCAATTTCGGTGGCTGTCCAGTCTTTTTTGTAGAGTGGCACGTTGCGGGCTACCTCGGTGCTGCCCATATCCAGCCCATAGTCGACGGAGAGTTTGCCTTTGCCGTTTTTGGTTTTCACGACAATCACCCCCGCTGCCGCCCGCGAGCCGTAGAGCGAGGCCGCAGCCGCGCCTTTCAGCACCTCAATCGACTCGATGTCTTCGGGGTTGAGGGCGCCCAAACCGCGTGTGCCGTTCTGCATCCCGAACGTGGCCGAGCCGGTCCCGTTGCCCCCACCCGCAGCCCCGGTGAGCGCGTTACGATTGGCGTTGTCCATGATAATCCCGTCGACAATCAGCAGCGGGTCCGAGGCATTGGAGATCGAGTTGGCCCCCCGGATACGGAACCGAAAGCCCCCGCCGGGTGCCCCATCGGTCGAGAAGGCCTCAACCCCGGCCAACCGCCCAACGAGCGCGTTTTCGACACTCGGCGCGGGCAAACTCTCGATAGTCGAGCTATTGATGCCCGCCCGCGAGGTGCCGAGTTCTTTGGCTTTAGCGTCGATAGAAAGCCCTGTCACCACCACCTCGTCGAGGGTGCGGTTGTCTTCGGCCAGCGTAATATCAAGCGTTTTGGCTTCGCCCGATTTGAGCGACAACAGTTCATCCTGTTGCCGAAAGCCAACCTCCGAGAAGCGGACCGTAATGGTTTTGCCTACGGGCAGGCCGGTCAGTTTGTAGGCCCCGTTCTGGTCGGTGACGGTGCCGAGGTTAGTGCCCACAATGATCACGTTCGCACCCGGCAGACCGCCCTCGCCCGCCCGGACGGTGCCGGTGAGGGTTTGAGCGGCCAGTCGGAGCGTACCGAAGAGCAGCAGGAGTGTTAGGAATAGGAAATTTCTTTTCATGTTACGGAACTTGGTTTAGGAATAGTAGGCAGTAGGCAGTGGCAGTAGGCAGTGGCAGTAGGCAGTGGCAGTAGGCAGTAGGCAGTGGCAGTGGCAGTAGGCAGTAGGCAGTAGGCAGTAGGCAGTTTCGCGAAGCGGTCTAATCTTGCGTCAGCCACTGCCTACTGCCTACTGCCTACTGCCTACTGCCTACTGCCTACTGCCTACTGCCTACTGCCTACTTCTTCTTTTTCTTCTCCATCTGCTTCTTGAAATACGTCCAGCTTGTTTCGTTGGGGCGGTCGTCGTCTACCGATGGTGCGTGGAAGTAATCGGGGTAATTGGCCTTCATTTCGGCTTTCATAGCGTCGGGGAGGGCGTCGGTGCCACCGCGTAGTTTTTTGCCGGTGCCGGTGAAGATCAACCAGCCTGCCTTGTCGCCCATCTTCATCCAGGGAAGGAACTTCGAGATACGCGTCCAGGCAATAATCACGTCGTCGGCTTTGTCTTTCGAGGCATTGAGCAGTTCGTCTTTGCTCACGATGGTGTTGAAAACCTCCATTGCATGATAGGTGCCGCCCACATAGTCCTGATAATCACCGGCCAACGGATTGCTGTAGAACAAGGGCACCTCGTTGGTTTGCATAAAATAGCCCTCTTTCTCCTGCATTTTGAACTTGTACGGGCCGGTTGGGCCTTTGGCGAAGGTGGGTCCGCGCCCGTTCACGGGGTCGTTGGCGATGTGGAACACCTCCACGTCTTCGTTGGTGATCGGGTTTTTCCAGGTCCGCAGAATCTCGTTCGTTTTTGGGTCCATGTAGAACAGCAGTTCCCTCGAAACGTGCCGCCAACCGTAGCCTTTTTCGGGGTCGTTGACGGTCTTGGAGGCCCGCACGTTCATGCCGATGTAGGTAAAAAGCAAGCGGTCTTTTTCGCCCGAGATGCGACTCCATACCTTGCCTTCCCACCAGTACGTGCATTCTTCGCCATCTTTCAGGCTCGACGTGATCTTACGGTCCGCTTTCAGCGCGTCTTCGGGGTTGTTATACACGTCCAGTTGCGGGGGCGGAACGGGTGTGGCGGCTGCCTTCGATTTTTTCTGCCCGAACGATTCGGACGATAGCAGCAGGGCACAAAGAGCAAGCGTGTACAGAACTAGTTTCATGGTTATTGGCTTGGTTACGTGATTGTTAGAGTAACAGGTTGCCCCTATTCTCGCGCGTTGAGAATAGGGGCAGGGAAGCGTTTGACAATGAACGTGTTGGATTAGAAAGAATATGTTAAAGACAGAATCGTACGTCGGGGTAGCAACGGAACGCCCACGCCATGCAGGCCTGTGAAATTCGGGTCCCATTGTTTTTGGGTCAGGGCCGCATCGCTCGTGTCCAGATAGAGCAAGCGCGTGACGGCCTGTGTGTTAAGCAGGTTCTGCACGTTTGCCCGGAACTTGATGCTGCCACCGCCTTTCATCGGATACTGCACAAACGCACCGGCTTCAACCTGATGTAGGTTCGGCAGTTCCAGAATGTTGGTCGGGTCATTGTACCGTTTCATGGCGAGGTTCGAGCGGAGATCGACCCCGAAGTATTTGGTCGAATACACAATCGACGCGTTCCAGATGTAGCGCGGCACGTTCGGAATTTGACGCCCTTTCAAATCCAACTGATTGATGCCCGCAGCTATCGGTATCACCGGAATGCCGTAGGTGTCTTTGGTGGGGTCGAACCGCTTGCCCGACACCGCCGTGGTTGAGCCAACGGTTACGTGCGAGGGGGTAATCTTGAAATCAGCAAAGCGGGCGTCCTGCACCGTGAAACCAGAACGAATCACCAACCCCTTAACGGCCCGTGGGGTGTAGGTCAGGGTCAGTTCGGTGCCCAAAATGCGGTTGTTACCGAGCGGACGCTGCACAGCCTGTGCGCCTTCGTAGGTGGTTACGAGCCGGTTGTCAATAAAGGTGTGGAACGCAGCTAAATCAATGCCCAGATCGTTGACTGTGGTCCGATAACCAACCTCCTGATTGTATACAACCTCGTTTTTCTCCAGACCGTTTGGCAGCACCGAGTACGTTCCGTTGGGGTCGTAGGTGGCGCGTCCCCCAACCACCGGCAACAACCGGCGCACCTGCGTATATGTCGAGTTGTCGGGCGCACGGAATGCCCGCACCACGTTGGCATAAACCGCCGAATTAGCCCCCAACAGCCGGTTGAAACCGAGCGAACCGCTCCAGTCCGACAGGTCAACTTTCCGGTTCTCGGCCACAATGCGTGGGTTAGCCGAGAAAGCAGTGGCCCCCGTCACGAGCGGGGCCATGTAGTCGGTCATGTCCAGGTCGACCCGGTCGTAGCGCAACCCAATGTTGAACGTGGTTTTGCCGCCAATCTTGATCTCATCACCCGCGAAAAACGAGGTCGTATTTTCGATGTACTTGCTAACCCGCGAGATACGCCCATTGGCTGGCGTAATGCTCCCCGACACAATCGGCGTGACACCAATACCGCCATCGGCATTGCGTGTGATGCCACTGAAATACGTGAAACTGAACGTGTTATTCTGCAAATCGAGCGACGACAAATAGCTGCCCACGCTAATCAGGTGGCGGGTTTTACCCGAAACGATCTGCTTTTCGATTCGGAACTCATTGATAAAGTCTGTGTTATCGCCATCGCCATCAATAATAGTGCGGATGTGCGACGTAGGTGTGGTCGTGTAAAAGGGCGATACGCCGAGGTTGAACTTCGTGCCAGTCGCGATGTTCATGTACCGGAACTTGTTTGTCACGCCCCAGCCTTTGCCGAGGTTCAGGTTTACGTTTACGCCCAAAAAACCGCCCCGTGCGTAGTTACCCTCCTCGGTTGCCTTGCGGGATGAGCGCGACTCGATGGTGGGCGTTTCAGTTGAAAGGACAGTCCGGCGTTCGCGCCACACGTTGAAATTAATGGCATCGAGCGCGGGCGTGTAGAACGTTTGCGAGGCATCCCAGCCGGTCGCAATGTTCTGAGTTCCCACCTCAAACGGAATGTCGATCAGGTTCTGCGTAATCAAATCGGTGGTCATGCCGTAAAGCCGGATCGACCCTCGGTCGTTGGGTAGCAGATAGTCCAGATTGCCCCGGAACTGATACCCTTTGTCGGGCGCACCAGCGTTGCGATAGCCCTTATCGTTATACCAGAAACCGCCCAAATTAAACCGCAACTGCTTGGTAATGGGGCCGTTCAGGTTCAGGTCAACGCGGGGATTCAGGCCCGTTCCGAAGGTGTTGGAGTAATTCGACAGTTGCAGCGATCCGCCCAATTTAGTGCCGCCCGTCTTGGTGATCATGTTTACGACACCCGCAGCCGCCGACCGCCCGAACAACGTAGCCGCGCTACCCCGCACAATCTCGATGCGTTCGATGTTCATGTCGTACTTGAAAAACTCATCGACGGGTCGGGTAGGGGAGGCCAGGGTTGGGATACCGTCGAGCAGCACGCCCGTATACACCAGACCATTGCCGGTGCCATCGGGGAAGCCCCGGATAAAAATCTGCCCGCCATATCGCCCCGCCGACGATTGGGTATAAATGCCGGGCGTGTACCGGATGGCATCGGCAAGGGTCACGGGCGTACGTTCCTGCAACTCCTTGCCGGGGAGAATATCAATGGCCGTTGTGGTCTCTAACTTACGCACCGGCCCCCGCGTGGCCGATACCACCACGTCGTTGAGGTTGGTTGCGTCTTCTTTCAGTTCGACGTTGATCGTGCCCTTATCGTTAATGGCTACTTCCTGAGCCGCAAACCCCACCGACGTAATCCGTAGCGCAGCCTTCGGCGATGCCACCTTGATCGCATAATTTCCGTCGGCGTCGGTCATGACGCCATTGTTGGTGTTTTTCTCGGCTATTGACGCACCAACAATCGGCATTCCGTTTGAGTTAGCCGTGATTTTTCCATTCACTGCATGTTGTCCATACGCCTGAGTAAGAGCGAAGAACAGAGCGAGAAGGCTTGTCAGACAATGTTTAAATAAAGGTTGACGCATACGATCTGGAAGATGTTAGGACCACTCGAAAAATTTTAAAGTAAAACTAGTTAATTCAGTTAATTAATTACTATTTTTACAAAAAAAACTTTCAATTTTCCTATTCCTCATCCTGTCAACACGAGTGCATAGTTGATTTTCAGCGTTTTAAATGACCAGTATGCAACTACGACTTTTCCCTAAACATACCGGCGTTTGGGAGGGAACCTACACCCGAATCCAGCCAAACGGTGAAATATCCAATCATTTTCGCAGCCGACTGACCATCCGGTTGTTCGATACCAACAAATACCATCAGGTCAACCAGTATTTCTGGGAAGATGGGTACGAGGAGTGCCACGATTTCGGTATCTGCGAGTTTGATGAGACGGGGACGCTGATCTTCGAGAACCCGCGCATTAGCGGAGCTTCCTGGGAGACCCGCGACAGCATTTGCCTTGTCTGGACCTACAAAAACCGCCCTGGCTCCAAGCTCTTCGAAATGATCGACCTCATTGGCAACGGCACCCACCGCGTTCGCAACTGGCGATGGACACAGGACGACGAATTTCAGGGCCTGACCATGATCGACGAACGGCAAGTGGCCACCCAAGACGAAATTCCCGACTCGTTCTGGACCGAACTCCCCAACAAACGCACCCTGGGACCATCGCGATCAGATAAATAATGAGTGAATAGTAACCAATCACTCAATCACTCATTCGCTAATTCACTCATTAACATGGGCATGACCATTACCGAGAAAATCATGGCGCAGAACAGCGGGCGCGACCGTGTGGTGCCGGGCCAACTGGTCTGGACCGACGTGCATACCGTGATGACCATGGACTACCTCGGCAAACAGACGTTTAATAAACTGCACGACCTGGGCGTAACCGACGTGTTCGACAAGGACCGGGTGATCTGCGTGTCGGACCACCTCGTTCCGCCCCCCACGGAGCAGTTTGCCACCATGCTCAACCAATGGCGTGAGGCCGTGCGGGAGCATGATATTACGCACTTCTACGATCTAGGTCGTCAGGGAATTGCTCACCAGATTATGGTGGAGCAAGGCCACGTGTTGCCCGGCAAAATCAGCATTGGCACCGACTCACACGCTAACACCTACGGGGCCGTGGGCGCGGTGGGCAACGCCGTGGGTGTGACCGATGCCGCCGTGGCAATGGCAACCGGCAAAGCCTGGTTCCGGGTGCCGGAATCGGTGAAGTTTGTCATCAAGGGCGAATGGCAACCCTGGGTCATGGCTAAAGACCTGAGCCTCTACATTATGGGTATGATGCACTGGAACGGCCATCTGATCTACAAATCGCTCGAATTGGAAGGACCGGCCATCAGCGCGCTCGACATGGCGGGCCGCATGACGCTCTGCAACATGACCGTCGATTTGGGAGCCAAAAACGGCATTATTGCCCCCGACGAAATCACGGCGGCTTACTTGGCTCCCGTAGCAAAGGGTAGTTGGTCTCCGCTAGCCTCCGACCCCGACGCCCACTACGACGCCATCTATGAAGTCGATGTGACGAACGTTGGTCCAACCCTTGCCATGCCCGACAAACTCGACGACATTGTACCCGTGGAGAAGGTGGTTGGCCGCAAGTTCAACAAGGCGTTTGTGGGCACCTGCACCAACGGACGCGTGGAAGATTTTGCGATGATGGCGAAGATTCTGAAAGGCAAGCAGGTTCACCGCAGCGTAAACATGCTGGCGGTTCCGGCGAGCCAAACGGTTTATCTGGAGTCGCTCAAGCTGGGCTATATCCAAACGCTGATCGAAGCAGGCGTAGCTATCGACACACCGAGTTGCGCGGCCTGCGCGGGCATCCACACGGGTGTTGCGGGCGATGGCGACGTGGTGCTGAGCGCGGGAAACCGCAACATGAAGGGACGCATGGGCAGCAAAAACGCCCAGATTTTCCTAACATCACCCGCCGTAGTGGCCGTCTCGGCCATCACGGGCGAGATTACTGATCCGAGGACATTTTCATTGTAAACCAATGGCAAAAATTCAAGGCACGGCCTGGGTAGCGAAGACCTACGTGATGTCGTTCGATATGATTATTCAGCGGTTCTGGACCGCTCCCATCGACCCGGTCGAAAACAGTAAGTGGGTAATGGCAGGAGTTGACGAAGCGTTTAACCGCGAAAATGGCTTTGTCGATCAGGGCTACACATTTATTGTGGCCGGACATAACTTCGCCGGGGGTGGTAAGAGCATTGAGCATTGCGTGACGGGTCTGATGGGCGCAGGTATCAAAGCCGTCTTTGCGACCTCGTTTGCGCGACTTCAATTTCGCAACGCGATCAACTACGGCCTGCCCTTCGTGACGTGCCGCGACATGAACCTGCATTGCGCAACCGGCGACGTTCTGGAATATGACCCCGAAACGGGCATCATCCAAAACCTGTCCAACGGGCAAACGTTCCAAAGCCTCCCGCAGGAGCCGTTCGTGTCCGAAGTGGCCGAAGCGGGTGGCCTGCTGGAATTTGTGAAACGCAAAATCGCTGATGGAACGGTGGCCGAACTCCGCTAAAACAGCTCTGTGACATGACTTACCTGATCGTCCTTTTCAATCTGAAAGACCCTGCCGCTGAGGTCGCCTACGAAGCCTGGGCCAACGCAACCGACGTCCCGACTGTGAAGGGGCTGAAATCGGTTGATGATTTCAAGGTGTACAAAAACGTGGCCTTGCTGGGCAGTGAGCAAAGTCCGCCTTATCAATATGTAGAAATCATCGCCGTTAACGACATGGACGGCCTCGGAGCCGACATTGGCAGCGAGACCATGCAGCGCGTGGCCGCTGAATTTCAGGCGTTCGCCGATGGGCCGCTGTTTATGATCTCGAATCAAATAGCGTAAACTGGTTTCAGGTTTCATTGGCTTCGCCGTTTCAAGTTTCACATGTTTTTGTGAATGCTAAAACCTGAAATCGCTCTGGCGCACCGGGGCAAAGGCCATTGAACCCTTAAACGGCGAAGCCAATGAAACGCGAAGCAATGAAACGGCGAAGCCATTGAAACGTGAAACTTACATGTACAACTTACACGGAAAAGTCGCGGTCATCACCGGCTCTGGTCGGCGGTTGGGCATTGGCGAGGCTATTGCCAAACGGCTGGCTGCTGAAGGATGCCGCGTGGTGCTGTCGGATTTGGGGCAGGCTAAGGGCGAAGCATTCGGGGCCGAACACATTGGACTCTCGGACGAGATGAACGGCATTCTGGACGAGATCCTAAAGGCAGGTGGCGAGGCTATTGCCGTTCCCTGCGACGTGCGGTCGGAGTCGGACGCAGCCAATCTGGTGGCGCAGGCCGTGGAAGCATTCGGGCGGGTCGATGTGCTGGTGAACAACGCGGGCGTGGGCTATCTGATGGAGCCGTTCACGGAGTTCAACGAAAGCAGTTGGGACGCCGTGCTCGACGTAAATCTGAAAGGTGCGTTTCTCTGCTCAAAACACGCGGCCATTCAGATGATTGCGCAAGGCCGGTCGGAAGGCCCGGTCCGGCGTTCCGGCACCCCCGACGGCTCGGCAGGCGGGTCGATTATCAATATCGCGAGTCAGGCGGCTAAGTCGGGGTTTCCCTTTGCGGCAGCTTACACGGCCTCCAAACACGGGTTGGTGGGCCTCACGCGCTCCAACGCGGTTGAATTGGGTAAGTTTGGTATCCGGGTCAACGCCGTTTGCCCGAACCATATCACCACCGGCCTCGGCGACTGGCAGAACCGCTTTTTTAGCGAGAAACTGGGCCTTGATTACGACACGTATTTGAAAGGAATTGTGGACCGAAACCCGTTGGGTCGCACCGGCCTGGTTGAGGACATCGCCAAAGCGGTCGCGTTTCTGGCCTCCGACCAATCGGCCTACATCACCGGCGAGGCCATGAACGTGAGTGGAGGAGAAGAGTATCATTAAAGCCAGCAGTTGGCAGTAGCAGTAGGCAGTCGCTTCGCAAAGGGAAGCCTGTTGCCACTGCTTACTGCCACTGTCTACTGCTACTTATGAAATTAGGCATCGACATTGGGGGGACATTTACGGACCTCGTTTTGCTGAATGAGCAGGACGGGGCGGTGGTGTTTGCCAAAACGCTAACCACCTACCCCGACCCGACGGAGGGGATTTTGACCGGCGTTCAGGAAATTGTACAGAAAAGCGGTATTGAAAGTAGCCAGATCGACACGCTCGTGCATGGCACCACGCTCGTGACCAATGCTGTCATTGAGCGCAAAGGGGCCAAAACCGCTCTGCTGACGACCAAAGGGTTTGAGGATGTGCTGGAGATCGGGCGCGAGATGCGCTACGACATTTACGACATTTTCATCACCATGCCTAAGCCGCTCGTGCCCGCCCACCTACGCCGGGGCGTTACCGAACGGCTTGACAAACAGGGGGTTGTTGTCGAAAGCCTCCGGCTCGATGAAGCCGAACAACATCTGCTTGAGTTGCAGGCTGAGGGTGTGCAGAGTGTGGCCGTGTCGTTCCTGCATTCGTTTGCCAACACCGCCCATGAGAAA
This sequence comes from Cytophagales bacterium, assembly GCA_004292855.1. Lineage (GTDB taxonomy): Bacteria > Bacteroidota > Bacteroidia > Cytophagales > Spirosomataceae > Rudanella. The sequence goes on from RDXN01000033.1 coordinate 65,605, forward strand.
GCCGTTGGGCAACTGATCGAGAGCAAGTTTCCGGGCCTGACGTACTCACTCAGTTGCGACGTGATGCCCGAAATTCGGGAGTACGAGCGCACCTCGGCCACGGTCATGAACGCCTACGTGCAACCCCTCACCGACGAGTATCTGAAAAACTTACGGACGCGGCTCAACGCATTGGGCTTTGCCGGGATTATTCACATTATGGACTCGGCGGGACGGCTTACGACCCTCGAAGGAGCCAGAAAAACACCCGTGCAATTGCTCGAAAGTGGTCCGGCGGGTGGCACAATGGCGGGTGTTTTCTTTGGTCATCTGACCGGCAAATCGGACCTGCTGGCCTTCGACATGGGGGGTACTACGGCCAAAGCGTCGATGATTCGCGACCGGGGCGATGGCATCTTGACGCCCGAAATCACGAATCAGTTTGAGGCCGCCCGCGAGAAACGGTTCAAACGGGGGAGCGGCTTGCCTGTCAGGATTCCGGTTATCGACATGATCGAGATTGGGGCCGGGGGCGGCAGCATTGCCCACGTGAACGCGCTGGGTCTGCTCACGGTTGGCCCCGAAAGCGCGGCCTCCACACCCGGTCCGGCCTGCTACGGGCGCGGGGGCCAAAACCCGACCGTGACCGACGCCGATCTGGTGCTGGGTTTCCTGAACGAGCACTACTTTTTGGGCGGCACCATGTCGCTCCGCAAAGACCTCGCCCGGCAAGCCATCGACCTGAACATTGCGCAACCACTGGGTATCAGCGTGGAAGAAGCGGCCTGGGGGATTCACCGGATCGTCAACGAAAACATGGCCAACGCGGCCCGTGTGCATATTTTGGAGAAGGGCCTGGACCCGCGCTTTTTCTCGATGATGGCCTTTGGCGGGGCGGGGCCGGTTCATGCCTTCAACGTGGCGCGGCTATTGAACACGCCCCAACTGCTGGTGCCGAGCGGGGCCGGGGTTCTGAGCGCGTTTGGCTTTTTGGTGAGTCCGGTGGCCAAAGAAGCCATTTCGAGCTACGTCTGCCGATTGGACCGGATGGACTGGAACCGCGTGAACGAGCGCATCGCCGAGATGAAGCAATCGGGTTATGCTTTTCTGGATCACGCGGGCGTCGATGCCACTCAGGTTACGGTCAAAATCGTGGCCGACATGCGGTATCTGGGGCAGGGCCATGAAATCACGGTTAGCATACCCGACGGGTCGTTAGATGAAACTGCCGTGCCGCAAATCGAAGCCGCTTTTGGCCGGGAATATCAGTTGCGCTATGGCCGGAGCATCGACCGAATACCCATCGAATCGGTCACGTGGCGCGTGCTAGTCAGCGGCCCCTCGCCCCGAATTATTCCCCGACAAACGTTGCACAAACCCGCCGGACAGGCCCAAAAAGGCACTCGACCCGTGTTTTGGGGAAAGACGTACGAGGATACGCCCGTGTATGACCGGTACTCGCTACGCGCACACGAACCCGTTTTGGGACCGTGCATTATCGAGGAGTTTGAAAGCACTACCGTGGTCGGCAAAAACAGCACCGCCCACGCCGATGAGTTTGGTAATCTGGTGATTGATTTAACGTATTGACGATGGTTGATCAAATAAGACCGGGCGTAGCGCAAACATACAATCCCATTGAACTGAGCGTTTTGTGGTCGCGGCTGATTTCGATTGTCGATGAGGCCGGGACAACCTTGCAGCGCACGGCGTTCTCGTCGGTCACGCGGGAGAGTGCTGATTTTGCCGTGGTGCTCATGGATACGCAAGGGCAGTCGCTGGCACAGAGCAGCGTGAGTGTACCGTCGTTTTTGGGGGTGTTGCCGTTTCTGGTCAAAGCCCTCATCAACGACCATTTCCCGCTCGACACCTGGCAACCCGGCGACGTGGTTATCACCAATGACCCCTGGCTCTGCGCGGGCCACAAACCCGATATTGGGATCGTAACACCAGTATTTGGACCACCCCCCGGCCCCCTCCTAAAACAGGAGGGGGTGGTCTCGGAAGGAGTCTTTGATGGCACCCCCTCCTGTTTTAGGAGGGGGCCAGGGGGTGGTCTGATCGGCTTCATCGGCTGCATTGCCCACTCGCCCGACATTGGCGGGGCATTGTGGGGCGCGGGGGCGAAGGATTTCTACGAAGAAGGGCTGTATATTCCCCCCATGAAACTGTACAGCGCGGGGCAACGGAACGATACCTTGTTCCACATGATTCGCACCAACGTCCGGGCGGCTGACCAAACCATTGGCGACATTCTGGCGCAGGTAGCGGCCAACGACCAGGGCATCCGGTCGCTGCACAGGATGATGCAGGAAAACGAACTCACTGAGATCGATACGTTGGGTGAGCAGATTATCGGGGCCAGCGAGCGGGCCATGCGTGAGGCCATCCGGCAGGCTCCCAACGGCACCTACCACGCCGAATACGATGCCGACGGCGACGGCGCAAACGAACCCGTGAAGTTCGTTTGCGCCGTGACCATTGCCGACGATGAAATTGACGTGGACTACACCGGCACCTCGCCCGCGCACCGGCTGGCCATCAACGCCGTCCTGAACTACGTGTTTGCCTACACGGCCTACCCCATCAAGTGCGTGTTCAGCCCCGAGACGCCCAACAACGAGGGTAGTTTTCGGCCCATCCACGTGTCGGCCCCCGAAGGCTGTTTGCTCAACGCCCGCAAACCCTCGCCCCTTGGCGCGCGAAACGTAACGGGCAACTTGCTCCACGCACCCATCATGCAGGCACTGAGTCAGGTCGTACCCGACAAGGTGCAGGCCGATTGTGGGGCCGCCGTTTGGGTAATGGTCCTGAGCGGAAAACGAGCAGACAACGCTGAATTCGTGGAATACCTGTTCCTCGCGGGGGGCTACGGTGGCCGCAAGGGACTCCCCGGCGAACACACCCTCTGTTACCCAACCAATGTGGCAAACGTGCCTATCGAGGTATTCGAGAACGATGCTCCCGTACTGGTTACCGAAAAGAGTTTGATCCGCAACAGCGGGGGCAACGGGCAGTATCCGGGCGGCATGGGGCAACGATTTGCATACCGCAACATCGGCAGTAGCCCCATTCAGATCAGTAACGTAACCGAAAAACTCAACCATCAGGCCTATGGCTTATTTGGGGGCGAATCGGGTCAAAAAGGGCGGCTGTTTGTGCGGCAAGCCGATAAAACCGAACGCTTCACCCCACCCAAAGGCCACGACAAACTCCTCCCCGGCGAAGAACTCGTTATGGAACTGCCCGGCGGAGGAGGCTATGGAAATCTAATGCATAATGTGTAATGCATAATGATGAATGTGCCGAGCCGCGCAGGCTGATGCACCAGGAACTACGCATTACACATTATGCATTACGCATTAAATCAATGGATTATGTCTTATCAACTTCCCCCAGTCTGGACAAAGCTGCAACAACACGCGGTTTTTCCCGAATTCGACCACGACGAGCGGGCGCGGTATAACTTCCTCGCCAACCTGAATCGTTTTGTTTCGACCGTTATTGCGCCGGGCAACAAGATCGCCTACGACAAGCGCGTGGAACCGGCGTTCCGGGCCGAACAAGGCCGGACATTCGAGGATCGGCACGAAGTAAAGGACGCGATGGAGGCCGACCCGATGTATCAAACCTGGGCGGCCTTGCGCCGAAGCACGATGGAAATGCGCCAGCAAAACGGGCGGGCCGTCGTGCTTCGACAAGCGGGCGAACTGGCCCAAAAGGCACAGACGTATCTGGAGAAAAGCGACAATCTGGCCCTGAACGACGCCGTTTCGGTGCCGCCTTACCTCCGGCACGTGGATAATCACCTGATGCCCGGCAGCTACCACACCGAGTATTTCCGGGGCGACGTAGCCAATGCTGCCAACTACGACAGCGGCCTGTTCGTTACGAGTGGCGGGATGCTCGGAAGCCTCACCGATGGCGGGGGGCGGGCCATTGCCAGTTGGGTGCGCACAGAATATCCCAGCTTCAAGCCAAAACGAATTCTGGATATCGGTTGCGGGCTGGGACACAACACCTTGCCCCTGGCCGAGGCCTTCCCCGATGCCGATGTTGTAGCCATTGACACGGGCGTGCCGATGTTGCGCTATGGAGCCGCACGGGCCAACGCGTTGGGCATCAGTAACGTGAAATTCGTCCAGATGAATGCCGAGAGCATGGCCGATTTTGCCGATGAAACCTTCGACTGGGTGCAGACAACCATGTTTTTGCACGAGACGGGTGGCAAGGCCATCCACCGAATTTTTGGTGAGATCAACCGCGTGTTGGCCCCCAACGGGCTGAACCTGCACATCGAACAGCCGCAGTATACGCCCGAAATGAGCTACTACGAGCAGTTCATGCGCGACTGGGACGCCTATTATAACGCCGAACCCTACTGGGGCCACATGCACGACCTGCAACCCCAAGACCTGATGACCGAAGCCGGGGTGAGCCGCGAAAACTTTATGCAGGTGGGTGTAAAAGCCATCAACGATCTGGATAAGAAAAAATCGGATGGGAAGGTGACTGAAGATTACGGTCGCAGCCCGATTTGGAATGTGTTTGGCGGCTGGAAGAAATGAAAGAGATGGAAAATCAATTCGATACCTCTGGTGTCAACGATGTGTTGATGGCGGGCGACAAGGCCAAAGGCGGACGGCCTTATTTTTTCAATGACCCGTCGGTGGAGCGTGTGCTGAACATCGCGATGGCCGTAGCAACCGAGGTGGCCGTAGTGCGCGAACGCATCGATACCATTGAGCGGCTCCTCGAAGCAAAGGGCCTCTTGAATCGGGCTGAGATTGAAGCTTTTGTGCCGACCGACGAGCAGGCCGAGGAGCGTCAACTCTGGCACGCCCGGTATGCCGCCCGAATCCTGCGTATTGTGCAGCAGGAACTCGACGCGCTTGCCCGGCCCGAAAACAATACGGACATGCATCAGATTGCGGATGAGATAAACGAGATGTGATGACGCCTGTTGAGACCATCAATGCCTTCTACGCGGCCATAACGGCCAAAAATGCCCCCCTGATCGGGACGTTCTATGTGCAGGATGAGGACACCTACGTGATTCTGGAAGGTCCCCGGCTGGCAACAAAGGGGTTCTCCAAAATCCAGAAAGGCTGGTATGATTTCTGCGATTCGGCCCTTGCGCTGGCGGGTATCGACTGGCTGGAAGGCCCGTTTGTAGAGGCCAGTACCGACATGGCCTGGATCGGGGGCATTGTCCGGTTGCGGGTATCGCTGAAGGGAAAGAACGGTCCGGCGCACCGGTTTGAACAAACCTTCCGGGCCACGTTTGTGCTACGCCAACACGAGGGAGCCTGGCGCATCCGGCACGAACATGTATCCGGTGCCCTCGCCGACCCCTACGGCATGGGCGACTGGCTGAAACCAAGTTCCTAAATCATCAGAACCATGAGACGATTTTTACATCCAACTTTCCTGAAATATGTTGCCTTGTTAGCGCCCCTCTGGGGGGGTGGGGGGCTTTTGGCCCAACAACTGCCCGACACGGGGATCAGTGGCCTGTATGAGGTGGTTCATGCCGTGAAAGACGCCCGGTTTGCCATCAAATACTTTGGGGAATATGGCTTTCGGGTGATCGACTCGTCGGCGGTGTCGGCGGCTGATGCGCAACGGATGTATGGTGTGAATTCGGGTTTGAAAACGTACCGGATGCAGAACGGCGAAATTGATAGTCACGGATTGTTGCGGTTGTGGGTTTGGGACAAACCCTTGGGCGAGGGCGTGGGCTACGGCGTTCCCGAAACCATTGGGCAGCGCATGGCCGTCATGAAAACCAACGACATTGTCCGGCTTTTCGACATCTACAGCAACCTCCGCGACTTAAAGCAACTTTGGCTTCCCACCGAACCCATCGCCGACGATTTGTTCGGCCTGAACAAGCCCGACCAAATTAGCTTCTTTAAGCGGCCCGTACTGGTGCGCGAAAACGCGGTTTATGGTGAGTTTTTTACCCACGTGTTCTTCCAGCGATATGGCTACGAAATTCCTGGCTACGGTACTATTGGCCCCAGTACCCCGCTGAAAACGAGCGAGTTCACACACCACGATTTTATTATCAACGCCCCGTCGCTGGACGTGATAAGCTACCTTTCTACGGTATTGGGGCTGAAATCGGAGGGGCCGCCTGAGATCAATGGCGACTGGCAAAAGGGACCGAAGAAAGTGTTTATGATGGACACCGGCTACACGCATTGGTATCAGGGGTTTGTGTCGCCCAACAACATTTGCGGCAAGCTGAAATTCTTTATTCCGCGTGGGCAAAAACCCGACCGTTCGGCGCATCAGCGCGTGGGCGAGCTAGGTATGACCCTGCACACCTTTCACACATCCAAACTGGATATGGTCTATGGTTTAGTGAAACAGGACAACCGCCTGACGGCCACGGCCATCCAGAAAAACGAACTCGCGGAACGCTGTTTTAACTTTCGCGACTCGGCAGGGGTGAGCTGGCAGATTATTGAAAAGATGAGCACGAAAAATAAGCCCGTTACCAAGTTGGAATTTACGTCAACCAACAACTAGTTTATCCAAACAGTCGGACAACCTGTTGGTTCGATAGTTACCGTGTGCCGGGTAGAACAGACGCGGATCTACTTACCATTTTAAACCGTTATGGTGCTATGATAGGAAAACGAGTCGAAGAATCGCTGGTGTTGCGGCTGATTACCCTGGGAGATCGGTTAAAGCGTCGGCGCGATATATTGAGCCAGAATCTGGGCATCTCCACCCAACAGTGGCTGCTCATGCTTCACCTCGCCCACGACCCCAATCTTACATCGCCCAATCAAACCGCCGACGACCGCGAACCGCTGCTAGCTTCTGAACTGGCCGATGCCCTGAACGTGTCGCGTCCCAACATCACCAACATGATTAATAGCCTGTTAGACAAGGGATTAGTAGAGCAGGTAGAGGACGAGTTCGACAAGCGTCGGAAGCGGTTAACCCTGAGTCAGCAGGGGCACGAGTTATTGGAACAGTTGCAGCCGCAGCGGGAATTACTGAACTCCACCTTGTTTGAGAAATACACGAAAGAAGAAAAAGAGGCCTTTTTGCGGTTTGCCGAGCAATGTCTGCTCACCCTGGAAGAGCAACTGCCGCAACACATCCGGCAAACCGAACTCGTAGAAATGCTCTAAGTGAACACGTTACAGAGTATCGAAGGGGCTTTGCAACGTCCGAACTTTATCAATCGAGACGTGTGTGTAGCGCACGGTTGTTGTGATGCTTTCGTGCCCAAGCAACTCCTGAACATACCGAACGTCGGTGCCCGATTCGAGCAGATGCGTGGCAAAACTGTGGCGTAGGTTGTGAATGCCTCCCCGTTTTTTGATGCCCGCAAACCGCACCGACTCACTATAAACCTGCTGGATCGTACGCCGATTGAGTTGACCGCACGTCTCGGCGTTCTCAAACATAAATAATTGGGGTGGTCCTTCCCGACGGGCATACTGAGCCATATAGTGCTTGAGCACCTTTTCGAGCTTCTCCGAAAACATCACCACGCGGTCTTTGCGGCCCTTCCCGCTCCGAACGGTAATAACCCGACGAACCCGGTCGAGGTCGGCCAGGCGCAGGTTTATGACTTCCTCAAGGCGCAAGCCGGTGGCGTACACCAGTTGAAAAACTGTGCGGTATTTAAAGCTGGTTGTAGCGTTAAAAATAGCCTTCACCTCGTCGGAACTGTAGACCGTGGGCAGCTTGTGGGCCTGACGCGGCATCCCGATATCGTAAAACATCCGCTCGCGTTTGAGCACTTTCTCGCAATAAAATTTCCAGGCGTTGACATGGACGTTCACCGTGGAACTGCCCAGTTTTCTGACATCGACCAGGAACAATAAATAGGCTTTGTAATCGACAATGGACAGATCTTCAATGGGTTGCGGATCAATATGGACGATGAGCGCGATGAGGGCCTGCTTATAATTTCGGAGCGTTTTGTAACTGTAAAAGCCGGTACGCAACGCGTTGGTGAGCGCGATGATAGCCGGGTGTTGGTTGTAGTCGGAGCGGGCGGGCAAGTGCCGAAACGATTGGACAACGGGCATTTTACCAGTCGGTGGCCACGGTGGATTGGTAGCTTCTTCTACTTCTACAGGGGTTGCAGCAGGTTTGTGGTGGCGTACAATGGCCTCATCGAACCGGCAGTGCTCGCGCCCGAATAACCGCCCCAACTGCACCAGCGACTCGCGGGTATTGGGCACGAGCCAGCCTTTGCGCGACCGGCTGAACCGCCGACCCGGAACCTCCTTGATGAGATCGTTGCCGAAGGGGTCTTCGGGAAAGTACACGCCGAGCATGGTGGGGTCGCGCTCGTCGATCTGAATGGTAACCATGCGGCAAGATACAAAATCCGCTCAATCTGTGCCATTCGCTTAACATTCACCTTTATCTTGCGCCATGATTGCTGTGATTCAACGTGTTTCGGAAGCCTCCGTGACCATCGGCGGGGTGGTGCGGGGCCAGATAAAAACCGGGTTTATGGTGTTGTTGGGTGTTACGCACACCGACACCCCGGAGGATGTAGAGTGGTTAAGTAAGAAGATCGTGGGCATGCGCGTGTTCAACGACGCCGACGAAAAAATGAACCTCGACTTGGCCGCTGTGAGCGGAAGCGTCTTGTTAATCAGCCAGTTTACGCTGCACGCCAGCACAAAAAAAGGGAATCGGCCCGGTTTCACTGAAGCTGCCCGCCCGGAGGTAGCCATCCCGCTTTACGAACGCATGATTGCCCAACTCACTGCCGATTTAGGCCACTCAATTCAGACGGGCGAGTTCGGGGCCGACATGAAGGTAGCTCTGGTAAACGACGGCCCCGTTACGATTGTGATCGATACGAAGAATAAGCAATGAAAACCCTCTCTGATCTACTTTTACTAGGCGACCCACGCCTGTACGAGACCTGCGAGCCGGTCCGGCCCGATGAACTCCCGCTCGTGGCGGGTTGGGTGGCCGATCTGCACAACGTTATGGAGGAGATTCGGGCTAAGTACAACTTCGGGCGGGCCATTGCGGCCCCACAGTTGGGCATCATGAAGCGATTGATTTACATGAACATTGCCCCGCCCGCAGGCACCGGCCCAGTAGTGTTTATCAACCCTGTGCTCGAAAACCTGAGCGACGAACAGTTTGAACTCTGGGACGATTGTATGAGTTTTCCGAATCTGCTCGTGCGCATTCGGCGACACAAATCGCTCACGATCAACTATCTGGATCAGAATTGGCAACCCCAGTCGTGGACGATGACCGACGACCTTTCCGAACTTCTGCAACACGAATACGACCATCTCGACGGCATTCTCTGCACCATGCGGGCCATTGACGACAAATCGTTTCGGTGGCGGGGTTAATGGTTGACTGGTTGACTGGTTAATTGGTTGATAACGAGTAATTAAATCATTCTACCAGTCAACAGTCAGTCGACGAATCAACCAGTGAACCAAGCAACTAGCAAACTATGAGAAACGTAGCTATTTTACTGTTTAACGAGATTGAAGTACTCGACTTTGCCGGGCCGTTTGAGGTGTTCGGCGTGACGGGTCGGCAGAGCGGGCAGACGCGGTTCGGGGAGCCGCCGTTTCGGGTGTTTACCGTGGCCGAACGCGGGCCAGTCTATGCCCGTAACGGTCTGTGCATCACGCCTACGTACTTGCTCGACGATCACCCGCAGGCCGACGTGCTGGTGATTCCGGGCGGGGGCGGCATTCACCCCGACGGGACGCGCTACGGGTCCCGTCGCGAGATGAACAACCCCGCCGTGCTGAACTGGGTAAAACGGCAGGCCGAACAGGCCGAGATTGTGCTGTCGGTTTGCACGGGGTCGATGATTTTGGGGCGGGCCGGACTGCTCGATGGGCTGGCCGCAACCACCCACTACAAGGCCCTGGAGGGTATGCGCGAAGCCGCCCCCAACACGGAGCTGCGCCCTACGGAACGCTGGGTTGATAACGGTAAAATCATCACCTCGGCGGGTATATCGGCGGGTATCGACGCGTCGTTGTACGTGGTAAGCAGGCTCCACGGCCCCGACGAAGCCACCGAAACCGCCCGCTATATGCAGTATGATTATTGGGCCTGATGCCCTACTTTTGAGGTATCTATGGATTTTTTACCCCCCGATCTGACCGCTTACGCCGATGCACACACCTCGCCTGAGAGCGACGAGCTTCGTCGGCTGAGTCGCGAAACGCACGCCAAAGTGTTGTATGCCCGCATGTTGTCGGGGCACGGGCAGGGGCGGTTGTTGTCGATGCTGTCGCACATGATTCGTCCCCGGCGGATACTCGAAATTGGCACCTACACTGGCTATTCGGCTATTTGTCTGGCTGAGGGTCTTACTGACGATGGCCTGCTGATTACGCTCGATAAAAACGAAGAACTCGAAACGATAGCCCGCACGGCCTGGAACCAAACGCCCTACGCACATCAGATTGACCTCCGCCTGGGTAATGCCATCGAGTTGATTCCGGGTATTGACGAGGTGTTCGATCTGGTATTTATCGACGCCGACAAGCAGAACTACGGCCGGTATTTCGATCTGGTGATCGACAAAGTACGACCGGGCGGGTTTCTGCTGGCCGACAATGTGTTGTGGAGCGGTAAAGTAGTGGAACCCGTGAAACCGTCGGACCGCGACACGCAGGCGGTGCTGGCCTTCAACGCGAAAATACAGGCCGACGAACGCGTCGAGAATGTGCTTCTACCCGTCCGCGACGGAATAATGATGATTCGAAAACGTTAACCCAACGAACGTACGTTGACTATGAACAAAACCCTGACTTTGCTTTGCCTGCTGCTGACGCTGGTCGCTTATGCGCAGCCACCCGCCGTGCCCTCGGTGCCACCCCGGACCGAATTTGCCGGTATTTCGGTACAACTCGACGAAGCCGCCCGACGCATTATTCAGCAGGACATCAACGCCCTATATGCCAACCGGCAGTACTGGAACGCCAAGCTCGACCGGGTGGTGCTCTACTTCCCGATCATCGAGGCCATTTTAGCCGACGAGGAGGTGCCCACCGACTTCAAATACCTGGCCGTGCAGGAAAGCTCGCTCACGCCCGATGCCACCTCGTCGTCGCAGGCGGTGGGGTTCTGGCAGTTTAAGCGCGAAACGGCCCTGATCAACGGGATGCGCGTAGACGAGGAGGTTGATGAACGCCGGAGCATCACTGGGTCGACAAAGGGGGCGGCTTTGTACCTCAAAAAGAGCAACACGCAGTTCAACAACTGGGTGTCATCGCTGTATTCGTTTTATTTGGGGCCCACGGGCGTCAACAAGTTGATACCGCCCGACTGGGCCTATGCCAAAGAGATCTCGCTCGATGGCAACACCGACCGCTACGTGCTGCGATTCTTCGCCCACAAACTCGCCGTTGAAAACGCGCTGCCTTCATACCAAACGGCCAACCGGGCAGGTGGCACAACCGTTGCGCTGGTTGAATATCCTAACGGGCGCGGCAAAACGGTCGCCCAAATCGTGGCCGATCTGGGTGCGCAGGGTGTGCAGGTGACTGCCGAAGACTTACAGACTTACAACCGCTGGATTCTGGCCGGAAACGTGCCCGCCGATAAAGCCTACACGGTGCTGATTCCGGTGCAGAGCAACCTCATCAACGACGTGCGCGGACGGATTGTGGCCGTTTCCGATAAGAAAACCCCCGACTTCATGCAGAACGACGTGGGCTTTCCGGTACTGAAAAAAGTGACGCTTGGCGTTCGGAACGAGACCGACCCAATCCTGTACGAGGTCAACGGGTTGCCCGGTATTCAGGCGCAGGCGGGCGACGATGCCGGTTCGCTGGCGCGAAAAGCCCGCATTAGCTATTCAAGCTTTTTGCGGTATAACGATATGTCGGAGAAAACGAAGGTCGTTCCCGGCGAGGTGTATTATCTGGCCAAGAAGCGCAAAAAAGCCCTGGTACCGTTCCACACCACCCGCGATAGCGAGAGTGCCCGCAGCATTTCGCAACGGTATGGCATCCGACTGAAGAATCTATTGAAGTACAATCGGATGGATCGGGTTCAAAAACTACAGGTGGGCCGCGTGATGTGGTTGCGCGAACGTCGGCCCCGCAAACGTCCGGTCGAGATCATTAACGTGCCAACGCCACCCGTGTACGATAACACGCCGACCACCCCCTCGACCCGCCCAACCGACGTGGCGACCACCACCGACCCCGGCAACATGACCCCCACCCGGCCCGCCAACAGCGAGAACGTGCCGCGTAACTCGTCGGAGCGGAAACGATACACACCCAAGTTTGGGGGTGAGGAGGTGCCAACCACCACCACCACTCCACCCCCCGCATCGACCCCGGACCCGGTTGCAACAAACGTTCCCGACCGCACAAGAACAACACCAACACGCACAACGCCACCCCCCGCGCCTGCCCCAACCACAGGAAGCAGCAACGGCACCACCCGGACCGTGACGGTGAAACCGGCCAACCCAATCTCGGAACCCGCCGACGATGACGATCTGCTGCCCTCGGTGCCGACCAAAACGGCCAAACAGGGCGGTTTTGAGGTGACCACGGGCAACGAACCCGCGTCGCCCCCCGCAACCCGCCCGGCTCCAACTACGCGCCCTGCGAACCCGCCCGCGACCACGCGCAATGAACCAATTGCGAGTACGCCCAAACCGGCCCCGGCAACGCCCGCCCCAAAGCCAACGGCTCCGGCACCAAACCCATCTACTACCAATCGGTCAGGTGGTAGCCGGACCATGACGCACGCCGTCGAAGCGGGGCAGACCTATTACAGCATTTCTAAACAGTATGGGGTTCAGATTGAGGATATTTTGGCCACCAACAGCCTGACGCTGGAAGACAAGTTGTCTGTTGGGCAGCAACTGACCGTGCGGAACGTGCCGAAAGGATTTCCGGTTGGCCGTGAGGTAAGCCCTTCGGGATCAACCCCGTCGGGGGCAGCGAGTGCGCCCAAGCCTGAGGTGATCTACCATACGGTGGAGAAAGGACAAACGATGTTCCGTATCTCGAAACTCTACAACGTGACCATCGAGCAGATTCAGCAGTGGAACGGCCTCACCGACGTAGCCGTTCAGGAAGGACAGAAGATCAAAATTGTCAAATGATTCTCATCGATAATACCGTCATCAGCGACGACGTGGCCGAAAAGTTTTTCGTATGCAACCTTGATAAGTGCAAGGGGGCCTGTTGCGTAGAGGGCGATTTGGGTGCCCCGCTCGAAGGCGACGAGATGCATATTCTGCAACGGATTTACCCGAAAATAAAACCGTATCTCTCGCCGGAGGGCATCGCGGCCATTGAGAAACAAGGTCTCTACGAACCCGATGGAGAGGGGGGCTTTGTAACGACCACCGTGGGCGGGCGCGAGTGCGTGTTTGCCACCTGGAACGAGCAGGGTATCCTGAAATGCGGCATCGAAGCAGCTTACAACGACGGCAAAGTCGACTGGAAGAAACCCATTTCGTGCCATCTTTACCCTATCCGCGTTACGAAATACGAGCAATATCACGCCCTCAACTACGACAGGTGGCCTATTTGCAGCCCCGCCTGCGGCCTCGGGAAAGAGCTAAACGTGCCCGTGTATAAGTTTGTCCGCGAGGCCCTGATTCGGGCTTATGGCGAAGATTGGTACGCCGAACTCGAAAAAGAAGTAGCTGACCGGGGTTTGTAGATTAAAAGATCTAAAAGAAGTGGTGGTGTCTACGAGAAATACTATCTTGTGGCACCGTTTTTCTACACTTCTTACTATGCTTTTACGTTCTACACTATTTTTGTGGCTGATTGTCAGCGTATTGACGAGTTACGCCCAGTCGGGGTGTTCACCAGCCACTTCTTATCTGACGAACACAAACCACGAATCGGCCACGTTTTATGTCTATCTGAATAGTGGGGCTAGTCGGGCACTCATTCAATGGCGGGCCGTCAATGATCCGACGTGGTCGGTGCCAGCTAGCCTGAGCAGTACAGGCAGCTATGATGTTCGGAACCTGATTAACAACTCCAATTATGAGTGGCGAACCCGAACAGTGTGTAGCGCGGGCGACACATCGGGGTACTCTGCCGCACAATCGTTTCAAACCGCCTGCCGCGCCCCTACTTATCCACAAGTCTATACGGGCCTTTACAACGGGGCTTCGATTAACTGGAACACGAACGCTCAGCCTTTTATCACGCACGAAATTCAGTATCGACTAGCCAACTTCACAAATTGGTCCAGCACAACGGTTGTGAATCCGTCGATGCCCTATGCGCTCACGGGTCTGCAAACCGACGCGCTCTATGAGTGGCGAGTGCGGGCAGTTTGTTCGGCAACAGCCACCTCGACGTTTCTGGACGGCCCCATATTCAGAACGGTATGCAACCCGCCCACTAACCTCTATACGTACGATGTTTACCATAATCGCGCTACGATTAATTGGTCGACGAGCCAGCCTTACGTGCAAACAGAACTGCAATGGCGGGCCGTTACGTCGGCGAGTTGGAACAGCCTGACGTTTACAGGAGTCAGCTCAACGGTTCTGACGGGACTTGCCAACAATACCCGGTACGAATGGCGGGTGCGGACGGTCTGCTCCCCACAGGTCATGACTGATTTCAGCACGCCCCAAACATTTCTGACGCAATGCTCATTGCCCGAAAATCTTCAGGTAAACAATACCAATGCGACCTCAGCAGCAATTTATTTCTGGAGCCGTAACCCCGGTGCTTCCTACGTATTTCAGTGGAAAGCGGTTTCCGAATCGAACTGGAATACAATCAACAACTTACCTGTAAGTTCTTCTTTCCGACTGACCAATTTAGCGGTGAATACCTCCTACAATTGGCGCGTACAAGCCGTTTGCTCATCTACGGAGTCGTCGGCGTTTGCGAATGGTACAACCTTTTTCACGCTCTGCAATACTCCCGGTCCCTGGAGTTTAGCGTCCACCCCCGTCACGTCGACAAGTGCGTTGATCAGTTGGCCGAACGACGAGCCGGACGTACGCTACACGGTGCGTTGGCGGCAACAAGGAGCTACTGACTGGTCTTCGTTGGCGAACATAACCCGCACCAGCACCCCCTTAACGAACCTTACGCCCCAACAAACTTATGAATGGCAGGTGCAACGAGTCTGTAGCCTGACATCGACGGGGGCATCGTCGATGTTTAGTACACTCCAAACCTTCCAAACGAATTGCCCGACTGTCAGCGATGCCTATTATCCATCCGTACGCTCAGACGGAGCCATCGTGAATTGGGCAGGTTTCGGTAGTTCGTTCGACGTGCAATGGCGACGGCGGGGCACCACCGATTGGGCGACGGCTGAGAATATTGCGAGCAAGGAATACCAGATTACCGGCCTACCCACCGACTCAACCTACGAGTGGCGGGTACGCACCAACTGTGGAAATGGCCTGACGAGTAGCTACAACTCACAAGGACCTCAATTCACAACGCGCTGCTCGCCAAGTCCTTCATCCTGGGCTAATCCGTTGAGTGTTAGCAGTGTGCGAATTGCCTGGGGCACAGGTGGCAACGGTCGGTACAATGTATACTGGCGGCAGTCGGGGCAAGCGACCTGGACGCGGGTAGGCGACTTATCCCAAAACTCGTTGCTGTTGGAGAATTTGCCCCCCGGTTTCACCTATCAGTATTATGTGGAAGCTCAATGTGCCAACGGAGTCGTTACGCCCAACCCCGCTGTCAATACATTTTCGCTGGTTTGCCAAGAGCCATATGTTGCGAATGCACAACTTATTACTCCCACATCGGCTGAACTGTCGTGGGCAACCACAGTGGCTCCAACCTACACAGTCCGTTATCGGGAGTTGTTCTCACCAAACTGGCAGGAACAGAGTGGTGTTGCCGAGTCGTATCTACAACTGACCAATCTGCGACTGGGTGCGCAGTACGAATGGCAGGTACAGGCAAATTGTACGGCGCAAGTTGGGTCAGCGTATAAACAAGGCACTGTTTTTCGGGCTAACTGCCCCATGCCCACCGACTTGTTTGGGTATCAGTCGTGGTCGAGTGAGGGATTCACCGTAAGTTGGCAAACGCCCCCTCTGGACGGCATCAGCTTCACGGTGCAATGGCGCGAGACCGGCACAACCGCCTGGACTAGTTCGGGAACTATTCTGCAACGGTCGTTTCAATTGCCCGACATACGGCCACAAACTAATTACGAATGGCGGGTGCTTGCTAACTGTCCGTATGCCGATACGCCCGCACCGGTCGAGTCGGCAATTAGTTCATTCTCAAGCGGTCAGACCAATAGTTGTCCGACCCTGTCGGTACATGTCGATGAGCCAAATGGTGCGATAAGGCAACTGCGGTGGCGTTTACACGATTACCCCAACGTTCGGAGTGTTGAGGTTACCGTAACGCCCCTGCCCCTGAGCGGGTTACCCAATATGACCACGGTCGTAAGTGGGATCACAACGAATGCGTATTCGCTTACCAACCTCACGTTGGGCCAACGCTATGAATATCAGGTTCGCGCCGAATGCGTGTTGGGTGAGTATTCGCGGCCCTGGCGCGAAGAGGTCACGCCCGGTTGTCCGGTTGTTTCGAGTGTGTACGCCCAGGAAATTCAGTCAACTCAGGTTACGATTTACTTAGGTGGAACCAGTTTTGTGGGCGAGCGCGAAATTCAGTATCGTGAGGCAGGAACAACTGCCTGGAACGTCGTGATCAATACGGGTAGAAACTTTCAACTGCTGCAAAACTTGCAGCCGGGACGCTCCTATGAGTGTCAGGTGCGTGTTTTGTGTGCAACGGGCGAATACATCACGAGCCAGCTAACCACCTTCAGTACACCATTGGGTTGCTCCGACATAGCGTATGACGTGGGTTCCCGAGGGTCGAACACATCGGTCCAGCTAAACTGGTCTGGAACAAGTCCGAGCTACACCGTCTGGTGGCGGCAAACAAACGAAACGGTTTGGCAACGACAAACTGGCGTTACCAGTACAAGCCTGTTGTTGAGTAACTTACAATCGGGGGCTACCTATTCCTGGCGGGCGATTCCGTCCTGCTCGCCCGCAGCAACCGACAACTCGCCAAACGCATCGCTGAACCTCTACCAGTTCACGACGCAATGTCCCCAGATTTGGAACACGTCGGTAAACTCCGGGCGAGTTCGGGCAAATTCGGCTCTGGTCGATATTGAATTTCATACAGGCAGATCAGGAGCAGCCGTGGAAATGCAATGGCGCGAAGTGGGTACGTTGGCCTGGCGAAGTCAGGTCGTGCTAACCCCGCCCTACGAACTTACTGGCCTGCCCGAAGGACGCGCCATCGAACACCGCGTCCGTGCCGTTTGTAGCGATGGTACAGTGTCGGCGTTCGTTACCAGTTCGTCGTGGTTCACAACCGGGTGCCCACAAGCACAGGATATGGTTATAGTGTCCGTTATACCTGGCTACACCTCGGCTAACGTATTCTGGTCTAATCGGAATGGGCTGGCTACAGTTCCACTGGAATTGCAATGGCGTAAGGCTCCCGGACAACCGGGGGGCACCGAACTCTGGACAACCGTTGGCAGCGTGCCAACAAACCCGTATGCACTCACGAATCTTTCGCCAAACACGCGCTACGAATGGCGCGTGCGGGCGTTATGTTCAGCAGAGTCGAGCAGTCCGTATTCGGGGGTGTTGGCTTTTAAAACGGAATGCACGCCCGTATATGCGTTGAGTGCAGTCAACATCACGCCAACATCGGCCAGAATTGTATGGGAAGGAGCGGCCAACTCGACCTACGAAATGCAATACCGTTCGGCTCTATCGCCAGATTGGCTTACGCAGACGACCTCGCAGACCGCCATATCGCTAACAGGCCTATTGCCTAGTGTCACTTATATCTACAGAGTTCGGCAGCAGTGCGGTCCCGACATGTCGCAGCAAGCGTACAGCCGTTCGTTTCAAACCATATGTCCTGCCCCAAATGCCAATAGTAACTACGTGTACATCAATGGAACTGGCCCTAACTCGCTCACGTTGAGCTGGCCCTTGCAGGATGGTTTACAGCGGTCGGTCCGATACCGGCCACTGGGGAGTTTAGCCTGGACTCAAACGGATCCTTCCACAGTAACGCCTTTGGTGGTTGCCGGATTAACCGGAAACACGCTGTACGAAGTTGAGACTCAATCGGTTTGTGAAATGGACGCCCGTTCGACCTTCATGAGTATGGGTTGGCCCGGTGTCCGCACAGCCCCCGAACCATCGGCGGTTTACACCGTTCAACATGGTTCCTGGGCCGATGGGCGAACCTGGTCGACGAACCGCCCGCCCCGCGCCACCGACCCCGTTCGCGTGCGCCACTTGGTGCAGGTGCCGAGCCGCTTTACGGGTGTCACCGGACCTATGCAACTAGAGGTTGGGGGGCAACTGCGGTTTGAGACTGAGGCTGGTTTGAAAACGGGGAATTAAAGATTTCGCACGTACTTCTGCCCGCCAAGTGCCCGCATCTGCCGGGAAATTTGGCGGGTTCGACGTTGGATGTAGCTGGAGGGGCTTTTGATCGAAAACCGGATGGGGTTGGGCAGAACGGCGGCCACGCGGGCGGCCTCGTCGCGGCTCAGCGACTGGGCCGGGTGCCCGTAAAACCGCTGGCTCGCGGCTTCGACCCCGAAGGTCATAGGTCCGGTTTCGGCCACGTTCAGGTACACTTCCAGGATGCGCTTTTTGCCCCAGACCAGTTCGATCAGCACCGTAAAATAGACTTCAAGCCCCTTGCGAATGTAGCTGTGCCCGTTCCAGAGAAACACGTTTTTGGCCACCTGTTGCGAGATTGTGCTGGCCCCGCGTGCCCGTTTGCGGTGTTGGTTCTCTTTGATGGCGTCCTGAATCTCGTCAAAATCGAACCCCCAATGGAACGGGAAGGCCTGATCCTCGGAGGAGACAACGGCCAACGCAGCCTCTTTACTTATGTTATCGTAGGCCGTCCAATCTTTGTAAACTTTGCTTGAGTTTTCGGTGCCGAGCGTATCAAACCACCGCGATACCACCAACGGCGTTACCCAAACGGGCACCCATTTCAGGACAACCACCCAACCAATCGAGAACAGAAATCCGTACAGAAACAAGCGGGTGCTCCAGTCGTATACGTGCCCGATCCAGGGGTGCTCGCGCATGAATAGCCGGGCCTGTGCCAACCGCGAAGGCTTGCGCGTAACGGTCCACGAGGCCGCATTCCGGGACGACGACGACGGTGGCGGTGGCGTGTGGGGTTGCCGGGGAACGTTGCTGTTACGAGGGCGATTCTCAGACATACGAATGGGTCATGCAAGGGCGCGAAGACACAAAGATTTAGAAAAAATGTGAATCTGTACGTCGAGTATAGCTACCGGGAGCAAAATCTTATACCAACTCCACAAACAAACTCGCAGCCACACGGTCGGCAAAGAGCTTGCCCTGTTCGGTAAGTTGGAGTTGGTTGTTTTGGTGGGTCAGCCAGCCACGTTGTTGGAGATCAATCAATTCGGCAGCCTGTTGTTCAACGAACGAAGCCCCCGAAAGTGTATCTAACTGGCTTAATGAGCAACCCCATTGCGTGCGGAGGCCTGTTAGTAAGTATTCGTTAACGCGGTCGGCGGGGGTCAGGATTTCTACCTCTGCCGGGAGCCGCCCCTGCCTGATTACGTTGAGATACTGCGCGTTGTTGGCCACGTTGAACTGCCGACTGTGACCATTGTACGAATGTGCGCTGGGGCCAACGCCCAGGTAAGGCCGTTGTTGCCAATAGGCGGTATTGTGCCGGGCGTATTGGCCGGGCTTAGCAAAATTCGAGATTTCGTAATGCTCATAGCCCGCCCCGCGTAGGGCCGCGACCAACTCCTCGAAGTGGTCGGCAGCCAGATTCTCGTCGAGGGGCGGGAGCTTGCCGGTTTTTGTCCACCGGCCAAACGCAGTATCGGGTTCGATAGTCAGCGCGTACGCCGACACGTGTGGCACGTCGAGGGCCAACACACGAGCGAGGTCGTTAGACCAGATACCCCCCGCTACTCCATAAATCAGGTCCACACTCAAATTATCAAACTGGGCCTCGCGGGCGAGTTGCACACACTGTTCGGCTTCGGCAGCGGTATGGGCGCGGTTCATCCAGCGTAGTGTGGCCTCGTCGAACGTTTGGAGACCGATGCTGAGCCGGTTGGCGTATTGGCGGAGCAAAGGGAGTTTGTCGGGCGTGAGGTCGTCGGGGTTAGCTTCGAGCGTAATTTCGGCGTCGGGCGAGACCGTGAATTGCTCATGGATTACCCCGAATAAATGAGCCAGTTCGGCCTCTGTCAAGAGCGAGGGGGTGCCTCCGCCCAGATAGATCGTTTCGAGGTGGCGAGTGGGCAGATAATCGCGTTGGATCTGAATTTCCAGCCCAATAGCCTCCACAAGGGCCGATTTCTGGTTTAGATTAGTACTAAAATGGAAATCGCAGTAGTGGCAGGCTTGCTTGCAAAACGGAATGTGGATGTACAGGTGCATGCGTTACGGTTGGTTGGCAAGGGCGCGTATGTCCTTTACCTCAACAACCGTTTTCCTGTTGGCGTTTCCGACGGCGTTAATCATGGCCAAGCCTAACTCACGCAGCGTTGACACCGCGCCCGGAAACACTGCCCTGAACACTGGATATAACCAACTGAGGTATTTGTAGTAGGAAAGCGTATTTTTTAATCCATCGGTGGGGTGAAGGTAGCCGGGTCGAAAATTATACACCTGCCGGAAGGGTAATTTCATCAGGTCGTTTTCGGTTTTGCCCTTCACCCGTGCCCACATAGTGCGCCCTTTTTCGGTACTGTCGGTGCCGGACCCACTCACGTAGCAGAACGTCATGTCGGGGTTCAGGCGGCATAGAGTTTGGGCAACAGAGAGTGTGAGCGTGTATGTAATCTTGTAGAAATCCGTCTCGTTCATGCCAAGGGACGAAATACCCAGGCAAAAAAAGCAGGCATCGTAGCCATCCAGTTGCGCTTCGATAGGGGAGAGGTCGTAGAAATCATCAACGAGAATCTCGGTGAGTTTCTGATGGGTTATGCCGCACGATTTGCGGCCGAGAACCAGCACGTTAGTAACGTTGGGGTGTTGCAGGCATTCGTGCAAAACGCCTTCGCCCACCATGCCGGTGGCTCCGGTTATAATGACATTCATAGGTTACAGTAGGCTCCGAAAAAAGCTATCCAAATACGTCAAAACAACGCAGGACCACCAAATATAATCATCTGGGCACGCTTTAGGGCAATTTTTTCTCTAAAACGATCATGAGACCTCGTTTGCCCTGCACCGTCCCGACGATGTCGAATCCATGTCGTAGATTCAGAATCAGCATCGAACGCCAGCGATTATAGGTTTGGGTGCGAATGGTCTGGTAATTCTCGGTCCGGCACCAATCGTGTTGCTGCTTCATCAGAACCGATGCGATCCCGTGGCCCCGGTAATCGGGCAAAACACCACCTAGCCAGCTATAGAATTGCCCCGGTTGCCGTTCGTAGCCTATTTTGTATCCAACCAGTTTTTCACCGTCGTAAGCAAGGCCGATGAGTAGCGGGGTGCGGTCCTGCTGATAATGGAGTTCAGTGATGGCTTGTTCGGGCGTTTGATCGTCGAAGATGGTTGCAATCAAATGAGCCAGTTCAACACAATGACCGTGAGAGAGGGGTTCCGCATGAAGTTCGTAGCGCAGGTTCATGCTGACGAAGATACGTAATGCTTCTGACGAATTGACAACATCCAAAAAGGCCGTACATTAGTCTGTATGAAACATCGCTATCTCACCCTCCTATTTCTTTTGTTTGGCTCGATTTGGGCGACCGCCCACGAGTTTTGGCTGCACCCCGCCTTCTTTTTTGCTGGGCCGGGTATTGGGGAAGCCTCACGTTTGGGGTGAGCCTGGAGGGTCGATAAACCACTAATTTCCTAAACCACTATGTTTTCATCACTACAAAAATTGTCCCGGTTTCGGGATATCGGTGTTCTAGTTCTACGGCTGGCCTTTGGGTTTCAGTTGGTCAAGGTGTCCTGGCAATATGCGCTGAATCCCGCCGAAAAACACCTCGAATTTGTCAACTACCTGACCACACTGGGCTTCCCGTTTCCAGCGGTAGGGGCGCACGTGTCGGCCTATACCGAGTTTGTTGGTGGTATTTTGTTGCTGCTGGGTTTGTGGACTCGTCCGGCGGCCCTGCTGGTATTTATCAACTTTATGGTCGCGTTTTTCCTGGCGCACATCGCCATCAACGACACCTACCAAAACACGTTTCCATCGGCTAATCTGGCGGCTGTTAGCTTATTTTTGCTATTGAATGGAGCCGGGAAGTTTTCGCTGGATAATCAACTGGGTCTGGAGCGGAAATGATACGGACGGGCCTAGTATTCGCTTTTTTGGTGGTGATGGTTGGGGCTGATTGTCTGGCGCAAACCACCGTGCGCGATACCGCGCTCGTGGGCTACACCCGCACCGAACTCACGCCCCTCTACTACGGTCTCGGCTCTGACCGGCTCGGCGGTGCCCGCATGGAAACCCTCGACTCGGCGGTGGTGCTCAACCTGACTGGTCTCGACTCGTCGGGGCGGTATTGGCGGGTTCGGCTGGCTCCCTCGCTCACGGCCTTTGTGCCCACCGACGCCGTTCGGCCCGACACCGCAGCCCGCTACCCCACGGGTGGCCTGACTGGTAACTGGACCGTTTCGGGCGATACCACCCGTCGTGGCGTTGACCAAATCGCTATTCGGCTCCCCGCCCGCCTGCCCTACCACAGCCAACTCCTGCCCGATGGTCACCTGACGCTCGACCTATTTGGCGTAACGAGCAACACCAACTGGATCACCCAACGGCGTTCGAATCGTACAATCCGTAACGTGTGGTTCGAACAGTTGGCCGACGAGGTGGTGCGGGTACATGTGCAACTGGCAACTTCCGCGAGTTGGGGCTATAGCCTGTCGTATCAAAAAAATACTTTATTCCTTCGGGTTCGGCGGGGGCCAACGGGGCGGTCGTTGCGGGGGCTTGTGGTAGCGGTCGATGCCGGACATGGGGGTAGCAACACGGGGGCGCGGGGCACGGAAACGGGTATTCTGGAAAAAACCATGACCCTCGACTTAGCCCAGCACCTGCGCCGTTACCTTACCCGCAAGGGAGCCACCGTGGTGCTTACCCGCGACACCGATACGAATATTACGTCCACAGCACGAATCCGGGCCATGCGGCAGTTGATGCCCGATTTGCTGGTGAGTATCCACTTTAACGCATCGTCGAACCGGGCGGTGCGGGGCGTCAGCACGTACTACAAACACGTGGGCTTTCGCCCGCTGAGTGAAGCTATTCTAACCGAGTTGTTGCGAGTGAAAACAAACAAGTCGGGTGAGAAAATGCCCGAATTTGGTAACGTAGGGCATTTTAACTTTTTCTTCAACGCACCCACCGAGTACCCCAACGCCCTTGTCGAGGGTCCATTTCTGAGCAACCCCGCCGACGAACAACTCATTAACGACCCCCGTTCCCGGCAACGCATGGCGCGGGCCGTCGGGCGTGGTGTGCGACGGTATCTGCGAAAACTCCCCTCCCCTTAGTTTAGGGTCGGACCGCCGTTGCGGAGGGGTTGGGTTGGGGTGGGGTGCCATCCACTAAAAACGTCTTATTTCGTAGGGGTAACTGACTCAATTGCCGGTAAATGGGCGAGTGAATAAATGTGTCGAACAGGGTAAGGTCGCTGGGCGAGTGCAGGTCCGATCCTACAAAATCGACCCACCGTTTACGCATCAGAAAATGGGCCTGTTTCTTAGCCGCTGAGCCATATTGGCCTACAAACGAACCCCAGTTTATCTGGAACAAACAGCCCAAATCGCGCATTTTGGCTAGCGTCTTCTCGTTTCCGGCATAGTAGGTGTAGCGTTCGGGATGCGCCAAAACGGGTTGGTAGCCTTTAATCTGCATCTGGAACAGAACGGTGTCTAAAAAAACGGGCGGAGCCTCCCAACCTAGCTCAATCAGCACGTACCGTTGCCGCCCGAAACTGAGTAACTGACCGTCTTTGAGCAACTCCAGAAACAGATCATCAACCATATACTCAGCCGCAACATCAATGGTGAGGGGCAGTTTGTAATGCTCAATTAACTTACGCAAAGCCGCCTGCCCCGCCAAAAGTGAGGTGCGGGTGTTCGGAAAGCGTGACCTGTTGATGTGGGGGGTAGTCACAATATGCTGAATACCCCAATGAACAAACTGATTCAGGCAGGTTAAAACCTCTTCGTGTGTTGACAGACCATCATCGACCCCCGCAAGCAAATGGGAATGCACATCCATTGCCCAGCCAATAGGTTGGTCATCGGCTCGGAGGTTGGCTAACCGGGTAGAAATGCGGTCTACTATTTGGTCGATAATGCTCATTCACAAAGGTTAAAACCTGCTGAGAAGGTGTGTTTTAGGGGGATTTTAACGCAGTGTAGTATCCTGTAACGTACATTTGAGTTGTGGCTCAAAAATCGGGCCGCGTCCATCGGTTCACCCAAAATCAACGTTAAAACTGGCATCAAGTGTTACAAAGGAACGTTATAAGTCTAGATTTAGCACTGATCTCTTACCGAGAGTACATGCGGGCCGTACTCGACACCGCCCGGCAGCGAGTGTCGGCCTATGGTTGTTTTGCCAATGTACACATGGCCGTTGAGGCCGCACAGGACCCCCAATTTGCGCAAGCCGTAAACCGTGCCACCTGGGTCAGTGCCGACGGGGTGCCGCTTGCGTGGGCATTACGTTTGCTGTACGGCATCCGGCAGGACCGGATCACGGGCCTCGACGTATTGCCCGAGCTGCTGACCGAAGCCGCCAACGAACAAATTTCGGTTTATTTCTACGGGTCTACACCCGACCTGCTTGCCCAGTGCGCGGCTTTCTGCGCAAAACACCACCCCACGTTACGCATTGCCGGTATGCACGCCCCCCCGTTCCGGCCCCTCACAGCCGCCGAGGAGCAAGCCGACATCGACCGCATTCGCGAGTCGGGGGCGGGCATCGTGTTTGTGTCGCTCGGTTGCCCCAAGCAGGAAAAATGGATGGCCAGGGTGAGTAGCCGCATTCCGGCGGTGCTTCTGGGTATTGGTGGTGCATTGCCCGTAACCATTGGCGATGTGGCCCGTGCGCCCCGCTGGATGCAAAAGGCTGGTCTGGAGTGGCTCTTTCGCCTGGTTCAGGAGCCGCGTCGGCTCTTCAAACGCTATGTCTATACCAACACCCTGTTTGTTGGCTACCTGCTCCGGCAACGCCTGATGGGTAACCTGCAACCGTAACTGACACTTCATAAAACCCCCATTCATGACGCCCGCGCCTATCATTCTCTTTGCTTTCAAACGCCCCCACGAAGTTCAACAAACCCTGAATGCCCTCCGGGCTAATTATTTAGCCGCTGAAAGTGAATTATATGTGTTTGCCGATGGCCCCCGCAACGAGGCCGAAGCCGCTAAAGTAGCGACAACGCGGGTCGTTTTAGACGCCATTACCGGCTTCAAGGCCGTTCACCGGTTTTATAGCCCACACAACATCGGCTGTGCCGAGTCGGTTATTGCGGGCATCTCGCGGGTATTGCGCGAGCATCCGGCGGCTATCATCGTCGAAGACGATATTGTGAGCAGCCCCAACTTTCTCGACTTTATCAATCAGGGCCTCCGGCAATATGCCGACAACCCCCGCGTGTTTTCGGTAGGCGGTTACACGTTCCCGTTCCGACGCCCCGAAGGCTATACCGACGATGGCTATTTCTTTGGCCGTACCTGCGCCTGGGGTTGGGGAATCTGGTCCGACCGCTGGTTTAAAGCCGATTGGGACCTAACCGATTGGGACACGTTCAGCAACGATGCAGCCGCGAAAGCTGCCTTCAACGAGGGCGGCAGCGACCGTTTCCGCATGCTCGAACGGGCCTACACCAAAGAGATCGACGCCTGGGACATTCGCCTGTGCTACGCAGAATTTCGGCAGGGGGGGGTCACGCTGTTTCCGACTGTTTCTAAAACGGTCAACATCGGCGTCGATTCGCCCGATTCTACCACGGAGATCGTCTTTGATCGGTACAAAACCCCCCTCGATCCGGGCACACAGCGCACGTTCACCTTACCCAACCCCGTAACCGTCAACGACGACTACGCCCGGCAGTTCCGGCATAAATTCAGCCTGCCCGTGCGGGCCTGGAACAAGCTGCGTACGCTCGCTCAGAATCTGGGTAGTTTGTTTTTGTCATCCCGACGCAGGAGGGATCTAGCTCACTTACACACAACTTGGATGTTGACAAAGTAGATCCCTCCTGCGTCGGGATGACAAAAACAAAATCGTCCAACTATTACCTATCCCAACCATGCGCGTACTTTTACTACATAACTACTATCAACAAGCAGGGGGAGAAGACGCCATTTTTGAGCAGGAAGCCGAACTACTCCGACAAAACGGGGTTACGGTCGAAACCCTGATCTTTACCAACGATTCGTTCAATGGTTCGTGGGCGAGTAATTTGCAGTCGGCTATGATGGCGTTCTACAACGCCGACTCAGCCCGTCGGCTCGAAGAAGCTATTGATCGGTTCCGCCCCGACGTACTGCACATCCACAACTTGTTTTATACGGCCTCGCCCTCAGTAATTTTAGCGGCCCGGCAACGCGGTATCCCGGTCGTGATGACCCTGCACAATTATCGGCTTGTGTGTGCCAATGGGTTACTGATGCGCTCCGGGCAAACGCCCTGCGAGGATTGCCTTACGAGTGCTATTCCGTTGGCGGGTATCCGGCATGGCTGCTTCCGCGACTCGGCGGCCCAGTCGGCTCATCTAACCCTGCTCACGAGTGTGCATCGCCTGCACAACACTTGGAGGCAGGTGAACCGCTTTATCGTACTCACCGACTTTGCCCGCCAAACATTCATGCGGTCGTCGCTTCGGCTCAATGCCCATCAGATTACGGTGAAACCCAACGGCGTGCCCGAACTTGGCTTTTCGCCCATGAGTAACCGGGGCAACCATTACCTGTTCGTGGGGCGTTTGTCGGAAGAGAAAGGCGTTCGGGTTTTGCTCGATGCGGCTCGTCAGCAACCCTTCCCGTTGCATATTATTGGCGATGGACCACTGGCCGACTTAGTTCGGGAGGCCGTTCAAACGTTGAGTCATGTGCAGTATTTGGGACCGCAGCCGCGCCCGGTGGTTGCGAAAGCCATGCAGGAGTGCCGGGCGTTGGTGGTTCCGTCGACATGGTACGAGGGATTACCCACCGTGATTCTGGAGGGTTATTCGACGGGAACGCCTGTCATTTGTTCCGACCAGAAAAACCTGAATCAGATTGTGGAGCATAACAAAACGGGTATCCTGTTTCGTACGGGGAACGCTCAGGATTTGGTCCGAACCCTAACACAGTCACTCGATTTGAGTGAGGTAGCGAAAGGAGGTTACCAGAAATATTTGGCTAATTATACGCCTGAACGTTCGCTTCAGGGCTTGCAGCAGATTTACCAAGAGGTTGTTGCCGGGCAGCACGCCCCGACCACCGAAGCCCACGCCTGAGCGCGTAACCACCCACAATGCGGAGCATGTCCATGCCAAAATAAAGTACCCCCAGCGGGGCATGCTTCCGTGCGAAACTCAGCCGGACAGGGTAGTTTATAGGCGATTTTATTGACGTCAACGCTTGCTTGAATTCGTCAAACGAAGCCTGCCGCTTCACGTCGAAACCCGTTGCGTCGGCATACTCATACACCACACTATCGACCGATACGACCATATCGAACCCGGCCTTGCGGGCACTTACAGTGAAGTCAATATCGGACATATAATGCTGGAACCTCTGTTCGTCGAACAAGCCGATAACCTCGAAAACCCGTTGTGGGATCAGCATTCCCCGCCCGGGCAGGCTTTGCGAAACCAAATACCGGCGGCTGTTTCGTAATGTTTCGTAGTTATTTCCGTATTGCGTTTTAGCCCAGTCGCTAATGTGTGGAAACCAGAGGTTGAGGCCCGTGCCGGCATAAAGCAAGCGGTCATGATTATTTACGTCGACCGAGATAGAACCTACAATGCAGGGTTTGTTGGCCCAATAGGCAGCCAGCAGCGTTTCGAGGTAGTTGGGGGCAATTTCGGTGTCGTCGTTGAGGGTCAGAATGAAGTTGTCGGTGCGTTGGGGCCAATGTTCCTGTGCATACCGAATGCCCACGTTGGTAGCACCCGTCCACCACAACGACCCCGACCCCGCCAATACAATTACGTCGGGAAACTGCTCGTTGATAGCCTCCGCCGTACCGTCTGTTGAGCCATCGTCAACGACTACCGTTCGGAAGTTGGTAACGGTTTGCCGACTCAGGCAGGCCAGGCAATTCAGTGTGTGCTGTTTCCGGTTGTGAACCGGAATAACGACGTAAATCATATGGGGATACCTCGTGTGGGCGTTGAGGCTTGGCTAATTTTATGAGTCGAATCAGGATATAAAGATACAGCAGAATACACAGACAACCTACTGTTACTGAACTTTGTCCGAACACCGATAGAACTAATAGGCCCCAGGTTACGCTGAGCAAAATCAGGCTCGACTGGTTTCGGACGTTACTAATTTTGTAGGACAAATAGCTAATCACTACACCAAACAACGCAATCACGATCAGACCGTAAAATCCATACGCGAAATACAGCTCCGACGAGAACCCGGTACGGATACCGAGCGTGTTTTCCTCATCGAACAGGGTCATGAACGAGTAGGCACTGTCGTGTTTCACCAGATCCCACTTATCATAGCCAACGAGTCGTAGAAAAGCTCCATTTACAAAACCGCCTATGGTACTGCTCAGGAAATTGTAGTTGGGTATCTCCCCTGGTTTAAACTCATTTACGGCCCGGATATACTCCCGAAACTCGGCTCCCAATGGCAGACCATCGCGGGCAAAAAAGGAGTCTCCGGCATCGCCCAGGCG
Source organism: Cytophagales bacterium (assembly GCA_004292855.1). Taxonomy (GTDB): domain Bacteria; phylum Bacteroidota; class Bacteroidia; order Cytophagales; family Spirosomataceae; genus Rudanella. Next base: position 94,488 of record RDXN01000033.1, read on the forward strand.
CAGGTTCTGGAGCAGCACGTAAAAGACCGTTGCAACAGCCAGCATCGTGAGCGTACTGCGGTTTATGGTGAGCGCACCTGCCATAATTTTACCGTACACGAATACGGCCAACAAGGCTGTGAGCAGGAATAGACGCTTGCTATCAATCGACATGATCAGCAATGACGCTGCCAACAGACAAAGCCAGAGTATTTTCCAGCCTTTCTTGCTGCTACGCAGATAGCGGTCGTACATCAACACCGCAGCCACACAGTTCAAAAACCCGTAGCTATACAAAAACCCGTACTTGATTTCGTACATGATGTTGGTCACGTCGGTGCCCGCAAAGATCGGAATGAAACCAACCGCCCGGATAAAGTCGATGAACCAGAGCAGCGGAAACACAATGAGTACCCCTTCGAGCCAGCCTAAATCCCGAATAAACAAACGACCTTGTGCCCGAACTTCAGGGGTCAGGGTAGGTGGGGGCGTAAGGAGGTCGTGCGCCAGCATACCCAGGCTCATACACGCCAGAAACAGGTTATAAATAATGCACCCCTCATCGACCGAGATGTAATAGGGGTTTACGTTGTAATACGTCAGAATTTTTAGCTCCCCTACGTAGAGCCAGCTAATCCAGATAACCAGAAACGCTTTTGTGTAACGGTTTCGTAGGTAAAATACGGCAAACAGGGGAATCACTAAAATAGTATGGCAGAGCAACGAAGGGTATAAAAACTCTTCACTGTAGCCGAAAAGAAGCCGATACAGCAGGGGTGTGACCTGCACAAACCCAAAGCAGAGGAAAAACAATAGGGCTTTTTTCATAACAATGAACGAGTTAAACCATGTGGATTGACGATAAAGGGCGACCCTGTGCGTCGGTTAGTGCGTCAGCCTGTCCGTAAATACGCCCCCGCAACCAGTCGACGTTTGCTTTGATAGCCCGGGCGGGCATACCTGCCACAAGCGTATGGGCTAAAACGTTGCTTGTAACAATTGCACCGGTGCTAACAATGGCATTGTGGTCAATTTTTACCCCTTTCAGAATAACCGCATTGGCTCCCACCCAAACGTGATCGCCCAGCACAACGTTCTGAGCATAATTTATTCGCTGACCAGTTTGCGTGTTCAGGATCGAATGTGAGTCGCCAGTTCGGATTTCTATGCGTGACGAGAGCATGCAATCGTTGCCGAGCGTAATCGACTTATAGGGTTCACTCGCAGCCAAATGCGCATCTTCTATGGTGGTATTTGCCCCGATGCTAATGACGCAATTATGATCTTCAAACCAAAGCTCCCCGCCCGACATGCGGCAGTTTTCGCCAAACAGCAGGTGGTGATTGTCGCCCCGAATGTAAATAGTCAAATCGGATAGGCATGTGCCTTGCCCGATCTCGACCCGGTTATTGTTACCCCTGATATTGTAACGAACGTTGAACAAAATGCCCCTGTTCACAATCCGGTTGCCCCGGCCCATAATCGGTACTTTCTGGGCGTGTCGGCGAACGAACTCAGCTAGCCAGTACAATAAGCGGTGCCGACGGACAAACGATTTCAGACGTACATACATCATGGAACTGCGTATCGCAAAGGAGTTAGGTAGTTAAGTTGGGTTTCGTTTGGGGGTTGGGTGAGGGCATGTTGCGGACGAGTTTTCGGTATTTCCGCCAGCAAACAAACAATATCGTGCTATTCCAGGCTGTGCCTGCTAGTACAACGCTAACCGGGCCAAGTTGCGCGTACCGGAACATAAACGTAACGAGAGCTATGTAGGCCACTACGCCCACTACTGAGATTATAACCAGTCCTTTAATCTGCCCCACGCCATTTACAAACGAGTTGTAGTTGCTGAGGTAAATATAGCTTACTGTATACAAAGCCGTCCAGACGAGCATCTCGGTCGATACGTCCAGCTCTGTACGCAGCCAGAGTGGCAATACGATTCGTGCCGCCAGGAGCATCACCAACACGAGTACGACCATCAGGGCACTCACCTTGTTGAGTTGGCCCATTGTTCGCACAATCCAAGCTCGGTCGTTCTTGGTGTAGGCGTCGGTAAAGGCCGACCAATAGGGTGTTATCACGATCCCGTAGAGCATGATGACCACCCCAAAATACTTGTTCACAATGCTGTAGGGGCCAACCTGTCCCGATCCCACGAAGTAGGAGATGAACAGCCCGCCTGCCGTAAACACAAGCACACTGATGAGTTGCAGTACGAAAAACTGCCCCCCCTTGCTGAACATCTCGCGGGTGAGCGACCGACGCACTGACCGCAGCCGGGGCGCGATAACCGCGTAGTTGCGACTGAATAAATAGAGCGAAATCACCCCATACACTACGAGTGGGGCCAGCGTGTAAATATGCGCCATTGTGAGCAGTGACGAACTTGTCAGTTGCATGGCAGCGTATAAACAGATCAGCGTTAAAGCGTTGATAGCCAAGAGAATCCAACCCACGAAGGCGGCTCGCTGATTGGCCAGCAAAATGGCATTAACGGGCTTGAGGAACAACTGGACACTGAACCCAATAAGGGTATAGGTGATAATGGCGTCGAGTTGGGCCGGGTTGGCGGTTTCGATGTTGAACATCGCGCACCAACTGGTGTAACAATTGACTCCCACGATTAGGGCAATCAAGACAAGCGCAACCACCCCCGACAAGGCATAGGTTGTGCTGACATACTGACGGGCGGTTTGATTATCGCCCGTGCCGAAATAGGCCACCAGGCTGTTACGTAACCCATTGCCAAAACTGACATCGACCAGGCTGAACCACGACGCCAGCGACGTGATGGTCATCCAGATGCCAAATTCGCTCATGGCGATGTACCGAAGTGTGAGCGGAACCGCCACAAACCCAATCAGTACGCTCAGCCCTTTGACCAAAAACGACTCGGCCACGTTCCGGTACGTTACCAACGTGCGGGCGTCGATACGGCCTAATCGAATATTGGCAATAAATTGGGCAATCATGCAGTCAGGTGCTCAAAATGCGTCCGAGTTACCCCTGAACATAGCCAAAAGGGTTTGGAGGCAAATGTAAAAATCGAAATGCAGCGACGACCGCTTTATGTAGAACAGATCGTACCGTAAGCGTTGCTGCATCGTGTGCGTTGTTTGAACAGCTCCCCGGCACCCGCGAATCTGGGCTAGTCCTGTAAGACCCGGACGGGCACGGTAGCGTTGTGGGTAGGTGGGCAGCGTTTCCCAATATTGGGCGTCCAGAGGAATCGGGTGGGGGCGCGGACCAACAATGCTCATCTCGCCCAGCAGTACGTTCAGGATTTGGGGTAACTCGTCCAGATTGGTCCGGCGCAGAAAACGGCCCAGGGGCGTCACACGGTCGTCGTTACGCAGGGTTTGGCGGAAACTGCCACCCGGCGCGTCGTGATACATCGTTCGGAACTTGAAGCAGCGAAACGGTTGTCCGCCCCAGCCGGTGCGCGTCTGGATAAACAAAATTGGCCCCGACGACGTCAGCCGGATCAAAAGCCCGATCAACACGCCCAACCAACTGAATAGAAATACAACAGAGAGCAGGGCCACCACAAAGTCGAAGACGCGCTTACCGGGATGTTCCGGTAGGGGGGGCGAGACCCGTGTTGGCACCGGCAAGTAGGGTGGACTGTGCCGAAGGATAGGTTTTACGAGTTCAGATACCATTGTTTATCACACATTATTAGGGTCGTAACTTAAACATGCTCTGCTTCTTCTCCTGCTTCCCATACACATACGTATTCTTCGAGAGGTAACTATAGTAGTTGGCCTCGCCTTCGCCTACGGCGTTCAGAATGACGTTGAGATTAGGAAACCGGCGTTCGCGATACAACATGTCGATCATTTTCAGATACTGCTTGGGCGTAACGTTATGACGGACAATGTAGAGCGTGGTATCGGCAAACGGGGCAATTAATTGGGCGTCGGTCACCAGACCAATCGGGGGAGCGTCGATTACCACGTAGTCGTAGCGTTCGCGCAATTCCGCAATTAGTTGAGCAAGTCGGGGGCTACCCAGCAACTCCGATGGATTGGGTGGAATTGGCCCACTCGGAATAATGAAATAATTGTCGTTGATAGGCCGCACAATCTCGTCGATGGTGCTTTCGCCAATGAGGTAGTTGCTCAGGCCCGCGCTATTGGTGAAGTTGAGCGAATCGCGCAGTTTGGGCTTGCGCAGGTCCATTTCCAGAATCACCGTGCGGGCGTTCATCAACCCCAAACTAGCCCCCAAATTAAGCGATAGGAACGATTTGCCTTCGCCGTTGATGCTTGAGGTGAACAGCAATACCTGGGATTTCTCGTCGCGATTTCGCAAGAAGTTCAGGTTGGTGCGCAAACTCCGAATCTGTTCGGCAATTACCGAGTTTTCGCGGTCACTTACCACGAGCGACTCGGGTTGCCGCTTTCGAATGATCTCGCCCAAAATAGGAGCCTGTGTGGTCTCTTCCACCTCCGACCGGCGGATAACCCGGTTATTGATGGCGTCGCGGCCGGCCATTACGCCAACAGGGAACAGCAGGCCAAGCAGGCCGAAAAGCACATAAATAAGCGGCTTGTTGGGCTTCACGGGCTTGGCATCGCTGCGAGCTGCATCGACAATGCGTGAGTCGGAAATGGTGGCGGCATACGAAACGGCGGTTTCCTCACGCTTGGTGAGCAAGTAGGTGTACAGGTCGTTTTTGATAGCCTGTTGCCGCGAAATGTTCATCAGCACGCGCTCCTTAACCGGAATGGCTTTAATAGCGTTTTCGATCTCCTGATTCGTGCTGCTGAACTGCTCTTTAGCCGTGGTAAGCATCATGCGCATGGTTCGCACGTTGTCGCTGATGCTCACTTTCACCGACTTAATCTGCTCATCAAGGGCTCTAACAAGCGGGTTTTGCTCGGGCACCGTTTGGAGTAATTCGGTACGCTGGGCTTCGAGGGCGTTGGCCTCCTGAATCAGTTTGAGCAACGTCGGATCATTGAGACCCACGGTGGCCGGGGCACCATTGCGGTTGCCGGGTTGCGATTTCAGGTAGTCTTCCAGTTCGCCTAGCGCGGCCAACTGTACCGACACCCCACCCAATTCGGAATCGTTGCGTTGTACGGTTTCCAGAAAGCTCTTTGCCTGCGTGCTCAGGTCCGTAATGCCCTGCGCCGACTTATACCGTTCCACGTTTTTCTCGACCGTTTCCAACTCACGGGCGACGAGTTTGAGCCGGTCTTCGATAAAGGTAAGCGTGTTGGAAGCTACCCGGTTTTTGTCGTTGACAGCGGCCTGATTGTACTCGTCGATAAGCTTGTTCAAAATCACCTCGCCCTTGTCGGGCACGGGCGTTTCGATAGACAGCGCGATAACGGTTGAGGCTTTGCTGGTTGGTTCGGCTTTCAGCACGCGTAACACATTCGTGACGGTTTCGGTGGGCGTGGCTACGCGCACAAACACAGGTTCGGTTTCGGCATTGACCTGCACACGCGGGAACACCCGCATACGCCCATAAATGGTTTGAACACTGGCGTTAACCGGATACGCATGCCCGTCGATCCGAACGGTCTGGGCATTGTCGAAGGTAATTTTGATGGGGTCTTCTGCCTGATACAGCGCGGGCGTGGGCGACTCTATGACGAGCCAGATAGGCGATTTTTGGTACACTTCGCGCATACCAAACGAGGTTTCCTGGAAGTACGCAATGTTGAGATGTAACTGATCGACTACACGCCCCATGAGCGTGTACGATTTGAGAATCTCGGTTTCGTTCTCCATTATTTTCTTGGGCGCGAAAATCTCAAGTTCTTTCATCATATTGTCGGTGTCGAGACCTTTTTTCTCGTCCTTGATGAGCAAACTCGCTTTGCTGGTGTACGTGGGGGCCTGATAAAGCAGGTACACATAGGCACCTGCCAGCACCAAACCAACCGACAGCAAAAACCAGGGCCATTGCCGGGCATACCGCATGAGCGTTGACCGCAAACTGGACCCATCAGTATCGAGCACCTGATAAGGAATATAACTGTAGTTGGGGTTATTAGCCATGTTGTACTACTGGGTTAACTAACGACTTGTGATGATAATAGCAATGAACGACAGCGCACTTAGAATGGTCGGGGCTAATTGGTAAAACTGGCTCGCATTGCTGATGCGGGCTTTGCCAGGCTCTACGTACACAACATCGTTCGGGTGCAAATAATAATACGGCGACCGGAACAAATCGCGACTCGTAAGGTCAATTCGGGCGAAGACTTTCTCGCCGTTTTCTTCCCGAATTACGAGCACGTTTTCGCGCCGTCCGTAAATGGTAATGTCGCCTGCCAAACTCAGAGCTTCGAGCAGGGTAATCTGATCATTGGGCACCGTAAACAGTGAGGGGCGGGCTACCTCGCCCAACACCGACACCCGGAACGTTAGGTTACGCACGTTTACGGTGGGTTCTTTCAGATACGTTTTCAGTTTCTCGCGAATTAGTTTGGCCGCATCCGAAACGGTCAGGCCTCCTACTTTTTGTATTCCGATTAGGGGCAAATCGACCTGACCATCGGGAAGAACCAAATAACCCGGTGCTTCGGGCAGGCCGTTTACGTTCGATTGCAGGCTGTTCCGGGTTGCACTGGCCATCGACATAGGCGTGTAGGGATTAAACATCACCGAGGCCTCGGGGTTCAGGCTGCTTACCTGAATCGACAAAACATCACTCGGTTTTATAGTTGGAATGTACGTATCGGGCATAGCAACCCGATTGGTACTGCCGAGAGCCACATTAGGGCCGCTCTGAAAATACGTAATCTTTTGCGCCGACAAGCACCCAGTCAATATCGCGTGTAGGCCAGCAACACACAACAAAAGGATCGTTCGTGTACGCGTGGGTCCGACAAAATTCTTGTTGTATTTAACGTTTATCATCACGGTGTTTGTACTTGGTACCACTAAAGGAACGGTCAATTGCCCTTCACTATCTACCGTTGGATTGATACCGACCAACTAACTTGCCTACCCTAACAAAATTACTAAACAATGGAATGGTCCGGTGCCAGTTTCGATAGGTTATTGACAACCAAAATCGTGCTAGGCTCTTTCAGCAGTTTTACCTACTAAAGAAGACGAATAAAACCGATAAAGTAACTGATTACTGATGATATGGGTGTCCTGCAATTTCTGGCAATGGTGCGCTTAAATGACTAACGGACAACTTTTTGCGTAGATAGAGAAATGCAAAAATAAACGACAAATTAATGCTTCCCAAAAACGATGTCGGTGAGGATAAAATACGGGTATAATTAAAGTAACAAAATTTAAGCGGATAGTAAGATTGTAAAAATAACTAACAAAAAACATCTAATCATACATAAGCAAAAAGTGTGCCCCAGTCGTTGAATTACAGCAAGTTGTTGGTACGCTCAGGCAGCAGATGATTTTTTTATTAAATCGAATCAACTGGCCTTTACGAATTAGAAACCAGTCTGTTGGATGTATAATTGCCCAAAAGTTGATAGAAGAAACCGAGCTTTGATCTTATTTTAAGAATGACCCCACCCACATCTGGCAGTCTTATGAATCGAAGGAACATTTTGGCACATCGCTTGCGACTAAGCGGTATATCCCCTCATTTTGTTATCACTGTAACCTACTTATGCGTGTATTGGGAGTTCATTTTGGTCATGACAGTTGCGCAGCACTGATTGTAGATGGCCGTATTGTGGTTGATGTTCAGGAAGAACGCTTCGTCCGAATTAAACATTACGCCGGTATGCCGTTCAAATCGGTCGAGCAATGTTTGAAACTGGGTGGCATCACCATGGAGGATATCGACGCGATTGCGGTTTCGTCGGATCAACAGTTGTCGGAGCTTAATTTTCTGTTTGAGTTTCCTGTGGGGATGGAACAGAAAAAATCGAAGCAGCGGCAACTGCTTGAGTTTGTTCGCAGTAAGCAAAAGCAACGAATTCAGAAGCAGGGCCTGCCGCTCTATATGAAGCGGTTTGAGGTAAGCCCACACACGAAGGTTTTCAACGTAAATCACCACCTGGCCCACGCGGCTTCGGCTTATTACACAAGCGGAACCTCCGACAAACAACTCATTATCACCGCCGACGGTATGGGCGATGGTCTGTCGTTGTGCGTGTATCGGGGCGAAAACGGCGAGATTACCCCCCTCCGGCAGTGGGGCACCGAAGGCTCGCTGGGCTGGTTCTACAGCAACGTAACCGAGGGCATTGGCTGGTGGCACGGCGATGGCGAAGGCAAAACAATGGGCCTCGCTCCCTACGGCAATCCCGACAATTGCCGGGGTGTACTGGCGGGTTTGTACCCCCGTTTTGAGAACGGCGAACTGGTGGAGCCGCACGACTTCGGGCAGGTGTACCTGTGGTTCGAGGCTAGTGTGTGCCAGTACCACCTCGACGAGTCGTATGCCATCGAAAAACTGGTGGCTCAATATGGCAAAGAAGACATCAGTGCCGAAGGGCAGCGGGTATTAGAAGAAGAAATGTTTAAAATCGTGTTTCCCTGGATGGAGCGCGAGAACGTGCAGGACATTAGCTGTGCGGGCGGTATCTTCCTGAACGTGAAGCTCAATCAACACATCTGGGAGACAGGTAAGGTGCGCCGGCAGCACATTTTCCCGAACGCAGGCGACTCGGGCCTGGCGGTGGGTGCGGCTTTGTATGCCTGTCATCAGATGGACAAAAACACGCCCTACCCGGTGCTTGAGCAACTGTATTTCGGTAACGAATACACCAACGAAGAAATCAAAGACGTACTAGACCTGCGCAAGGTGAAATACACGTGGGTCGATGATCCCTCGAAGTATGCCGCCGAGCGACTGGCCGAGAATAAGATTGTAGCCTGGTTCCAGGGTAAAATGGAGAGCGGTCCGCGTGCGTTGGGTAACCGTTCGATTTTGATGAGCGCGAACCGCCCCGAAAACAAAGACCTGATCAACGCAAAGGTGAAGTTCCGCGAGGGGTTCCGGCCGTTCTGCCCGTCGATGTTGTGGGAGAAGAAGGACGATTACCTCGAAAACGCCCGCGACGAGTTTTTCATGATTACGAGCTTTACCTGCAAGCCCGAAAAACGCGACAAAGTGCCCGCCGTTGTCCACGCCGACAACACGCTGCGCCCGCAAACGGTAAAGAAGGATTTTAACGAGCGTTACTGGAACCTGATCAACGAATTTGGCACTCTCACGGGCGAATACCTGGTCATGAACACCTCGTTCAACCTGATGGGTGAACCGATTATGAGCCACCCACGCGACGCCATCCGGTGTTTCTACGACAACGGCATGGATTGCCTTGTCATTGGCAACTACGTGCTGGAAAAATAACCGAAAAGCTCATGTTTATGTAGGGCGGGTTTTCTACCCGCCCTACACCAGAATTTCACCCGTCAGGTAGAGCTTCACCTGCCCGGCAATCTCGACCCGGTCGTTGGGCTGGAGTTGGCAACGCAAATCGCCCCCGCGCTTGGAAATTTGGCGGGCTGTCAGTTCGGTCTTTCCCAGTTTTTCGGCCCAATAGGGCACGAGCGTGGTGTGGGCCGAACCCGTCACGGGGTCTTCGTCGATACCCGACTGGGGCGCGAAAAACCGCGATATAAAATCGACGTCGTTACCGGGGGCCGTGGCAATGACGCCCCGTGCCGGTACGCTCGCCAACTCGCGAAAATCGGGGTCGAGTCCTTCCACTTCTTCCTGCGACGCATACACGAGCATGTAGTCGGTTTTACCTTTGTAGATTTCCACAGGTTTCCGGCCCAGGCTCGACAGCAGGGCGGGTGGCTGCACGTTGGCTTTGTGGATGGTATCAGCGGGGAAGTCCAGAACGAGCCAGTCGTTTGCTTCGCGCCGGACGGTCAGCTCGCCACTACGCGAGTCGAACCGGATCAGGTCGTCGGTGTTGGGGCGGGGTTCGAGGTTGAACACCACATAGGCTGTGGCGAGGGTGGCATGCCCGCACAAATCGACCTCCACGGCGGGCGTAAACCAGCGGATGTGATAGCGATTTGTGTCGGGGTTGTGAGTGTAGAAAGCCGTTTCGGCGAGGTTATTTTCGGTGGCTATTTGTTGCATGGTCTCGTCGGGGAGCCACTCGGTAAGGGGGCAAACGGCGGCAGGGTTGCCCGCAAAAAGCCGGTCGGTGAAGGCATCAAGTTGGTAAAGGCGCATGGCAGAAAGCAGGTGACAGTGAACAGTGAGCAGCCAACAGTGAACAGAAATGGCTTGAGGTGCTGTTGTTAGTAGTTGATTACTAGTTGATTAAGTTGAGATTCGGCGTTAATAAATGAGGGTAGAACCAAATTGGCCACCCCAAATTTAGGGTCGTTGAACTCAAAATCGGCAGGTACGGCCACGGTAATCATCCCGGCTGCGTGAGCCGATTTGAGGCCATTGCCCGAGTCCTCAAATGCCAAACACCGAGCCGGGTCGACGCCGAGTTTGTGGGCCACACCGAGATACACGTCAGGAGCAGGTTTGTTGTGTGCTTCGAGGGTGGCCGAGTGCCAGGTAGTCAACAACGGACGAATGCTCAGTCGGTCGATCACCACCTCGATCAGGTGTATGGGTGAGGCCGACGCAATGGCCATGGGTATGCCCTTTTTATGAAAAAAATAGAGCACGTCGAGCGCACCGGGCATGGGCCCGGCTTTGCGGCCAATTTGCTCGTGCGCTCCGGCAATGATAGCCTCGCCAATCTCGACCCGCGACCGGATGGTTTCGTCCCACGGATGCCGCTCAAACCAGTACTCCACTACGGAATCGGTGGGAAGCCCGGTGGTGAGCTTGCATTGGTCGTCGGTGAGGTGTAGCCCGACGGTCTCGAACACGCCAATCTCAACCTCGCGCCAGTGGGGTTCGGAGTCCACGAGGAGGCCGTCCATATCAAAAATCGCTGCCTGAATCATTGAGAAGTTGTTGCTTTATCGCGTTCCCGGATGCTGTATTCGTCTTTGGGGAACAAATCGGTGTTGATCTCAGGGCCAACCGGCTGACTCCCCGGCAACGTGCGTGTGTGCGATTGATACTTACTGAACAAGGGCCAGAGCTTTATGCCTGCCGAGCCATAGTATTTCTGAGCAAAAGGACTTTCGGCCTTCTCCCGGACACGGTTCCAGTCAACCTGAATAGGCTTGTTGCTACCGATCAAGACCAGGTCATCAATGTAAAAAATGTGCTCAAACACCGTTTGGAACGTGTTACGAATACGGGGGGTGGGTGCCCACGTCACGGCGTACCCACCGGGCCGCAACCGGGCCTTCAATAATTCGAAATATTCCCGCGAATACACATTCCCCGAAAAAGCCGAGGTAGGACGCAGGGCGTCGGCCTCAATCACGTCGTAGTGGGTAGTGTCGTGTTGGAGCGCGTACCGCCCGTCGTGGAAAATGAGTCGCAGTCGCTTATCGGCCAACATAGCATTCACGGTGCTGTCGTCGGCTTCGGCACCATAGTCGGCTACGATCTGGGCCTGGTTACTCACGATCTCGAAGCAGTCGATGCGTTGAGTTTCGGCCCGGCCCCCGATGCCGTGTACTGTCCCGCCCGACCCCAGGCCAATCACGGCCACGCGTTCGGGGTGGGGGTGGAGCATCACGGGCAAGGCCCCCAAAAGAGTATGTACTTCGTCAATATAAAACGGTAAGCCGCTCTGCCCCAGTCCGTTTACAAAAACTACACCCGACTGATGATTAGGCAGCAGCTTTATGGTCGACACACCCGATTCGTTTTCATTGAACAACAAATCCTCGGCCCTGTCGACACCGTTGAGCCGTTGCCAGAAGTGTGTATTGTCGGGAATAAGTAGCAGCGTCAGCACCTGCACAAGCGTCAGCACCGAGACGGTCAGGGCCGAGACGTGCCGACGGGCAAACAACACAAACCCGTATAAAATGCCCAGCCCCGCAATGAGCTTAAACAACAGGGCGGTGCCCAACACCGGGAAGCCATACCAGGTAACCCACCATGCGCCCAGGGCCGAGCCGACGATGTTAACAAACTGTAGCCAGCCTATTTTGCGGCCAACATCCTCGTACCGATCCTGAATGAGCGATTGCGACACGGCAAAGCTCAGGCCCATCAAAAACGTAGGTACGAACAATAAAAAGAGGGGAATAAGGCCGTAGGTGAACACGGCAAACCCCGGCGACAGCACCGGCTCACCACTTTTGAAATATTGCCACAGAAAATCGAGCCACGACGCCCGCCCTATGGCGTTTACAAACACCCCCACCGACAGGGCCGTGTACAGATACAACCCCACCTGCGCCCACAAGAACACCCGTTCCCGACTCGTTGACGTATGGAACTGTTTGCCCGCCCATTTGCCCAGATTAACACCCACTAGCGTACCAATGGCCATCGAGCCAAGATACACCGCCAACAGAACCGAAAACGTCAGCGAAACGGACTTTATGAGCGTTTCGAGCACCCGAAACCAAACCAGTTCGAGCGAGAGAGCTGCCAGCCCCGACACAAAATACTGAACGGACCACATGAGCATGGGGGTGGGAGTGTGGGCGGTCTGGCGGGCAGGGGGTTCTGTAGCGAGTTGCCCCGTGCTGGCTGCTGGCTGCACGCTGCCGACCCATGCTCCGCGCCCCATCGCCCATGCCCCCACTACGCACAAGCCGTTGCACACGACACCAATCCAAAGAGCCGACTCGTAACCCATTTGTCGGACCACAAAAAAGCCCGTAACAAAGGCCCCAACGGCTGCACCAAGCGTGTTTACGAAATAGAGTAGACTGATGTAGCGGGCCTGTGCCGGACCATCGCCAAATCGAAATGCTTTAGAAAGGGCCGGGAGCGAGAAACCCATCAGAAAAGTGGGTAACAGCAACACCCCAAACACAACAACATACATTATAACCGGGCTGTTGTTCGTGATGGGGCTGTTCACATAGAGCACGTCGTAGAGCAGCCACTTGCTGAGGGCTGCAAAACCCATAATACCGGCTTCGGCCAGTAGAAAATAGCGCAGATTCTGACTAGCTGATGCCCGGTCGGCCAATCGGCCCCCGAATAAATAGCCAAGCCCCAGGCCGGTCATAAAGGCCGATACAATCAGGCTGATGCTGACGGTGTCGGAGCCGGTATAGAACACCAGGAGCCGTTGCCAGATCACCTGGTAGAGCAGGGCTGCGAATCCTGAAATGAAAAATAGAACGTAAAGAAGTGTAAGCGACGAACTTGCCGAGCGAGTTGAGGTGGTCATGCCCGCAAGTTAGCCAACGTAACATTGGCAGGCAAAACGAGGTTTAGTAGTACCGGTTATCAACCGGTACAGCCGTAAGGCTAATTGACGTGCTTTACCTACTAAAATATACCGCATACTATCCGGTACCACAACTATATGAAATTAGCAGGACAAACGGCCCTCGTAACGGGCGCAAACTCAGGAATCGGCGCGGGCGTGGCCAAATCGCTCGGGCAAGCGGGGGCCAACGTGGTAATCAATTACGTAACCAAGCCCGACGATGCTCAGGCTATTGTTGATGAAATTAAGGGCTACGGTGTCGATGCCATCGCTATTCAGACGGATGTCTCGAAGGAAAATCAGGTGCAAAACATGTTCCGGCAGGCTGTGGAACACTTCGGTACGCTCGACATTCTGGTGAACAACGCCGGGTTGGAACGAAACGCGCCTTTTCATGAGATGACCCTGCAACAGTGGCAGTTTGTGATCGATGTGAACCTCACGGGGCAGTTTTTGTGTGCCCGCGAGGCCATCCGGGAGTTTCTGCGCCGTGGTCCCCGCCCCGACGTGTCGCGGGCAACGGGCAAAATTATCTGTATGAGTTCGGTGCATGAGGTTATTCCGTGGGCGGGCCATGTGAACTACGCGTCGTCGAAAGGGGCCATCAAAATGCTCATGCAATCGTTGGCGCAGGAGTACGGCGACCGGCAAATTCGGGTGAACAGCATCTGCCCCGGTGCCATTCAAACGCCCATTAACACGGCGGCCTGGAACACCCCACAAGCCATGAACAGCCTGCTCACGCTTATTCCTTACAACCGTATTGGTAAACCCGAAGACATTGGTAATCTGGCCGTTTTTCTGGCCTCCGACGATTCCGACTACATTACTGGAGCCAGCATTTTCATCGACGGCGGTATGACCGTGTTCGAGGGGTTTGCTACGGGAGGGTAATTTTTAACGATTATCTTTTGTTAATCAATGGTAATTTGCTTTGCATAGTACTATCCAATACATTTGTCTGTAACTAACTAACACTTGTAGTAGAAAGCATTATGAATAATCTGGCAGTCCATTGGTTCGAGATTTCTGTCTATAACTTCGACCGGGCCAAAGCCTTTTACGAGACAATATTTGACATTAAGCTATCGATTATTGACTTGGGAGCCGTTACAATGGCTATGTTTCCGGGCGGCCCCGGTGCGTTATGCCACGGCGAATGGTACAAGCCCTCGCCCGATGGTGTGGTGTTACACCTGAGCGTGGGCGACGATCTTGGCGCAGTTCTGGATCGGGTTGAACGTGCAGGTGGTCAGGTGCTTCAGGCGAAAAAGCAAATCTCTCCTGAGTTGGGCTTTATGGGTTTACTGCTGGACTCTGAGGGGAATCGGCTGGCGTTGCGGTCGCCTAAGTAGGTGGGTGCAAAGTCGGAGATGAGGCACTAAATCACCCTTTTGCCAACAACCTAGCCCCTCGGTCGGTTTAGTTTTTGACAACCGACCGAAACCATGCCCCATACCAAAACCACCCCTACCCCGCAACTCGGTGCCGAACGCCAGCGTGTGCTGGAAAATGCCAAAAAGACCGTCCCGCTCGAAAAATGGGGGCCTTATCTGGCTGACCGGCAATGGGGCACTGTCCGTGAAGACTATTCGGCCAACGGCGATGCCTGGAATTACTTCCCGCACGATCAGGCCCGCTCACGGGTGTACCGCTGGGGTGAAGATGGCCTGTTGGGCATCTCGGATCGGCGAGGCCATGTGTGCTTCGGGCTGGCCCTCTGGAATCACACAGACAGTATTCTGAAAGAACGATTGTTTGGTTTGACCAACAACGAAGGGAATCACGGTGAGGACGTGAAAGAATTGTACTACTACCTCGACAACACGCCCACGCATTCGTACATGAAGGCTCTGTACAAATATCCGCAGGCCGCTTTTCCGTATGGGCAGTTGATTCTGGAAAATGGCTATCGGTCGCGCAACGACCCGGAGTTTGAGATTCTGGAAACAGGCGTTTTTGAGGAGGGTCGTTACTTCGACGTGTTGGTTGAGTACGCCAAAAATAACTCTGATGATGTGTGCATCCGCATCACTGTCACTAATCACGGCCCCGCCGAAGCCGAACTGACCCTGCTGCCTCAACTCTGGTGTCGCAACCGCTGGGCGTTTGAACCAGCCTACGAAAAACCCACCATCACCCGCCGACCCGATACGCCTACGGCGGGGGTGGCGTATCTGAAACACCATCGCGTTGGCGATTATTACCTCTATTACGAGCCGACCGATGTGGCCCTGATGACTGAAAATGAGTCGAATACGAAGCGACTGTACGGGGTTCCGAATACCACGCCTTTTGTGAAAGATGCGTTTCACGAGGCCATTGCGGGCCGGAACGACTATCTGTGTGAGTTGCTTCAGGAAAACCAGACCGGCACCAAGTTTGCCCCGTCGTACAAACTCCGTTTGGGTGCAGGGGTCTCGCGGTCGGTGTGTGTGCGATTGTCGAAAGTGAGCCTGAAGCAACCCTTTGGCAAGGCGTTCGGGCAGGTGTTTACCGACCGGCTGCGCGAGGCCGACGCCTTCCATGCCACCCTGACCCCGGCAACTGCTACGCCTGATCAAAAAGCGATTCAGCGGCAGGCATTGGCGGGCTTGCTCTGGACCAAGCAGTATTACCACTACGACATTCCGCGCTGGCTCCGGGGCGACCCCGGCCAATTGTCGCCCCCGTCGCAACGTGTTTTGGGCCGCAATGCCCGTTGGGAACACCTTAATAATGAGGATGTTCTCTTGATGCCCGACAAGTGGGAGTACCCCTGGTACGCGGCCTGGGATCTGGCCTTTCACACGGTCCCGATGGCGATGGTCGACCCGGTGTTTGCCAAGAACCAGTTGATTTTGCTCATGCGCGAGTGGTACATGAGTCCGCAGGGGCAAATACCGGCTTACGAGTGGAATTTTTCGGATGTGAACCCGCCCGTTCATGCGTGGGCGGCCCTGTCGGTCTACCGAATCGAGCGAACGATCTACGGGAACGAAGACATCCAGTTTTTGAAGCGGGTGTTCCAGAAATTGCTCATCAACTTTACGTGGTGGTCAAACCGACACGACGACGAAGCGAACAACGTATTCAGCGGGGGCTTTTTGGGTTTGGATAATATTGGCGTAATCGACCGGAGCCACCTGCCCCCCGGCACCCTGCTCGAACAAGCCGACGCCACCGCCTGGATGGGCATGTACGCGCTGAACCTGATGGACATGGCCCTCGAAATTACACGCCACGATTCGACCTTTGAAGACGTAGCAACTAAGTTCTACGAGCAGTTTGTCTTGATTGCTGAGTCGCTCAACAACGAGCTTTGGGACGAAAACGACGGCTTTTTCTACGATCTGTTGCACCCGGCTCACGGACCCTCGAAAAAGATGGAGGTTCGTTCGGTGGTCGGCTTATCGGTGTTGTTTGCGGTATCGGTGATCAAATACGAGAAGTGTCAACCCCTGACCGATTTTCTGAAACGGATGCGCTTTTTTCAGAAATATCACGGTGAGTTGGGCCGACCTATGCCTGAGCAATTGGTGAATGAGAAAGGCGATATTCTCCTATCGCTAGTCTCTCGCGAACGGCTCGAAAAACTGCTTATTGTGATGCTGGACGAGACTGAGTTTTTATCGCCGGGGGGCATTCGGGCCTTGTCGAAGTATCATGAGGCACATCCCTACGGCATCCGGGTGGCGGGCCAATACCACAGCATCCGCTACGTACCCGGCGACTCCGACACGGGTATGTTCGGCGGTAATTCCAACTGGCGAGGCCCGGTCTGGATGCCCATCAACTACCTGTTTATCAAGTCGCTCAAAACATACCATCAGTTTTTTGGGGACACGCTAACGGTCGAGTACCCCACCGGCTCCGGCAACCGCCTGACCCTCGAACAAGTTTCGGACGCGCTTGCCAAACGAATGGTATCTATGTTCGAGGCCGACGAAAACGGAAACCGGCCTGTTCACGGCCCCTACAACCCGTTCTACCAACGCCCCGAAAACCGCGACCTGCTCCTGTTCTACGAGTACTTTCACGGCGACACCGCACAGGGCATTGGAGCCTCCCACCAAACCGGCTGGACGGCGGTCGTGGCTGAATTAGTGAACGATGATGCCTGGGAGTGGGAGTAAGAATTTTGTGTATTTTAGCGCAACATGGCAAGAGACTTGTACCATGAAGCGGCTAAAAATGCACTTATTAATGATGGCTGGATAATCACACATGACCCGTTACGGATTGCTGTTGGCCGTCGACAGGCCTATATTGATTTAGGAGCCAAGGATTTAGTGGAAGCGGAGCGCGATGGGCGAACTATAGCAGTAGAGATCAAAAGTTTCTTGAATCCATCATTGTTAGATGACTTATATCACGCCATTGGTCAGTATTCAGTGTATAATCTAGCCTTGGATGAACGTGAACCCGATACAATGCTTTATCTGGCGTTGCCATCGACTGCTTGGAAAATCATTGAAGAAGATCAGATAAGCGACTTTTTTGAGCGTTTAGGCGTTCGTGTAATAGTTTTTGACCCCGTTACGAAACTGCTTGTGAAATGGATAAATTAACTCAGTACCGACAACTGATTAAGCAGATACTTCTTGAACAAACCCGTATACCCTACGCATACGGTGATATTACTATTGAGACGGTTTTTGATACGCAGAATGATCGCTATATGTTAACCGATGTAGGTTGGGACCGTACTGGGCGGGTGTATGGGGTGGTTGCTCACGTGGATATTATCAACAGCAAATTCTGGATTCAACGTGATGGCACCGAGGAGAGTCTACCTGTTATGTTGGTGAATCAAGGGGTGCCTAAGGAGGATATTATTGTTGCCTATAGAACCCCAACCGAACGCGAGTTGATGGGGTTTGCAATAGCTTAGAAACTAAAAAAAGGGGCCGAAGCCCCGTTTTCTTATAGCACTACGTTCACAATTCGTTTCGGCACCACGACGACCTTTTTGGGGGCTTTGCCTTCGAGCCATTTCTGCACGACCTCGTCGGCCAGTACTTCCTGCTCGATCTCGTTGGCGGCCCGGTCGATGGCAAAACGGATGGTGGTGCGCACCTTGCCGTTGATCTGAATCGGATACTCAAACGCGTCCTCGACCAGATGTGCTGGGTTGAAGACGGGCCACGTAGCCTTGCTGATCGTACCCGGTTCGTTACCGAGTGCAGCCCAAAGTTCCTCGCAAACGTGCGGGGCGTAGGGCGACAAAATCAACACCAAATCCTGCAAAATGGCCCGCTTGTGGCAATTGAGCGTGGTTAACTCGTTTACGCACACCATAAACGCCGACACCGAGGTATTGAACGAATAATTCTCAATATCGTCCTGCGCCTTCCTGATGGTCTTGTGCAACACTTTTAATTCGGCGGGTGTGGGCTGTTCTTCCGAGACAATCCATTGGTTTTCGCCCGATGCGTTGTCTTTATAGAACAGCCGCCAGAACTTCCGAATGAAACGGAACGTGCCGTCGATGCCGTTGGTGTTCCAGGGTTTGGCCTGTTCGAGCGGGCCGAGGAACATCTCGTATAGCCGCAACACGTCGGCCCCGTACTTCTCGACAATGGTATCGGGGTTCACCACGTTGAACTTCGACTTCGACATTTTCTCGACTTCTGCCCCGCAGATATACGTGCCATTGTCTTCGAGAATGAACGTGGCCGGAAGACCATCCGGGCTTTGTGTGAAGTCGGGGCGGGCTAATCGAAACTGCTCAACGTCAAGTACATCATTGTCAACAATGTTTACGTCGACGTGCAATGGCGTTACGGCCTCGCGGTCTTCAATTTTGTTCAACGACACAAAAATCGGGGCAACGCCCTCAACACCGGTGCCTTTTTGCCGATACACAAAATTGCTCCGCCCCTGAATCATGCCCTGATTGATGAGCTTTTTGAACGGTTCCTGCTGTGGCACGTAGCCCCGGTCGTACAGAAACTGATTCCAGAACCGGCTGTAGAGCAGGTGACCAGTCGCGTGTTCGGTGCCGCCGATGTACAGGTCCACATTCTGCCAGTAGTTCACGGTTTCGGGACTCACAAAACGTTCGGGGTTTTGCGGGTCCATGTACCGATACCAGTAAAACGACGACCCCGCCCAACCGGGCATGGTGCTCAGTTCATAGTCAAACTCGCCCTTGTACTTCCAGCCCTCGGCGCGGCCCAGCGGTGGCTCGCCGGTTTCGGTAGGCAGGTATTTGTCAACGGCGGGCAGTTCAAGCGGCAAATCGGCCTCGTCGATTAGATAGGGCAGGGGATTGCCGTTGCTGTCGGGCTTGAAATACACCGGGACCGGTTCACCCCAGTAGCGTTGGCGGCTAAACACCGCGTCGCGCAGTCGGTAGTTGATCTTGCCTTTACCCAGTCCACGCTCTTCCAACCAGGTAATCAGCGTAGCGGTGGCCTCCTTGTAAGTCATGCCGTCGATGATACCCGAATTGATGTACCGGCCCTCTTTGGTGTTGTCGGCCTGCGTGTCCAGATCTTTTTGGGCGTCCAGAATCGGGATAATCGGCAGGCCAAAATGTTTGGCAAACCCATAGTCGCGTTGGTCGCCGGAGGGAACGGCCATCACCGCGCCCGTGCCGTAGCCCGCCAGCACATAGTCGGCAATATAAACCGGTACGAACTGCCCGTTCAGCGGATTTTGCACGAAAAAGCCCGTGTTGGCTCCGCCTACCGTTTTGGTGTCGGCCATGCGGTCGCGCTCCGAGCGGGTTGCCGTGGCTTTCACGTAGGCTTGCAAGTCGGCCCAAATTTGAGCCGTTCCGGTGTAGCCAGCCGCCTTTTCGTACGCCCGCTGCCCCAGGTTCAGCGTGTACTCGTGTTCGGGAGCCAGCACCATAAATGACACCCCGTAAATGGTATCGACGCGGGTGGTAAATACCTCAATCTCTTCGGATTGTCGCACCATCTCGCCGTGTCCGTTGCCCGCGTTGGGATCGTGGATATACACCGGAAAACGCACACTTGCGCCCACGCTCTTACCAATCCAGTTACGCTGTTGCTCTTTGAGCGATTCGGTCCAGTCGATGGTATCGAGACCAGTCAGTAGTCGGTCGGCGTAGGCCGTGATACGCATCATCCACTGGCGCATCAGTTTCTGAATAACGGGGTAACCGCCCCGCTCCGATACACCATCTTTCACCTCGTCGTTTGAGAGCACCATGCCCAGGGCAGGGCAGAAATTCACAACCGCATCAGCTACGTACGTTAGCCGGTATTTCAATGTAATGCGGTACGATTCCTCTTTCGACAAGGCGTTCCACTCGGCAGCGGTAAACCGGGGGCTGTCGTCATCGCAAACGGCGTTGACGTCGTTCGTGCCGTTCGTGGCGAACTTGTGCAACAGTGTTTCAATCGGTTCGGCCCGATTGGTATCGCGGTTGTACCAGGAATTGAACAACTGCATGAAAATCCACTGCGTCCACTTGTAGTAGGCTGGGTCGGATGTGCGTACCTCACGGCTCCAGTCGTAGCTAAATCCAATTTGCTTGAGTTGGTCAATATAGGTCGCAATGTTTTGCTCGGTTGTGAGGGCGGGATGCTGACCGGTTTGAATGGCGTATTGCTCGGCGGGTAGTCCAAACGAGTCGAAGCCCATCGGGTGCAGTACGTTGTATCCGCTCAACCGCTTGTAACGCGACACAATGTCCGACGCAATGTAGCCCAGCGGGTGTCCCACGTGCAACCCCGCCCCCGACGGATACGGGAACATATCGAGGACGTAGTATTTAGGCTTCGTAGAAGTATTCTCGGTGCGGTAGGTCTGGTGTTGGTCCCAGAAGGCACGCCATTTTTGCTCGGTCTCGCGGTGATTATAATCGGCCATTAGTCATTACTCCGTTTTGGGTTGCAAAAATAGCCGTTTCAGGGGACATTTGCCCGCCGTCCTTTTAGCTGATGAGAGGTAGGTTTGGAATAATAGCTGACGCATAGCCCTTCGACAAGCTCAGGGTGACAACAACCTAGAGTCAAAATAGCTTTCTATTTACAAGGTCACTGTCACCTTGAGCTTGTCGAAGGGCTATGCGTCAGCCGGTTCATTGGCTGTCTTGGAGTTATGTACCTTCGCCCTCAACATATTTTCCCTTTGCTGCTTGCCTTGCTCGTTGGCTCCCTCGCCAGTTGGGTCGTCGGCGATTTCTCCGGGCCACTGTCCGACGGGGGCGACACCGATTTCTACGAGTATGTGGGCTACTTTTTTGCCCACAACCTTTCGCTGTGGCCGTTTCCCCACCTCGACTTGATCCACAACCAGACGTTTTACCCTTACGGCACCAACCACACCCTGCTCGACTGGGGCTGGGAGCGCGATTACTGGTATGCGGCTTGTTACTGGCTCATTGGCAAGGGTGAACCCGGTGCATCCACACCGGGCCCGTACTTGCAATATTATTATGTGTACGGCCTGCTCGTCTCGGCCCTCGGCACATTATGGTTGCTGCAAAAACCGTTTGGCTATGGGCGGGCCTTCGTGGCTGGGTTGATTGTTTCGGTATTCAATTTTTATTGCCTCTGGAAATACCCTGTACATCTGAACGTAGCCGTTGTTCACTGGACCACGTTGGCTATGATAGCCACCTATCGAATTCTTTACCAACTAACAACCAACTCACCAGACCGCCCTTCGCCCACCCTTTGGCTCGTGTGGGTGTGGTTGCACGTGCAGGTACTGGGGCAGGAGTTAGGCTATGTAGCGGGGTTCGCGCTCACCTTTACTACCATTTGTGTGCCGTTTATGGGCTGGCAACTGTGGCGGCAAAACCGAAACGATTGGTTTAAATGGAAGTGGAATGCCAGCACCGTTGGCTTGCTAACCCTCATTCTGCTTTCCTTATGGCTTTATCTGCCGCTAACCCTCCAAATCTTTTTGGGAGCGCAGGAATACGCTGATGCACCCGTGCCGATGAAGCCGTTTTGGTCGCACCCGCTGCGGTTGTTTATTCCATACTTACCCGATTTCGATAGCTTCACGTTTCACTTTCAGTATCCGCTTGGCGACACGTTTGAGAGTTATGGGCAGGGGAGTCCGGGCCTGTACCTGGTTATTCTGGCGGGTGTTGGCCTATGGACCATCCGCCGAAAACCGTTGCTTTGGGTGCCTGTCGTGCTGATGCTGGTGTTGTGCCTGGTGTATCACCCGGTTCGGGTGCCCACGTTACAGGTTTTCCCGTGGTTCTCGTTTAACCGGCACGGCGGTCGGGCCAGCATGGTTTATCCAGTGCTGTTTCTGTTGCTGGCCTTGCATGTGCGCCCGCCCAAAAGTCGTGCTGCATGGGTGGCTATGGGTGCAGTCGGGTTGCTCATGCTCACCGAATGGGCCTGGGGCTTTCGTTACCCACTGTTCTATAATCCTCAACCCCTACCGCAAACAACTCTGCGCTACCTGCAAACTGTTCGTGACACCCCCGGCGAGGCCGTACTCGACTTCCCGTTCTGTACCGTAGGGGCCGACGGGGTAGGAGTGCAGGAGGGGCTTTGTCCGTATTATCTGGAGCAAAACGCCGTGTTCACCTTCAAACGGTTTCACCACAAAAAAGTAGTCGGGCAATATTGGGGCCGACTGCTGTCGGGACAAATTCAGCCTTTCCTGCGCGACGGCTGGCCGATACTACTCGCCCCCGGCCACCACTTCACCCCCGCCGACTGGCAATTTCTGGATGGATTCCTGCGACAGCACCGTTTTGCCGGTATCAACTTATATCCCGATTTGCTCATGCCAGCCCAACGGCAGGCGTTTTACGAACATTATGGTCAACCCATTGCTGTGGCCGAACTGCCAATGGCGGGGCGGGTTGAGTTTTTGCGGGTCCGTTAAACCTATAAACTCTATTCTTGTAAAAGAGTTGTTTGTCTAGAACTAACAGTCAACGCTATGAAACGTACCGCTTTTGTGTTCGCCGGCTTGTTGTCGGCGTTAACCTCATTGACTACGGTGGCCCAAACCACCCCCACTAGCCCGCTTGTGGGGCCTATGCAGCAAACAGCCGCCAAACTCAAGGCCCTGCAACCTACTGGCGACCCCGATTTTGATTATGTTTTTCGTATGCGCTTGCTGGGTCAGGGGGCCGTCGATATGGCGAAACTGGCAGCCGCGCAAGGCTCCGATGCCATTAAGCAAAAGGCACAGGCTTTTGTGGATAGCAAGCAAAAGGAACTGGCCGAAATGGAGGCTTTACAACGGCAATTGCGCCCTTCGCGACCAAACGGAGCCTACAGCCAGCAACAAAGCCAGCAGATGCAGGCCATCGTCCTGAAGATGCAGCCCGATGGTACGCCTGCTAAAATGACCGGCAAAATCGACGACGATTACACCGCTCTCATGACCGAATACACCCGCGATGCCAGCGACCTCTCGAAAATGTACCTGAACTACGGCAACAACGCCACCCTGAAAACGATGGCGCAGAAACTGGTGGTGCAGTGAACAGAGAACAACGAACAGAGATCAGAGAACAACGATCAGTGAACAGTGACCAACGAACAGATAGCCCTCGGTCTTTCTATTGTTTGCTGGTCACTGTTCACTGATCGTTGTTCTCTGATCTCTGATCTCTGTTCACTGACCGTTGTTCGCTGTCAAAACTCCTGCGCGATGTTGAAATAGAAACCCCGCTTACCCTGCCCATTTACAGTCGCGCTGAAACGACCAACAAGGTTGTAGAACGTGACCACATCAAGACTCACACCTGTGCCCAGTAAAAGCCGGTTGGCCAGGCGACTCTCGAACTGTTGGGCAATAGAACTCTGCACGTAGCCCGCATCGGCAAAGCCCGTCAGGTAGGCTGCGATGGGAAAGGTGTTAAACTGTTTCACCCGGAGCCAGCGAATCTGTTTGACGGTGTCGAAAAGGCGGTAGCGTAGACTGTTCTTCCACAAGCCAAAGTGCTGACCATCAATAATAAATAGTTCGTATCCCCTCACCATTTCCTGATTGTAGCCTAACCCGCGCAGATCGTTGTACGGTTGCCAACGGGGCAAAATAACCTGCGCCCGCACCCCGGTATTGGCAAACCAGCGGCCCGTGGGTTTTTCACTCAACGCCCAGAAGCGGGCCGCCGAGACCACCAATTCAAGTTGACGCAGATCGTCGCGGGGGAGCAGGCCGTACCAGGTGGCATCGCCCGTGATGAGGTAGCCACGCAGGGGATAAGCCACGTTGTCGCGTCGGTCGTAGCGGTAGCCGTAGCTGAGTTGGAGGTAGCGTTGGCGGGTACGTCCGTCGCCGTAGAAAAGCGGGTTTAACCGGGCCACTGTGTCGGCAATTCGGTTGCTGACGTAGCGGAGTCCCAGGCTTTGGAACTGGTAAAAACCGTCGCGCCGGGTCAGGGTGACGCCCCCGAAACCGCGCTCCCGCAACACCCCGTCTGACCGCAAAAAAACCAGTTTGTCGGCCTGAGAGCGGTAGGCCAATTCGGGGTTGGTTTGGTATAGGCCGTCAACCCGTATTCCCAACCGTTGCGCCCGGTCGATGTAGGGGCGCGTGTAACTCAGAAAATAGCGGTTCAGAAAGCCGAACTCGGCGATGCCCGCCAGCCGGTCGTTGTTGCCC
This sequence comes from Cytophagales bacterium, assembly GCA_004292855.1. GTDB lineage: Bacteria > Bacteroidota > Bacteroidia > Cytophagales > Spirosomataceae > Rudanella. The sequence continues at coordinate 119,252 of RDXN01000033.1, forward strand.
GTAACGTTTCGATAATCGAGCCGGGCACCGTAAATGACTCGTTTCAAGCTGCGCCCCCGGTCGTACCACCACTCGTTGATGTTCCGGTCGGCCAAATCGAAAACGGGGTACGCCAGCAGATACCACCGCTCTTTCATCACCACATCGACGGCAATAGGCGCGTAATCACCACGAACAATAAGTGAATCGACCAGCGAACGAGCCGTTACGCTAGCCGTCACAAACAGATTCGTATTGTTGAGCTTGCGAGCATCCCAGGCCAGTTTACCAGATAAATCGCTCATTCGAATGGTGTCGCCAACCCGAATTTCCAGCTCCCGCGTGACGATCCGGTCGCGGGTGCGGATATTACCAGAAAGGTTTACCTGCTGAACAACGAGGAGTGAATCGGTCTCATCAGACTGCCCCCAGACTTGTATAGAATTGAGTGTGAGACACAAAATCAATAGAAACCCGAATTGAATGCGCATTAGCTGTTAACGAAGTTGCTCAAAGATACAGACCCGGCGAAAAACTTCTCTGATGCCCTACAGTTCCTACGCTGCTGTTTCGTATCATTGTCTAATTTTACTTGGTTATTATCCAATGCAGCAAAAACCTAATCTGAGCTTTTGGCAAATCTGGAACATGAGTTTCGGATTTCTGGGTATTCAATATGGCTTTGGCCTTCAACAGGCTAACATGAGTCCAATTTACCGGTATTTGGGGGCCGACGAAGCCTCAATTCCGGGCTTATGGCTGGCTGGTCCTCTCACTGGCCTTCTGCTACAGCCCATTATTGGTGCTGTTTCGGACCGGAGTTGGTCGCCCACCTGGGGGCGTCGGAAACCGTTTATCCTGATTGGTGCTCTGCTGGGTAGTGTAGCTATGATTATGATGCCCAATTCGTCGTACATCTGGATGGCTGCTGGCCTGATGTGGATGCTCGACGCCGGTCTGAACTCAGCGATGGAGCCATTCCGGGCGTTTGTAGGCGATATGCTGAACGAAAAGCAGCGGCCAATGGGCTTCGCCGTCCAATCGTTTATGGTGGGATTCGGGCAAACGTTGGCGAATCTCATGCCTTATATTTTGCCCATGTTGGGTATCTCGATGGTACTCTCCGAGGGGCAGTTGTCTAATGGCATTCCTAACTCGGTACGTTACCCATTCTACATTGGGGGCGCGGCAATTCTGATTTCGGTGATTTGGACCATCCGAACCACAAAAGAGTACCCGCCCGTTGATGAGAGTTATAAGAAGGCGCATGTATTTACTGACGAAGAACAGAAATCCATTTCGTTCTGGCATTTGGCTCTGTCAGCCGGAGCCGCCATTTTGGCGTTCTTTTTTGCGTTTCGGGTTGGCGGTATCACAGCCGGTCTGATGTGGGCCGCCGGGATTGGCGTTGGGAGTTACCTGTTTCTGATGTTGCCTGTATTCAAAGAAATTCTGGCCTCGCTGTCGGCCATGCCTACCGTGATGAAGCAACTCTGGTGGGTGAAGTTTTTTACATGGTACGGCCTGCCGCTCATGTGGCAATACCTGTCGTTGGCAACTGCCCGCTACGCCTTCAACGCGCCCGACGCCGTGTCGAACAAAATGGGTTTTGAAGAAGGCACTAAATGGGGCGGCCTCTGTTTTGCCATGTTCAGCGTTTCGTGCGCTGTTGTTTCAATTTTCATCCCGCGCATTGCTAAAGCCCTCGGTAGTGCCCGTGCTACCCATGCCGTGTTCCTCACCATCGGGGCAATCGGTTTCTTCCTGACTCTTACGTCCAACGATAAAATGATCTATCTGATCGGTATGGCAATCATCGGACTGGCTTGGGGGTCCATCATGTCGATGCCGTATCTGATGCTGGCGAGTGCCGTGCCTAAAGAGCGTATGGGTGTTTATATGGGGATCTTCAACGGTTTTATCTGTGTGCCGCAGTTTATTGGCATGATTACCGTGCCCCTCTTCTACGAAAACGCGTTGGGCAACGACCCTCGGAACGCCCTTGTATTGGCTGGTGTTTGTTTGCTACTGGCAGCGGCTTCCTGCTTCCTGGTTAAAACCCCAAAAACCGCCGACATTTCGGCTATGCCCGTCGGCGCAGGCGGCCACTAAAAAGTAAGCAGTGAGCAGTATGCAGTAAGCAGAACTTGTGCGTCAGCTTGTTGCCTACTGCCCACTGCCTGCTGTCTACTTACTATGACTTACCAAATTCTCGCTGTAGGCGAACTCCTGGCCGACCTCATCGGTCAGGAGATTACTACGAGCCTACACGACACCACCGTATTTGAACGCTTTCAGGGCGGCTCACCCGCCAACATGGCTGCGAATATGGCCCGGTTGGGCAACCGGGCCGCCTTGGTGGCCTGTGTTGGCTCCGACAATGTAGGTACGTACCTAGTTGAGCAGGTCGCTAACGCGGGCGTCGACACCGCGCACGTCGTTCGGGCTGAGTATGACCCGACAACGCTTGTGCTGGTGTCACGAACCAAAGGCACGCCCGATTTCATCGCGTACCGACAGGCTGACCGCCAACTCAAACCCGAACACCTGCCCGACTCCTTGTTGAGCCAAAGCCGGTTGTTTCACACTACCTGTTTCGCACTTAGTCAGGAACCCGCTCAAGGCACGATTGTCGACGCGGCTCAACGAGCAAGCCAACTAGGCTGTCAGGTCAGTATCGACTGCAACTACGCCCCAAGCATCTGGCCCGACCGGGAGCATGCCTGGCAAGTGATCTCGGCCTATTGCTCGGCGGGGGCACTGGTCAAACTAAGCGAAGACGATGCCGCCCGACTCTACGGCCAACCCCAATCCAACGACCGCATCATCGCCGATTTTCACCAGATGGGGGCCACGTTGGTGTGCCTGACGCTCGGAGCCGAAGGGAGTATCGTTTCATCCAACGGCGGAGCCGAGCGCGTGCAGCTTCCGGGACGCAAAATTGATGTGATCGACGTGACCGGCGCGGGCGATGCCTATTGGGCTGGTTTCCTCACGGCCTGGCTCGAAGGCCGCAGTCCCGCCCAATGCGCGGAGGCCGGGGCCGATATTGCTGCCCGCAAGCTGACGACGAAGGGGCCGTTGCCAACTGGAATTCGGATTTGAAAATTACTATCTTTAGACTGGCCAAACGAACATGACCATGATACTGCCCGAAGATCTTCAATACCTTTTTAAGGAAGAACAAGCCGTCTATGGCCCTTGGGATCATCAGAGAGCTATTTCTAAATTAAATGGTAATCTGGCTTATCTGTACTATCAAGAGAAGGAAATTACTTTGGAGCCGCTGCCTGAAGCAATGCTTGATGAAGCCGAAGCCAGCCCGGTTCCCGATCTAATATTGGTTGACAGTGAACAGAGTACGGTTCCAATTATCATTGAAGTTTGCCACGATAAGGGCCTCAAAAGAGACATTGAGAAGGTAATCCGCCTTGTCGATCAAGACTATTATGGTATCCGTGAGGGATTCATTTACAATTACAAAAAGGGTAATTGGTATCGCTATAAATTTGGAGAGGGCGGACTGATAACAGAATCGTCTTTTTCCGAAATACTAAACCTCGATTTAGGTTCATTTTTATAATGCAGAAGGGCCGCGAGAGCGGCCCTTCTGCATTAGTTCATACCAGCTAGCTTATCCAAATCAACGTCCTCAAGCGTAGCTTTAATTTTTTCCATCGAAACCCCGTTCCCTTTAGCCGTTACCACAAAACGGTTTTTAACGAGAAGGGCTATCTCTCCATCTTTATTAGCATTGTCGTATTTCTCGTAGCACTTGTGGTCGCCCATCGTGCCGGTCTTCTCATAACCGTTATCGTCCTCTTTGTCTACTTCGATCATCGACCAGGCTGCCAAACCCATGATGGCCCCTGTACCACCTGCGTCGACAATATTCAACTCGATGCGTTCGGAGCCATCCGTGTTGGCGTATTCACCTTTGGCGGTCGAGATTTTGAAGCCCATTGCCCCTGCTTTTTCGCCCGATGCCTCTTTGCGGGGTAGCCCGTCGGCATCGGCAGGAAGTAGTTCTTTCAGGCTACGAAAATCGACTGTTTCAACTGAGCCACTCTTTTGCGAGTCTTCGGCCTGTTTGGCAACTTCTTTCATAGCATCGGCAACTGAAGCCGAGGCTTCCTCAACGGCCTCTGCCGCTTTTTCTTCTTCGCTCTTGCCCCCGCAGCCAGATGATGTAGTTAGCATTAGCAGGATTATTCCGGTGTAGTGCAGTTTCATTGACGGTTAGTTTAGATTTCAAGCCCAAGATAAATATTTAAACGACTGATAATAAGTATTTTGAGTAAATGGGTGAATAAATGTACAAAAGGTGCTGACACACGAACCCGTGTACTAGCACCTCTCATAATTTCCACAATATAACGAACTGATTAGTAAGCCCTAACCAGTTTGCCTTCCATGAAATTAACAAAAGCTTTATTAACAACTTTGTTGCCGCCCGGTGTTGGGTAGTTGCCTGTAAAATACCAGTCACCTGAGTGATTTGGGCAGGCAACATGTAAGTTTTCAACGGTTTGGTACACCACTGCTACTTCGGCGTTCAGGTCGGGCGGGGTTACGATTTGGGCCACCTTGCGCGACAACTCCTCATGCGTAAACGGGTCAAACAAGGCTTTCACATAGTTCTGCACCATTGCGTTGCCCGTTTCAATAGCCGCAACACATTGCGCGTAGACTTCATCGAGCAAGTACTCCATGTCGCGGTCTTTCAACAACTCCAAAGCCGCCCGAAAGGCCACAAACTCCTTAGGCTTCGACATGTCGATGCCGTAACAGTCGGGGAACCGAATCTGCGGGGCCGACGACACAATGATGATCTTCTTCGGGCCGAGCCGGTCCAACATGCGCAGAATACTCTTTTCGAGCGTGGTGCCACGCACAATCGAATCGTCGACCACTACCACGTTATCTTTTCCTTTTTTAATAACTTCAAACGTGGTGTCGTATACGTGCGAAACCATATCGGCGCGGTGGGCGTCGTCGGTAATAAACGTGCGGAGTTTGACGTCTTTCGATACGAGCTTTTCAATGCGGGGCCGGAAGGTCAAAACCCGGTCGAGGTCCTGCTCAAACAAAATCCCCTCCATAATGGCCTTTTTACGTTGCTTCGCCAGATGGTCTTCTATACCTTCAACCATCCCGAAAAACGCCGTTTCGGCCGTATTCGGAATGTACGAGAAAACCGTGTTTTCGAGGTCATAATCAACCTCTTTCAGAATCTGTGGCACCAGCAGCCGCCCCAGTTGCTTGCGTTCATTGTAAATATCGGGATCAGTAGCGCGGGAGAAATAGATCCGCTCAAAGCTGCACGATTTTTTCTCAACCGGCTTCCGAAACTCATACTCGTCATACTCTCCGTATTTGTCAACGATGAGCGCGTGACCGGGCTTCACTTCCTGAATTTGGCTGTATTCGACATCAAACGCCGTTTTGATGGCCGGTTTTTCCGACGCTACCACTACCACCTCATCGTCGGCATAATAGTAGGCCGGACGGATGCCTGCCGGGTCGCGAGCCACAAAAGCGGCCCCGTAGCCAGTCATGCCAACCATTGTATAGCCCCCGTCGAAATCGCGGCACGAGCGATGCAGAACGCGCTGTAAATCAAGGTTGTCTTCTATGATATCGGAGAGGTCGGGGTTCTCATAAATACCTTTGAACCGGTCGAACACACGCTGATTTTCTTCGTCCAGAAAGTGCCCGATCTTCTCCATCACCGTCACCGTATCAACATGATCTTTGGGGTGCTGCCCTAGCGAAACGAGCTTGGTAAACAACTCATCGACGTTGGTCATGTTAAAGTTGCCCGCTACAACCAGATTCCGGCTTCGCCAGTTGCTTTGGCGCAACATGGGGTGGCAGTTTTCAATTTCGTTAGCTCCGTGCGTGCCATAACGCAGGTGCCCCATCCAAACCTCACCCGTAAAGGCCACGTTTTCCTGAAGCCAGTTGGCGTCGTTGGCATATTCTTTGTTGCCCTTGAGTGCTTTGCGAACCTTCTTGTTGACCTTCTCGAAAATGTCGGCAACAGGCTGTTGCTCCACCGACCGATACCGACTAATGTACCGATGTCCGGCCGGAACGTCGATTTTGATGTTGGCCACCCCGGCTCCATCTTGCCCCCGGTTCACCTGCTTGTTCATGAGCAAATACAGCTTGTTAGCCGCGTACAGGGGCGTTTTGTACTTGTCGATGTAGTATTGATAGGGTTTCCGAAGCCGAATGAGGGCAATACCGCATTCGTGTTTAATGGCGTCGCTCATAGGGAAGTCTTGCCGAGACGGATGATGATTGGTTAACCCTCAAACGACCCGCTTAGTCGAATCGTTCGGGGGCTTCCCGGCAAAGGTACAAAAACCATTACCTTTGCAGACCAACATACATCGAAATGAAACGCTTTCTTTTACCCTTTGCCTGCACGCTATTTATCCTTCTGCAAGCTTGTACAAACAAGCCGAACTCCGAGCAAACAAACACCGCGTCCACCGCGCTAACAAACGAAACCTCAACCGTTCCGGCAGGTTCGGGCGCGGCCCTGTCGAGCCGCCTGCGCGACATCGGCATGAACACCGAGAGCGATTGGCGGGGTATCAACGTCGGCGACCCGGCCACAAAAGTGCGCGAAACTGAGAAGGCCAAACTGTTCGAGAACGACGCCAAACATTTGGGCTACACCCTGGAGTTTGCCAACCTCGAATCCATCGACATGCAGTACCAACTCGGAACCGACCAAACTGTTACTGGCATTGACGTAGACCTGTATCTGAATGATGCACAATCAGTAGATGCTTACAAAACCGATCTGAAACGCTACTTCGATGCCCGTTACAAACCTGCCCAAACCCCCGGCACGTGGCAGGGAGAAGGGGGCAAAAAAATTGCCCTCCGCGATGTGTCGAAGGGCAAAGATTATGGACTGAAAGTGGCGATTAATTAACGTTACACCTTATATACCCAACCAAAAATATCGTCGGATTTTCCAGTACGAATGTCTGTCAGGAAGGTCTTGATCCGCATGGCTATCGACTTGTCGGCGGGGTGTTCGGCCAACATATAGTCTTTGCCTTTATAGCCAATCACCGAAAACGGCGACACAACAACCGCTGTGCCCGCACCGAAAGCCTCCGTTACCCGACCCGACTCAATACCGCTGATTATTTCATCGACCGAAACCTGACGTTCTTCAATACCGATACCCATGTGGCGGGCAATCTGCAAGATACTGTCGCGTGTGATTCCTTTCAATGTTGTGTCAGACAAAGCAGGCGTGACGATTTTGCCGTCGATTACGAACATTACGTTCATCGTGCCCGACTCTTCAAAGTACTTATGCTCTTTGGCGTCGGTCCACAAAAGTTGATCGTAACCTGCCTGTTGCGCCAACATCGTGGGGTACATTGACCCCGCGTAATTACCCGCGCATTTGGCATACCCAACGCCCCCTTCGGCAGCCCGGATATACTCTGTTTCGACCTTTACTTTTGGCGGCTTGGCGTAATACGTACCAACCGGGCACGTGAAAATGCAGAACCGATAAGTCTTCGATGGAGCCACACCCAAAAACGTATCGGTCGCAAACATGTAGGGACGAATATAAAGCGAGCTGCCGGGCGTGTTGGGCACCCAATCGGCGTCAAGGCGTAGCAGAGCCTCCAAACCACCCATAAACACCTCTTCGGGCAGGGTAGCCATGCACATCCGCCGGGCCGACTCGTTCATGCGGGCAAGGTTGTCGAGGGGCCGAACCATCAGCACCTCACCAACGTCGTTCTTATACGCCTTCATGCCTTCAAAAATCGACTGTCCGTAATGCAGCGAGGAAAGAGCTGGGCTGAGCGTGAAATTATCGAACGGTACAATTTGCTGATTCTGCCACTCTCCATCCACAAAATCGGCAACAAACATGTGGTCGGAGAAGTGTTTACCAAAGGGTAAGTTATTGAAATCAACTTCGTGAATTCGGGAGCGTTCCGCCTGCCGGAATTCAATCTGCATTACGTCCATTGTCATGCGCTATTCAGTTTTAACTCGTCAAAAACGTGTAGTAGGCAAATGTAGTAATTTGTTCCGTAACAACTTTCATCGAACCGGAGTTGATACACTGACACCGCCCGAGTAATCATGTCTAATCAACCACCGAACGACTCATCTGGACCCCTCGACCATCTGACGATGCGCTATCTGCGCCGGTCGTTGGATGCGTCGCACCCTACCGATGAGCCATATGTGCTCAACGAGGTTGAAGCCTGGGTGATCCGGCGGGTGCGGTGGCGAACGCTGGCGATGGCTGCTGGTCTGGGTATTTTGGCTGTTCTACTGCTCTACTTACCTCAGTACTTTTGGCCTGCTTTCTTTCAGGAATTCGCCTTCACGATAGCCCCAAAAACATATACTGTTCCGGTGATCGCTATTCTTTACGGGGTATTGCTGGTTTATGTAGAGGTGTACGCTCTGATGTACATAAACCTTACGGCCATCCGTACCATCATGGCTATCTGTCAGTTTCCACGCACCCACGATGCCCAGTATGACCGCCATTTACGGGCTATCGCCAGTGCGGCTCTGAATGGGCACTATGGTGGTATTCTTACGTTCCGAACGGACCAACTGCTGGGCCGACCGGGTTGGGGGCTAGCTTCGTTTTTCTGGACAAATACTGTTAAAGCCGTTTTGAGCGATGTAGCCATTCGAGTTCTGCTGCGCCGGGTGGTGGGCCGATTTGCGTTTCGTCAAACACTCGATCTTATTGCTATGCCTGTATTTGCGTTTTGGAACGCCTTCGCTTCTGCCCAAATCCTGCGCGAGGCCCAGGTGCGCGTTATGGCTCCGCTAACAATCCGCAGTTTTGTCGACGAGCTCTATGAGGAGTGGGGGAAACATGAGGAATTCCGGCAACTGATGCCCGCAGCGTTGGCTTGTATGAATATACAAAAACGACAGTTCAATTATGCTCATCACCTTCTTGCCGAAGCCATTGAACACCGATTTGAGTTGAAGCTGAGCGTATCCGATTCGCCCACGTCGCTCCAGTCGCCCACTTTGGCTGCCGACGTACGAAAAGGACTTGAACGACTCATTATTTTTGCGGCTCTAGTTGATGGTCGCTTGTCTTGGGCGGAAAAAAAATGCCTCCGGCACTTGCGCACCGAAGGCTGGATCACCTATAGCATTGCCGATATCAAACAGATTGGTCGTCAGTACAACAACGGCAAAGGACTCTGGGTGTAGCGCGGTTTTCCTAAACCGCGCTTATAATTACAAACGCGGTTTAGGAAAACCGCGTTACACGTTACATCGACTCCCCGGCTTTAAAAATATCCTCGTGGTCTTGAAGTTTGGGATGCGCAAACACGTCAGCCCCATTGTAGGTCTGCCGGACGGGGTCACTGTCAGGGGCTTGCCGATGGTGACGATAGGCGTTGATTGACGAGTAATGGCTCACAAACGACTTACGGGTGAGGTTCGGGTTGCGAATCGCATCGCCCCCGTGGGCAAGAGCCGCGTGCCAGAGTAACACGTCGCCTTTTTTGATTAGCAGCGTTTCGCGTTTCTGGCCCAGTCGCTCGCAGTTAGCCTCAATGTATTTGGCAAAATCGTTCGGGTCGTGTTCCGACTCGTGGTTGTAGAACATACCATTGCCAAAATCGAACTTCTTATTGGTGTGCGAGCCGGGATAGTAAAACAGCGGTCCAGAGTCGATGTGGACATCTTCCAGCGCAATCCACGACGCGGCCAAATGGCTTGGATTCTCCGAAACCACATACGCAAAGTCCTGATGAGTAGCCTGCTGACTGCCCCACTTGAACAGCAGACTTTGCATAGCCACAACCTTTTCGCCAAACACCGCTTCCAGAAAGCTCACAATGTTATTGTGGAGCATAATCTTCTTGGCAATCACCGAACTGTTATGAAAGTCCATGATCTTGATATGCTTGCCATTTAGAACCTCTTTTGGCAAGTCACGCACTTCCTGCACAGCTCGACCTGTGTATTCGGGTAAGTCAACCTGTGCTTTGATACGGTATTTTTCGTTGTCCTCGAACAACTCTTCGACCTCGTTCCAGAGTTGCTCAAGCCACTCAGTGGCAATGGCCTGCTCCAGAATCACGTAGCCGTTTTTCTGCCAGAAAACGAGTTTTTCTGCCAGATTGTACGAGAGATTTTGGTTGCGATTGTAGTGTTTGACGAAGCCCGAAATGTCGGCGTCTTTTTTGTCGATCCAAGGCAGAGTTTTGTAATCGAACTCAGTTGGGGGTTTGGGTTGCGGGCGAAGAACGCGCTTCACAGCGGTTTTCAAACGGCTAGTCAGGCTACTCATACGGCAATGTCGCTTTGATTGAAGAACCAAAAATAAGTGATAGTACTCTGTGTTGACTCTTGCAAAAAGCAAAAGTTGCAGAACGCCCCAGCTTCTGCAACAAGTTTCTATTCAGCGGGATCGGATAGTTCTGTAATTTGAACTTCGTTAATCCGCTTGTTATCGGCCGAGAGTACGTGGAATTGGAATTGCTCAAAGTTTACTTCGTCGCCGGTTTGAGGTAATCGGCTAAATAATTCGAGCAGTAACCCCCCCAGTGATTCGCTGTCTCCCCGGATGTCATCGAAGGTAGTGGCGTCTACATCGAGTGCCCGGCAAACGTCGGTTAAGGGTAATTTGCCTTCGGCGATAATGGTGTGTGGGTCGATGCGTCGGAATCCGGTAGGTGTTTCATCATCGAACTCGTCGTTAATGTCGCCAAAAATTTCTTCAATAATGTCTTCAAGCGTTACTAGCCCCCGCGTGCCGCCGTATTCGTCCACAACGATGGCCATGTGAACACGCCGACGCTGAAAATCCTGCATCAGGTCGTCGACTTTTTTGGTTTCCGGGATAAAAAATGCCGGGCGTAACAAAGCCTGCCAACGGAACGAGTCATCTTGGTGCAGGTGCGGCAATAAATCTTTTATGTACAGAATACCCTCAATTTGGTCAATGGTTTCTTTGTAAACCGGCACCCGCGAGAACCCCGACGCGTTGATCTGTTCCATGAGTTCGGTGAACGTCAGATCATCCTCAAACGCCGTGATGTCGACCCTCGATTTCATCACCTGCCGCGCCGATAGATTACTGAAATTCACGATACCTTTCAGGATCTCACGCTCTTCTTCAGTGGTCTCGGCCCCAGTTAATTCCACAGCCTGATTTAATTCCTCGACTGATAGCTTGTAAGCTTGCCTCGGCAAACGCTTGTCTATTTGGGTGCTCAGATTTACGAGTAACGACGACAGTGGGCGGAACAGCACCAACGCAAACCGGGCCAAAGGCGTGGTTTGGCGAGCTACTTTCAAACTGTTTTGGCTGGCGAAAACCTTTGGAATAATCTCCCCGAACAAAACAATTGCGAGGGTCAACAGAAGAATCGTGACAGACAGGACAACCACCGACGAATGAGCCATTTGCGACAGTTCCCAAGAGAGGTACGTCACAAGAACCACTATCGCTATGTTCAGTAAGTTGTTGAAAATGACTAATGAAGCTAGCAAACGCCGGGGGCGGTCGAGCAGCGATGCAATGCGCTGATCGGGTTTATGTTGGCTCTCCCGGCAAGCCGAGCGGTCGTCGGGCGAGAGGGTGAAGAACGCCACCTCGGTGGCAGAAACCAACGATGCCAGCGTGACCAGTAGCAACACTAAAGCCGCTAACGGGCCGTATGAAGTAAAATAGGTGCCCCAAACGTCGTCCGTCGGGAGCACCTGTCGAGGAAGCGGATCACTAAGGTCCATTCAACGAAAGTTTGGTATCAAGATACTAGATGCTGGACATTGGACGTTAGATCCTTTCCTTTTGTTCAGAATCTAACGTCTATCATCCAGCGTCTAATTAAAATGGCAAATCATCATCACCGCCATTGCCTTCAAACGGAGTTGGTTCTGGCTCCCGACGTTGGGCTGGAGCGGGTTTGGCGGGTGCTGCCTGCCGTTGGGGTGCCGGTGCTGTCTGTGGAGCTGGGGCCGCCTGTGCGCGAGGGGCTTCATACCCACCGTCTTCTCCACCCTGAGGGCCACTGGGTGAACCGAGCAGTTGCATAGTATTGGCCCGTACGCGCAACGAAAAACGCTCTTTGCCTTCTTTATCTGTCCAGGTTTCAGTACGCAAACGGCCTTCAATATATACAGGGTTGCCTTTCTTTAAATATTTCTCCGCGATCTTGGCCTGATCGTTCCACAACTCAACGCGGAACCACTCGGTTTGCTCAACCTTTTCGCCGTTCCGGTTGGTAAATTTCTCGGTGGTAGCCACGTTGAATTGGGCCACAACAGCACCACCATCGAGGTAACGAACTTCGGGGTCAGCCCCTAGGTTGCCAATCAACGTTACTTTATTCAAACTTGCCATTTGTTTGGTTTGGTTTTGTGTTTGTATGAACCGGCAGGCGTTGCAAAACGGGGCCGATTCAACAGGTTTAAGGTACTAAAGTTACTGATTCTGGCTCACTTATCCAAGCGGCCTTCCAAATAATTCACGATCAAAAGTGGCTTGGGCAAGGCGCGAACCTCATCGGGCAAATACCAGGCCAAGCCGTCGGGTAGTGACCCGGCAACGGAGTCGGGCAGGTCGAACGCGTAGAACGTAGCCCGAATACGCTGATGCGACAAGAGTTGCGTAATGACCATTGGAGCCGCCGTCTGGTGACCACGCAACACCCAGTTTTCAAGTGGGCCAGCAAGACCTAACTCGCGAAAGGTTGTCTTTGGTTCATCTGTCTCCAAGAGTGCAAAATCGTACAGGTTTTGCCAAACATCACGGCTTGTTCGCTCACGCAGGGCTAGCCGACCATTGTTTTGAAACACGAAGTAATGAAAAAAACGCTCCCGAACCGGGGCTTTCTTCGCTTTTACAGGCAACGACTGCTGCCGACCTGTTTGATAGGCTACGCAGGACTGTTGGAACGGACACAGCATACAATCGGGCGAAACAGGCGTGCATTGGATCGCGCCAAACTCCATAATGGCCTGATTGTACGTAGCCGGGTCAATTGCATAATTAATGAGTTGGACGGCCAAAGCCGCAAACGTTTTTTTTGCGGTCGTCGTCGTGATGTCCTCAGCTATGCCAAACACCCGCGCCAACACCCGATACACATTGCCATCGACTACCGGCACCCGCTCACCAAATGCAAACGAAGCAATAGCCGCAGCCGTGTAGGTGCCAATTCCCTTTAATTTCAATAGACTATTGTACGAACGGGGGAACTTTCCGTCTAATTCGTTGGCTATCAAGCGAGCTGTTTGATGCAGGTTTCTGGCGCGGGAATAGTAACCCAAACCTTGCCAAAGCCGAAGAAGATCGCGCTCATCGGCGCGGGCCATGTCGGTCACAGTTGGGTAGGCTTCAACAAACCGTTCGTAGTAGGGAAGTCCCTGAGCCACACGGGTTTGTTGTAGAATCACCTCAGAGAGCCAGATCCGGTATGGGTCGCGGGTGTGTCGCCAGGGTAGATTGCGTTTGTGGTGTTCATACCAACGCTCTAAAGTTGGAGCAAAATTGGACTCTTCGGGTAGGTTGAGGTCTGATTGTGAGGACAAAATAATAAGAGCAATAAGACGTTAGCTGGAAAAAACAGTGAAACAGGTCTTTTGATTTCGGGTAGAAAGGTCTACCTTTGTGCTCCCATTTTGACACCTGAATTTTCAACATTATAGTAAACGTTAAAGTTTTAATCAGTCGTGACGAAAGCAGACGTAATTTCAGAAATCTCCGATAAGACCGGGATCGACAAAGCAGAGGTAACACATACCTTGGAGACTTTCTTTTCGGTAGTGAAAGATTCGCTCGCCAAAGAGGAGCCGATTTATGTGAGAGGGTTTGGCAGCTTCATCAATAAGAAGAGAGCTAAGAAGGTCGCCCGGAATATTTCCAAAAACACGGCCATGGTCATTGATGAACACTTTATTCCAAGCTTTAAGCCTGCTAAAGTATTCGTTGAGCAAGTTAAATCAAGCGTGAAGAACGCCACGGTTGAGTAAGATCCGACCGCAATGTTTCATCCGACGGACGAATTAATCCGCCGGATGAAATGTTTTTTGGGAAACGACCTCTTTCCATCCATGAATAAGCCAATCCTGCTTGTTGTTAGTTTTGCCGCACTGTTAACGGTCGGCTTGTACAGTCTGCCCAAAGGTGTTGTGCAGAACCCCGACAAGCGATTGAGTAATGCGGCAACAGGGGGCCGAACCACTACTCAGACTACTGCGTCAGAGAAAAACACGGCCTCGTCAACAGAGCATAATGCCCCGCTGACGCCCGCTCAAAACGAAAAGCGTTCGGCTCTGCTGACTGCTTTTTTGGGTGCTGAATCTGCTGCGAAGACCAAAGCTGCTGGACCTCTGATCGACTTTTTTCGGTCGGTGAGCCGGTTCGACAGTGCGGCCTATTACGCCGGTCAGGTAGCGACGAGTGAGCCTACCGAGGTGAACTTGCTACGAGCCGGCGATTTGTATTTTGAAGCGTACGGGTTTGCTGTCGACGATAAAAAGTCGGCAAATTTGGGCCAAAGCACGCGGGCATTTTACCAAAAAGCCCTCGACAAAAACCCAAATCTGTTGTTAGCTAAGGCAAACATGGCCATGACGTATGTCAGCACCGAAACGCCGATGCAGGGTATCATGCTCCTGCGTGAAGTGTTACAGCAAGACCCAACCAATGAAGTGGCCTTATTTAATTTGGGGCTTCTTTCAATGCGTTCTAATCAGTATGACCGGGCTATCGAACGATTCCGGCAAATTTTGGCCGTGAACCCCGACAGTCGGAAGGCACGTTTTTATCTAGGCGTAAGTCTGGTAGAAAAAGGGGAGAAAGCCGAAGCCCAAAAAATACTTGCCGAGGTCAAAGCCACGGAAAAGGACCCGCAGATTCTGGCTGCCGTGAAGGAGTTGGAAGAGCGACTTAAAAATTAAGTTATATAGTTGAAGAGTTGTAAGGTTATAAAGATAGTTGCTGTATAAGCCAACTTTACAACTACGCAACTCTACAACTTTACAACTTCATATGGGTTGTCCGGGTGGACTACCGACAAATTTTCAAACACATTAAACACGTTTTACTATGCCTTGCGGTAAGAAAAGAAAACGCCATAAGATTGCCACGCACAAACGGAAGAAGCGTCTACGGAAGAATCGGCACAAGAAAAAGTAGTAAGCAGTAGGCAATAGGCAGTAAGCAGTTGGCAATTCCCTCGTGTGGGCTGTTGCCAACTGCTTACTGCCTACTGCCTACTTTTTTTGCCATCTCTAACCGTACTTCATCTGGTGAGTAATGAATTAGTTATCAGTTCGACTCAGAAGGGTGATCGGATTGCCCTCTTGCAAGACAAGAGGTTGCTCGAATATCACATCGAAGAGTCCGACAGCAGCTTTACGGTTGGCGATCTATACTTAGGTACAGTAAAGAAATTATCATCGGGCCTGAATGCTGCGTTTGTCGACGTAGGCCACGAGAAAGATGGATTTCTGCATTATCAGGATTTGGGGCCGAACATTAGTTCGTTCCTTAAATTTACTAAGGATGTAATCGCCAAGCGCGTTGATACCGGACGGCTTAACAACTTCAAGTTGGAGCCGGAGATCGAAAAAATCGGCAAGATCGACAAGGTATTAACCAAGGGTGCGCCGATCTTGGTGCAAATTGTCAAAGAGCCTATTTCTACGAAAGGCCCCCGTTTATCGTGCGACATTTCCATTGCCGGACGGTATCTGGTTCTGGTGCCGTTTGCAAACGGCGTTAACCTGTCCAAGAAAATAACCGACCGAGCCGAACGCAATCGGCTGCTTCGGCTGATGTCGTCGCTGAAACCTCAGAATTTCGGGGTGATTGTCAGGACGGTAGCCGCCGGGCGGGAGGTTGAAGAACTGGATCGCGACCTGCAAACATCGCTCGAAAAGTGGGACGCAGCCATGAAGGGTCTGCGCGACGCCAAACCCCGCGACCGGGTGTTGGGCGAGATGAACCGGGCCTCGTCTATTTTGCGCGATATGCTCAACGAGTCATTCGACAGTATTACCGTCGATACCCGCGAAGCCTTTGACGACATTAAGCACTACATTCACACGATTGCCCCCGAAAAGGAGAAAATTGTTAAGCTTCATCAGGGAAAAAACAAAGTATTTGAGGCCCTGGGCCTCGAAAAACAGCTTAAATCGCTGTTTGGCCGGTCGGTCAGTTTACCGGCTGGGGGCTACCTGATTATTGAACACACGGAAGCCCTGCACGTGATCGACGTGAACAGTGGCAATAAATCGAATTCGGAAGAGGACCAGGAAGCAACGGCAGTGAGCGTGAACCGCGAAGCTGCAAAAGAAATTGCCCGGCAACTCCGGTTGCGCGATATGGGCGGCATTATCGTGATCGACTTCATCGACATGAAGCGGGCCGAAAACAAGAAATTAGTGTACGACCTGATGCGCGACGAAATGCGCACCGACCGGTCGAAATACACGATTTTGCCCCTGACCAAGTTCGGGTTGATGCAGATTACCCGGCAGCGTGTTCGCCCCGAAATGAACGTTGCCACCCGCGAAACCTGCCCGACCTGTAACGGAACAGGCACGATTCAGGCGAGTGTGCTGGTGACCGACGTAATCGAGAACAATCTCGATTACATCCTGACCAAGCAAAACGAGCGGGGCATTGGCATTGTGTTGCATCCGTTCCTGCACGCCTACTTCACCAAAGGCCTTTACTCGCGTCAGTGGCAGTGGTACGCTAAGTACAAGAATTGGGTGAAACTCGTGAAAGACAGCTCGCTCGGCATTATGGAATTTAAATTCCTGACCAAAACGGGCGAAGAGATTGAGGTTACAGCGGGGAGCTAAAGGCTTCCTGGTTAGGTTGTCCAAACATAAATCATCCCGAATTTTAGGGGTACTCTGAAAAAAGAACCTCCTTTCTTAGCTTTGAGCATCACCACAACGCCAAAGCCAGAAAGGGGGTCTTTTTTATGGCAAAGCCATGCCCGCAAAATAACACGACAACTCGCGTAAAGTCAATCGCAAACGACTTTCTACAAGTCCGCATACAGCACTATCTCCAACCCCTGCAAAGCCCAACTACTCCGCCAAATCGATAAGCGACTCGTGGCCACCTTTGTGAGCTTGTTCAGCAGCATTCTGCTTTTTCGTAACATGAAGATGGGCCTACTGTTGAGCGAGTTAGGCGGGTACGTGGCTGGAAATGCTTTGATGGTGGCCTTCGCCCTCACTCAAAGTTCGGGATGACTCATGTTTTTATGAAACGATTGCTATTGGTGAGGTAGCAGATAGGTTTATCTTCTGATAATTAAGGATTTACCAGACCCGCTTCTGCAACCAGCGTCAGCAAGGTCAACTGAATGGACTTGTATCCTTCGTCGTCGTACCACCACTCATTCAGCGCGTGGGCATTGGCTGATCTTCCTCCTCGGCCGAGTGTAATCGCCGGAACACCCTTTGAAATCGGGATATTAGAATTGGTTGAACCTCTTCCCAGTGTTGGAGGAATGCCGAAAGAAGCGGTTGCCGCCATAGCCCGCTGAACCACAGGTAGATTGTCGGGCAATTCGCCGGAGGGACGGTCGCCAATTTTGGCAACGTCAACCGTCAGCGCAGGTCCCTTGCGTCGCATGGAGTTGTGTTCCTGCAACGCCTGTTGCACGGATGCTTTCAGAAGCGAATCGACCAGGTTGAGGTTTTCGGGGATTTCAGAACGCATGTCCACCTCCATCCACGACTCAAAGGCAATGGAATTGACCGACGTGCCTCCGCCGATTCGTCCCACGTTGTAGCTGGTACGGGCACCCGTCCGGGTGAATTTGTCGGCTACTTTGGAGAAATAATGGATGGTCGAACCTAGCGCGTGTTGCGGGTTTGCCAGACCAAATGCTCCCCACGAGTGTCCACCGGGGCCTTTAAACGTCACCCGATAGCGGTATGATCCCAGCCCCTTGTTGCTCAGGCGTCCGAGGTCGCCCCCGTCAATGGCAATCCAGGAGTCTATCCGTCGGGTTTGGTCGCTGAACAGGTGTTTCACGCCCCGCAGATCGCCCAGACCCTCTTCGCCCACGGACCCAATAAACAACACATCGGCCTGTGTCTCTACTTGTGCGGCTTCCAGGGCACGTAACACCGATAGTACCATTACTAAGCCCCGCGTATCGTCGCCAATGCCGGGGGCATACAGCGTATCGCCTTTGTGTTTTACGCGTACATCGGTTTCGGCTGGAAAAACAGTGTCCAAATGGCCATCCAAGGCTACGCAGCGGCTCCGGTTTTTGCCTTTCCGCAAGGCCAGTACATTCCCCACCTTGTCGGTCCAGACCGAGTCGGCCCCGGCTTCCTTGAGCATCTTGGCGAATTGAGCAGCCCTTTTTTCTTCTTTGAACGGTGGGGCCGGAATTTCGGTGAGCAAAATCAGTTCGTCGCGGTTGCGTTTGTTTTGTTCGACGATAGACGCAAAGGCCGTCTGGATTTTTTTCTGTTTGGTCAGTTGCTCAATCTCCTGCCGATACCTGGCTTCCACTGTGCCGCTTTTTCCAGGTTCCAGATCCTGAGCAAAAGCGGGGGCGAGGCAACAGAGGATGCCAACCATCAGAGCAAGAAAGGGGCGTTCGTAAGGGTTCATTGGTAGTATCAGGGTTCAATAAGTTGTAAAAAGTTAGTCGCCCGAAAGTTAACTCGTTTTTGGTAACTGGATAGGTCTTTGATTTTCGGGCAAAAAAATATCCCGCTCGGTCAAGGCAGGATATTTTGTGTATTCAATTAGAAACAGAGTGACTATTAGCCCGGTACATATGACTCCAGCAGGGTCATTTCGCCATCGGGGACGATGGTTACAGAGTTTATAGAGGCCGGGATGAGGGCGCATTGACCGAGTTTAAGCGGGGTTTCGCGGCCCCCATCAGTCTGAATCGTGGCAGCTCCCTCCACACAAACCAGAATCACAAATGAGTCGAGTTGGCTGTAGTCGTGCATCACCTCCTGATCAAAATGCAGTACGTTTGTTACGAAATAGTCGCATGTAACGGCATTTACGCTCTGGTTGAGAGTTTTTTCGTAGCGGGTTTTGTACTCGTCGTGGTGCTGGAAGTCGATGGCGTCGATAGCCTGTTCGGTGTGCAGTTCGCGTTTTTGGCCCTTATCGTCGACCCGGTCGAAGTCGTAAATGCGGTAGGTGATGTCGGACGTTTGCTGAATTTCGGCTAGCAGTAACCCCTTGCCGATGTAGTGAACACGACCGGCGGGTAAAAAGAACACATCGCCGGGTTGGGCCTGCTCAATGTTCAGGATGTCCATGAGCGTGTTGTCCTGCACAGCCTGCACGTACTCCTCGCGGCTCACCGTCCGGTTGAAGCCCGAATTGAGCGACGCGCCCTCGTCGGCCTGCATGATATACCACATCTCGGTTTTGCCGAACGAGTTGTGCCGTTCCTTCGCCAGTTGATCGTTCGGGTGAACCTGAATGGACAGGTCGTCGTTGGCGTCGATAAACTTCACCAGCAGGGGAAAGCTATCGCCAAACTGCTCGTACACGTGTTTGCCAACCAGTTCGGCCTTGTACTCCCGCAGCAAATCGGTGAGCAACTTACCCGCCAACGGGCCATCCTGCACGACCGATACGTTCTCGTGCGACGACCCGGCGTTTACGCCCGACACCTCCCACGTTTCGCCACAGTTGGGTAGTGGCTGGTAGTCCTTACCCAGAATGGTTTTGATTTTCTGACCGCCCCAGATTTTGTCTTTAAAGATCGTTCGGAACGTAAGCGGGTACAGCATGTTGTTATAGGTTGTATTTTCTCAACCGACAAAGTAAAGAGATTGTTGCCATACTACGGCCCCATCTGGTTCAAAGCCGCCCGCGCCTTGTTGTCGATGCTGTTTTTGTACTCGTGTTTTTTATAGCTGAGGGCCTTCTCAAACGACTTGCGAGCCAACTCCTTTTGCCCTTTTTGTCCATACACATACCCTAGCTGAAGGGCGGCAGTGGCCCCAAATGACAGCTCAGCATCGGCACTGTCGGTGAGGAAAATAGCTCGTTGAAACGGGGCAACAGACAGGTCGGGGGTGCTTCGGCGTTGGTGAATGCGGCCCAGCCGGTATTGGTATTCGGCACGGTCGGGGAGGGCGGGGAATCGGCTTTCGGACCAGGGTTTGAGTACGGCGAGGGCACGGTCGGTGAAGCCGCCGTCGGTAGCGAGTCGGGCCTGCATCAACACCGTTTGGCCGGGCGTGAGGCCCCGGTCGGCGTGATGTTCAGCGAATTTTTGGGCGGCTTTGTCCGACTCGGTCACGGTGCGACCCACGGTTTTTACCCGTTGCAGATAGGGGAGGGCCGTTGTGGAGCGATTGCTCATCCAGTGGCATAGGAAGAGTTTGTAGTGGGCATCTTTCAAGAAATTCTGCCCCTTAAACTGCCCTAAAAAGGCTGAATAATGCCGGATACTCTCCACTTCATCGCCTTTCTGGAGGTAAATATCGCCCAGAATATTCTCCACAATGGGCATCGGCAAATAGGCAGGGCCGGTGGGGCGGGTCTGCAAAAACGCCAATGCGCGGTCGCTTTGGCCGTTTTTTATCTGGATGGTCGCACCAAAAAAGTGGAGCAACAAATTGTCGGGGTGTTGTGCGACCAACTGCGCGAGTTGGCGGCTGTCGGTCTCCGAGAATTTCAGCACATAGGCCCGCACCAACAGCGTAACCATTTCGACCTCCGTTCTGAACGTAGCATCTTGCCGGGCACGCTCCAACTCGGCCATCCCCTGCCGAACGTCGCCCCGGAGACCAATTATCCGGGTTACCCAGGTGTAGTTGTCGGGTACGGAGCCGATCAGCACGTGCAGTACGCCCAACGCTTTGTAGGTGGGCAGAAAATTCGGGAACAGCCGGGCATTCTCGTCGAGCAGTTTGTAGGCTTTAATTATGTCCCAACTCGCGCTCACCTCCCGCCCGAATTTGAGTTTCACAAAGGCACCGTGCAGTTTCACCTCAGCCATAGCAAACCGTTGCCAAGGCGAGGTTGGGTCCATGCGTTCCAGTTGCTCAAATCGCTCTTGTTGCAGGCTGCTCTTTCGGTCGAAACCGCTTTCATCGTCCGAAATGAGCAGGGTAATCATATCGGCATAGTCGGCGAGCCAAATGGTAAGGCCATTACGGGGATTCTCGCGGGCGAGTTGTTGCCGGGCATCGGGCAGGCGCAGTTTGATGAGGTCGGCGTAGGCCTGTTGCAAACCGGGAGACCAGCCCGCAGTTGGCAGTTGACAGTTGGCAGAAAGCGGTAGGCAAAAAAAGAATAGGCAGTAGGCAACCCGGAGTACTAGCCTCTTTATTTGCCTACTGTCCACTGCATACTGCATACTGCTTACTTCTTTCCTGTAACTACCGGCTCAGGAGCACCTTCCACATCGGCCAAAATACGGCCACAGTGTTCGCAGACAATGATTTTCTTCCGGTCTTTGATGTCGGCCTGCCGCTGTGGGGGAACCACATTGTAGCAACCGCCACAAGCACCCCGACGAACGGGCACTACACCCAGGCCGTTCAGGGCATTGCCCCGGATACGCTCATACGATTTCAGCAAACGCTCTTCAACTGTGGCTGCCTGTTTTTCGCGCTCTACATGCAAATGCTTTTCCTCCTCCTGACTTTCGGCCAGAATCTGGTCAAGCTCCTGCTTCTTTACCTTGAGGTCTTCTTTGCGCTCGTTCAGAGCTGCCTGCGTCGCCTTGATTTCTTCGTCTTTAGTCCGAATCCGAAACGAGGCCTCATTGATGCGCTTGTCCGCGAGTTCAATCTCAAGCGATTGTAGCTCGATTTCCTTGGAGATGGCGTCGTATTCGCGATTGTTACGAACGTTCATCTGCTGATCCTTGTACCGGGTAATTAGCTTCTCGGCGTCTTTTTTGGTGTTCTTGTTCCGGTCGATTTCATCGTCCTGCGAACGAACCTCGTCTTGAAACTTACTGATGCGGGTTTCAAAACCGATGATCTCATCTTCCAGGTCACGAACCTCCTCGGGCAAGCTCCCCCGAATCTTTACCAGTTCATCAAGCTGGGAGTCAAATGATTGTAATTTAAGAAGAGCATCGAGCTTTTGCGCAATCGTTAGTTCCATGTTGGCTATTATAATTTGCGAATGAGCGTCGGACTGTCACTCATTCGCTCATTGAAAAAAATATTGGACTGGATTGGTGACAGTTTGGGACAAAATTACCGCAAAGGTAGTGAATTTTTTCGCCAAATGTCCGGCCAACAGGTCTTTCGTATGGACCTCACTCTCGTAATGCCCAATGTCGCAGATGGTTATCCGGTTGTCGGCGTCGAAAAACTCGTGGTACTTATAATCGGCGGTTACGAACACATCGGCCCCCGCCCGGACGGCGTTGTTGAGCAGGAAGCCCCCCGCGCCCCCGCACACCGCCACCCGCCGAATGGGCTTGTCGGGCAGGGCCGTGTGGCGAATCAGGGGTAGATCCATTTGGTGCTTTAGGTAGCGAAGCCATTCGCGGGCATACATGGGTGCGGGCAGGTCGCCCACGGCCCCGGAGCCAACAGTCTGGTTTGGATTGTTCAGCGCGTACAAATCATAAGCCACCTCCTCATACGGGTGAGCCTGCCGCATAGCCGCGAGCATAGCCGATTCGAGGTGGCTCGGGAATAAAACCTCCACCCGGTGTTCGGTCAGGGATTCGTCGTCGCCAACGGTGCCAATGACGGGGTTTGCGCCCGTCAGGGGCCGGAACGTGCCGGTGCCCTCCGTGCGAAACGAGCAGTGATCATAGTTGCCAATCTGCCCTCCACCAGCTTCGTAGAGCGCGTTGAGCAGGGTTTGCGTGCTTTCGACCGGCACAAACACGACCAGTTTGGACAATAGCTGGGATTTAGGAGCCAGAATCCGCACGTTTTGCAGCCCCAGTTTCTCGGCGATGGTGAAATTAACACCCCCCATCACATTGTCGAGATTGGTATGAATGGCATACAGAGCCACGTCGTTTTTGATGGCTTTGATAACGGTTCGCTCCACGTACGTACGGCCCGTAAAGCGTTTCAGGCCCTTGAATACAATGGGGTGGTGCGCCACAACCACGTTGCAGCCGTTGGCAATGGCTTCCTCGACAACAGCCTCGGTAGCATCGAGCGAGACCAAAACGCCCGTTATTTCAGCAGTTAGGTCGCCCACGAGCAGGCCCGAGTTATCGTAAGATTCTTGATAGGCCGCAGGGGCCAACGATTCCAGGTAAGCGGTTAATTCGCGAAGTTGAGGCATAAGGGGTAGTAGGCAGTAGGCAGTAGGCAGTAGGCAGTAGGCAGTCTTGCCAACCTCCTGGCTTTGGGTTTTGAAAGCTGTTTGCTGTTCAGAGGATATGTATTCACAAGCAGCCGCAAAATCCAGCCACACCTGAGTCTCTGAATTTTCAGCATCCGCATCTGACAATTTCAATAAAAAATGTGCTGGGTATTGACGCTTTCGGTATCCTTCGCCAATGGCGGAACATACAGCTCTCGATGATCGTCTTATTTGGTCAGTAAGTGAATACCGTTCTTCTCTTGGGAAGAATTTGGTTAGTTGAAAAATGTCCATTGCCAGCGTGAAGGCTTTTTGATAGACTAACAAATCTCTAAAATCCATTTTATCTCGAACAATTACTGCCTGCTGCCTACTGCCTGCTGCCTACTGCCTACTGCTTACTTACTGCTTACTGCCTGCTGCCTGCTGCCTACTGTTCCTTCCGCCGTTTCAGCAAATCGTCCCGTTTGAGGGTGACAAGATGCCCGACCGGTTTGCCCCCCCGGTAGGCCACGGTGCGCAGGGTGATGGGACCGTCGGGGATGAGGACGGGGCCGGTGTAACGCAGTGAGCTTTCGTCGGGCATGGTGTCGTCGAAGGAGTAGAACAAGTCGAGGCCGGGAATTTCGCCCTCCATTTCCAGCATCGCTTTGCCGTCTTTGTTCACCGTGCGGATAATGGGGTCATAAATGGCTTTGGCGTAGTTGATCCCGGCGGCATCGGCCCGCCCGAAATGGGCCTCCATGCGGGGCACAAAGCCCGCCCAGTTTTTAGCCTCGTTGGGTGACCAAAACACCTCCGCCAAGGCCCAGGCGCGAGGGTAGGTCATGTATTCGGCGTGGCGCAGGGTTGGGATTTGCTCGGTCCAGAGGTTGCCCTGCCCGCCCAGGATATACTTGGCGTTGACACCCTCCGGCACCGGATTGTAACTGTACGACTTGCGGGTACGGAGGTTGGCATAGATGGCCGGGTCAATGGTTGGGTCGCCCTGGGTGTAATCGAGGTAGGCGAAGGTTGTGGGCGTCATCACCACGTTGTGCCCACCCTGCGCGGCCTCGATGCCACCCTTAATGCCCCGCCAGCTCATCACGGCAGCGTCGCCCGGAACGCCCCCCTCCAGAATCTCGTCCCAACCGAGCATTTTTTTGCCTTTCGCCTGGAGAATCTTCGCCACGCGCTCCATAAAGTACCCCTGCAAATCTTCGACGTGCCGGATGTTCAACTTTTTCATTAACGCCTGGCAGCCGGGGTCGTTAGCCCAGTAACCTTTGTAACACTCGTCGCCCCCAACATGCACGTATTGGCTTGGGAACAGGGCGGCCACTTCCGTTAGCACCTTGTCCATAAACACGTACACGTTCTCGTCGGAGGGGTTGAGCGTGTTCTCGATGTTCATTTTGAAGGTGCCGTTGCCAAACCAATCCGAAAACGACGAGCCGGGATTCACTTGTACAATCGCCTTCGTGCAGCTCAGTTCGGGGTAGGCTGCCAGAGCCGCCATGCTGTGGCCGGGCACGTCAATCTCGGGCACTACCGTAATGTAGCGATCTGCCGCGTACTGAATTACCTCGCGAATATCGTCCTGCGTATAAAACCCGCCGTATTTGGCCGGTTCGCCCGGTTTGGGGGCCTCGCGCTGCCCAAACTTACCTGATCGCTCTACCCGCCACGCGCCCACCTCGGTTAGTTTGGGTAATGATTTGATCTCGATGCGCCAGCCGTTGTCGTCGGTCAGGTGCCAGTGAAAGACGTTGTACTTGTAGGTAGCCAGTTGGTCGATATAGCGTTTTACCTCGGCTTTGGTGAAGAAATGGCGGCTCACGTCGAGCATGATACCCCGCCAGCCAAAGCGCGGTTGGTCCGTAATACGCACGGCGGGCACCGTCCAGGCTACGTTGGGAGCCACTTTGCTGCCAGCTACTTCTTTAGGCAACAGTTGGAGCAGCGACTGCATTCCGTAAAACAACCCAGCGGGCTGATTGGCCCTGATCACCACCTGTTTAGGCGTCACGTCGAGGGTGTACCCTTCTGCGCCAAGGGCGGGGTTGGGTGTTGCGTTAATCGAAAACTGGATACCGCCCCGGTCGCCGGGGATGGCCCGAAGCGGGTAGCCCGTGGTGCGGCTCAGTTTCTCGGCCAGCGTGTTGGCCGCGTATTGACCGGGCAGTTGCCCAAAGTGAATGCTTGTGGCTTTAGTGAGCCTGAACACGCCCGGTTGCGCCTGCACCGAAACGGGTTGAGGAATAATGGATATGGGTTGCTGCGCGAACAGCGGGAGAGAAAAGAAATAGAGTAGTGCTACAAAAGCAGACCAGATGGGTTTCATGAAGTTGTTCGTTATTTTTATTAAAAAGCAAGACCCGTTCCAACCATACCGGACCACCTGGGGTCTTATGCTCAAACAAACTACAACCAGTCATGAATACCAACCTGTTTCCGACAAAATTCGTCACGGCGACTCTACTGACTGCAGGCATCTTCAGTTGCATGTCGCCAACCGACAACGCCACCCCCACACCGGGGTCGACCGCGAGCCAATTGCGGGTGTCGGCTCCGTTCGCGGCCCAAACTACCGATTTTGCCTTCGATCTGCTCAAGCGTGTGAATGAGCAGGACAAAACCGTCAACACGTTTGTGTCGCCCTTGAGCCTGCATATCGCGTTGGGTATGTTGCTGAATGGGGCCAATGGACAAACGGCACAGGAGATTCAGAAAACCCTCAAACTCGACGCCCAAACCCTGGCCGAGGCCAACCAGACCTACGAGAATCTGATGGCTAATCTGCCCGGCGTTGATCCCAAGGTGCAGGTGAAACTGGCTAACTCGGTCTGGTATCGGAACACGTTCGCAGTTGAAACGTCGTTTCAGGACGTGCTGCGGAAGAGTTTCAAAGCGGAAGTTACATCCCTTGATTTTGCCAAAACCACGGAATCCAAGAATCGTATAAACCAATGGGCGAGCGATCAGACCAATGGCAAAATCAAAGATGTGATCAAAGAGGTGAAACCCGAACACGTTATGTTCCTGCTCAACGCACTGTATTTCAAGGGCGACTGGAAGAAGCAGTTCAAGCCTGAGAATACCACTGATAAGCCATTCAAGTTGTTGTCGGGCACTACCAAAAACGTAAAAATGATGCAGATGAACACCGACCTGCGCCGGGCGTTCCGACCCACCTACACGGCTTTTGAACTGCCCTACGCCAACGGCAACTACGTGATGACGGTGTTGCTGCCTTCGCCCAACTCCTCAGCCGATGCCCTCATTAACAACCTGAGCGCGACCGAGTGGAACACCTTGCAAAAAGACATGACCGAGGGGGGCATCGACATTGGGTTGCCCAAGTTTACGATGGAGTACGAGATTACGTTGAACAGCATACTCGCCAAAATGGGTATGCCGACCGTGTTCACGAACTCTGCCGATCTGACCAAAATCAACCCGAAAGGGGGCTTGGCCGTCGATATGGTGAAGCAAAATACGTTTGTAGCAGTCGATGAGGTGGGCACCGAAGCAGCGGCCGTTACCAGTATCGGGGTTGTGGTCACCTCCCTGCCCGTACCCTCCGTCTGCGACCGACCATTTGTGTTCCTGATTCACGAGAAAACGTCGAACACTGTCCTGTTCATGGGTAAAATCGTGGACCCGCAGGTGAATTGATTCGTAGGGCGGGTATGCTGGTGGCAACTATGTTCCCGGTGAGGTGCTGGTCAAATTTAAAGACGCGAAAGCCGCCGAAAAAGCCCTGAAAGCCCTCAAAAAAGCGAAGGTGAGTAAGGCCGAGAAAATTCTCACCAAAATGATGGAGCGCGGGGGCGACAGCGAGGGGGTAACCCTGCTGACCGTCTCGACCGATGTGATGGAGGCCATTGGTGAGTTGCAGGCCATGACCGAGGTGGCAGTTGCGGAGCCAAACTACATCTACACGTCTGACGCGACCTCAAACGACACCTACTTTACAAATGGGTCATTATGGGGTATGTATGGCTCGGCAACCACGCCAGCAAACACCTTCGGTAGCGGAGCGGCAACCGCCTGGGCCGCTAACAAAACAGGTTCAGGCAGTGTGATCGTCGGTATCATCGACGAAGGGTTTATGAGAACCCACGCTGACCTGTCGGCTAACTCGTGGGTAAACCCGTTTGAGACCGTTAATGGCCGCGACGACGACGGGAACGGCTACATTGATGACGTAAACGGATGGGATTTTGATCGTAATGACGCATCTATTTACGACGGCACTACCGACGACCACGGCACCCACGTAGCCGGCACCATTGGCGGGCGGGGTGGCAACGCTATCGGTGTAGCCGGGGTATGCTGGGACGTGAAAATGATTGGCCTCAAGTTTTTGGGGCGTCGGGGGGGCACAGCAGCCAACTCGATTCGGGCTATTGATTACCTGACGGACCTGAAAACGCGCCACGGCCTGAACATTGTTGCCAGTAACAACTCGTGGGGAGGGGGCGGTTTCTCTCAATTGGTGCAAAATGCCATTGAGCGGGCCAATACAGCCAATATTTTGTTTATAGCTGCTGCTGGCAACGGCGGGGCCGACCAAATTGGTGATAACAACGATGCTGTAGCTAATTATCCCTCTAATTATCCGAATGCCAATATTATTGCGGTAGCAGCCATTACGTCGACAGGGGCACGGTCGGGCTTCTCGAATTTTGGCGCGACCACGGTCGACATTGGTGCGCCGGGGTCGGGTATCTGGTCGACTATTCCGGGGTCGGGCAACACGTCGAGCTATGCTTCGTATAACGGTACGTCGATGGCAACACCCCACGTAACGGGTGCGGTGGCTCTCTATAAATCGCTTAACCCAACGGCAACAGCCGCGCAGATTAAAGCCGCTATTTTAGCTGCGGCTGTTCCAACTACATCGCTGTCAGGGCGTTGCGTAACGGGCGGACGCCTAAACGTTGCGGGCTTCTAAACCAGCCGAATTTGGTGTTGGGTATGAATTGACAAACCGGGCCTGGCGTCCGGTTTGTTTTGTTAGGAGCAAACAGCTCGCCGTAAGGTCACAGACACAGGCCCGCAATTAATCCAGGTCGAGATCATACTTGAGTAGCAAACCCGCCAACTGATCCGACGAAAACTTGGCCCGCCGGATTCGGTTCAGGTCGGGGTCGATGGCAAAATAACGGGCCGTGCGCAGGTCGGCCCCTTCGAGGTTGGTATGCTCAAAGGTGGCGCGTAGCAGGTCGCAGTCGGTGAGGGGAACCCGGCTCAGGTCGGCCTCCGAGAAATCGGCTTCGCCTAGATTGCAGTGCTTAAATACACACTTGTTGAGCCGAAGTTTGTAGAACGAGGCCCGCCGGAGGGTGCAGTGGGCAAACGAAACGGCCATCAGAAAGCCGCTAGCATTGCCCATACGTTGCCCCGTAAAATCGCAATGGCTGAACTGCACCTCGCGCAGGGGTGTGCGGGGGAGTTTGGCACCTACAAAGTTGCACCCCTTGAACACACACTCGAAGAAGGTAATACCAGATAGGTCGACGTTAGCGAAATCGCAATCGACGAAGGTGCAGTTTTCATATTCGCTTTCGGTCAAAGGCGTTTGAGCGAAGAGCACATTCTGGAAGTAATCGTTGGGCATCGGCATCAGGCAGTTACCAAATGGGGTTTGGCACGTTTGGATTTGCGCCGGAACCGGGTCGATGAGACGAAAAACAGGGCGAAACCCGACGAAATAGTCAACAGGCCCAGTACCGAAAACGCCCGCAACAGGCTGTTGTTCATGTCGTCGCGGCCCTCATAGTCCATTGTGTGGAGCATCCAAAGAAAATCAAATACGCGCCAGGGATCGGTCCTGATGCTCTGTACGGTGCCCAACTGAGCCGCCACATACACGGTGGCGTGGGCGGGTTGTCGGAAGGTCACGGCGTAGGCGGGCAGGGGTTTCTCGCGGTATTCGTGGTGCCCGTTCGTGGTCGTGATGTACTCTACCTGCTCAACGTCGGAGGGGCCGGTAAAACGTTGCTGCGCCAGGGCTGTTGCTTCGGCTTTGGTGAGTTCGTCGCGCAGCTCGCCGGTTCGGGCGTTAGCTAGTTGCGTGTGGGCCATCGCGTGACCCTTGCCGTGCTGCATGTGGTAGGTCAGTTGATACACCGGTTGCCCCAGAATATCCAATAGGGCAATCGTGTTGACAGAGTCGATCCCCTGTTGCTTTAGAGCAGCCAACGGAACAGAGGGCGAAACCAACGAAAGCGAAGCCGGAAATCCTGTTGCCGGTCGTTTGAGGTGGTCGCCGTGAATGTCGTCGAGTTTCGACCAGCTAAAATACAGGCCACCAACGGTCCAGAGTAGAAACTGAATGCCAATAAACAGGCCTAAATAGCGGTGGGTTTTGCGAATGCGGAGATGCCAGGATCGTTTCATCAGAGTGGCAAGATACAAAAACTACGGCCTATGTCCTAGACTCAACCGCTCATACGTAACCCTCAAAGGGTGTTCTGATGTAAACGCATCCTGGTCTAGAATCAGTAGCCGAGTGCCCTCAGAAACAAATACATAATCTTTATCCAGTTGCAGTAATCGATCTCCCAGATTAACCCGAACAGTAGCCTGATTAAACCCGATAGGCATAACCATGCCATTGCCTGACCGACCTGGGGCCGGACGCGCAAACACAGTATACCACCGGCTCTTCTTTGGAGTACTATCGAGAGCAAACTTGAGCGGATGCCGTTGGCGAGCGGAAAGCGTATCGGCCTTTATAGCAACAGTAGTCTTTCCATTGTAGTGAGGCAAATCAGCAAGAGAAACCAGGAGTGTTAGGAGTAGGATCATATTCATAGAACGTATCATGAGCTTGAATGAGTATCTAAGAACAGGGCGGTTTGTTCAATGAACAGAGTTGGAGGGCGTTCAACATGCTGCACGCAGGACACAAAAAAAGCCCCTCAAACATTGAAGGGCTTTTGGGGTTTTGACCTTGCGGTCCGGACGGGACTCGAACCCGCGACCTCCGCCGTGACAGGGCGGCATTCTAACCAACTGAACTACCGAACCATTTCGACCAGTAAACGTTGCTGTTGTCCTTAATCGTGGTGCAAAAGTAGGGGTCTAAATAGTTCAGCGCAAGGGGTAGCCCAAAAAAAATTTCAAACGTATAGCCCAAAATGCCCTAAAAAGGCCGATTTTGAACCCTATACGTTTGATAACCACACGATTATTTAATGTGAAAAATTTGCTGTTCCCCCCGTATTTTGGTAGCTTTCGAATTGGTACACAATCCAACTCAGACAGCCATGTATATTTCTGAATCGTATATCGAAATGGTAAACCGGTCGTTGCGGCCGGCTAGTCAGGAGGGAACCCGGCCCTTTCCGGCGGCATCGTTAGAAATCACGTTGCTCGAAGAAGCTCAGTTACGGGCCAAAACACGGGAGTTGGAACTATTCGGGCAGTTGTGCCGGATTTTTGACTGGCAACTCACCCGACGACAGCGTCGGTATTACCTGAAAAGCCTGAGCGACGGCTTAACTCTTGTCCTGACAGACTTATCGAAGACCATCTTGTGGACCAGTCGGAGTTTTCTGTCGCTAACGGGCTACACGAATGGCGAGGTATTGGGGCAAACACCCGGTTTGCTTCAGGGGCAGGGCACCAGCGAACGGGTTATGCGCGAAGCCAACGAACGGCTGAAACGATCTAAATCGGTAGAAGTTCAGGTCAAAAATTACCGCAAGAACGGTGAGCCATACCAGTGCCGGGTTGCTATCGACCCCATGAGAAACGGTCAGGGCGATATGACGCACTATTTGGCTGTTGAGCAGGAGTTGAAATAGTTACTCGTCGAGGGCGGTCTTGTCGCCCGTCTTCAAATCGGTTTTCTCCGCCGAGGTCGACACCGGGACCCCCGGCGCGGGTTTGCGGGCACCGCTGAACAAGTGGTTAAAACTCCGGGTATACGACAAACTGAGGCCTCCGCCCGTAGTCAGGGTCGAGTTGAGCGAAGCCTGACCCAGCACACTCTGCTGATTTCGGTTATACATTTTGGCTCGTAGCCGACCGTCAGGCGTCACCCAGTATTCGAGTGTCCATTCGCCCAGCAGACTAGCCGCGCTTGTTTGGGCCTGCCCCAGTTGATTTTGCCCGTAGGTGAACCCACCGTCGCGGCTAATGCGGAACCGGTCGTTCAGGAATCGGTACGAAAACCGCAACTGTAAGTTGTTCAGTAGATTATCGTTGGTCGTATTGCCGGAGAAGCCCCCAAACGAAACGCCCACGTCGAGATTTTTGTCGAGATTCGACGCAATCCGACTGATCTGATTTGAGATCAACTCACTCACACTGTTATAAATCCCGTTGTTTACTGTTGTCTGATCGAACAGGTTAGAACCTTCGGGCAGGAGCTGGTTAAACAACAACACGCTGCTCACCTGCCGGGTTAGTTCCTGCTCGTTGGCATCGAGCCGGGCCGAGAACGCCGTTACCGCCTGCCGGAATTCCGACGAAGCCGGAAATTCTTTAATGTCCAGATCGTAGGTAACTGCCGGGGCCTGTAGCTCGCCATCCAGTTTGATAATCAGGTCGACGGGGTAGCGTCGGTTGCCGTCGGGCGTGTTATTTGTCGTGGCGGGTCCGGTAATTAAACTGGTCAAAAGGGGCTTTAATGAGGTGTATTGCGTGTAAACAGCCCGAACATCGAGCAGGGCGCGGTAGGGGTCGCCGGTCCAGGTAATGCGGCTGTTGGGCTGAATCTGGAACCGCTTGTTGATGACGTTCTCGAACGTGAAAGTGTAGTCGCCCTTCTGAATCTCGTACGCCCCGGTCATCGAGAAATCACCTTTGGTATCGACGCGCAAGTTGAGTCGTCCCGCCCCGTTCGACTTGATAATGTCGCCCGTTTGGCGGTCCAACTGAATCTCGCAATACGCATCGGGGGTGATGTCGAGGTTGAAATCCATCTTGATACCCGACAGGTCGATGGTGGGTTCGGCCTTGTCGGTCCCGGCCAACGCAGTAGTGAGGGCGGTGGTGGCGGTTGCCGACGTGGATGCTGGTGTTCGTTGGATGAACTGTACGAAATCATCTTCCGACGACGACACGGTTGCCGCCCCATCGAGGGGAATAAAAATGCGTGTGCCTTTGTTGCTCGTTACGTCGGCCCGGATGGTCAGGTTATCGACCGGGCCGTAGAGTTCGCCTTTGCCCGTAACGATGGCGGCCCCGTAGAACAAATCGTTGTCTTTGGCCACCGTATTCATGATTCGGAAGTTGCGCAGATCGGCATCGAAACGGAGCTGGAAGAACCGAAACCGGTCGTGATACACCCCGCCCCGCAGGTTCATCGAGTTGCCCAATGGGTCGCGCAGGGTGAGTCGGCGGGCAATAATTTCGCCTTCACCGAAATAAATTTTATCGTCGAATTGCGCGTCGGCTTTGAGGTAATCGACGGTAACGCGGCCTTTCCGAATGTCGAGTGTGCCTTTCAAAATCGGTGAATCGAGCGAACCCAGCAAATCGAGTGTGCCATTGGCGGTGCCGCCGATGTTCGAGAAAATACCTTCGGTAAATGGCTCCAGAACGCGCAGGTCGGTGCCCGTAAAAATAGCCTTCAAATCGAACACATCGGTCTGCTGCCGGGGCGCATAGCTACCGCGCACGGTGAGTACGTCGGCACTGTCGCGGTTCAGGTGGGCGTCGATGTTGACACGGCTGCTCGACGGGTCATAGACGGCCCCACCCTTGATGTTACCAATCAGAAAATCGTCGTATTTGAGCCGGTCCACGCGCAAATCGCTCTCCACAATAGGCGTTTTGTAGATGTTGCGGAGCTTACCCACGCCCGTCAGATTTCCCGACAAACGTGTGTTTAACAGGGGGTTAAGAGTTTCGAGCAGGAAGTTTTCAGCACTCACCTGCAACACTGCCGATGAGTCGCGGCTGATGCGCCCGTTGGCTCGAACCCGCTGGTTCAGGTGCGACAACTCCACGTCGGCAAAGGTATATTCGGGGCCAAGCTTGCGCATGATTCCGTCGGGACTTACGGTCCAAGTGCTGTCCAAAACGCGCAAACTAGAGTTATGGAACATCAGGTCGAGGGCGTTTCCTCTGAAGCGTAGTTCGCCGTTCAGGTTGGCCCGATTGGTGCTTTTCTGTTGTTGTACACTACTCGCAAAGTCGATATGGTCGACGTCCCAGGCGGCTTCGATCAGCAGGCTTTCGGTGGGAGCCAACGTGCCAATAGCCTGCTGTTGCGAGGTAACGACTACCGACGCCAGCACCTCCCCGTTGTCGACAAACTTAGAGGTAGTCAGGTCGGCTTCTGTCGTTCCCAGACGCACATCGCCCACGCGCAGCGAGTCGGTTTGGAGGGTGGCCGTGAGCAGGGCCGTTTTGTCGACCGAAAAGCGGCCTTCCATCGTGGTGCCCGTAGCAATCTGCACACTCGGCAGGGCAAAATTGAGCAGAGGCTGCATATCGCGCAACGCAAACCGGTACTGAATGTCGTATCGACCAGGCGCGGCTGTACGCAGCCGAATTGATTTTTTGTTGTAGTACGCTTGCCGGGTAACCGAGTCGCCCGTGAAATAAAGAGCGTATTCGTTAGCCAGAGCCGTGAGGTCTTTTATCGTTTGATTGGGCAGGAAGTTGCCCCGTAGCTCGGCGTTTAGAAAGTCGGACTCGACCGTGAGCAGTCGCCCGCCTGGTTCAATTGCCGACAGTACCGAAAGTGTGTCGACGCTCAACGGGCGTTTGTTCAACACCAGTTGAGCGTTGCGGAACTTAGCCCGGCCCACGAGTTGGTCAATGGTGTTGCCGTCGAGTTGCACATCGAGGTCGGTGCGAATCGTGAGCGAGTCGCGGGTGTAGCCAAGTGCCCGCAGGTCGGCCTCCTGCACTGTCCCGCGAATGTCGAAATGATTGACGGCACTGCCTAGGTCGCTTTCGCCATCGAGGTTGAAGCTCAAGTTCGGGTCGCGCAGGCTCACTTGTCCGTGGAAGAATGCCTTTTGCAAATTGCCCCGCACGGTCAGGTTGCGGTAGTCGTAGCCCTGAAACCCAAACCGGCCCAATTTTCCGTCGATGTCGATGTCGGCTTTGGTCAAATCTAACCCGCCCCGGCCCGTAATGCGCCCCTGCCCGTCGAGTTTTTGGATCAACTCGGGTTGATCGATCAACTCGCCCAATGCGAAGTTCTCGCCCCGAAGGTTGGCCGTGTATGTGGTTTGGGCGGGTTTGGCTCCTAGTTTCAGTTGCAGATCGCCGGTCACGTTGCCAATCGCCGTTCGGAAGGTACCTGCCGTTTGGAAATTGTCGAACGGTCCTGAAAAGGTCGCGTTGAAGCCCACCGTGCCCAATTTCTGCACCACCGCGTTGAAGTCCTCATCCGGGTAATACTGCCGGATATCGGCCATATTCACCTCGGAGGGCGCGAAGTTGAAATCAGTCACGATCTTGTCCACATCGGGCAGGCCCTTGAACCCAATCGAGCCGGCCAACCGCGACCGCGAGCCGATACCGAACCGCAAGTCGGTGCGTTGGAGTTTGAAATTGTCGACCGTACCCACAAAGTCGCTCGTTACCGTCCAGGTGTCGCGCAGAGTTTGGACGTAATCGGAAAAATACCCCAAATCTGCCGATGATAACGTGGAGTTGCGCAACCGCCCGATCATGGTCACGTTGCGGTTGAAATCGCCAAAGGCCGAGGGACTATCAAACAAAAAAACCAATTGTTCGCGGAGCTTCGATTGCCCGATGTGGGCATCGAGTTCGGCGAGTTCCATCTTTTTGGCGCACCACAAAAACCGGGTGTCCAGTTTGTGGACGCGCAAACGTGAATCGCGGTCAACGGCGCGGATGTTGCGCCCGTCGAGCAAAATGGTATCGCCCAGGGCCAGAAAGTTTCGGACGTCGCCGTTTAGTTTTTCGAGCCGGAAATGGTAATAATCGAACAGCCGCCGGTCGTTCATGTGCGGTTCGCGGGGGTCGTCGAACTGAAACGCCCCCCCAACTACGGTCGCTTTTCCGATGGTGAACGGTACATTATTGTCGGGTTTTTTGGGCTGTGTAGTGTCGGCAGCCAGAAGTTCACCAATGCGTTCAAGGAACTCATCAAGGTTGAGATCGCCGTTTTGGCGTTTCACGAGCCGAACGTCAGGTTGGTACAAAAGCACCTCGTCGAGGTGGATGTTATGCGCCGACGAGTCGATGAGGTTGCGCAGGTTGTAGTTGACCTCCAGCCGCCCCACGTTGATCATGGGCTTTTTCTGACTGTCTTTGATGCTGACACCTTCGAGCACCACCGAATCGAACCACCGGATGCTTACCCGCTCGATGTCGATGGGCATCTGCAACGTAGCTGAAATGCGCTTGGCGACCTCCCGCACAATCTCTGTCTGCACAGCCGGTACGTTCAGCGCGATTATCCCCAAAATGACCAGAACCACAGTACCGAAGAGTACCGATAGAATGATTTTGGTCAATATGGCAATCGCGTTACGCATGTATGAAATTTAGACCCCGATTGTTGGTTTGTAGTGGGTAGTTTTTGTCATTCCGAGGAACGAGGAACCTAGCATCTCTATGCTCAAATTGACTTAAAACAAAGTAGATTCCTCGTTCCTCGGAATGACAAAACCAACTCCACCCTCTTTTCCAAACGTCCTAAACTACAAAAGTATTAATTTCGCAGGGTGAATTTATTAGCTATCGAATCCTCGTGCGACGAAACGTCGGCGGCAGTGCTGGTCGACAACCAGATTTGCTCCAACGTGATTGCCGCCCAACTGATCCACGAACAATACGGGGGCGTGGTGCCCGAGTTGGCCTCCCGCGCTCATCAACAGCATATTGTGCCGGTTGTCGAACGCGCTTTGGCCGACGCAAAGATACCTAAAACCGCGCTGGATGCCATCGCTTTTACGCGTGGTCCGGGCCTGTTGGGATCGCTGCTCGTAGGGGCGTCGTTTGCGAAAGCAATGGCCCTGGGGCTGAACGTGCCGCTCATTGAGGTGAACCACATGCAGGCCCATGTTCTGGCCCATTTTATTGGCGATAATAACCCCGCGTTTCCGTTTTTGTGCCTGACCGTCAGCGGTGGGCATACCCAAATCGTGCTGGTGCGTACTCCGCTCGATATGGAGGTGATTGGCCAAACCCAGGACGATGCCGTGGGCGAAGCCTTCGACAAGTCGGCGAAGTTGCTCAACCTGCCGTATCCGGGAGGGCCGCTCATCGACCGATACGCCAAACAGGGTAACTCCCTGGCGTTCAAATTTCCGTTGGGCGAGATGCCCGGTCTGGATTTTTCGTTTAGCGGTATCAAAACGGCCATTTTGTATTTCCTGCGCGACCAAACCAAAGCCAATCCCGATTTTATTGCCCAGAACCTGCCCGACATCTGCGCGAGTATCCAGTATACGCTCGTGCAAATGTTGCTGACCAAGCTCAAACGGGCGGCCCGCGAGACCGGCATCCGCGATATTGCCATTGCGGGGGGCGTGTCGGCCAACAGTGGTTTGCGCGATGCTCTGCAAAAAACCGGCCACGAACTCGGCTGGCGGGTGTTTATTCCAGAATTTGAGTACTGTACCGACAATGCCGCCATGATCGCGATGGCCGCCAGGTTCAAATTTGAGCAGGGCGACTTTGTAGGTCAGGATGTTAGCCCGTTGCCGAGAATGACATTTTAGTTTCAACGCGTTGCTGTTTCATTGGCCTTTGGCCGTTTCTGTGGTTTCATTGCCTTCGGCCGGTCCGCCGGTGCGGTTTCATATGGAATTGTGCCATGACTTGAAATAGCGAAGCATGAAACGGCGTAGCCAATGAAACGCGAAGCATGAAACAATAGAAACAGCATAGTTTTGAAACATGACTATCAACCAACTTCTCCTTTACCCCATCAAATCCCTCGGAGCCATTTCGGTTGCTGAGGCCCTGGTCGAAGCGCGGGGTTTCCGGCACGACCGCCGATTTATGCTCGTGGAACCCCTAACCGACGAGCAGGGGCACTCCTACGGCCAAATGATGACCCAACGGGAACACGCCCAAATGGCCCTGATCGACGTAGCGTTTGGCGAGCGGGATACCCTGTGCATCTGGCACCGGCATCACCCCGCCGACGTGCTGACCGTGCCGCTGACCCCGCCCCAAACCGGCGAAACCCTGCCCGTGAGCGTGTGGGGAAGCGACGATTTTCCGGCGCAACTCGTGGGGCAAGAAGCCGATAACTGGTTTAGCCGAGTGTTGCAAACGCCCTGCCGACTGGTGTTCATGCCCGGCCACGAGCGGACCATTCACTCAACCTACCAGAAACCCACCGACTACGACCCCGTGCCTGTGGTTAGCTTTGCCGATGGGTTTCCGTATCTCACGGCGAGCCTCGAATCGCTGGCCGAATTGAATCGCCGGTTGCCCGAACCCGTCGAGATGGCGCGGTTCCGGCCCAACATCGTACTCGAAGGCGTGGCCGGACCCCACGACGAAGACACCTGGGGTCATTTTCGGATAGGTGATCTGGATTTTTTTAGTGTGAAACCCTGCGTGCGTTGTGTTATGACAACCATAAACCCGCAAACCGCCGAACGTGGCAAAGAACCCCTCAAAACCCTGGCGACTTATCGGCGCGCTGACCGGGGCATTTTGTTTGGGCAAAATGTAATGGCGGGCAGCACGGGCGTGGTGCGGGTGGGTGATCCGATTGAGGTGGTGAATCGAATCTGAATTTTCAGACCTGTACGGTTTTCAGACCTGTACAGGTCTTATGCCTATGAGACCCTTACTGATTTCCTATTATCTGAGCCTGCCTGTCGTTTTGGGGGCTATTCTGTCGAACCGAATGGCTGCTCGGTTGTCGGGTGTGGAGCCGGTAAATGGGGCCACCTGGCCCGTGTTGGGGCTGGTGGTTTGGCTCATCTACACCGTCGACCGGCTGCTCGACGTTCGGAAGCCGGGCGGGGCGCAAACACTGCGGCATCAGTTTCATCAACTGAACAAAACCGGACTTTGGCAGTCGGTGGGGGGCATAACCCTGCTGGCGGGGGTATTGACGTTTTTCCTGCCTAAAGCCGTCTGGCAATTCGGGTTGGTGCTAGCTGCCGTTTGCGGGGGCTACGTGTTTGCCGTGTTCCGGCTCCCGGCCAAACACCCGGCTCTGTTGCTCAAGGAGCCACTTGTTGCTTTGCTGTTTTCGGCTGGGATATGGGGGAGCGTGTGGGCGCAGCGGCCCACGATCTCTGGCGTTGAGTGGACCGAAGGACTTATGTTCACGGCCATTGCATTTCAGAATCTGCTCCTGTTTGCCTTGTTTGAGCAAGCCGAGAACCCCGGCAAGCCTACGTTTTCGCTAGCTACCGCCTGGGGAAGCCGCACCTGCGATCAGATTTTGCGCTGGCTCACGTTTGGTGTGGTGGCGGCTGCGTTCGGTATCTGCCTCATGGCCAACGACGAGAGCGTAGGAGGGGGGCTTCGGTTCGCCCAACGCTCGGCCCTGATGCTGGCCATCATGAGCATGGTGCTCTACGCCATTCAACGCTACCCGACCTATTATCTTAAGCGCGAACGCTACCGCTGGATTGGCGACGCCGTGTTTTGGTTGCCCGCGTTGGTGCTGTAGCCTATGTTCTTCTCCGTAATGCGGTCAAACTGCCGGTCGTAGTCGGCGCGGGTGGTGTGCATCCATTCGTCCCAAAAGCGGAAATAAAGACCGTAGTTGCCGGTAAAAAACTGGTGGTGCTGGTTGTGGCTGACCGAGGTGTTGAACCAACGCAGTACAGGGTGGCGGTTCGAGTGGGCCGGAAATAACTCCCAGCCCAGGTGCCCGTACACGTTATAGACGATCATGAACAGCAGAAACGCCATAATGGTGTATATATGCAGCGGAATGAACAGAATGGCCAGCGGAATGACCCCAGCCTCCACGATGGCTTCGAGCGGGTGAAACGCATAGGCCGCCCAGGGCGACGGATTGGTGGATTTATGATGTACCAGGTGCATGATTTTGAACAGCTTCGGGTGGTGCATAGCCCGGTGTGTCCAATAGAAGTAAGCATCGTGGAAGAAAACCAGAGCCACAAACGAGAAGATGCCATAGGCCGTGCCGTAGTCCGACCAGTTGCGATACCCCAGGGTGTACTTCTTAAAGCCTGTCTGGTAAATCAGCAGCGTCACCAACATAAAAACGACTGCCGTGCCGAATGAATACAACACCTCACGCCCATAATCGGATAGCTTGGGAAGGCGGGGCTGAATTTTGCGGGGCATCCGTTCGGGCCGTTTCCAAACGTACCAAACGAAAAATGCGATACCAGCGATCAACGTGTACCGGACAAAATGGACCAGTAAAACGAGGAGCCAACTCCAATTTCCGTACTGTTGAAATACCGATTGCATACCTATTTTTTTGAGTGATGACAGCGCAAAAGTAGGATAGCCTTGCGCGGCCTGCATTAACAAAAGATAATTTCAGCTACCCCGCTCCGACCGGGCCATGCGTGCGCGTATTCGGCTGAGCGACACGGGTGTGACGCCCACGTAGGAGGCCAGTAATAGTTGCGGAACCCGTTGCAGCAGGCTGGGTCGTTCGGTTAGGAGGTGCCGGTAGCGTTCTTCGGGCGTTTGGCGCATATAGTCGGTCAGGCGACGCAGCACACCAGCGAGATACTGACTCATAAACTCCCGGCCCAGCCGTTCCAGGCGTGGGTGTTGTTCGTAGGCCGTCAGCAGGTCGGCATACCGCACGATCAGCAGTTGGCAGGGTTCGAGAGCCTGTACATACTGACTGGCGGGGCGGTCGAGCAGCAGGCTTTCATAATCGCCCACGATGCCGTATTCTTCCACAAAATCGAGCGATATATCGTCGCCATCGGAACGGAGGGCGTAGTAGCGTACCAGTCCGTTGAGCAAAAAGGCCAGGTTGGGGGCGTGTTCACCTGCCCGCACGAAAAACTCGCCACGCGGCAGCGTCTCCATTCGAAACAGGTTGATAAGCGCGAGCTTTTCCTCGTCCGAAAGCGGGGTAGCTCCATGGGGAATGTTTAGCAGCCGATGATACGCAGCACGAAGCGAGTCGAATAGGTCTTGTTGCATGGGATTGGGTGGGCCAACGACATTCATACCATTATGCCACCGCGAATTTCGTCTTTTCAACTAAAACGCCTGCTCTCTTGAATCCTACCTCAACCGCCCCGGTCATGGTCACGGGCGTTGGTGTTGTAACGATGTTGTGAAATGCTTCTCCGATCCTTTATTATCACCGGGTTTATACAGGGTTTTTTCCTGATTTTGTTGCTAAAGTCGAAGGGGAAAAACTCCGTCTCCGATACGCTGTTGATGGTTTGGCTGGCCCTCGTTTCGGGTCAGCTCCTATTTTATTACGATAACCTGTCGGCGGTGCCGCTTGCGCCCAAGCCCCTTCAACTGATGGGGTTTGCTATGCCGCTCCTGAGTTCGTCGGTGTTGTATTTTTATATCCACTCGTTTTCGTTCCGCACACAATCGCGCTGGTCTGCCCACTGGGGCCATTTGCTGCCTTACTTGCTCTATTGCCTTGTTGGGTTTTGGTTCTCGTTCAGTAGTGTCGGGGGAATCTCGTTTCAGTATGGGCTACCTATGTTCGGGGCAGACGTTCCGCGCGGGCTACAATTTGCCCTGCCTGTTCCGTTGGCACTAATCCCTGGCTTTTACACCTTCCTGGGGTTGCGCGTGTTGATCGACTACCAACGGCAACTGCCCGAAAACTATTCGTATACTGAACGAATCAACCTCAACTGGCTCAAGTGGGTGGTTTTGTCGTTACTGATCCTGTTTGTCTCGCTGTTTCTGCTCATCCGATTTGGGGTCAATTTCGGTTACGTCACTAAAGAGGACGTGTTTGCCCTTGTGGGGAGCGTTCTGGCGTTTTACGTTTTCTTCATTGGTTTTTTCGGACTGAAACAGACCACCTTTTTTACGGACATCCCCGTTACTCCCAACCCCGAAAGCCCGCCCGATGCCAAAGCCACCTACAAAAACTCGGGCTTGAGCCAGGAAACGGTCGACGATCTGTTTGAGAAACTGATTCGGCACATGGCCGCGCACAAACCGTATCTGGACGAAAACTTGAGCTTGTCAACCCTCGCCCAGCAGTTGGACCTGACTACCAATCAGCTCTCGCAGGTGATAAACCAGAAGACAGCGTCCAACTTTTTCAACTTTATCAACAATTACCGGGTTGAGGCTGTCAAAAAGAAATTGAAGGACCCGGCCTACGCACATTATTCGATCCTGGCGATTGGCTACGAGTGCGGTTTCCAATCGAAATCGTCTTTCAACAAGGTGTTCAAGCAACTGGTGGGAAAAACGCCCCTGGCGTATCAAAAATCCTGAAAACAGCTCCAATTACAGGTCTCTCCCTACCTTTCGGGGCTTTTTAGGCTGTTCAAGCCTTGTCCTTTGTGGTTCAACTAAACTGATTGAATTACTATGGAAACAGAGCTACGACCGTATTGGAGCCGATTGTTTGCGTTCGACTGGCCGTTCGGACTTTTCCTACTACTGGCCGTTTGTGTACCCCGCTTTGGGCTGGTGCTGGACGCCAACGTTACAGGGAATTATGAATTGATCGGGCTGATTATGGTTCTGTCGGCTCTCGTTCCTTTCGTTTTTCTGAGTAACTACGGACGAGAACAGATCGGGCTTGTTAAACCTCAAAACTACCGATGGTTTGTTGCTGCTTTTATCACGGGACTGATCAGCAGTCTCTTACTCTACCTTGTGGGTGAATGGATGTACGGTAACTCGTACGAAAACTGGTATCGATACATCGGGAAATCATATAACATTCCAAACGGTGTAAATCCTGAACGTAGAGCCACCTTATTCGGCATTACGGCAGTAACGGGGATGATCTTTAGCCCAGTCGGGGAGGAGTTCTTTTTTAGAGGAATCGTTCATGCCAGCGTTGAAAAGACATTGAGATCAATAAGAGCTTCGTTGGTCGATAGTGCGGCCTTTGCACTCACACATATCGCCCATTTCGGGTTGGTGTTTGTCGATAATCAATGGATCTTTCTGGGACCACCCACTCTAATCTGGGTATCCGCCATGTTTCTGCTCAGTAGGCTATTTCTGTTCTTTAAGAAACGCTCAGGATCAATTTGGGGAGCGGTTGTTTGCCATGCTGCTTTCAATTTGGGCATGACATACTACATTTTTTACCCAACATACAGCCAGAACTAATGGAAACATTACATAAACTAAACATCCTGACCCACATTGTATGCGGGTCTGCTGCTCTTCTGCTTGGTCTTGTTGCGCTGGTCGTCAACAAAGGAAAGCGGGTTCATAAACGGGTGGGTAACGTTTTTCTGGTATGCTTAGCGGTTGTTATCCTGACCGGCTTATTCGGTGTTTTCGTGTTCCGACGAAATGCATTTTTGCTGGTTATCACGGCTCTGAGTGGCTACTACGGCTTTTCGGGATACCGAATTCTGCAAACGAAATCGAATCAGCCGCAACTGCTCGATGTGGTTATAGCTCTCGCGTCGTTAGGTACGGTTTTCTATTTCGTACTCTACATGAGCGAGATTGGCTTGATTTGGGCACCTGTTATTATTTATAGCACTGTCGGCGCACTCCTGGCGATTATCGCTTATGATTTACTTCGCTATTTTATACCCAAAGCATCGTACCGACGCATGTGGCTTTATGAACACATCTACAAAATGATCGGCGCATTCACGGCCTTGTTAGCTGCCTTTTCGGGTACTGTCTTCAACGCGTATCATCCTTACAGTCAGATTTTGCCTTCCGCAATTGGCGTTTCCCTGCAA
The DNA here is from genome assembly GCA_004292855.1 of Cytophagales bacterium. Classification (GTDB taxonomy): domain Bacteria; phylum Bacteroidota; class Bacteroidia; order Cytophagales; family Spirosomataceae; genus Rudanella. Next base: position 162,311 of record RDXN01000033.1, read on the forward strand.
GTCGGATTCATCCTGTATTATGTGAGAAAACAGAAGCGGGCAAGTGGCAACGTTAAGCTACCGGGCGTTTCGGCTTTTGCCAATAAACCCCTAACGCCTTGAACCTTACACCAGCCCCGGCCAGCACCCCCACCGACCCCTACGTGCTCTCGCCCGACCGCATACGGGATGCCCCGACTACCCTACGCGAGTCGCTAAAACATCTTGGCCCCGGCTTCATCATGTCGGCGGCCATTGTTGGCTCCGGTGAGTTGATTGCCACCACCGCGCTGGGAGCGAAGGCCGGTTTCGTCACGTTTTGGGTGATTCTGGTAAGCTGCTTTGTGAAAGTGGCCCTGCAACTGGAATTTGGGAAAAACGCTATCTACACGGGCCTGCCCACCATGCAGTCGCTGAACCGGTTGCCGGGTCCGCGCTTTGGTCCACGCCGAACCAACTGGTCAATCTGGCTGTGGCTGAGTCTGCAAACGCTGAAGGTGTTGCAGGTGGGCGGCATTGTGGGGGGCGTCGCGCTCGTGCTGAACATGGCGTGGCCGGTGTTGCCGGTTTGGGCGTGGGCGGTGGGGGCGGCCCTGTCGGCGGCATTGCTCATTGCCGCCGGGCACTACGGTTGGGTGGAGCGGGGTTCGCTGATCATGATCCTGCTATTTACAGGCCTGATTCTGTTGTCGCTGGTCTTGTTGCAGCAAACGCCCTTCGCCATTAGCGGGGCTAACCTGGCCGAGGGTTTAACGTTCTCGTTGCCCCCCGAAACCGTCGGTATTGCTATGGGAGCCTTCGGCATCACGGGCGTTGGGGGCGACGAAATTATGTACTACAACTACTGGTGTATCGAAAAAGGCTACGCGGCCTACGCCGGACCCAACGACAACACGCCCGAATGGGCTACCCGCGCCCGTGGCTGGATTCGCGTGATGACCTTCGACGCGCTTTGTTCCATGCTCGTATATACCACCGTTACCGCAGCTTTTTATTTGTTGGGGGCCTCGCTGCTTCACGCACAGGGGCAGGTGCCCGAAGGATACGCGATGGTCGAAACGCTGTCGCGGTTATTCACGGCCACGCTGGGACCGGGGGCGCAGGTAGCGTTTTTGATCGGGGCGTTTTTCGTATTGTACTCCACCCTATTCACGGCCACGGCAAGTTGGGCGCGGATCTTCGCCGACGCGTTCGGGCAGTTGGGTTGGCTGAACGTGAGCACTCAGTCGGGGCGGGAACGGGCCGTTGCAGGGCTGTCGTGGGCGTTTCCGGCTCTTTGGTGCGTGCTGTATCTGTTCATCAAACTGCCCGTGCTGATGATCCTGCTCGGTGGGATAGCCACCTCAGTACTGTTGCTCGTGGTGGTGTGGGCCGCATTGCAGTTCCGGTATCGCCAGTTGCCCGGCAACCTGCGCCCTTCGCGTGCTTACGACATCTGGCTCTGGCTAAGCGTGTTGGCCATTTTGGGTGTCAGCGTGTACGGGCTTTGGCAGGTGCTGTAGACGTAGGTTTCGTTTCTTTCAGGTAGAGAGCTATGGCACCATTGCGCCCCTTCGGACCAAAAAGCCGCATGGCTTCGTCGTCTTTGTACACGTGGATGCTATCGATTCGGCTCGGCTCGATTTTGGCAATTTTACGAGACGAAAGAGCCTTGCCATCAACGATGTAGAGTGGAGCGTTTGCCCCCGACACGCGTGAGGGGGTGCAAATCCGAACAGGTTTTTCTGCGGGCGCGTGTTGCGCGTAAGCCGCAGTGGGAACACCGATGCTCGCAAGGAAAATAAGCCGGAGAAGAGCGCGTTTCATTTGGCTAATATAAACTTTTTCTTTTGCCTTTTCCCAAAAACAGCAAACCGGACCCTCTCAGGTCCGGTTTGCTCTATTCTAAACATTTAAGCGTCAAATCAATACCCCTCGTTCTGCGCGATGCCGGGGTTGGCTAGCCGCTCGTTTTGCGGGATTGGCCAGGCCCAGCTACGGCTGTTGGCGGGCAGCGTACACACCACACCGGCGCGGCAGCTTACGCGGTTCACGATGCGGGTCGTGCGCTTGAGGTCGAACCAGCGGTGGCCTTCGAGCCAGAGTTCTTTCCGGCGTTCGGTTGCGATGGCGTCGGTCAGGGCTGCTCCTGTTTCGGTGCCGGGCACATAGGCAGCAATCCGAGCGGCCCGGAGCGTGTTCAGGTCGGCGAGGGCATCGGCAGCGCGGTTGCTCAGGGCGCGAGCCTCGGCGCGGATCAGGTACAACTCACCCGTGCGGAAAGCCTTGAAGTTCACCGCACCGTCGCGGGCGGCTGCTTTACCCTGATACTTTGTGGCTACCGTGCGGGCGGCCCGGTTCACGGCTCCCGGCACACTCGCACCGGGTGTGAAATACGAGGTGTACCGTACATCGTTCGTCTTGTCGTATAAGGCCAACAAATCTGCCGATGGATCGAACTGGGCGCGGTTGGTGGCTGGTGACCAAACGTCGAGGGCGGGGCCACCTTCGCCGGGGTTGAACTGCACAGAGAACAACACCTCGTCGGCGTTGGCGTCGGTCCAGATACCGGGGAAGTTCGCGCGGGTTGCCAGCGGGCGGGCCGCTATAGCTGCCGTAGCAAACGTAATGGCGCGGTCATACTCCTTTGAATAGAGCGACACGCGGGCCAGAATCGCGTTCACCGTAGCCGCGTCGATCCGGCTCCGGCGCGTGGCCGTGTTGATAGCCGCGTCGACGTCGTTCAACAGGGGCAGAGCAGCTTCCAGGTCTTTAATGATCTGATCGTACGACTGTTGCACCGTAGCACGCGTAGGCAACTCAATGGCCGAACTCATCTTGAGGGCGATACCCGGCGTTGCTGAGGTCCGGTCGAAGTTAGGTGCGTAGAAACGCAGGAGGTTGAAGTGCATCAACCCGCGAATGGCTAACGCTTGCCCTTTGATCCGGTTGGCTTTCTTCGGGGCCGAGGCCTCGTAGGTGCCGATATTCTCCAAAATCAGGTTGCAATCGTTAATCATCAGGTAGTTAAACCGCCATACCTCGGCCACCCGGATTTGGTCGGCGGCATACGTCCAGTCGGTCACGGCCTTGTAATTCACCAGCGACTCGGTGGTTTCGAGCATGTTGTCGGACATCATATCGGCGGCAACCGACGTGAAAAGGCCGTACGAATACAAATCGCGCATCGACGCGTAGGTGCCGTTCAGCACCGGCTCAAAATCGTCGAGCTTGCCAAACACATTCGCGCTACTGAGCGAGTGTGTTGGAACTAGGTCAATACTATCGCTGCATGAGGAGGCCGTTAAAAGGCTTCCACAAATCAGCAGGGCATATATTTTTTTCATGTTGTTTTTTCTTTGAAGTGATCGACCTCACCCCCTGCCCCTCTCCTTGCGAAGGAGAGGGGAGGCTTAACAGGCCAGTTTGTTTTTGTTCAGTTTATCATTAACAAAAACAAATCAGACGTGGACGTCTCCCCTCTCCTTCGCAAGGAGAGGGGGTAGGGGGTGAGGTTGAATTAGAAACCAATACCCAAACCAACGGTGAACGTACGCAGGGCCGGATACTGCGCCCCCGTTAGCTGACCACCCGTAATTTCGGGGTCGAAGCCCTGAAACTGCGTAAACGTCAGGAAGTTCTGTCCCTGGAAAAACACCCGTAGCGACGACAGTTTGGCCGCACGCAACGTAGTGGCAGGCAGGCTGTATGAAACCGTCAGGTTGCGCAACCGCAGGAAATCGCCTTTTTCGAGGAAGTGCGTGATCGAGGTGTTGAACGGCAGGTTCGGGTTTGGAATGTCCGTAACGTCGCCCGCTTTTTGCCACTCACGCAGCAGTGCCCGCGACACATTATCGGTGTAATAGTCAGGGATTTCTACGTTCGTGCGGTCGTTGTTGAAGATGTAATTGCCGAACGCGTACGTAAACAGGGCCGACACTTCCAGACCACGGAACCGTAGCGAGTTGGTGATACCACCAAAGAAAGGAGCCTCGCGTGGCCCGAAAATCTGGGCATCGTTGGGGCTGTACACCGTCGTGATTTCGCCCGATGGCTTGCGGAATTGCTGGGCACCCGTCTGTGGGTCAACCCCCGCCGACTCCACCAGCCAGTTGCTGTTGATGGGGTAGCCGATACGGTTGATCACCAGGCCCGAAATATTGCCCGTTTCGGGTGTGGTGGGCGTCAGTTGCAGAATCTTGTTCCGGTTTACGGTAAAGTTCAGGTTGGTCTCCCAGGTGAAGTTGGCCGTTTGCACGTTGATCGTGTTCAGGCCAATTTCGATACCCCGGTTTTGCAACTCACCGATGTTCCGGTTGATCGAGTTGAAGCCCGTTGTGCGCGACAACTGATCGTTCAGGAACAGGTTCTTGGTGATTGAGTTGTAAAACTCGACGCCACCTGTTACGCGCTTGTTGAACAAGCCAAACTCCACACCCAGGTTAACCGTATTTTTCTGCTCCCAACGCAGTTCGGGGTTTTCCAACTGCGTCAGGATAACCGTTGAGTTGCCGTCGTACGACGAAATAGTTTGGTTGGTACGACCACCACGCGCCTGGAAAATAGCGAGTGAGGCAAAGCTGCCAATGCCTTCCTGATTACCCACCGAGCCGTAGCTGGCTTTCAGGCGCAGGTTGCTCAGGGCACCCCCTTGCAAACCACTCATAAACGGCTCGTCGCTCAACACCCAGCTAGCTCCGATTGAACCGAAGTTAGCAAACCGGTAGTTCTCACCAAATCGTGACGACCCATCGCGCCGTGCGTTCAGGTTCACGAAGTAGCGATTTTTGTAGCCGTAGGTCGCCGTAGCAAAATACGACAACAAGGCGTTTTCGATCCCGTTACCACGCGTATCGGGAATCTGCGTGGCACTGTTCTGCGTTACGCCCGCTTCATTTTGCAGGATGCCACTCAAGCCGTAGCCGGTCCAGCCAAACGAACCGAGTTTAAAACGCACCATCTCGTTATACACACCCAGCCGCACCGTGTGGTCGCCTACGGTTTTGTTGTAGTTCAGCGAGGTTGTACCCGTAAAGCGGGTGCTACGCTCAAAATCGCGGAACAGTCGGCCCGCCCGGCCTTTCACTGCCGAGGCCGTACCCGCTTGTCCGAAGCGGCTGTTGTATGTTGTTTCTTCCTGATTGCTGTAGTCAACACCCCAGTTGGTGCGAACCGTAAGACCCTTCAAAAAGGGCAGATCATATTCCAGAAATGCCGATGAGATGATTTTCAGCTCATTCGCATTTCGCGCCGTTTCGTTTAGCTCACGCACCGGGTTGGGTTGTCCCGACCGCAGTTGCGTGTAGGTGCCATCGTCGTTGTAGGGTTTCTCATACGGGTTGGCCCAGCGAATAGCGTTCAGGGGCGACGCGATGCCTGCGTTGTCTTCCGTTTGCCAGTTCTGCTTTGAGTAGCCTACGGTCGAGTTCAGGCCGAACCGGAACGGGCTTGATGTCGATGAGATGTTTACCCGGCCCGTGTAGCGGTTCAGGTCGGTGCCTTTCACGGTGCCACTCTGCGAAAACATGTTGCCTGATACGTAGAAAATAATGCTTTCGTTACCGCCCGACGCGCTCAGTTGGTGCTGCTGCGTGCGTCCCATTCGGAAAATCTCTTTTTGCCAGTCGGTATCAACGGCCCGCAGAGCCGTAATTTCGGCTTGGGTGTAGCCTTCGAGGTCGGTGCCGCCCCGGCGTAATTCGTAGTCGATTTTTTCCTGAGAGTTCATCAACTCCAGCTTGCTCTTCGGAAAGTACGATTGACCATACTGACCGTCGTAGTTGAACTTGGTTTTACCCGCCCGGCCCTGCTTGGTTTTAATTACTACCACGCCGTTGGCCCCCCGCGACCCGTAGATGGCCGTTGCTTCGGCATCTTTCAACACGGTCAGGGTTTCGATATCCTGCGGGTTGATGGTCTGGAACGGGCTTGAGTTGGTCGACGTACCACTGGCATCAATCTGAATACCGTCGATGATATACAGGGGGGTGTTGCTGCCGTTTACCGACCCCGAACCCCGCACCCGAATGGTAGCCGCTGCGCCCGGTTGCCCGCTACCTGCAATAACCTGCACACCCGGTGCCTGCCCTTGCAGGAGTTGGTCGAACGAGGCAATGGGTTGGTCTTTGATTTTGGCAGGCGAGATAGTCGCTGCCGAACCCGCAAACTCGCGCCGGTTGCCCTGTCCGTAACCCGTTACAACCACTTCGCTCAGTTGCGACGCATCGGATTTGAGGCCTACATTAATGGTCGATTGATTTCCGACGGCGATCTCCTGCCGAACCATGCCCACAAAACTATAAACCAGTGTGGAGTTGCTTCCAACATTGATGGTATAGTTTCCTTGTGCATCGGATTGCGTGCCCCGGCTGCTGCCTTTAATGGTAACAGAAACGCCGGGCAGAATCGCTCCATCGTCGGTCGATGTGATTCGACCACTTACTTTTCGCTCTTGGGCAAAACTACTCGTACTGAATACGATGCAGCCCAGGAGAAGCAAAATTTGTAGCAAATGCTTCATGAATTGTTGAATTTTGTATGGTAAAACTTTAGCAAAATAAAATGGAAGTTTGGAGCAAAACAACTTTGTCTTAACGAATTGTTAACCTTGATACACAAAACTTTATCTTGATAGCTTAAATATGAATTAAAAAAAGAGTATCTGTAAATACCTGTTGCCTTTAAAAAGCCCCTAGAAAAAATACTTATAGTCGATTAGTCATTGTTTAATGGTTGCCCAGTTAACGCTAGACAAAGACGGATAGTCAAGAAGATTAATTTAAATAGTAAGTCTGTAGATCAACGCGTTATGAATGAAAATAGCTTCCCTTTTTTCTCAGCACCTTCGCTCGCAATATACAGTGTACCGTCGGGTGTGAAGCAGATGCCCTCAGGTTGGGGGAGCAGTTTAGAATCGAGACCCACCGACGAGAGCAGTTTACCGTTTCGATTCATCACCACAAGCCGGTGCCCGTTCGAGGCCAGCACGTAGTAATCGCCCGTTTTGGGGTGTACGGCAATGCCCGACGGTTTTACTTCCTCGGTGGGTTTGTCGCCTGCTATCTCGGCCAACGCTTCTTGTTTGAGTATCGGCCCTTGCCAGAGTGTGGCCCGTTTCAGGTCGTAAAAATAGATCACCTTGTTGGCGGGATTCCTGGCGGGATCTTTTGTGGCTAGCAACAGGGCGTTTAGTTGAGGATCGTAGCCGAGGCCTTCAACATCGTTCTTGCCCGGAAGCTCAATCTTGGTGTGTCGAATATCGACGCCGTTACCTAGAATTTTGATGCCATCGGTCGGCTCAAAATGGTACAGTTCGCCATCGGAGCGGAGCATGTAGAGTGCGCCATCTACATACTCAACGCCTTCGTAATCGCCTTTGCGGCCAAACACGTGCTCGTCGACAACCGATCTGCTTTTGAGGTCGTAAATAAACACCACGGCCAGTTCGTCCTGGATCATCGCCAGTTTACCGGGTTTGTAATAACTCAGGCCCGACACCTCGCGCAGATCTTTGGGCAGGCTGTATGTCTCGGTCGGTTTGCCCAGATCGTAGGGGATGGGGGCGTTGGGGAGCGCGACCTTTTCGGTCGCATCTGACTTGGTTTTGGTTGGTCCACAGGCCAACACGAGACAGATTATGGACCCGATTAAGGCCAATCGGCAAATTTGCGGGCGGTTTAGCATGGACATACGCATACAATGGGATTATCTTGCGGAGCAAGTAACGCAAAACAATGAAAAAAGCCACCCTTCTCCTGCTAATCTTCCTGTTCGCATACCGAACGGCCCCCGCCCAGCGCACCGCCCGCCCCGACAAAACCCTCGAACGCGACCTCCGTGCCCTGCTCACGGGCTTCCGGGGCGATGTGGGTGTGTATGTGCGCAACCTCCGCACGGGTGCTACCGCAACCATCAACGCCGACACGACTTTCCCCACGGCCAGCACCGTTAAGATTCCGATTCAGTGCGGCTTGTTCGATAAGATCAACAAAGGCGAGTGGAAATATGGACAGGAGATCGTTTACAGAGATTCACTGTATTACGACGACGGCCTGATCGGACAATTGAAAGACAGTGCCAAAATCCCCCTGTCCGAAGTGGTCATGCTCATGGAAACCACCTCCGACAATACGGCCAGTCTCTGGTGTCAGGCGATGGCCGGGGGCGGGGCTTCGATCAATGCGTGGCTCGACGCCAACGGGTTCGCAAAAACCCGCGTAAACTCGCGCACACCGGGTCGGCGGGAGTTTCAGAAACAACATGGCTGGGGCCAAACCACCCCCCGCGAATTAGCCGAACTGCTCGTGTACATCCGCGAAGGCAAGGCCGTATCGCCCGATGCCAGCGACCGCATGTACCGCAACCTCTGCCGCCAATATTGGGACAACGATGGCCTCTCGCAACTGCCGCCTGAGGTGAAGGTGGGTACCAAAAATGGGGCCGTAAACCGCTCCCGCTCCGAGGTCGTTCTGGTGCATGCCCCGCATGGCGAGTACGTATATTGCCTGATGACCAAAAATCAGGCCGACGAAAGTTGGGAGCGCAACAACGAAGGCTTTGAACTGCTGCGCCGGGTGGGGGCATTGCTCTGGAAGCATTTCGAGCCAAAGTCGACGTGGAAACCGGTGGCGGGTTATGAAAAATGGTGGTAATCATCGCTTTCTTTTTCTCCAGGCACTGTAATCTTCGTAAAAACGATCCAGAAAAATTACGGGATTAACCGAATAGTAGAACCCATTGTAGGTGCTGGGATAACTCGGAATCCGTTCCTGTACAGTAAGTCGGTATCCCGTCATCGCGTTTATGCCAAGCCAACGGGTGGCCCTGAACCGACCAATGGTTGGAAACTTGACCGAAAACGAGGTCGCAATGCCGAGGGGCACCGCCCACGTACGGCGAATGTCGGGCGCACCGTCGTTATTACGCATCAGGTCGTAACGAGCTGTGCCGAAGCCCGCTTCAAGGAGCGTACTCCACTCCCAATGTTTGCGCCGAAAGAAAAATGGCTCTACATAAAGGGTGCCGTAAACAAGTCGGCGGTTTTGCAATTGATACTCGCCCCACTGACCGCCCGCCCGTTGGTTGGTGAAGTAGAAACCAGCACCGATTTTTATGTTCGATGGAAATAAAAACCCCGCTCGGCCACCCCAGATGTTAGTCCGGGCACGTTCGCCAGTGACTGGGTTTTTGAAGAAAAAGAACCGCTGATCGGTTTCGGGAATGAACTTGGGCTTATCGGGGTGTTCGTTTTGGCCGGGTAGTAACGTATCGGTTTTGGCTGGTGGCGGGTCTTGTCCTCGCCCACATAACGCGAAACTGATTACGAATATAAAAAGAAAGAAAGCCCGCATAGCGTTGTTGAGTGACAACGCTATAACTTAGGGCGTACAATTAGGTTTAGACGGAACCACAGAAACAGCGTAATATTGAAACTTGAAACAGCATAGCATTGAAACCAGAAACCATAATCGCTCCACCCCCCTGGACGCTGCACGGCGATGGCGTCGTGATTGTGGCCCACTTCCCCGAGTCATTCGTGCGCGAACACGGTTTCCTGAGTGATTTTCAACGCGATGGTTACCGGGGATATCTGGGAACGGTAATGCTGGTCGATTACCACACGTCGGGTGTGGGGCCGTATCGCGAGCTGTTGTTTATACCGGGCCTGTTTTCGCTGAGTGGGCAAACCGCATTTTCAATCTCCAAAATTTATGTGTCGAGCTACGACAGCGTTTGGAACGGTATTCAAAACTGGGGAATCCCGAAAGAGCTAGCCGAATTCAACCTCACCACCCGGCCCAACGGCACGCGGGTGTTCGAGGTGAGCCGCGACGGGCAGTTGTTTTTCTCGGCGCACGTAAAGCCCTGGAGTTTTCGGTTTCCGATAACGACCAACCTACTGCCCGGTTTTCAGGTGATACAACAACGCCAAACTGACCTGCTCCTGACCCAACCCGAAGCTACCGGCAAAGGCCGCTTGGCCACCTTGCGCAATGTTACTGTCGATGCTGCCTATTTCCCTGATATCACGAAAGGTACTGTGTTGAGTACCATTGCCGTAGAGGATTTCACGATGACGTTTCCCGTGCCGGTCGGGCTGAAGCCCTCCCCAAAGTTATAACACAGAGATACGCAGAGAAGCACAGAGGTACACAGAGGTTTTTCAGTGAAAAAACCTTGTGGTTTCTCTCTTATTTTTCTTTGTGAAACTCCGTGGTTCTCTGCGTATCTCTGTGCTATAACCCCAAAGGAGCTTTAGCTCCTTCATCTCAAATAAACCCCTTCCCGCTCCGGGTCACTCAGAATCACCTCAACATGTTCGGTGAGGGTGGTAGAGAGTTCGTATCCCTTATAATCGGCGGCAACGGGATAGCGAGGGTAGTTGCGATCAACGAGCACGGCCACCTGCAATTTTCGCACCAATACCTTCAGGAACGGCTGTAGGCAAAAAGCGAGTGTGCGGCCTGTGTACAGCACATCGTCCAGAACGACGACAACTTTATCCGTCAAATCTAAACCAGAATCATCTATTTGTATGGCAGATTGAATAGATATAGATTTGTCTAAGCTGATTTTCAGTAACTTAACTGAAAATGGCGCAATCTGCCTCAGTTCTGCGTAAAGCCGTTTTGCAAACACGTACCCCTCCCCGTCGATGCCTGCCAACACCACGGCTTGTTCGTCGAAATTGTTCTCGTAAATCTGAAATGCCATGCGCCGAATTTTCTGGCGGATTACTTCGGCGGTCAAAATAGGTTGCGACGACATGCGGGTTGGCTCAATGGAAAATGCAAAAGTCGCTACTTTTCTGAAAGGGTCGTAACAGGTTTGGCACAATTTTCGCCAAGTGCAGGGAAGTACACTTGATTATACCCGTATGAAAATTACTCACGTTCTTCTCACGAGCCTGTGCTGGTGCTTGAACTGCCTTGTTGCTAATCCAACGGTAGCATCGCCCAGTACATGGCCCTCGGTTTCGACACGAACAACGCCTGCCAACATCCAAATGAACGAGGTAATCCGTTCATCGTTTCGGTCGGGTAGTGCGCAAACGCTCGCGGCCCATTTCGACAGACAACTCGAATTGCTAATCGACACCGAAGCTGTCGACTTTCCCGAAGTGCGTGCAAAGCATGCCGAGCTTATTTTGAACACCTTCTTCAAAAAGCATCCACCCCAGGGATTCCAGTATGTGTATCAGGGCGGGTCGGAGCGGTTACGGTACATAACGGGTTTGTATCAGACGGGTGGCAAGCGGTTTTCGGTGTATCTGCTCATGCGGCAGGATGCCCGCCACCGATTTGTAATCAACACCCTGCATCTGCGTCGGAGTTAACGCGTGATTGATCCGTTTAAGCCGTTATCTTTGTGCCTTCATTTTTAGGCAACATGATTGTTAAAACGAAACGATACGCCATCGACCAGAAGACGTACATTAACGTGGCCCTGAAACAATGGCTCCGCGACAACTGGAAGTACATTTTTATTCCGATTGCCCTGATTTTTGTCAATGCCATTTTGGGTCTCACGGGCATTTACCCGAACATCTGGATTTACGTGACCATTTTCGTGCTCACCATTCTGTATGTGCTGTTCTGGGCCATTCAGATCACGGGCATCTCGCAAATGGAGCAGAGCAAGCCCTTGTTTGAGAAATACATCTACGAGATCGACAGTCGGCAGATTCTGATGCGGATAAATGCGAAAGAGGGTGGCTTGCTCAAGTGGGAGCAGATCAAAGCGGTTGAAAAAAGTAAGGACGCGTACATTTTCTTCCTGGACAACGAACCGGCCATGCGCGGGATCAAAGCCAACTGGTTTGCCAAATTCGTAACGCGCGGCCTGGCGAAGGCGCAGTTCCTGTATCTTCCCTACACGATCTTCAACAGCGAACACGACCAGAAATTCCTGGAGACGATTCTCCGGCGCAAAGAACTGATTCTGGAAGCAGGAAAGTAAGACAGTCTTTCCTGATGTTCCGATGAGATATGGAGCTGGATTTCGGTCTAGCTCCATTTTTTATTTCAAGCCGCTAATCGTCCGGCGTTATCGGGTGGGGTAGGTAGTTGCACCACTAACCCGTACTGATTGAGCAACAGGGCTAACTGACCTACGTACTTGTCTCGCTGTTCGGTGAATTGCTCAATGGTGAACTCCTCCACAAATACCCGCTCTAGTGTTTCCAGATCGGCGGGTATCGGCTCATAGGGTTTGAGAAATCCGGTTCGGTCAAAGTCTAACATCAACTGGCTATTGTGGGTACGGCAATGGTAAGCTCACTGGCCTAAACACAAAAAACGCTATCCTTATTTAAAGATAGCGTTTTCGATGGAAAATTTGAGGTTCCGAGCGGATTCGAACCGCTGTAGCAGCTTTTGCAGAGCTGAGCCTAGCCACTCGGCCACGGAACCTTTTATGTGTTTCCCGTTGCTTTTATAAGCGTTGGGAGTGCAAATATAAGTAAAAACTGCACGGATGAAAAGACTCGATTCAAAATTCCTGCCTACGATTTTGTAACTCGCTCAGAAGCAATAAAAAACGGTCAACAAAATTTGCTTTTTGTGAAAGCAAACGTTGTTGACCGTTCAGATTTTAGCTTGAAGCGGCCTAGTTCTTGCCTTCCATCTGCTCTTTCAGGGCAGCAAGGGCATCGAGGTCACCCAGGGTGGCACCACGCTCAGGCTGCGATGAAGTCGAAGCAGAAGGCTTGTTGCCAGCTTTTGGCTTTGGCTGCTTCGGTTCGTCTTTCTCCTGCCATGTGCGCGTGTGCGACAACATGATCCGCTTTTCGTCTTTCGAGAACTCTGTTACTTTGAAGTCGAGCGACTCGCCTACTTCGCCAGCCGTGCCGTCTTCTTTGCCCAGGTTGCGCAGGGTTGAGAAGCCTTCGATGCCGTAGGGCAGTTCGAGCGTGGCCAGTTTTTCGTTCTTGCTCAGGATCGTGCAACGGTGTACTGAACCAAGCGCGAACACGTCTTCGAACGTATCCCAAGGGTTCTCTTCCAGTTGCTTGTGGCCCAAAGCCAAACGACGGTTGTCGACGTCGAGTTCGAGTACAACAACCTCCAGATCTTCACCAACTTTGATGAAATCCGATGGGTGTTTTACCTTCTTCGTCCACGACAAGTCCGATACGTGTACCAGACCGTCGATACCCTCTTCGAGTTCGAGGAACAAACCGAAGTTAGTCAGGTTGCGAACTACACCTTTGTGGCGTGTACCTACGGCGTACTTCTCGCGAAGCTCGGGGCGCGTCCAGGGGTCTTCGGTCAATTGCTTGATACCCAGTGACATCTTCCGCTCGTTGCGATCCAGCGTCAGCACAACGGCTTCTACGATATCGCCTACTTTGAGGAATTCCTGTGGGTTACGCAGGTGCTGCGACCACGACATTTCTGATACGTGGATCAGACCCTCTACGCCCGGCATGATTTCGAGGAATGCACCGTAGTCGGCTACGTTCACGATCTTGCCTTTCACGCGTGAGCCAACCTGAATCTCGGCTACGAGCGCGTCCCAGGGGTGAGCCTGCAACTGCTTCATACCGAGGGAGATCCGCTTCTTGTCTTCGTCGAAGTCGAGTACGACCACGTTCACCCGGTCGTCCAACTTGAGGACTTCCGATGGGTGGTTGATACGGCCCCACGAAATATCGGTGATGTGCAACAGACCATCGACACCGCCGAGGTCGATAAACACACCGAAATTGGTCATGTTCTTGATAACACCTTCCAATACCTGACCCTTCTGGAGGTTGTTCAGGATTTGGGCGCGTTGTGCTTCAAGGTCTTTCTCGATCAGAACCTTGTGCGAAACCACCACGTTGTCGTTCGCATAGTTGATCTTCACGACCTTCACCTCCATTTTCTTGCCTACGAAAATGTCGAAGTCGCGGATCGGCTTCACGTCGATCTGCGAACCAGGCAAGAATGCTTCAATGCTGAAAATATCAACGATCAGACCACCCTTCGTCCGGCGTTTCACGAAGCCGTCGATCACGAGGTCTTCGTCGAGTGCCTTCTGAATTTTCTGCCAAGCCGTAATGACTTTGGCTTTCTTACGCGACAGAACCAGTTGGCCGTTGGGGTCTTCCTGATTTTCTACGTAAACTTCTACTTCATCACCCATCTTCAGATCGGGCAGATCCCGGAATTCTGAGGCAGGTACCAACCCGTCCGACTTAAATCCGATGTTCAGGATGATCTCGCGGTCGGTAATACCTACCACGGTTCCTGTAACAACTTCCTTCTCATTCACCTGCGACAGTGTGTCGCCGTAGAGTTGTTCCATCCGGTTGCGTTCTTCAACCGAATACCCACTACCGAACCCTTTGTTGTCTGCCAGATCCCAATCAAATGCAGGCAGTTCGCGTTGCTGCGTTTTGCTCATAAAAATTTAGTTGCTTGACCCTCTTCACTACGTCGATCCGTGGGCCAAATGGCGGACCGACTTTTGGTTTGACAAAAGTTTTTGAAAATGAGGTGCAAAGATACGGATTATCGCGTAACAAAAAAGCCCGCCGGGTTGATTCCGGTGGGCTTTTCTTGTATTGCGTGAGTTAATAACCCGCGTGGCCGTGAGGCCAATCGGGAGCATTCATAAAGCTGTTGGCCTTACGGCCTGTGCCGGTTAGTAACCGGCACTACCTCAATCATACACCCGCTCGCGCTTGGTGCTCAGGAATGGCATCCAGCTATCATCGACGGAGCCGGAAAAATCGCGTAGAAACACCAGGAACGAGGGCTTGTAGGGCCGTTGTTTCAGTTTCATCTCGGCTTCTTCGGGGGTGTAGTCGCCTTTACGGGAGTTGCAGCGTTTGCACGCCGTGGCGAGGTTGTCCCAGTGGGTTTTGCCGCCCCGCGACTTTGGCATAACGTGGTCGAGGGTGAGGTCTTCGTGGGTGCCGCAGTATTGGCACTTGTGTCCGTCGCGCTTGAATATATTCTGACGGGTTAACATGACGCCTTTGTAGGGCAGATTAATGTACCGATGGAGCCGGATAACAGTTGGCATGGCATACTCGGCCCGCACGGTGTGGAGCTTGTACAAGTCAGATTCGGCGACGAGTTCGGCTTTGTTTAAGTAGACGAGCAAAAATGCCTTTGGAACGGAACAGATGCTCAATGCACTATAATCCTGGTTTAAGATTAATACTTTCCTGCCCATGTTCGGTTGTATCTCCTCTGTTTCGTAGCAATTTACGTAGTTATCCACATTCGCGCAAGCGGGCAGGCGCGTTAAATTATTTTGTTGATGGATTAGATTCGGATAAACAGCTTCTTGCGGTACATCCAGCGGAGGATAAGCCAGTAGATGAGGAGGACGACTCCACCAATTAGTAACGGCTCGTATGCCTCGCCAAACACCCGGAATGGACTTGCGCCGAGGTGCGTGTACAATGAACTTTTGACAAACGATTCGATCAGGTGGGCGATGCAGTAAGCCGCAATGGAGTTCGTGCCGATCACGACGAGGAAGTAAGCCGCCCGGTGGTATTGCCGCACATCGACCAGATAATAAAATAAGGCTAACAACCCGAAACAGCAGCCCCCGCTGAACAACACCCACGCGGGTGTCCAGATGCGCTTGACCACCGGACACAGCCCGATAACCTGCGCCAGCCAGCCCAACGCGATGCCCGCAACGGCAGCTATCAGAAACCGGCGTAGTCGCTCCGAAACGGTCAGGTTGCTGCGGAGCCATTGACCGGCAAACAAGCCCAAAATCATGGTGGCCAACGTAGGAACGAAACTAAGCGTAGCATAGCCGCCCCCGTTGAACAGAAACGGTTTTTCGCGCGGGAACAGGTTCAAAAACCACGTATCGAACGCCCAGGCGAGGTTGCTGTTTTTGTTGAAATGAGCTATCAGGCCCGTGGCGTGGTGGGGCCAATCGGGCGGGACGCCAACGGCCTCGTACGAAAACCCCGGACCGGGGAGCGGATGCAGCACAAACGCCAGCCAGTAACCTATGACCAGCAGCCCAAACGCAAACCATTGAATGCGGGGCCGGGCAGAGCCGAGGGCAAACAGAAACGGGTAGCCCAAGCCAATCTGACTAAGCGTGTCCTCGAAAGTAAAATACGTTTGCGGACGGTCGATGGAACGCAGGAAAACGCCCAGCAGAATCAGAATCAGCGACCGACGCAGGGCGTGTCCCCATTGCTGAGTGGGTGTTTGGCCGAGTTGCTGCCGACTCGCCAGCGAATAGGGGAGAGCCACACCCACCAGAAACGAAAATGAGGGTTGAATGAGGTCATGGAGGGAGCAGCCCGTCCAGGCCACATGGTCCTGATGAAATGCCAGAAACGCCCATGCCGCACTGTCGGGCAGGGATTCGTGGACCCGGTGAAACCGCAGCACTTCGGCCATCATCAGGAGCATCACAAACCCCCGGTACGCGTCGAGCGATTGCAGGCGGCTGTTCATGGCATCAGCTTAAAACGGCTCGTAACGTGGTCTCTACGCCTTCATTCAGCATCTGATACAGCCGTTGCCCGACCGTTTCGGCAAAGCCAGGTAACTCGGTCAGGTCGGTTTGCCAGAGAGCCTGATCGGCCAGAACGGTGTTTACGAACGCTTGCACAGAATTTAGGTTAGCCGTGCTGACGCCCTGCCAACGCTCGTGGAAGAGGGCCGCTGTATCGTCGCGAAGGGGGTAGGTGAGTATGCCTCCACCGACCGATGCCTCGCCCACGTAGCCCTCGTCGGTTTTGGTCACCGGTTTCATGAAACGCAGGTAACCCGCAAATCCAGTGGACATCAGAGGTGGCACCGCGTTGAATTTTTTGTAATACCGCTGAATTGTTTTCACGTTGCGGGCCTGCATCTTGGCCGTTTGGTGAACCGTAATGTTCAGCAGAAAATGCTCAATATAGGGGTTTCGGAATCGTTCGAGCACGTCGAGCGCAAACGCCCGGACAGCCTCGGTGTCGGTTCCATCGACCAGACCGGGGGGAACCGTCGGTACAATTTCGTCGAGCATGAGTCGCTCAATGAACTTGGCTGAGAGTGGATTCTGCGTGTTTTCGTAGACGGTTTCGTTGCCCAGCAGGTAGCAAGCCGGCACGGTGAAGGAGTGCGTGCCGTTAAGAACGCGTAGCTTACGTTCGCGGTAGAACGTAATGTCTTCGTCGATGATTATACCGGGGTTCACCTGTGCAAACGACAATACGTCGCGCACCCGGTCGTCGCCCTCGATGGCCCAGAGGTTGTAGGGTTCGGCTACGGTGAGCAGGGCATCGTCGTAGCCGAGTTTTTGGGCCAGTTGGTCGCGGGTTTCGGCGTCGGGGAGGCCCGGCACGATTCTGTCTACCAGCGAGTTACAGAACCGGACGTGAAACTTGAGCCATTTAGAAAACAGCTTGCCGAGTTCGTTGTACCGGGCCAGCTTCTCCACCATTTCGCGGAGTTTCAGGCCATTATCGGTAACGAGTTCGGTAGGAATAACCACCAGCCCCCGGTTACGGGAGCCACCCACGTCTTTGAATCGCTCGTATAAAAAGGCCGTCAGCTTGCCCGGAAACGAACGTGGGGGCGTGTTGAAAATACTCTCCTCGACGTACGTCAACCCCACTTCGGTGGTGTTCGATATTATGACCTGTAGGCTGGGGCTTTTAGCCAGCCGCAACACATCGCTCCAATTCGACTGCGCCGACAACACCCGACTGATGGCCGACACGGTGGTCAGTTGCTCAACGGGTTCACCTCGCTGCATCCCCCGCACCGCTACGGTGTAGAGATTGTCCTGCTCTACAAAGGCGTCGGTGGTGCCATCGGTCGATTTAACGACGACGATAGAACCGTTAAAAATGCCTTGTTTATTGGCATTGTCGATGTAAACGTCGGGTAATCCACGCAACAAAACACCCGTTCCAAACTGCAACACGCGTTCGGGATACGTTTCGGCTTTGTGGGTAGAGCGATTCAGAGTGGGCATAACTTTGTTAATGTGTAATGATGAATGCGTAATGCGTAACAATGAACTGGCAATCTGTTTGATAAAGCGGCCCTACGTTGATATTACGCATTACGCATCCATCATTACGTATTTGACTTAAACACGTACTTCCTCAATCTCTTCGGCGGGTACAGGTTCGAGTTTGGGCAAAATTAGGTGAATAATGGCAAGTGCCAGCAAATACGAGCAACTGGCTATGACAAACAGGGGAAGATAGCCAAAGTTGGTGATAATCCGGCCCGACCAGTAGGCCAGCAGGATGCCCCCAACGGCCCCGAACATACCCCCAATACCCGTTACAGAGGCCACCGCCGAGCGCGGAAACAGGTCCGACGCGAAGGTGTACATGTTGGCCGACCACCCCTGATGAGCCGCCGTTGCGAGCGAAATCAGCCCGATGGCAATGGTCAGGCTACTCGTTTGGGCCGCCGTAAAGATGGGCACCACACACAGTGCGCAAATGAGCATAGTGGTCTTGCGGGCGCGGTTGGCCGACCAGCCCCGGTGCATGAGTTGGGTGGTGAGCCAGCCGAAAAACACACTGCCCGCGTCGGACACGACGTAGATAATCAGGAACGGAATACCGAACGATTTGAGGTCGAGCTTCCGGTCGAGGGCTTCGTTGGAGTTGAAAAAGTCGGGGAGCCAGCTCATGTAAAACCACCAGATCGGGTCGGACAGGAACTTGCCGATGGCAAAGGCCCACGTTTGTTTGAAGCCCAGCAGTTTACCCCATGAGACTTTGAGAGCTGTTGTATCGCCAGAATCGCTTTGGATGTAAGCCAGCTCATCGTGCGAGACTTTACGGTTCGTGCGCGGACTTGAGTAGGTAAACCACCAAAACACAAACAGGCCAAACCCCAAAATGCCCGTGATAAAAAACGAACTGCGCCAACCGTAATGCGTAATCAAATACGGCACCAGTAAGGCCGTGAGAATGATCCCGACGTTGGTGCCTGCGTTGAACAATCCACTGGCAAACGACCGTTCGCGACGCGGGAACCACTCCGCAACGGTCTTTACTGCCGATGGGAAGTTGGCCGATTCGCCAAAGCCGAGCAGAGCACGCGCCATCTTGAGGGTTGTCATGGACCCTACAAAACTGGTGGCGACCCCGGCAACGCTCCAGATCAGAATACCCAGTGAGAAGCCTCGCTTCGTCCCGATTTTGTCGATCAGCCAGCCAATAAACAGAAACCCCAGCGCATAGGCGAGCTTAAAAGCCGCATCAACCTCACCGTAATCAACTTTAAATCGGTCGATGGCTTCGGGCGTCAGCGCATCGGCGGGTCCAAGACCGAGCATGTCCTTGCGGAACAACTCGTCGGTCATGGTGAACGAAAGTACCTGACGGTCAATATAGTTGATAGTGGTGGCAATAAACAGCAGCGTAACAATACGCCAGCGGTAATTCCCAGAAGGGGCTATCTGCATGTGGGTCGTTCGGGGGTAGTAACCCCAAAAGACGCAAAATAGGAGGAATTTACCGATTACACCGTAGGGGCAGACCCATGTGTCTGCCCTGATGGTCAATAGTTAGGGCAGACACATGGGGCTGCCCCTACATGATTACGCCCTGCGGTTTGTGCGCTGCCTCGTATAGCGAGCCGTTGAGGGTGCTGAGGAATGCGCCGAGCGGAATGTCTTCCTGCTTGAGAAAGCCTTGTTGGGGGAGTTGGCCGTCGGATACCATCTCGACTACGGCCGCTACGGAGGCCGCCGTGGTCCACGAGATGGCCCGCCAACGTTGCCCGTCGAGGGTGAGCGGGTAATAGGCGTGGCTGAACTCTTCGCGTTTGAGCGACCCGTCTTTCCAGCCTTCCACTACGGCGTAAACGTACACCACGTCGTCCTGCACGGGGGGCTTGGCTTCGGTCAGGATTTTCTCGGTAAGGGCGCGGTCCTCCTTCATAATCAATTCATACAACAAAAAGCGCATCAGGCGGCAGTGGCCGGGGTAACGCATGGTTTTGTAGTTGAGCGTGTCGACCTGACCGGCGTATGTTTCGCACATGGTGCCGAGGCCCCCGGAAGTCGAAAATGCCTCCATCTCCATGCCGTTGAAGTTAATGACTTCCAGACCTTCGAGTGCGGGCACCCACTTCTTCACGCCGTTGTGGATCACCTCACAATCGTTGATATATTCGTTGATGACACCAGCGGGCGACCACGTGAACGAATAACCCAGTAAGCCATTGGGGTTCTGCGGCAGGGCACCCACCCGCAACTCAATGTCGCGGAGTCGGTCGAAGCGGTGGGCCAAATCGGCCCCCACGATGCCGATATAACCGGGAGCCAGGCCACACTGCGGGGCCATCACCGCCGACCCGGTTTGGGCCATCTCGCGGATGGCGTTGGTGGTGGGTACGTCTTCGGTCAGGTCAAAATAATGCACACCGAGTTGGTGGGCGGCCTGCGCAATGGGCAGGTTGAGCGAGTAGGGCAGGCACGACACCACGGCGTCGAAGCCCTGCAAGACCTTGCCGAACGCGTCGGCATCGGTAATGTCGGTTTGGAGAGTAGGGAAAGGAAGGTTAGGGTAAGCGGGCTGTTGCTTGTCGAGGCCGGTTACGCTAAACTTGCGGGCCAGAAGTACGCCCACGAGCGAGCCTACTTTGCCCATACCCACAACGAGTACGTTCTGAATCATGGTTGTTTGTGATGATGTTGACTTCTGCAAAATAAGTGAAATAGGTCGAAAGATCGCGCGATATGACAACGACGGCAGAGTTCTTAAAACAAGTTTTTGATCCTTTTCTCGAATTGGATATTCAAGTGTGGCAGAATTTCGGGTCACTGGGGGAGGTCAAGCGTTTTTCTAGAGAAACTATTCTGAAAGAAGCAAATACTACTGAGAAGTATATCTCTATACTCATTAGCGGGAGCGGAGGTAACTTGATTTGGAATAAAAATAACTTTGTTTGCGTTGACATGGGGTTTGAGAATGATTTTTTGATCGACTTCATGTCATTCTCGCTACAGAAACCAACACCCATTGAGGTTCGACTTTTTGAAGATTCTACTATTTTTCGCCTTTCACATCAGGCGTTTCAACAAACCTTTGGGCCAGGAAACCACGGTGAAAAAATGACCCGACTTGTTACCGAATTTTCGTACATTAATAAACAACAACAGCAGATTGATCTGCTTACCAAAACAGCCAAAGAACGATACATAGAGCTTTTGAATACCAAAAAAAGTATTGAACGAACGCAGTTGAAGTACCTGGCCTCATACCTTGGTATCACTCCACAAAGTTTGAGCAGAATCCGATCAGAAAAGATTTAAGACTTACCATTTGATAACTAGTGCTTATCAGGGCACGTCTACTTTTGCATCGTTCATCACTTGTTAAACAACATGCAAACGATTGAAAGTCAAAAGGCAATGCCTTTAAAAAAAACGCTGGGCGTGCTCATTGGTTTCCCCGTCATCGCGACACTTATTTCTTTATTACTGTTAAATCGCACCTTGCTAACGGATCTGGGAGTCGACTTTTCCAATACGTTTCGGATTATTGTTATTGGTTGGTATATAGCTCAGCTATTCATTCTCTCAAAAATTCTACGTAGCGAAGGCTGGTCGTGGCAAGACATCGGCTATTCTCTAAATACCCGGAAAACCATGTACTCCGTCTTGGGCTATTTGGTCTTCACAGTCGGGTTGTTGGTATTGATTGATTACACCTTGGCTAACTCAGTTGTTGATAGTGAAAAACTCAAATCCATAGTTGGGTTGAGTCCTGTAGACACAACAGGAAGGATAATTTTTATAGTTCTGGCGTTTGTGGCAGGGATATCAGAGGAGTTTGTCTATCGCGGTTTCGCTATCAACGCACTGATTGCCAATAAGGTAAATAAATGGATTGCTGTAGTGATGGCGTCTGTTCCCTTCTTTTTTCAACATGGGATTAAGGCCTATCAGCTTACGTGGGGCACCTGGTATTTCGCTTGGGGTGTTGTGTTTGGGTGTCTCTTTCTGCTGTTGAAGAACCTGAACGTAAACATCGTTATACACTGGCTGGTGATACTTTCTGCAATGGTAGCTATTCTACAGGCAGTGAAGTAGATCTAACAGGAGCTGCAACAACTACTCCACTGCGATTTCGTTGATCTTTTACATCACCTCTGCTTGTCCAACGTGCGCCTGCTGATGTTGCCACATCTCCTGGAAGATCGGGCTGTGTTGACGCAGATAAACAAACGTGCCCTCGTCAACAATGTGGCCGTTTCGCATCACATACACATAGTCGAAGAGCGGGAGCAGGTGGAGTCGGTGGAGGGTTGAGACAACGGCTTTGTCGGCAAACTCGGCCAGCATGCGGTGGTACACGTCGAACTCGGTTTTGGGGTCGACGCTGCTCGTGGGTTCGTCGAGTAGCACGATATCGCTCGTGCGGGCGGCCAACACGCCACGGGCCAGAGTCAGCCGTTGTTTTTGCCCCCCCGACAGGTTCAACCCCTTCTCCTGAATATCAGTGTCGAGGCCGTTGGGCAGGTGTCCTAAAACGTCAGTGAAGCGGGCCACGGCACAGGCTGCCTGTATCTCGTCGTCGGGAAAGGGCAGGCCGAGGGTGATGTTGTAACCCACGGTATTTTCAAAAATTTCGGGGTCTTGCGGCAACAGCGTGACCGAGTTAGCCAGCAGGCTCAGACCAGCCCCAAACTCGCCATCCACCAATACGTCGGGGGTAGTGTCGGGCACGTAAAGGCCTCGTAATAAGGTCAGCAAGGTGCTTTTGCCGCTGCCGCTCTCGCCGATCAGGGCCACCCGAAGGCCGCGTTCGAGCCGGATCGACACGTCTTGTACCCCCGCCCGGCGGCTCACCTGCCCCGGTCGGAGGGTGTACGAGAACGACAGGCGATTGATGTCGATTCGCTGCCAGTGTTGGGGAAGCGTATCGGCAACGGCCTGCTCGGTGTGGTCGTAGGTCTCGCCAATGCCCCGCGCCGTTTGCACGTCGGTGTTGAACTGCACAATCTGCGTGTATTGCCAGGCAACGTCGACAAATACACTCGTGAAGTTGTTGACATAGCCGATCAGAGCCACCAACCCGCCCACATAAAACACGGTGCCGGGCGTATAGTGTTGCCACACGTAGCCGAGCGTAATAACCGCGTAGATCAGGGCTACTAACATACTCGCCACAAACCACTTCCACTCGTTGATGCGAATATTACTCCGAAACGGCCCGAATGTGTCGAGCACCTTACCCATCAGGTTCGTTTGCATCTGCCGCTCAAGCCGGAGCGTGATCACCGTCACGATGTTCGACAGGCTATCGAATAAGGTCGAGGAAACCACGTGTTCGCGTTCGTTGGTTTCTTCTAGGGTGCGGATAAAGGGCTTGTCGAAGGTCATAATCACCCAAACCGTCAGCACCCCCAACCCTACACCGACCAGCCCGAAGGCCGGTGAAAAATAAAGCATGGCCCCAAACGAAAACAGGCATTTGAGTAGGGTGTGCAGATAGGTGAAGCCACTTTGGAAAAAAGCTTTTAGGGCGTCGTAGGCCTTACGAATGCGGTTGATCGTTGCCCCACTATGGTGTTCTTTATGCCAGCGAACGGGCAAGTGCAACGTTTGATGGTATAGCTCATCCAGAAAGTTGCGGCTCAAATGAAACGCCAGTTCGCGTTCATAAATACGGGCCGGACCATGAAAGCACCATTCAATCACTTTGAGGGCCATAAATGCCCCGGCGTATTGCCAGCAGGTGGTTAAGATGTCAGCTTGTTTGGCTTGAATCCCGCTGATGAACCAGCCGAACAGCAGCGGGTGCATAGCCCCGGTTAAGTTGGCCCCCAGAAAGAGAGCATACACCAGTACAAACTGCCGTTTCTGTTGGCGGGCGTAGTGCCAGGCCGTGCGAAGGAGGGATAGGTACGGATTATTCATGAAACAAGCTACGGACAACGGCCTATAGAAGCAGTGTGCTACAAAGTTCACTAGAAACTCTGTCAACATACATGCCTATAAACCGTGTTGTAGCTTGTTTAATGAAAATTTCACCACCCCCTGACCCCCTCCTAAAACAAGAGGGGGGAGATCTCCAAAGGAGACTCTTGCGGTTCCCCCTCCTGTTTTAGGAGGGGGGCAGGGGGTGGTCCTACTGCTCAAACATAATCTCCGCATGCGCCCGAATATGTTTGTTCATGTCGGACCAGGTTTTGTTCCAGGAACTTTCGGCCAGAAGCGTGTCGATAGCTTGCCAATCGGTGGGGTGTTGCCCGGCCAAAGCGCGTCCAATAGCCTGCTCAAAGGCGTGGGCGTTGTCGGCAACCTGCACATAATCGGCAGAGCCGTAGGTGCGTACCACGTCGCGGATGGGGGTTGACACCACTGGCAAACCCGCCGAAAGATATTCAGGCGTTTTGGTTGGGCTAATGAACCGGGTCGATTCGTTCAGCGCAAACGGCAGAATCGCCACATCCCAGTTACTGAAATACCGGGGCAGTTGCTTGTAATCTTTCATGCCCAGATAATGCACGTTCGGGCCGTGGGGAAGGCTGGCGGGGTCGATTTTAACGATTGGACCAAGCATGATAAACTGCCAATCGGGCCGACGTTGCGCCAGTTCGGCGATCAACTCCCGGTCGAAACGCTCGTCGATCACTCCACTGAAACCAATACGCGGATGGTCAATACTCTGCTGATCGTCGGGGTCGGGGAGTTTGGCGCGGGCTGCCGCAAAGTGGTTGTAGTCGATGCTACTCGGAAAGGCAAAAACCGAACTGTGCTTGTTGCGCTTGGCTTCATACAAACTGTAGCCACCCGTAAACATCACAGCCGCCTGACTCATGAGTTCCTTTTCCTTGTCAATCAGTTCGCGGGGAGCACCCAAAAATGCCGACAGTTCGTCCATACAATCGTAAACCGTCAGGGCAGGTTTAAGATGATCGGTAAACAGCAAGGCCATTGGGGTGTAGTACCAGGCGATAAAATCCGTAATCTTTTCGCTTTCAATTAGTTCGTCAACTAGCTGACGCTGGTACTGTAGAAATTCTTCGTGTGAAATACCGTGCGGTAGATGAGGAACGACGATGGTCAAGTTATCGCTTTGGCGACAGACATGCGCCCGGAGTTCATCGCCCCAAATGGGTTCTTCAACATAATAAACACGATAGGTTTCACTGGCACGTGTCATTAGGTGCTGAGGCCTCTGGTACACAAAATTCCAGCGCAGATGGCAGAAACAGATAAGCGTTTGAGGCTGCTCTTTCGCTATCTTACTAGTTGCGGGAATGGAGATCCCAAGTTGGCGTGAGGCACTATCGTTTTGTACAATTGCTTCAGTTGACGTAAAGCCCAAGTAATCTGGAAATTTCATGTATCGGAAACGGTTTAATCGTCTGTAGTTATACCAGTCTAAACTACTATACCAACCTACTGTACAATATGGGTGTTTGGCTTCATTGAGTAAACTGAGCCAATGGCCCCGTGTATATATAACGGAGAAAAATTAGGCGTAATTAGCTAGAACGGACTCTACTATACGGTCGGCCCCTACGTCATGTTGGGTAAGTAATCGGATCGGCCACTGCTCGCGTAAACGGGCGGCTTCCAGCAGTGCTGAGCCGCGCAAACCGCGTTCGTAACCAGCTAAAACGTTACCAACAATGTCTTCCAAATACTGCAACTTACGCGCTACGGCTGCTTTTCCGCCTTTCAGAACGGGATTATGCCCACAAAACACCGTGTCGAAGTCGAGTTTGAGAATGGCCCGCGTCGACTCGATCATGTGCCGGATGTTCTCGCCCCGCCGAAATATTTTGAGGTTGCCTATGTAAAAATCACCAGCAAACAACCAACCTTCGTCCGCTTCATAAAATACATGATGATCGTCGGAGTGGCCGAGCGTGGGCAGGGTTTGTAATGTGTAGGGGCCAACGTCGATTCGGTCGGGTATGACCTCGGCACCGGGGCAGGGGTCGATGGAGCCAAACCAGAACCGTTCGTAGGCCATGAGCGGGAACGCCTGCCCTATACGTTGCGTGGTCAGTACACCCGCCCGCACGGGGCAATTGTGTTGTTGGCGCAGGGCGTGGGCGTTGGCCGAATGGTCTTCGTGGAAATGCGTCAGCAGAACTTGCCGGATCGGTTTCTGGGCAAACGTTTCCAGTACCTCCCGTTGGCAATGCCGCGAGCCGGTGTCGATCAGGGTGTCGTGCAGAAAATAGCACCAAACAGGTATGGGCTTCACAAACCGAACCGGCGAATAACCAAACTGATACCCCTCAACGGGGCCATGACGAAGTGTTGAGCGAACGCGCATGGCACAAAATTCGGTAACTGTTCGTAGTTTCCGGCATGAAACACGCGCTACTTCTTCTAAGCTCGCTCATTGCCGGGGCTACGTTTGCCCAATCGCCCAACACGGCGCAGTTGCAGGCCATCACGCAAAAACACGTTCGGGGGTCGTATGGCGAACTGTACGACTTCCTGAGCATCCCGAACAACGCCCACATTGCGGGGCAAATGCAGCCTAACATCGACTGGCTCCGGCGGGCGTTTGAGGCCCGTGGTTTCCGGGTCAGCACCCTCTCGACGCCCTCGAATCCGTTGGTACTGGCCGAAAAAGCCGC
Source organism: Cytophagales bacterium (assembly GCA_004292855.1). Lineage (GTDB taxonomy): Bacteria > Bacteroidota > Bacteroidia > Cytophagales > Spirosomataceae > Rudanella. Next base: position 188,812 of record RDXN01000033.1, read on the forward strand.
TACGGTTTCTGTGGGGTCCGAGAAAGGAACACCCAAAACGTTGTTGCTCTACATGCACTTCGACGGGCAACCCGTGGTGCCAAGCCAATGGCAACAGCCTGACCCCTACAAACCCGTGTTGAAACAAAAAGGCGCGGAGGGCGGCTGGTCGGCAATGGACTGGACCAAACTCCAAACCGACAGTTCGCCCGACTGGCGGATTTTCGGGCGGTCATCGTCCGACGATAAAGGGCCGATAGTGATGTTGCTCGCGGCTCTCACGGCAATGGACGCCGAGAAAATACCTCAACGCTATAACCTGAAAGTCATTCTGGACAGCGAAGAAGAAATCGGCTCCCCTCATCTTGCGGCCACGGTGAAGGCGAATCAGGACAAACTGAAGGCTGATATTTTGTTGGTGATGGACGGCGGGCGGCACCTCTCCAACCTGCCCACGCTGGCTTATGGGTGCCGGGGTATCACGACCGTGACGCTCACGACCTTTGGGCCGCGCGGGCCTCAACACAGCGGACACTACGGTAACTACGCGCCCAACCCGGCCCTGCGCATGGCCCAACTGCTGGCGGGCATGAAAGATGAGGATGGCCGCGTGACGATCCCCGGCTATTACGACGGTATCACTATCGACGCCAAAGCCGCCCAGATCATGGCCGCCGTGCCCGACGACCCCACCCAAATTGCCAAAACCGTGGGCTTTGCCCAACCCGACCGCGTGGGGCGCAACTATCAGGAGAGCATTCAATACCCTTCGCTAAATATTCGGGGGCTGCAAAGTGCGTATGTGGGTCAACAAGCCGGGACCGTAATCCCCGACCGCGCCATTGCCGAGTTGGACCTGCGGCTCGTGCCCGAATCGGACCCTGTGCGGCTTGTGAGTTTGATTCGCCAGTATGTTCAGAACAAAGGCTACACCGTGCTTGACCACGAACCCACCGAGGCCGAGCGGATGCAATACCCCAAACTGGCGCAGATACAAACGGGCCACGAGATGCTGCCCTTCCGCACGGACATTGGCATTCCCGAAGATGTGTGGCTCACGCGGGCAATGGTGCGGGCGTTTGGTCGCGAGCCAGTCAAAATCAGAATCATGGGCGGGTCTGTTCCCATCGTACCGTTCATGCGAACCCTGAACATTCCGGCTATCAGCGTGCCAATGGTTAACCTGGACAACAACCAACACGCCCCCAACGAGAACCTGCGATTAGGTAACTACGTCGAGGGCGTGACGACCTGGCTGGCGATTCTGACGAATTAAAGTTCCAATACTGCTTTCACATTCAAACTAAACCCAACAAGCACGTCTTCGCCGGAGAGCGTTTGGTCAAAGGGCACCACTTCGGAATTTTGGTTTGGGCGGTAGATTGTGGTCGTTTGTTCCTGCGGGTCAACGAGCCACCCAAGCCGAACGCCATTGATCAGCCATTTTTCCATCTTGGTTTTCAGTTCGGTTAAACTGTCGGACTCAGATCTCACTTCGATTACAAAATCGGGCGTGACAGGGGCGAACTTTCGGAGTTGTTCGGCAGTGACGGTCGCTAATCGTTCGTTGCTCACCCACCCCACATCGGGTGTCCGCATGGAGGTGTCAGGCAGTTTGTAGCCGCCGTTGGAGTCAGAAACGCGACCCGCTTTAGTCTGACGATTCCAGACGCTCACTTCCGCCAATAGCTCACCATTTATGAAGCTGTTATGCAGCGACAAAAGCGGCCCAATCATAATTTGGCCGTTTTCGTCGCGCTCAATCCGTAGCTCAGGGTTTGCTGCACAGAAATCATACAGTTCATCGTCGGAGAAAACATCGATCCGGCGGGGTATCTGAAGCGTGATCGTTTGCATAACTGTCAATGGTTTTATCAAAGATACACTAATTCGCCTTTACATATTCCGCCGATACTGCCCGCCAACGCCGTAGAGCGCGTGGCTCATTTGGCCGAGTGTGCAGACCTTCGCGGCCTCCATCAGGCTCTCGAAAATGTTGCCGCCGGTCAGGGCTGTTTGTTGCAGGTTCGCCAGGACCACTTTGGCAGCGTCGCGGTTGCGATCCTGATAGGTTCTGCACGATTCGACCTGGTAGCGTTTCTCCTCGTCGGTGGAGCGGATCACCTCGGCGGGCGTGATGGTAGGCGAGCCGTTAGGGTCCAAAAACGTGTTGACGCCTACAATGGGCAGCGTGCCGTTGTGTTTCAGGGTCTCGTAATACATGGATTCCTCCTGAATCTTGCTCCGCTGATACATCCGTTCCATCGCGCCCAACACGCCCCCGCGCTCGTTGATGGCTATAAACTCTTGATATACGGCTTCTTCAACCAACTCGGTTAGCTCTTCGGTTACGAACGAGCCTTGCAACGGGTTCTCGTTTTTGGTCAGGCCGAACTCGCGGTTAATTACCAACTGAATAGCCATCGCCCGACGCACCGACTCCTCGGTTGGAGTCGTGATGGCCTCGTCGTAGGCGTTGGTATGCAGCGAGTTCGTGTTGTCGTAGATGGCCAACAGGGCCTGCAACGTGGTGCGGATGTCGTTGAAGGCAATTTCCTGTGCGTGCAAACTCCGCCCCGACGTTTGAATATGGTATTTCAGTTTCTGACTGCGGTCGTTGCCCTTGTATTTGTGCTTCATGGCCTTCGCCCAGATGCGCCGGGCCACGCGACCCAACACCGTGTATTCGGGGTCCATGCCGTTCGAGAAAAAGAACGATAAGTTCGGTGCAAAATCGTCAATATTGAGACCCCGGCTCAGGTAATACTCCACAAACGTGAAGCCGTTCGACAGCGTGAAGGCCAGTTGCGAAATCGGGTTGGCCCCGGCCTCGGCAATGTGATAGCCCGAAATAGACACCGAATAGAAGTTCTGTACCCGGTTCTCGGTGAAATACGCCTGAATGTCGCCCATCATCCGCAAGGCAAACTCCGTCGAAAAAATGCAGGTGTTCTGCGCCTGATCTTCCTTCAAAATATCGGCCTGAACCGTCCCGCGTACTTTTCGGAGCGTATCGGCCTTGATTTGCTCGTACACCTCACGGGGCAGCACCTTGTCGCCAGTGGTGCCCAGCAGTTCCAGTCCCAGCCCGTTGTTGCCTTCGGGGAGGGGCCCTTGATAGGAGAAAGGGGAGGAGCGGTCCGCCGTGGCGGGAGAAGAAAGGGAGGAAGGGGATTCAAAACCTCTCTTCTCCCTTTCTTCCTTCTTCCTTTCTCCCAAAAAAACCTCACACTGCTGATCGATGGCTGCGTTGAGGAAAAAGGCCAATAGCATGGGAGCGGGGCCGTTGATGGTCATCGAAACCGAGGTGCTTGGATCGCAGAGGTCGAAGCCGGAGTAAAGCTTCTTGGCGTCGTCGAGGGTGCAGATGCTCACGCCTGAATTGCCCACCTTGCCGAAGATGTCGGGGCGCATGGCCGGGTCCTCACCGTAGAGCGTGACCGAGTCGAAAGCTGTCGACAGGCGTTTGGCGGGCATATTTTTCGAGACGTAGTGGAACCGGCGGTTGGTGCGTTCGGGGCCACCCTCGCCCGCAAACATGCGTGTAGGGTCTTCGCCCTCCCGTTTGAGCGGAAACACGCCCGCCGTGTAGGGAAATTCGCCCGGCACGTTCTCGGTCAGGAGCCAGCGCAGCACATCGCCCCAGTCGCTGTATTTGGGCAGGGCTACCTTCGGGATTTTCAGGTGTGAGAGGGTCTCCGTGTACAGCGGTTGCCGGATCACCTTGTCGCGCACTTTATACTCGTAAAACTCCGCCGTATAGCGTTGCTGCATTGCGGGCCAGGACTGCAACAGGGCGCGACAATCGGGATGCAGGCGGCTTTCGAGGGTGGTGTAAAGAGATCGGAGTTCGTCGAGAACCCTGCCAGGGTCTGCGCCGACCCGTCGGACCGCCACTGGCAGGGTGTTGAGAACCCCGTCAACTTGATACAACTGCCTTGCCAAAGCGGTTTGCTTCTGCACAAACTCGTTGTACCGGCGACTTTCCTCCACAATTTCAGCCAGATACCGAACCCGGTCGCCGGGAATGATGGATTGCGGATTGTGGATTGTGGATTGTGGATTTAACCCTTCGGCGGTTGGTGATGTGCCAGCAAATCCGAAATCCCCAATCTGAAATCCCAAATTTTTCATGACTCGCTCAAACAAGGCGTTCATGCCTGCGTCGTTGAATTGGGCAGCAATGGTGCCGATAATGGGCAGTTGCTCGTCGGGGGTGTCCCAGTCGTTGTGGTTACGCCGGTACTGCTTGCGTACGTCGCGCAGGGCATCTAAGGAGCCGCGCTTGTCGAATTTGTTGATGGCAATGACGTCGGCGAAGTCGAGCATGTCGATTTTTTCGAGCTGCGTGGCCGCACCATACTCCGCTGTCATCACATAGAGCGTTTTGTCGGCGTGGTCGGTGATCTCGGTGTCGGACTGCCCAATGCCTGATGTCTCGACAATAATCAGGTCGAAACCGGCCAGTTTGCACAGGTCGATAGCGTCCTGCACGTGTCGGCTTAGGGCCAGATTGCTCTGCCGGGTAGCCAGCGAACGCATATACACGCGTGGAGAATGGATTGCGTTCATGCGGATGCGGTCGCCCAGCAAGGCACCGCCCGTTTTGCGCTTCGACGGATCGACCGAAATAATCGCCAACGTTTTGTCGGGGAAGGCCCGCAGATACCGCAATACCAGTTCATCGACCAACGACGATTTGCCCGCGCCCCCCGTACCGGTAATGCCGAGGACGGGATGTAGAGACGCGACCCTTCGCGTCTCCTGTGCGTCAGCAATATTTTCCCCCTGTTGCTGACGCATATGAGACGCGAAGGGTCGCGTCTCTACAACAACACCGGCCTCCGCCATCGTAATCAACCGGGGAATATCATCAACCGAAATCCCATCGACCCGGTCCAGTGATGGCAATTCAAAATCGCACTGCCGTAACAGATCATCGATCATGCCTTGCAGGCCCATAGAGCGGCCATCGTCGGGGCTGTAGATACGGGTAATGCCGTAATCGTGCAGTTCGCGTTGCTCGGAAGGCAGAATGGTGCCGCCCCCTCCACCGAAGATTTTTATGTGGCCCGCCCCGCGCTCGTGGAGCAGGTCGTACATGTATTTGAAAAACTCGACGTGCCCACCCTGATAACTCGTGATAGCAATGCCCTGCACGTCTTCCTGAATGGCGCAGTCGACAATTTCGGCTACGGAACGGTTGTGGCCCAGGTGAATAACCTCGGCTCCGGATGACTGCATGAGCCGACGCATGAGATTAATGGCTGCGTCGTGGCCGTCGAAAAGGGAGGCTGCCGTAACCAGGCGGACCTTGTGCTGTAGCCCCTGCGCCTGGGAATTAGCGGGTTTAACGTCGGTAGTTGTCATGGCTGAACCGGATTAAGGTGTCGGTTGATGAAGTTTTCAGACAAAAATACAGAGAAAACACCACACCGGAAGACCTGTAGTACCCCCTAAACCATGCTCGAATGTAGTCGATTGATAGGCTTACTTTTCGGGTCGCCTGAGTGCCCGGTTGCATTTGGTGCTGATGATCGGGTAGGCCTGAGCAAATCCTAGTTGCCCTGCCTGACCCAAATCGGCACATCCGCCCACTTCATCGCCAGCATCGTATCGGATTACACCCCGTAGATAATAGGCTTCCCGGTGCGCAGGGGCCAGTTTAAGTGCATTTGTGCAGTCGTTTTGAGCCCCCTTCTGATCCCCAACGGACGATTTGATAATACCTCTCACAAAATATGACTCACCATTGCCGGGGTTCAGATCAATTGCCTGGTTAACATCAATAATTGCCCCTCTATTATCGCCTAGCGCATTTTTATAGAGACCACGCAACAAAAAGGCTTCCGAAACATCATCGGTAAGTTCACTGATTCGGTAGCGGTCTCGGACAACATAACTCAATACGGGCATGACCGATTGAATCAGAAAATCACTAAAGTAGAGTTTGGTTTTAGCAGAAGGAAGTCCAATCTCAATGGCTTTATCAATATCGGCCAGTCCTTCGCGTTTTCCTTCCGTACGCCCCCGACAGTAACCACGACTAAAAAGTGCCTGAACGTGTTTTGGATTGAGTTGAACGGCTTTGTCGAAGTCGGCTTGTGCGTCTTCAAAATTGTTCATGCGGGCTTTTACGAGTCCACGCTTATAAAACAGATCAGCGTCTGATTTTGTAAAAGAGATCCCCTTGTTAAAATCTGATGTTACGCCAAGGTCATTTCTGGATGTTGACTGAGTTGATTTTTGAGGACGGTCAGTTCGGCAAAAGCCGCTTGCATGGCTTTCAGGTACAAC
>RDXN01000101.1 GCA_004292855.1 Cytophagales bacterium
TGACGAAGTTCAGTCAGTTGTGGCTGGGTTAAGTCCAAGTTCATAAGTCAAAGCTACGATTTTCAACTTTTTCGCAATTCAATTCCGTTTGACTATAAAAGTTGCAGTGACCCATTGGGATTGTAGCTATCGCAGTATGAAATCCCACGTGCCTGTCGGGATTTTTTATCTCCATATTTCACACTTTTGTTGACGTAAATCTTCTGAGATTCGTCTGTCCGCGAAGCCGATTTAAGGGACACTATGCTCAAATTACCTGCATAAGGCATACTTTTCGCGCCCTCTTTCGTATATTGTACGAGAGTCGACCCGACAATAACCATTCTGTCCTTATTGATGAGACGAGCATAGGCTGGGGTAAATAATCCAAGTTCGAGACCATAGTCTCCTACAACAATAGAACCGTTGTATTTTCCTGCAAGCTCGATAAGCTCTTTAGGACTTTGAACTGAAAGGTAAGCCGTATTTTTCATTGTCCCTTCCAAGCGATCCAGAATTTCGTCTTGTTCGCTCAACACCTTATTGTAGACAGAACTGAGGGAAACAAACTTATGATTCTGATCCCAAGCTTCAGATTGCGCCTGACTTGCTTTACCGAGCATCAACAATGCAGTATCAAAAGCATCCCAATCTTTGAAAGACAAAATATTGCTTTCAAAATTGCTACCCGTAATTACGGTCGTAACGTCGCCCTTCTCTGTCGCTTCCAAAGATTCAAGAGAGGGACTCACTTCTTTACAGGAGAGCACAGTTAACAGTGCCGTTGCCATCATCCAATAACGCCAGTTATCAGATAAAAATCGTAACATTCTGTTCATAAAAAAGGGGTTTAAAAGTACCAATGCACTTTGTTCGTTTGAACGATACAAAGGTTGCCCTCAAAACCGCCCCAGACATCGCTAAACTTAAGTAGGCTAACTCTCAAAAGTATCCTTGAACTTAAGTAAATACGTATCATCAAGTTTAACTACACCTACAGCAACTTTTTGATTAACTGAGCGTTAATCAGAACAAAAGCCACAAAAACTCCCGGCCCTCCTGAAACCCCTAACTTCTGCTGCATACTCGTTTTTTGTGTCTGGATAGTATACGGGCTTCGGCAAAGTTGATCGGCCATAGCAGGCACTTTCAGACCACGTAGCATAAGTCGCAACACGTCTTTTTCCGCAGGAGTTACTTCACCCCAACTAGGAAGAGTGTCTTGTTTAATAGGCTCAATCAATGTCGTCAGTAAGGACGATTGGTAGTGTCGGCCATCAAGCAGTGTTTTTAAGCAGTCGGTAAGCTCATCCAACCCACAAACCGCGTCTAAATCCAATCCATCCAACAAGGCAAGTGGTGAACCCGCTTCGGACACGTGTTCAGGGAGAAAGCAAAGAACAAGACAAGGGGTGTGTAGTCGAATCTGAGCAAACAAGTTAGGCATTTGCAGATACTCTGTTGTGAGAATTGCATGTGCCTGAGGATTAGCCGATAACGTGGTTAGAAACAAGTCGGCATTAACGCAGGGGAAAGTGGTTGAGAACCCAAGTTTTTCAGCAGTGGTGGCAAAACTTAAGGCAGTAGAACGGCGTGTACTCAGGATAGCAAGCGTCATAGCAAAGGCAGATTTGCGTGATGTTGGAATTCATTTTCTCTTCGTTTATGATACCTGACTGCCGAAATGTAATCAATGATTTGACAAAATGGTTAACTTTTGTAGTTTATTTTTCCAGTGAATACCAAATGGGTGGGGGGGGGTAAACTATTGATAATCAGTAATTTAACTTTACTGTATTGTATTCAAACATAATGCCGCTATACGTTTGCAGAGCGGCAATCCGGGCAATAATCTGAGCGGGCGACATTCTGCAAGTTTAGCACAAAAAAAGTGCCCCCACCAATCGGCAGAGGCATATCCGGGGGCGAACATAGCACTTCTGGCAAAACATTGGACAGCCGGAGCCACAGATAACACGTCGACTGTTTCGTTTCCTGTCTGTCGGCTTCAGCGCGTACCAGACCTGCTTTACTGCTTTCTTTTGCCGCTTGGCGAAGAAATGGCGTGAAAACACGTGAAAACAACCTTGTTTTGCGTGTTCCATTTGCACGATTCATGCAACGCTATTTTTTCATTGGCTCCCTGCTCCTTACCCTCTCGGCATCGGCTCAAACGGTGGTCCCGACCGTGCGGGAGGCTCTAACCCTGGCTCGCCAGAATAACCCGGAGTTAGTCAACGCCCGACAAAACCGCATGGTGCAGGAGCAACAACGGGCGGCAGTGCGGGCGGGGTTGCGGCCCACGGCCCGGCTCTTTACCAACTTCGACTATAACTATGCCTTGCCCGTTTCGCTCGTACCTGCGGAGTTTGCCGGGGGGCAAAAAGGCGAGTTTCAAGAGTTCCGGTTTGGCTTACCGCTCTTCCTGACTGCGGGGGCCGAGGTCAATGCGCCCCTGATAAACCGGCCTGCCCGCGCCGATTTGGGCATCACGGAGCAGTATCTCCGCATCGTCGACGATCAGGCACTGGTGTTACAGGACGACATTTCGACCCAAACCGCCCGTGTGTATCATGCCGCCCTGCTCACTCGCGCGGCCATTCAGATTACCCGGCGCAACCTCAGCGTGACCGATACGCTGGCGCAAATTGCCCGCCAACGGCTCGACAAAGGGCTGATTGAACCGCTCGAATACAACCGCATCCGCCAGGTGCAGCTAAGCACCGCCGACGTGCTGTACCAAAACGAACTCAACTACACGCGCAACATGAACCAACTCAAGCTGTTGCTGGGCCTTGCCCCCACCGACAGCCTGACCCTAACCGAAGAGTTGAGTGCGCAAGTTGTCGGCCCGAGCGAAACGAGTTTCCCAGCGGCTACTACCCTCCCCCAACGACCGCAAATTACCCTGCGCGAGTCGCGGGTTGAACTGGCTCGCTTACAGATCGAGCGCGAACGGTTGATGCGCTCGCCCACGCTCTCGGCCTACGGGCGGTTTACGGAGCAGGCCCAACGCAACCGGCTCAATTTTCTGAACCCGAACGAACGCTGGTTTACTATCGGGGTAGCAGGTTTACAGTTCAACTGGCCCATTTATTCGGGGGGCCTGCGGGCAAGCAACCTGACTCGCAACCGGCTGCAACTCAAACTCGCCGAGGCCGAACTAGCCTACGAGCGCAACCGCCAGCAAACCGACACCGACGACGTGCGGAACAGCCACAATCAGGCTGTGCGCTCACTCGACCTGAACCGACAGAATTTTGAACTCAGCAGCCAGAACGTACAAATCGCGCTAGTGAAATACCGCTCCGGTTTGTTTGCCTACGACCAGTACCTGAATGTATTCAACGAGACTCTCACGGCTCAAAACCGGTATTTGACCACTCTCTCGAACGTGTTTATCAATGGAACCATTTTGCAGATTAGGGGCGGTTTATGATCAGTTTTTTTGTCATCCCGACGCAGGAGGGATCCAGTTTATCAACACGCAACTTGCCTCTAAACAGAGTAGATCCCTCCTGCGTCGGGATGACAAAAAAACCATGAAATCAATTTCACTTTTTACGTTACTGACTGTCTTAACCGCCTGCAACCGCAGCACCGAGGGCATCGCACCTACCTACCGCGACCTGACCGAGGCCGTGTATGCGTCGGGTAGCGTGTATCCGCGTAGCGAGTACACCGTTACCGCCGACGCGACGGGTGTCTTGCAACAACGGCTTGTAAACGAAGGCGACTCGATCCGCAAAGGCCAGCTTTTGTTTGTGCTCGAAAGCACCGTCGAGAATGCCCAACAGCAGGCAGCCGCTACAGCCCTCCGGCAGGCACAGGCCAACCTGAACACTAATTCGCCCGTGTTGGCCGAGTTGGAAGCGCAGGTTCGTAACGCCCGCACTCGGCTTGCTAACGACTCAGTCAATTATGTTCGCTTCAGGGATTTGTACGCCCAAAATGCGACCTCCCGCGCCGAACTCGAACGCGCCGAGCTAAACGTGACCCTCGCCCGGAACACCCTCCGCGCCCAACAGAATACCCTCCAGCGCAGCCGAAACCAGATTCAGGTCGATGTGGCGCAGAACCGCTCGCAGTTGGTGGCGTCGGAAGTGGCCGGGCGCAACACGCGGGTGCGGAGTTTCGTGGATGGCAAAGTGTATGAGGTGTTTAAAGACCCGGGCGAGGTGGTGCGGCCCGGCGATCAACTCGCGCTCGTGGGTAGCGGCAGCAAGGTGTACGCCCAACTGTCGGTCGATGAGAGCGATTTCGGGCGGATTCGGCGGGGGCAGGAGGTGGTCATCAAGGCCGACGTGTACCCCGATAAGGTGTTCAACGCCCGCGTGGTGAAGATTTACCCCAAACTGAACCGCACCGATCAGTCGTTTCGGGTCGATGCGGAGTTCACGGGCGAGCAACCGGCCTCCTACTATGGTCTAACTGTCGAAGCCAACCTGATTATTAGCCAACGCAAGCACGTACTGACGGTCCCGAAGTCGTACGTAATCGGTACGGATAGTGTGTGGGTCGAGCAGGACGGCAAAAAGCAGAAAGTTCGTTTTCAGAAAGGAGCCGAGAACTTCGATATGGTCGAGGTCCGGGGGGGGCTGAGCGCGGGATCGAAAGTGATTGTAAACGAGTAATTGATCCCGCAAGCGGGATAGGGATTGGAACGCGGATTTCTTTTTGTCATCCCGAAGAATGAGGGATCTAATCTCCCTTCTCTCAGCTTGAGCAGTAACAAAGTAGATCCCTCATTCTTCGGGATGACAAAAAGAAAATCCGTATTAATCCGCCTGATCCGTGTCATCCGCACGGTCCGCCGTTGCGGTTCCAATCCCTAATCAAAACTATGAACCTCTCCATTGTCACTCAAATTGCCAGGACGCACTTGCTGGCCAAGAAACGTCAGACGCTCATTGCCATGTTGGGCGTGACGTTCGGGATCGCTATGTTCATTGTCATGATCTCGTTTATGCAGGGCGTGAACCAGTTTCTGGAGAACTCGGCCCTGGATGCCAGTCCACATATCCGTATGTTCAACGAGGTGAACACCCAACGCCCAGGCCTGATCGACGAGCTTCGGCCCAACGGGTTCAACGTGGTGTATCATCAGAAACCCAAAAACGAGCAGGCCCGCCTGAAAAATGGGGTGATTTTGGCCGGGCGCATCGAAAAGGAACCGGGCGTGTTGGGCGTGTCGGCGCAGGTAGCGACGCAGGCGTTTTTCAACAACGGCCCCATTCAGCTTTCGGGGACTATTTCGGGCGTCGACGTGGAGCGCGAAAACCGCCTGTATCGGCTCAATGAACGCCTGAAATCAGGTACGCTAAACGCCCTAAAAACCAACCCCGATGGCCTGCTGATGGGCGTGTCGCTGGCTCAGAAACTGAATGTTCAGGTGGGCGACAAAGTGTCTGTCACGACTCCCGTTGGCGACACCCGAATTCTGCGCGTGGTGGGCACGTTTGGTTTCGGCATCGCCACCATCGACAACACCAAGAGTTATGCCGCCCTCTCGACCGTGCAGGAAATGCTCCAGCGCGACCCCAGTTTTGTGACCGACATCCACGTGAAGATGATCGACCCGATGCAGGCTCTTTCATTCGGCAAGCGGTTAGAGGCCATGTTTGGCTACCACACCGAAAACTGGGCGGAGGCTAACACGGCTATCCTGACGGGCGAAAAACTCCGCAACGTAATGACCTTCGTGGTGTCGTTTACGCTGCTGGTTGTGGCGGGGTTTGGTATCTACAACATTATGAACATGACGGTGATGAACAAGATCAAAGACATCGCCATCCTGAAAGCCACTGGCTTCGACAAGCGCGACATTGTGGCCGTGTTTCTGTTGCAGGCGGTGTTTATTGGCTTGTCGGGTGGGTTGTTGGGGTTGCTCATTGGCTTCGGTTTAAGTTACTCCTTGTCGGTAACACCCTTCGACACGGGGGGCATGTTGGATATCAAGACGTTCCCGGTCATTTTCAAGGCTAAATTTTACGTCATAGGGCTTCTGTTCGGCCTCATCACCACCATTCTGGCGGGTTATTTCCCCTCCAAAAAAGCCGCCCAAGTAGACCCTGTAGCCATTTTACGAGGATGACACCTGTTTTAAGCGCGAGCCGACTCAATAAATACTTCTACGATCCCGACAAATTCCATGTGTTGCGGGACGTGTCGTTCGACGTGCAGCCGGGCGAGTTTCTGTCTATTGTGGGGAAGTCGGGCTGCGGGAAAAGCACGCTGTTGTACCTGCTCTCCACGATGGACACCGAGTATGAGGGCGAGATTACGATGGCCGGCACCCGGCTTACGGGGCGCGATGGCGATTTTCTGGCCCGATTCCGCAACGAGCACTTGGGTTTTGTGTTCCAGTTTCACTTCCTGTTGCCTGAGTTCTCGACGCTCCAGAACGTGATGCTGCCCGGCCTTAAGTTGGGTAAATACCCCGCTAAGGAAGTGGAAGAACGAGCAATGGAAAAACTCCGGCTCATTGGCATGGCCGACCACGCCCGCAAACCCGCCAGCAAACTATCGGGCGGGCAGCAACAGCGGGTGGCCATTGCCCGCGCCCTCATCAACGACCCGACCATCATCATGGGCGACGAACCCACGGGCAACCTCGACAAGGCAAACAGCGAGAATGTGTTCAGTATCTTTCGCGATCTGGCCAGCAAAGGGCAAACGATTATCACCGTGACGCACGACCCCGATTTTGCCGGTGGCACCGACCGAATTATCGAAATGAGCGATGGACAAATCATCTCTGGGCACTAAAATTAGCGGGTTCTTCCACTCGCCACGCGGCTACGTGTACACGGCCGCGTTGGTGGTGAGCGTGATTCGCTATGTGCTCATTCTGACCCTTTTCCCTCAATTCAATGCGGGCGAGCGACTCTTTTTTTCCGCGCTCAGCTTTTTCATCATTGCCATAATGTGGGAAAGCGTACATGCCTTCAATCGATATCTGAACCAGAAACTACCCTTCGAGACGGGCGTACTCCGGCGGTTTTTCGTGCAAGCAGGAAGCTGTCTGGCTGTGATGCTGATTATCCATACTTCGCTCATCATTCGGTTTGAAACTTACTATACGGACTATTTCCCCTCCGAAATTGCGAAGGCTATCAAAGTAGCCTCCTATTTTTTGGATGTATTTATGGTTGTAGGCGTGAACACCGCTTATTTCGGCTTCTATTTTTTCGAGAAATGGAAGAAAAACCTGGTCGAAAAAGAGACGTGGGCGAAGGAGAAAGCAATGTTGCAACAAGAGCGGATCAATGCCCAATACGAAAACCTCATCAATCAGCTAAATCCGCATTTTTTGTTCAACAGCCTGTCCTCACTCGACAGTCTGATTGACGACAACCCATCCCTCGCCCGGCAGTTTTTGGGTCAACTCGCCAAGGTATATCGCTACGTGTTGCAACACAAAGACAAGGAATTAGTCTCGCTCGAAACCGAGCTAACATTCGTTAAAAACTACGTCTCGCTGCTGGAAACGCGCTTTGGGGGTACGTTTCAACTCTATTGCACCATCGACTCCGACGCGCTCGAACGGCAGATTGTACCCGTCACGCTTCAGATTCTGATCGAAAACGCCATCAAACATAATAGCATCAGTGAGGTCACTCCGTTGCGAGTGTCACTCACTAGCCGCGATGGCTATTTGGAGGTGTCGAATCCGGTTCAGCGTAAAACCCAGATAGCTACCTCAAACGGGCAGGGCTTGCAAAATCTGCGTCAGTTGTATAGTTTTCTGAGCAGTAAGGAGGTAGTGATCGAATCGGGCGAGGTGTTCACGGTTCGCGTGCCGCTGCTGTGATTTATTGGACACAGAGTTACACGGTGATGCACGGAGTTACACGGAGGTTTTTGTCATCCCGACGCAGGAGGGATCTACTCTGGCAATACTCAATTTGTGTGCAGGCAAGCTAGATCCCTCGCGTCGGGATGACAAAAAAACACTGTGGTCCTCCGTGCATCACCGTGTAACTCTGTGTCTAAAAAAAACATGACAATTCTGTTAATCGAAGACGAACCGCTTATTGCCCGGCAACTCCTGAAACAGGTACGGCAAATCGAACCGGAGGCCATCATCCACGGGCCGCTGGGCGATGTGCGGGCCGTTGTCGATTATTTGAGCACGCACCGCCCCGATTTAATTATCGCCGATATTCAACTGGCCGATGGGGTGAGTTTCGAGGCTTTCCGGCAGGTGAATCTGAACGTGCCGGTCATTTTTATAACCGCCTACGACGAATACGCGATTCAGGCGTTCAAGCTCAACAGCATCGACTATTTGTTGAAGCCCATTGACCCCGCCGAACTGCGGACGGCTCTGGCTAAATTCCACCGCTGGCAACCCACCGGAACCGACTTTGCCGAACAATTTCGGGTCTTTCTGGCCCAGATGGGCGCACCATCTCCAACCCCAACCTACAAACGACGCTTTACGGCCCACTACATGCGGCAGATTGTCCCGGTAGCCGAAGAGCAAATTGCCTACTTCCACCGCGACGAGTTGATCTACCTCTACACCACCGATAGCCGCCGACTCGTGACCGACTACCGCACTCTCGATGAACTGGAAGAGTTAGTTGATCCTACCCGGTTCTTCCGGGCCAACCGACAGTATTTGATCAGCCTGGCAATGGTGGCGGGTTGTGTGCCGGACCTGAGCGGAAAAGTACTCGTTCGGCTTTATACCCCCTTCGAGACGGTCGAGGTGCTGGTAAGCAAAGAGAAGGCAGGGGTCTTCCGGCAGTGGCTGGAGGGCTGATTTCATGTAGGGCGGGTAGAAAACTCGCCCTACAACCAGTCACAAAAGAAGGGGTGAAGCCTTTCATCACAAAAAAATTGTCGAACTGGATACAATTTCGTAACTAGTGCGGTAGTTTATAGAATGAAAACCAACTTAACAACCTATCGCACATGACTTTACTATCACCTATGCTTCATCGCAAACTGTGTATGAGCGCATTAGCTGCCGGTACGCTGCTGACCAGCCTTGGACCGCTGTATGCGCAACCTGAACCAGCACTGGCTGTCAACAGCTCAAAAACCATCTGGAGAAGAGTTCAGGCACAGCCTGCAACAAATTCGTTACCCGACGGCATAACGAAAGGTGCCTCCGTGGAGGGCATCACGGAGTACACCCTCAAGAACGGCCTGAAAGTGCTGTTGTTCCCCGACGTGTCGAAGCCAACCATCACCGTCAACATCACCTACCTGGTAGGATCGCGGCACGAGGGTCTGGGCGAGACCGGCATGGCTCACCTGCTTGAGCACATGGTGTTCAAAGGCTCGACCAAGCACACCAACATCCCGCAGGAACTCACCTCGCACGGCACCCGCCCCAACGGCACCACCTGGCTCGACCGGACCAACTATTTCGAGACGTTCGCAGCCTCGGACGAGAACTTGAAATGGGCACTCGATCTCGAATCGGACCGGATGGTGAACTCGTTCATCAAGAAAGAAGACCTGATGTCGGAGTTTTCGGTGGTGCGTAACGAGTTTGAATCGCGCGAAAACTCGCCCCAAAACGTGTTGAACGAGCGCGTGGTATCGACGGCTTTCCTGTGGCACAACTACGGTAAATCGACCATCGGTAACCGCTCCGATTTGGAGAAAGTCCCCATCGAAAACCTACAGGCCTTTTACAAGAAATACTACCAGCCCGACAATGCGGTGTTGGTTGTAGCCGGAAAGATCGACGAGGAGAAAACCATCGCACTTGTCAATGAGTACTTCAGCCCCATCCCGCGCCCAACACGCGTGTTGCAGCCTACGTATAGCGTGGAACCAATTCAGGATGGCGAACGCTCGGTGACACTCCGGCGCGTGGGCGACACGAAGGTGGTGTCGGCCCTGTACCACATTATGCCAAGCTCGCACCCCGACTACCCGGCGATGGACGTGCTGCTCGACATTTTAACCGACGAACCAAGCGGACGACTCTACAAAGCCCTGATCGAGACCAAGAAAGCCTCGCAGCAATACGGCTACTCGTTTATGACCAAAGACCCCGGCTACGCGTATTTCGCGGTCGAAATGTTGAAAGAAAAATCGGCTGACGAAGCTCGGAAAATCCTGATCAATACGCTCGATTCCATTGCTATTAAGGCCCCGACCAAAGAAGAGGTTGATCGGTCGAAAGCGAAGCAGTTGAAGTATGTCGAGATGGCGTTTAAGAACGTGGAGCAACTCGGCAAAAGCTTGAGCGAATACATTGCGACGGGCGATTGGCGGTTGATTTTCCTCTATCGTGACCAACTTGAGAAAGTGACCCCTGCCGATGTGAAGCGGGTGGCGGCTTTTTATCTGAAGCCCTCGAACCGCACCAATGGCGAGTTTATCCCCGATGCCGCTCCCGACCGGTCCGAAATGCCTGACGCGCCCGACCTTGCCGCCATGACAAAGGACTACAAAGGTCGTGCGGCCATTGCCCAAGGCGAAGCGTTCGATGCCTCCCCCGCCAACATCGACGGGCGTACGAAGCGCGTGGAACTGCCCAACACGATTGAGATGGCCCTGTTGCCCAAATCGACGCGGGGTAACGACGTGAGTGCGCAAATGACGTTCCGCTATGGCGACGTGAAAAGCCTGATGAACAAGGGAACGGCTAGCGGCTTTACGGCGCAGATGCTCAACAAGGGCACCACCTCGAAAACCCGTCAGCAGATCAAAGATGAGTTCGACCGGCTGAAGGCGCAGGTGAATATTTTTGGCGGGGGCAACTCGGCAATGGCCATGATTAAAACCACCAAAGACAACCTCCCGGAGGTGATGAAACTGGTGGCCGACATCATGAAGAATCCGACTTTCGACGCCAACGAGTTCGATAAACTGAAGCAGGAGCAACTCGCCCAGATCGAGTCGCAGCGGTCGGAGCCAACAGCCATCGCAAGTCAGATGTTCGGTCGGACCATGAACCCCTACCCCAAGGGCGACGTGCGCTACACGCAGACATTCGATGAGCAGGTAGAGTCCATCAAAGCCCTGAAACTGGACGAGTTGAAGCAGTTCCACAAGGATTTCTACGGTGCCCAAAACGCGACAGTATCCATCGTGGGCGACTTCGACGAACCCCAGATGCGCAAGCTCATTTCGAGCGAATTTGGCCTCTGGAAAGCTAAGCAGCCGTTCAACCGGATTGTGAGCGAGTTTAAGTCGATTCCTGCCGGAGCGCAGAGCATCGAAACCCCCGACAAAGCCAACGCGCTCATGCTGGCCGGTATGAACCTCCCCATCCGCGACGACGACCCCGATTACCCGGCTTTGATCATGGGCAACTACATGCTCGGTGGTGGCTTCCTGAACTCCCGGTTGGCCGTACGTATTCGCCAAAAGGAAGGTATTAGCTACGGCGTTGGGTCAAGTATCAATGGCAGTCCGTTCGATAAGGCGGGCATGTTCAACGTGTATGCAATTTACAACCCGGCCAATGCCGAGCGACTCGTAAAGGCTATGCGCGAGGAGATCGAGAAGGTACAGAAAGAGGGCTTCACGGCGGAGGAGCTGAACGCGGCCCGGTCGGGATACCTACAATCGCGGCAGGTATCGCGAGCGCAGGACAACGAACTCGCGGGTAAGCTCAACAACTACCTCTACTACAACCGCACAATGGCGTTTGATGCTGATTTCGACAAGAAACTTGAGGCCCTGACGCCTGAGCAGGTCAACGCGGCCATGAAAAAGCACATCGACGCGAGCAAACTGACCATTATTCAGGCGGGCGACTACGCAAAAGCCGCCAAGAAATTGGCCGAGCAGGCCCCCGCTTCGAGTGTCGGTACGGGACCGAAGAAGGATTAAGATTTCGATTTTACTGTTTGTGAAATGGGGCCGGGAAACTGGCCCTTTTTTCTTATGGCTCCTCTGACTAAATTTGGTAAAAAACAAACCTATGGCTTACAGTGATTTTACCTCGCGCGATCTGATGCAAAAGTTTGGTATCCGATTCAAAGCCACGGAGTTGTTTGCTGATTGTCCCCCTCTCCAACCCTCCGAATGGCTTCTGGAAGCCCTGAACCGGGGTCAGGAACTGGGATTTGGGAGCGAAAAATCCCGTTCTGAACGTCTGGTTAGCCCGATTCTGCTGGAACTCAGCAATTTGAACAAACACACCTTCTCTATCTATTCTGGCATGAATCTGGACGTTGATGAGGTTGCAGGACTCAGGGGTGAATGCGACTTTATCTTTTCGCTAAGTCGGATTCAGGACTTTGTTACAGCTCCGATCTTCTGTATTACTGAGGCCAAGAAGCAAGACCTCGAACAGGGAACCATCCAGGCATCGGCCCAATTGCTAGGTGCCCGCAAGCTCAACGACCTTGAGGGGAATCGCTTTGAGACGCTATACGGCTGCTCTACTACCGGAATCGAGTGGCGTTTTCTGCAACTTACCGGCTCAGCAATTACAATTGACGAACGGCGTTATCTGATCACTGATCTGCCTGAACTTCTGGGCGTTTTGCAATGCATTGTTGATCAAGCTAAAGGAGAAGCCTTACCTATTTTCTAGTTAGACAGATCCGTTTGAAAACTTATAAATAATTTATTTATAAAAATAAGTCCACTATGTATTGCATATATGCCAAATAAGTAAGTAGTTAGGGGCGACTATTTCCAAACCACTTAAATGGCCGCCCAACAAAATCTGCTCCGCGCCCTGAAACTCATCCGGCTGCTCAAACAACGCCCCGGAAAAACCCTCCGTCAACTCGCCCAACTCCTCGACTGCGACCCGCGCCATGCACGCCGGTTTCTGGATACGCTCGAAGAAGTCGGTTTTTTCGTGGAGAAAGAAGGCACCCGACCGCCCCGTTTTTTCTTGTTTGAAGACGAACGCCGACAACAGGCCGAGTTTACCGAAGAGGAGGCCGAACTACTCCAGCAAGCTCTCACGGCTCTGCCATCAAGCAATCCGGTATTGGCCCCACTCCGGCAAAAAATCTTCAGTCACTCTACGCTATTTCCATTGGCCGATTCGCTTCTCGACGGCCACAAAAGCGGGATCGTGACCTGCCTGCACGAGGCTATTCGCAACCGTCAACAGGTACGGTTACTTCGGTACTACTCGGCCAACAGCGACACCGTGAGTGACCGCCTTGTGGAACCGCACAGTTTCTCGCCCGACTACAGCCAATTGACACTCTACGAACCAGCTTCGGACACGGTAAAAACCTTCAAAATTGGGCGTATGGAGGCCGTTGAGCTGCTCGACACGCCCCAAACGCGCCCACCCGCCGAAGCCCCCACCGACCCGTTCGAGTGGCCTGGTGAGCCGGTGCGCGTGTCGCTCGCCCTCACACAAATGGCCGCACACCTACTCACTGAAGATCACCCGCTCACCCGCCCGGACCTCCACCCCGCCCCCGCCGACACGGCGTTCCCCTGCCGCTACACGGGCGAAGTGCGGAGTTGGGTTGGCATCGGGCGGTTTATCCTGGGCTTGCCCGGTCACGTACGCATCGACGCGCCGGAGGGACTGCGGGCGTATGTGCAAGGAAGAATCGGGGACTTTGTGTTGTGACAGAATACGTCACTTTTATGCTTTTGATTTGCTGACAAGAAAACGATAAAAAGTATGCTCCAAACCCAAATACGAATAGGCCAACAACTCAGTCAGGGACGGGGAGAATGGGACGACATTCTGGATGCTCCAAAAATTGAAACGGCGACAAAGAAAGGCGACCCCATCACGAATTACGTTGTCCCCCTGATTTTCAATCTGGATGAACACCGGGTTGACTTTGGAAACCTGCTTGAATACGACCCGGACGAATCACCAGAGCGATTTTTTAATGTCAAGATTCAGGGAGGAAACAACAAGGCTGTCTACACCTGTACGGAGTGGGGTGATTTAAAGCAACTAAAAAAAACATTTTTTGGGGTTGTCGATAAAAAAGGAAATCTACCAATAGGTGGAGAATTTTCGGATGCTATTGACGCGAAGTTTACCAATCTACAGGCAACTCTACTCTATGAGGTACTGCATAAAGTTTTTACGTTACGTTCAGAGTTTGAACACCGATTCGCTTTACTCGAAAACAAGAAACTGACCGATGCTGACAAAGAGAAGCTTTCCGACGATGACAGGCAATTCTTAAAAGCTGTCACGATAAAGACTTCTGAACGAATTGTATTGGTCGTCGTGCAAATTATTTGGTCGGAGAAAGGATTAACAAAGCCAACTCTATTCAGCCAAATTGAGGGCTACAAAACCTTTGTGAAGCGAAAGTTTATTGGAGAGGATACGGCTCCGACTTCTGGCGAGAACATTGAAAAACTTTGCTATGCTACGGGAGAACGTTCATCTGATGTAGGTGAATTAGATATTTCATCGCGGTACAGTCTGAACAAGATGTTTGTCACAACTACTGTCAATTACGCCAGCGGCTGGGAAAGTGGAGCGTTTCAGAAGAACTACCAAATTGACAAACAGACGCAGGTCAATTTGGAAAGAGGGTCAAAATACCTGCTCGAAAAGTACAAAACACGGATTGCAGGTATAGATCACTGTATTATTCCTCAACTTCTCCATAAGGATCAAAGCGACGTTGAAACTACGTTACGTACGCTGAGCCGTAAATCGGACTTGCTGTTTCAGTTCAATACGTATCAGGAGATCGCGGGTGATTTAGATGTGGAAACTGATAATCCCTACTGGATCACGTTCCTCGGTTTCGAGTCAGATGGAAATTTCTTCAAAACAATTAACGTCATTAAAGATGTTAGCCGCACTCATTTTGAGCAGTTGATTAGTGCTTTTGGTAAGCTGAATAACGAATGGAAAACCATACCGGGTGTCAACTGGGCAAGCATTATGAGTATGGGGAAAGAACAGAGACCCCTTGAGTTCAATCTGTTCACTGTGTACACGCTGATTCCGGTCCGCAAAGACAAGGAAAAGAAGAACGAAGCCCTCAATTTGTTCAAACAAGTTTTGGAAAAGCGGCCTGTTGAACGCGCCAAACTGTTTGGCTACTTCAAGGAATTGATTCTTTGCCATTACTACGGTCGATACGGCAGCTACACCAACATCCGCGAAAACACGGAGTTCGACTTTGCTATTCGGAACGCAGTATTCCAGTACCTCGCCTTTATTGACATTCTGAAACAGTTTAACCTAATAAATTCAATGGACGAAAGCCACCTCAATGCGGTTGAAGACATTACGCTCGACGCTCCCCCCGAAGAACAAGTCCTGCCAGAGTACCAGCAAAAAATCGAAGCGTATTTCACCCGGATGGAATACAAGCCTGAACATCAGGCATTATTCTACTTAGGCCGCGTCCTGAATACGGTAGCTCAGGCACAGTACAAAAAAGAACACAAGAACAAGCCTGTCCTTAAAAAACTGAACTACAACGGCATGGATCGGGACGACATACGGCGGCTGTACCACGACCTGTGGGAGAAGACGCAGCAATACAGTTTGCACCGACTCACTGAAAATACCCTAAGCCGGTTCTCAATGCTCTTCAAACACGAACGATGGACAATGAAACCGGACGAAGCTTTGTTCTTCATCCTCTCAGGTTATGCCTTCTTCGCTGGTAAAACCAAAGCATCTAACAACGACTAACCTAAACTGCCCAACAACCAATGGCAACTTCCATTACAAACAATGCCGATTTTCTGTTTCTATACGAAGCAACGCAGTGCAACCCCAATGGCGACCCCGATCAGGAGAACAAACCGCGCATGGACTATGATACCAATACAAATCTGGTGACGGATACGCGCCTGAAACGGTATATCCGCGATTACCTGAAAATGACCGGAACCGAGATTTTCGTGGATATGGAAGATGGCCGCAAAGTCACGCCTGAGCAAAAACTGGAGGCCGTTATTAAGCGTGCTTTGGCGAACGACGAAACTATTGGCGAGCTATTCGCGGAAAATCCGGCAATGGGCGACGCATTAGCCAAGATTATTGATGCCGAGAAAACGCCCGAAAAGATTTTCAAAAAGCTACAGGATAAAGCAAACCGGTCGCTGAGTGTTTATCTGTTGGCGCAGATGGTCAAGCAGAAATTTGTGGATATCCGTCTGTTCGGCAGTGCTTTTGCCGTTGAAGGGTTCACACGCGCCTACACGGGGCCTGTGCAAATCAACTGGGGTTACTCGTTGCACAAAGTTCAGTTGATGGAATCGAGTTCAATCGTCACAACGATGAACGACGATAGCAGCACATTCGGGAAAGACTACCGGGTCCACTACAGCTTGCTGGCATTCAATGGCACCATCAACAAGTTTGCAGCACAAAGTACGGGCCTGACCGATGCAGACATTGCTACGTTTCGGAATGCTGTTTGGCAAAGCGTACCCGCTATGCCAACACGTTCTAAACTAAATCAATACCCGAAACTTTACGTCGAGATCACCTATAACGACGGCTTTTTCAACGGCCACTTTGGTGACCTGCGGAACTACGTAAAAGCAACCCCGGCCAACGGGATTGAGGAAAAACAAATCCGACGTTTTGAAGATATACGGCTCGACGTGGCGGCACTACAACAACTCCTGAACGAAAACACGGGTGAGAGCAAGGCTATTAAATCAGCCTTTATCAAATCGGGGACGGGCATTGATTTATCTGCAAACTGATCCTGCTGATGGAAGTATTGCAGATAGACGTGGGCGGTAAACTCGCCCACTTTCGCAAATACTATGCGAACAATACGGCTATGAGTTTCAGCATTCCTCCCCGCACGACCTTAATGGGTATGCTGGCTGGCTTGTTGGGACGCCCCCGCGACAGTTACTATGAAGAATTAGCATCCGAGCGGATTCGGATTGGTATTCGGGTGATGCAACCGATTAAAAAAACGTTTCATCGGCTCAATCTTCTTAAAATCGTTGGAAAGGGGGATTTTGATGGCTCAAACGGGCGAATCCAAACACCCTTTGAGGTGGTCAGTGGGCTTAATATCAGCAATGATATGGTCGTTTACCGCTTATACGTGTCGTGCCACGAATTAGGCCTGGAAACGTTTGCCGAGTTGAAACAGGCGGTTCTGGAACGGCAGTTTCACTATGCTCTTACATTTGGCACAGCCAACTTCACGGCATCTTTGCTTTCGGTGACTCTGTTCACGGACGTTCAGAAACAGGAAGTTAAAGAGTGGGTAACCGTGCATTCGGCTATGCCATCCGATGCGGTTGAGCAGTTGGATTTCGACCGACAACGAACAGCCGATACGCTTCAGTTGATCGAGGAGGAACTTTTACCCGGCGACTTTGTGAGCAACTTCGACCGCGAACTTCGGCGAATGGACCGGCTGCTGTTTTCAACTACAGCTTCGGGAATAAAAGTAAGGCTAGCCAAGCCCTATTACACGCTCAATCAGGGTTCCGAAACGCAGCATATTCTGTTCATGGAATGACAACGTTCTATTCGCACAGCAAACAACACGCCGACGGCACCGTGTTTGGCTCGAAACGTCTGATAGATCACACAATGGCGGTGACTGACAAAGCGTTGCAGTCGTTCCACAAGAATGTTGCCCTGCAAACAAGCCTACCGTTAGCTGACATCCTGCGACTGGTGGGTATGTATCACGATCTTGGCAAGTACACCACACATTTTCAGAATTATCTGCTTCAATCGGGCAATTTCGATCAGGAACTGAAGCAACATGCCAAGTTTGGCGGCTTCGCACTTTATCAGAAATACCATTCGCTGGGTTATGACAGGTTGGCTTTGTGGGGAGCTTATTTGATTATTCATCATCACAAAAGCCTGACCAACATTAACGATTTGAAGGGCTTTGCTGTAGAACATTGCAATGACAAGGATATTTTCGATAAGCAAGCGAAAACGATTTATCCGGCTCTGGAGCAGATTACGGCTGAGTTGGGAGAGTCCGACTTGGCAAGCTACATCAACTACCCCGACAAGAAACTTATCAAGACTGTCAGGGACTTGGAGCGAAACCCTGACATTCAAAACTATTTCCTGATTAACTACCTCTTCTCGCTCCTGATCGAGTCTGATAAGATAGATGCTTCCGAAACCACATTATACACCCGAAGGCCTTTATCGGCAAACTTGGTTGATCAACGAATTCCCCCCGTTCTGTTTCAATCCTACGCGCCCGACCGATTGGCAAAACTTGACCAAAAAACGTTACGGGACTACGTGCGGGGAGCAGTTATGCAACAGTTGAACCGGGAAAACATTCTGCAAAAACGACTTTTTACCCTAACAGCCCCAACGGGTATCGGTAAAACCTTAACTGTACTGGATTTTGCTCTGCGGCTTAAAAGCAAAATACGTGAGCAGGAACACTACGAAGCTCAGATCATTTATGCCTTGCCATTTATCAACATTATTGAGCAGGCCATTGTCGAATACAAACGCGTGATTCCAGCAAGCGAAGGACTGGTTTTAGCTCATTATCAGTTTGCTGATGCTTTAGAACAGTTGTCTAAGAAAAATGACGACGAGGAAAATCAGGGATGGAATCAAAAGACAATGCTGCTCGATACGTGGCAGAGCGATGTCGTTATCACAACCTTCGTCCAGTTTCTGCAAACGCTGATCGGCCACCGGAATAAACTGCTGAAAAAGTTTCACCATCTCGCTGGTGCAATCATTATTCTGGACGAGGTGCAAACCATTCGGTTAGAGCAATTACCCCTTATTGGGGCGGCTTTGTTCTATGCGGCTAAATTGCTGAACGCCCGGATCATTTTGATGACGGCAACCAAGCCCAAGACGTTTGAGCTGGCTAACCGCGAAATTATTGCTAAGGAGGGCGACAAACTGGAGGTTCTGGAATTACTGGCAGAATATGAAGCCGTTTTTGGAGCCTTTCAACGGACCAAAATTGTTCCATTAATTAGTAGCCCTGTTGCGGATGCGACCACGTTTATTAAAGACTATTTCGAGCCTTACTGGTCGGATAACAAATCTTGTCTGATCGTCTGTAATCTGGTAAAGCGGTCAGTGGACGTGTTTACGGCTGTTCAGGAATACGTTGGAGATCGGGGGCATCGAAATCGAGTCTATTACTTATCGACCAACATTGTTCCGGCTCATCGGCTCTACGTTATTGAGCGGGTCAAACTTGATCTTAAATATGGTTTCAAACCAATTCTTGTGGCTACTCAATGCGTTGAAGCCGGTGTTGATCTAGATTTTGATATGGGCTTTCGGGATGTTGGCCCGATTGATTCAATTGTGCAGGTAGCTGGTCGGATTAACCGTGAAAACGCAAAAGAACGTCGTCATTCACCTCTATATATAGTTGATTTTGACGACTGCGAGAAGATTTACGACAGGACAACCGCTACGCAGTCCCGGCAGGCTCTGACTAAAAATGCAGATGAGAATAACGGCGAAATTCCAGAAGAACGCTACCTATCACTCATTAGCGCATACTACGATAATCTATCTGCTGACGGGGTGAAATCGTTCAAAACAGCGCGCGAGATCTTTAAAAGTATGAAACACCTGAATTACGATAATGAAGACAAAGAAACTTACCCCGTTTCGAGTTTTCAGGTAATTGAGCACAAGGGATTTGCTGTGTCGGTGTTTGTTGAACTAGATGACGAAGCGACGGCAGCTAAAGACGGCTTCCGAATGCTTCTTCAAAAGAAAATGGGCAAAGAGAAGTTTGACACTCAGCACAAACTAGCTTTCAATCAGCGCATTATCACCGTACCGAAGTACCTCTCGAAAGTCAAAGAACTCCAGGCCGATCCAAAACGTAACGAATTAGCAGAGGGGTTGTATATCATCAATCGGGATGAGCTTGAGACGTATTATGATCAACTAACTGGCTTCGACCGGAGTAAGGAGAGTTCTTCAGCCGCTATCACCGTTTTTTTCTAAACCCCCATGCCAACCACCACCCAAATCCCGTTGACCACCATTACCTTCCCCGAAATCACGCTCCGAACGCGGGACGCGCACAAGCTTCGGGGCTACTTCGGGGAGTTGTTCCGGGAGCATTCGCCCTTGTTGCACAACCACTTAGAAGCCGAGCAGGGCGAAGAGGGCGTGAAATACCGCTACGCCTACCCGCTCGTGCAATACAAGGTGCTCGACCGCGTGCCTACGCTCGTGGGGGCGGGCGAGGGAGCCGGACTGCTGGCGCAACTGTTTTTGCACATGCGTGAGCTCCGTATTGATAACGAGGATTTTCCGGTGTTGAGCAAGCATATCCGGCATGAGCAGGCCACGCTGGGTATGGCCGACGATCTGATTGATTATCGCTTCGAGACGCTCTGGATGGCCTTGAACCAGGCCAACTATCGCGACTATCGGCAGTATTCGGAGGCCGAACAGCAGGCGCAGTTGAAGCGGGTACTGACGAGTCAGATCCTGGCTACCTTCCGGGAATTTGGGTTGTGGCTGGAGCCGCACGAGCGCGTGCTGGTACGGCTCGGCCGGGTCGGTGTTCCGGTCGAAGAACACAAAACGCAGTTTAAGAATCAGCCGATGGTGGCCTTTTCGGGTGGGTTCACGACCAACGTGTTGTTACCCAACGGATTGGGACTGGGCAAAGCTGTGTCGCGGGGGTTTGGAACAGTGAGTAGCCAACAGTAAGCAGCCAACAGTGCATGATAGACATTTATCCAGTTGTGTTGCGTCTGTTTCCATCATTAAACTAGCAGGTCAAAATTTTACTTTTATGTAAAATTGACGTACTTTACCAGATGCCCAAACTTATTTATTGACCGTAGCTGTGGCTCTAATCGAATCCTTTGAACTTGTTGAATTAGGCGAATTTTCTGGCTCTGGTGCAACACTTTACAGTACTCAGGCTATACTGCATCCGGTTTGGTTCGATTGCACTGATTGTGGGCGGGGGTGGCCCCAAACCTAAATCAATTCGGGCATTTCAGGAAGACCTTAAACTGACCCAGGAAAACTATCGTTTACGGGTAATGTCACGCCAAATTAATCAGGCGATTCGGGAGGGTTTGACCTGGTGGGATGGCAACCGACTTGCTGGGCAATTAGTTTTCTCAGAAGACGAATTGTCTTAGGGAGAGGGGTCGGTTACTCGTATGCACTTGCATGGATTGAAACAAGTAGTAAATCAAAGCTCATTCAGATTTATGGAAACGAAAAAGCGAAACCGGGGCGAGTTGAGTCGGCAGATTCTGGCGAGTATATCGCCGGAACAGCAGGCACGTACCTATAAACAAATGGCTATTGCGGCTCAGATTGCGGATGCACTCCAAGCAAAAGGATGGAGCAAAAGCGAGTTTGCGATTCGTATGAGTCAGCGGCCATCGGTTATCACGCGCTGGCTCAGCGGAACACACAACTTCACAATCGACACGCTGTCGGATATTGAGGACGCACTGGGCATTCAACTGCTGGGTATTCACTACCCACTGTTCTCCGCTCACTGAAATAATGCAGCTTCACATTACCACTTACGGCACCTACCTCCACGTGAAAGATGCCATGTTTGATATTAAACGACGCGGTGAAGACGGGCGCGTGGTGAGCGTGGCCACCTACTCCGCTGAGAAGGTCACGCACATTCTGCTGGCCACGGGCACGAGCCTCAGTACCGATGCCGTGCGGCTGGCGATGCGCCATAACGTCGATCTGGTGTTTATTGAGCAGCAGGGTGACCCCATCGGGCGGGTGTGGCACGCGAAGCTGGGCAGTACGACCAAGATTCGCAAACGGCAACTCGAAGCAAGTTTGGGAGCCGAGGGTCTACGCTGGACTAAAACCTGGCTGCTGGCTAAACTCGATAATCAGGCGGGGCTGATCAGGGGGCTTAAAAAACATCGCCCTCAACACGCTGATTATCTGGACGATAAACTGATTCGTTTGGAGGCCCTAGGGTTGTCGATCAGGTCGCTGGATGGCCTGACGGTGGGGGCCGTGGCCGATTCGTTGCGGGGGTTAGAGGGTACGGCAGGCCGGTTGTATTTCGAGACGTTGAGTTATGTGCTGCCCCGCGATTACCAGTTTAATGGGCGCAGCAGTCGACCGGCGCAGGACGGATTTAATGCGTTCCTGAATTACGCCTATGGGATATTATACAGTCGGGTGGAGAAAACATTGATGGTAGCCGGGCTTGACCCCTATGTGGGGTTTCTACACCGCGACGATTATAACCAATTGAGTATGGTCTATGATTTTATCGAACCCTACCGGGGTTGGGCCGATGAGGTGGTTTTTCGGTTGTTTTCGGGCAAGAAGGTGAATATCCGCGATCCCGACCGGGCGCATATTTCGGCGGTTTCGGGTAACAAAAACGGGGTGGCTGCCGGGGGATATTCGCTCAACGCGGAGGGTAAAAAGCTGCTGGTCGATGCGCTGAACGAGTTTTGGGACAATGATCCAATTCGTTACCGGGGCCGCAACCTGACGCGGAGTCATTGTATGCAACTCGACGCACATTCGTTTGCCAATGAGCTTATCGGAAAAACGGGGGGAGCACCTGAACTCGAAAAACTATGATTGTTTGGGTATTGTACGACATTGTGAAGGACAAATCGCGCACGAAGGCGGCTAAAGCTTGCCAGAAGGCGGGGCTGTATCGGGTGCAGTTTTCGTGTTTTTTAGGTACACTAACGCCCAACCAACGCGATACACTGCAACTCCAACTGGAGGAATTGATTGACGAAGAGACCGACAAAGTATATATTTTCCCGATGAGCCGGAGTGAGTTGCAGCAAACGGCTCTGTTGGGTCAAGCGTTTGACCGTAAACTGGTTACCGACGAAATTCGGGCTTTATTTTTTTAACCTCACCCCCCCTGCCCCCTCTCCTTATGAAGGGTGAGGTTTACCCACAAGTCTGGGGGTTTGTTTTTAAGTACTCGTTCTTTGACATCCTGTATCCATCTACTAAGGTTTGAAAGTGCGTGTAGCCCT
>RDXN01000102.1 GCA_004292855.1 Cytophagales bacterium
CATTTGCCACTTTGGCGAGGATCATCAACCTCAAAAAAAAATTCAGCTACATCCATCTGGCAAAGATGGCTAACTTAGCTCTTCATGCAATTCCCCTGGCGTTGAAACGTTAGACTTGACTTGTGAAGCCAAAATCCTTACATTTCCCGAACTTTTAACCGTCTCCTGCGTTATCAGGAAGACATTTTGTAGCACTAAATAGTATCTATGGCATTACCCCAGCGGAGACCACCCCGGCGCGTGGTTGAAGAACCCTACCGAATTAATGACCGTATCCTGGCTAAGCAAGTCCGGGTTGTTGGCGAAAACGTCGAACAGGGCATTTACGAAATCGACAAAGCCAAGGCAATGGCGAAGGCGCAAAGCCTTGATCTGGTAGAAATTTCGCCAAACGCCGTTCCGCCCGTCTGCCGTGTTATCGACTACTCGAAGTTTAAATACGAGCAGAAAAAGAAGCAAAAGGAAATCAAGGCTAACGCCCAAAAGGTCGTTATCAAAGAGATTCGTTTCGGCCCCAACACCGACGATCACGACTTTGAATTTAAGCTAAAACACGCACTCGGCTTCCTGAAAGAAGGCGCGAAGGTAAAAGCCTATGTGCAGTTTGTGGGTCGGGCTATTGTGTTCAAAGAGCGCGGATTCCAGCTTCTCGAACGTTTCTCGAAGGGTCTTGAAGAAGTAGGCAAAGTTGAATCTGAGCCTAAACTCGAAGGCAAGCGTATGAGCATGTTCCTCGCCCCCAAGGTGGTGCAGGTGAAGAAATAAATAAGCAGAGAACAGAGAACAATGAACAGCGATCAGTAAAATCTGTTTGCTGATCGTTGTTCTCTGTTCTCTGTTTCCGTATCTTTGCGGCCTGTTTACGACGGTCCGGCGATCCGGTCAACTAATAAGCGGTTCAAACAATGCCTAAAATGAAAACCAACTCGGCTGCCAAAAAGCGGTTTAAGCTAACCGGCACCGGGAAAATTAAGCGGAAGCACGCCTTCCACTCACACATTCTGACGAAGAAAACAACGAAGCAGAAACGCAATCTGACCCATGCCACGCTCGTATTCAAAGGCGACGAGGCACGAATCAAAATGCTATTGGCTATCTAATTTTCTCGTTTCTGAGGTCAGGCACTCAGCCCGGCCCGGTTCAATGTTTCACCCGACAAACGGCAATAAAGTGCAGATTACAGAGAACAACGAACAGTGAGCAGTTTTTACTGATAGCTGTTCGCTGATAGATGATCTCTGAACTGCCGCCCGCGTCAAAAAACAACTTACACAATGCCACGTTCGGTCAATCACGTTGCGTCACGCGCACGCCGGAAAAAAGTTCTAAAACTGGCCAAAGGTTATTTTGGTCGTCGTAAAAATGTCTGGACGGTCGCTAAAAACGCCGTCGAGAAAGCCCTCGGTTACGCATACCGCGACCGTCGCGCTAAAAAGCGGGATTTCCGCTCACTCTGGATTCAGCGTATCAACGCCGGTGCTCGTCAGCACGGCATGTCATACTCGGCCCTGATGGGTGCCCTGAACAAATCGGGAATTGAATTGAACCGCAAAGTTCTGGCCGATTTGGCCATGAACCACCCCGATGCGTTCAAAGCCGTTGTCGATCAACTGAAGTAAACAGGCAGGCGTTTCGACAAACGAACTCCGAAGCCCCGATCCATCCGGTCGGGGCTTTTTTTGTGGTATCCTCGGCCTGAGTCCTCATCATAGCCGTCGGAATACGGGCTAACAAGCTGACAGCTAAAAAGATAGTTAGTCGTTATAGCCCCGGAGGGGGTGGTATGTTAATAGAAAATAAACAGCCCATAGGTCAGCAAAGCCCCAGCGGGGCGACATATAAAAGGGCCGATTACGAACATACCGTCCCACCGGGGCTTTGTCCATGCGCGACGAGCAATTTTTTCTATTGACATGCCGCCCCTCTGGGGCTAACACCACCGTCTATTTTATTTGTTACCAGCGTATTAATTCTTAATCTGGTAGTTGTGTTGGGGACACAGGCCGAGGATACGCTACAATAGTACCCTAAACGCAATGCTAACAACCATTTCCTATAACCAATATATTTCGCGGACGCCCGACGAGATGCTAACTGCATCACAAGATTATTTCGAGCGCATGAATACCCGCCGGTCTCTGCGCGATTTTTCGGATGCGCCGGTGGCCCGCGAGGTGATCGAGAACCTGATAAAAACAGCTTCTACGGCCCCGTCGGGTGCGAACAAACAGCCCTGGACGTTTTGTGTGGTGGGCGACCCGGCCCTGAAAACGCAGATTCGGGTGGCGGCAGAGGAAGAGGAACGCCGGAGTTACGAGGGGCGGATGTCGGCGGAGTGGCTGGCCGATCTGGCACCGCTCGGTACTGACTGGCAAAAGCCTTTTCTGGACATTGCGCCCTGGCTCATTGTTGTGTTTCGGCGGAGCTATGAGTTGGAGGGGACACACAAACACCAGAACTACTACGTGCAGGAGTCAGTGGGATTGGCGTGTGGTTTTTTGCTTACGGCTATTCACGAGGCTGGTTTGGTGGCTCTCACGCATACACCCAGCCCGATGGATTTTCTGACCAAATTGCTGCAACGCCCGGCCAACGAGAAGCCGTTTTTGCTGATTCCGGTCGGCTACCCCGCCCCCAACGCTCAAGTACCTGATATAAAGAGGAAAACGATGGACGATGTGATCGTATGGTATTAATCCGGGCAGGCCATTAATCCTACACAGGAGCTTGTTAAATCTAAGTTAAGTCCTATCTTTGACCTTGAACCGATCCATGACCTTCTGTGAAAAAAATACGCCAATCCCTTCGCTGGATAGCCCAAAACCGGCTGTATTTATTGACCGGCATTGCCCTCTCGGCACTGATAACGGGTTGTTTTTTTACCTCAACCCGTCAGACGGGTTCGGTGGCATTGGCCGCAATACCCGATGAGGTCGATTACAACTTTCATATCCGGCCCATTTTGTCGGATAACTGCTACAAATGCCACGGCCCCGATGCCAGTAAGCGTGAGGCCGACCTGGGTCTCGACACCGAAGCTGGTGCTTATGCCGCCCTCAAAGACAATCCAAGCCTGCACGGGATCAAACCCGGCGACCCGCTAAAGTCGGCGGTGTGGCTGCGCATCACCTCGAAAGATACTGCCGAGGTGATGCCACCTCCTAATTCAAACCTGAAACTGACGGAGCGGCAGATTACCCTGATTGAGAAGTGGATTAAGCAGGGCGCAAAATTTAAACCTCACTGGGCTTTTATCCCGCCCCAACTCACAAAACTGCCCGAAGTAGCGGATGAAGACTGGCCTCGCAATGAGATTGACCACTACACGTTGGCCAAAATGAACGAGGTGGGCCTGGAACCCAGCCCCGAATCGGACAAGGAGCGGCTGCTGAAACGAGTTTCCCTTGATCTGACGGGATTGCCGCCATCGCTCGATTTGCAGAAGCGGTTTATGAACGACCCATCGGAAAATGCCTACGAGAAGGTGGTTGATGAGTTGCTCAAAAGCCGCCACTACGGCGAAAAAATGGCCCTTCAGTGGCTCGATGTGGCCCGGTATGCTGATTCACATGGCTATCAGGACGACGGTTTGCGAACGATGTGGCCTTGGCGCGATTGGGTGATTCATGCGTTCAACCAGAACTACGGCTACGACAAGTTTCTTACCTGGCAATTGGCTGGCGACCTGCTGAAAGGGCCGAACGGTACGCCCCCCACGAAAGAAATGATGCTGGCCACGGGCTTCAACCGCAACCACAAAATCACGCAGGAAGGCGGGGTAATCGACGAAGAGTACCGCATCGAGTACGTCACCGACCGGACCAATACGTTTGGCAAAACGTTTCTGGCACTCACCTACGAATGCGCCAAATGCCACGACCATAAGTACGACCCTATTCTGCAAAAAGATTATTACAGTGCCTTCGCGTTCTTTAATCAGGTGCCGGAAAAAGGGCTTGTCGGTACAATTGATGCTTCGTTTGCCGACCCCCCGAACCTGAAAATCACCGATCAGGATGTGGATGATCTGCTTCGGTTTATCAATAAAAAAGACACGGCTTCGGTGATGGTCATGGTGATGAAGGACCAGGATACGCTCCGAAAAACACACATCCTCAGCCGGGGCAACTACGATCAGCCGGCGAAGGAGGTTGTGGCCGCCATGCCGACGTTTATCATGCCCTTCGATGCGAAAAAGTATGCCCAAAACCGGCTTGGTCTGGCCCGCTGGATGACCGATCCAAAAAATCCGCTTACGGCGCGAGTGTTTGTCAATCGAATGTGGCAGGAATTTTTTGGGCGGGGGCTAGTGAAAACCGTGGGCGATTTTGGTATGCAGGGCGAGTTGCCCAGCCACCCCGAACTGCTCGACTGGCTGGCGGTGGATTTCCGAACACATAATTGGGATATGAAGCGGTTGGTGAAGCAGATTGTGCTGTCGGCAACCTACCGGCAGTCAGCGGTAATTACCAAAGACAAACTCGCCAAAGACCCCGAAAACGTGTACCTCTCGCACGCCCCCCGCCTGCGGCTACCCGCCGAGTTAGTCCGCGATATGGTACTCACGAGCAGCGGCCTGCTGAACCCCGAAATTGGTGGGCCGAGTGTAAAACCGTATCAGCCAAAAGGGGTATGGGAAGTGGCTTCGTCGGGCCGGGGGTCGCTGGCGCGTTACGTGCAGGATCACGGCACAGCTTTGTATCGCCGAGGGATGTATGTGTTTATCAAGCGAACCGTTCCACCCCCATCCATGCTGATGTTTGATGCCAGCAACCGCGATCAGTGCGAGGTAAAACGGTCGCGTACCAACACGCCCCTACAGGCTCTGGCGATGCTCAACGACCCGATGGTGCTGGAATCGGCGCGAGTGTTGGCAGAAAAACTGATGCTCGAGAAAACATCGTCGGACGAAAAAATCGAAAAGGCATTTCGGTTGATTTTGTGCCGAACGCCTAAAAGTAAAGAGTTGACCGTGTTACAAAACTATTACGCCGACGAAAAAACGACGTTTGCTGCTGCGCCCAAAAAAGTTGCCAATCTGCTGGCCGTAGGCGAAACACCCCCGGCAAAAGTGGCCGACAAACCAGCTACGGCGGCCCTCATGCAAACCCTGTTGATGTTGTATAACCTCGAAGAAACCATCATGTTATGAACGAGTTTATTGAAAATCGTCTGACCGTAAATCGACGACATTTTCTGGGCAAAGCAGCCGCCGGTATTGGCGGGCTGGCATTGGGTTCATTGCTCGTGCCTGACCTGTTTCGGGCTTCCGACGACGAAACGGATGGTTTACCCCTCGGAGTAGCTCACTTTGCGCCTAAAGCCAAGCGGGTGATATACCTCTTTCAGAATGGTGCTCCCTCGCAGTATGAAAGCTTTGAGTATAAACCAATGCTGAACAAACTGGCGGGCCAGGACTTGCCAGCCTCGATTCGGAATGGGCAACGGCTCACGGGAATGACCGCCAATCAGACCAAGTTCCCGCTCGTGGGGTCGCACTTTCAGTTTCAGCAATACGGGCAATCGGGGATGTGGATGAGCGAGTTGTTTCCGAATATTGCCAACATCGTGGACGACATCTGCATGATTAAAACCATGAATACCGAGGCCATTAACCACGACCCGGCACTGACCTTCCTGCAAACGGGCGCGCAGCAGGGCAACCGACCAAGCATGGGTGCCTGGGTGAGCTACGGTCTCGGCAGCGATAACAAAAACCTGCCCGCTTTTTCGGTGCTGCTCTCGCGCGGTAAGGGCAATGGGCAGGGCGTGTATTCCAAACTCTGGACGAACGGTTTTCTGGACTCGACGCATCAGGGGGTGGTGTTCAGTAGTGGCGAAGACCCCATTCTGTACCTCAACAACCCCGAAGGCACCGACCGAACGTCGCGCCGGAAAATGCTTGATAACCTTGCCGAGCTGAACAACATGGCCTACGACGATTTTGGCGATCCCGAAATCAAAGCGAAGGTGCAGCAGTATGAGATGGCCTACCGGATGCAAACGGCCGTGCCCGAACTGACCGACCTGAGCAAGGAACCCGACCATATTGTTAAACTCTACGGCCCCGAATGCTTAGTACCGGGTACGTTTGCAGCCAACTGTCTGCTGGCCCGCAAACTCTCCGAAGCCGGGGTTCGGTTTGTGCAACTGTATCATCAGGGATGGGATCAGCACGGCAATATGGTGGGCGAAATGCCCCTACAGGCCAAGGATACCGACCGGGCATCGGCAGCCCTGATTACCGATCTCAAACAGCGCGGCCTGCTCGACGAAACACTCGTGATCTGGGGGGGAGAATTTGGCCGGACCAACTACAGTCAGGGCACGGCCACCAAAGACAACTACGGCCGTGACCACCATCCACGGGCCTACTGCACCTGGATGGCTGGTGGGGGCGTTAAGCCGGGTACCGTTTATGGCGAAACCGATGAGTTTGGCTATAACGTGGTGCGCGACCCCGTTCATACCCACGATTTTCACGCGACAATCATGCACCTGATGGGCCTCAATCACGAGCGGCTCACCTACAAGCACCTGGGTCGTCGGTATCGCCTGACCGACATTGCCGGAACGGTGTTGCCGGGCCTGATTGCCTGATTGTGTTTATTCAACCTGCTATTCTCCTACCATGCGTCGTTTTCAGGCGGTTGCTGCCAACGTTCTTTTTGCCCTTAACCTGTTACTCGTTTTCCTGCTGATTTTTGAGGGGAAGGTGACTATTCCAGTCTGGCTTCAGCCCCTTGGACGGATGCACCCCATGCTGTTGCACTTGCCCATCGGGCTGCTGATACTGGTTGGGGTGTTGTGGGTGTTTCGGCGGTCGTTTGCTGGCGAAGGCGTGGAGCAGATCTTTCGATTTTTACTGTTGATTGCCGCCCTAACGTCGGTCATGGCCGCGCTGATGGGGTTTTTTCTGTCGCGCGAAGGGGGATATACCGACGACGTGCTTACCTGGCACAAGTTCTCCGGCGTGGGCATGAGTTTGCTGGCCTACGCATTAGTGCTGTTGCACGAACGGCAGGCCAATAATACCCGGTTTTTTAGCCCGCTTTTGGGGTTAAGTACACTTTGCCTGTTTATTACGGGGCACTTTGGGGCCAGCCTGACCCACGGCGAGGATTACCTGTTTCCGACTGCTTCTCAGCCCGAAACACCCATTGCCTTCACCGATGATACACCCGTGTTTGTGAGTACCATCGAGCCGATTCTGAAAGCAAACTGCTATCAGTGCCACAACGAGCAAAAGCAGAAAGGGCAACTGCTGATGAGTACGCTGGCAGGGTTGACTAAAGGCGGAAAGAATGGCCCCATTTGGGTGGCAGGTGATCCGCTCAACAGTCACCTGATTCAACGAGCCAACCTGCCCCTTGACGACAAAAAACACATGCCCCCCAAAGGTAAACCCCAACTGACTCCCGGCGAAGTGGGCCTGCTGACGGCCTGGATTAAAGCGGGTGCCGACACGAAGAAACCGCTGCGGGCATTGGCCCAAAATGACCCCCTGCGGGCGTTGGTGCAGGCTCATCTGAATACCCAACCCAAAACGGGAGGTGCTGAGGTAGCTACGTATACTTTTGACGCGGCTTCGCCGGAGACGCTCCAAAAAGTGAATACACCGTTTCGGGTGGTCTTACCGCTTGCACACGATTCGCCGGCCTTGCAGGCGAGTTTCTTTGTCCGGGAGGCTTACAAACCCGAACACCTGTCGGAGCTGTCGGACGTGAAAACCCAGCTCGTTTCGCTGAACCTGACCAATATGCCGGTGCGGGATGAAGACCTGAAAAAAATTGCCCAGTTCGAGAACCTCGAAAAACTCATTCTGAACAACAGCGAGATTACGGGCAAGACGCTGGCAGAGCTGAAAAAACTAGCCAAACTGAACAGCCTGGCCTTGTCGGGTACGAAAGTGGACAAAAGTACATTGGCCCAGTTGGCGCAACTGCCCGGGTTAAAAGAGGTGTTTGTTTGGAATACGCCCCTGACGGCAACGGACTTGGCGCAGTTAGGACAACAAAACAAAGGTCTCCGGTTTGTGGCCGGATACGTACCCGACGACACCGAGATCCTGAAGCTGAACCCGCCTATTCTGGTTAACGAGCAACTTGTGGTAACGGCCCAAACGCCCGTCGCGTTCAGGCATCCGCTGAAGGGCGTAACCATTCGGTACACGACAAACGGAACCGACCCCGATTCGGTGAAAGGGCCGGTTTACCAGAAGCCGTTTGCCGTGAATGGATACACGGTGGTGAAGGCGCGCGCTACAAAAGACAAATGGTACAGCAGCGCGTTGGTAGAATACACGTTTTTCAGTGGGCAGTTTACCCCTGACCGGGCCGAACTGGTCAACAAACCCAACGCACAATACCCCGGTGAAGGCGGCAAAACGTTGATTGACCAGAAGAAAGGAACCATTGACAACGCAAAAGACATAGCCTGGCTTGGCTACCGCGAAAAACCGCTTGAGGCTTTCTTTACCTTTACTCGCCCCGTGCCGCTCAAATCAGTTACGTTGAGCATTGGTGAAAATACAGGCAATTACATTATGCCCCCCACCCTGATCGAGATTTGGGGCGGGGCGGATAAAACAAATCTGAAACTACTCCAGAAAATTCAGCCTACACAGCCCCAAAAACAAGAATCTGGCCGAATTGAAGGGATTCAGGTGGCCCTAAACGGTGAACCATACAAGGTTGTGAAAGTGGTAGCCCGTCCGGTCACCAAACTACCGGCTTGGCATCCGGGCAAAGGTCAACCCGGTTGGGTATTTGTGGACGAAGTTTTCTTTAATTAATAGCATACATCTAAACTCCTTATGGCATCTCGTCGCACTGTTTTGCAAACCCTGGCCCTGGGCACCACCGCCGGGCTAATCTCTCCTGATACCTTACTCGCAGCCACATCTCACGTGCAACCCCAGCCCGCGAAAGACAAACTCGGTGTGGCTCTGGTTGGTTTGGGTTATTACAGCACCGATTTGCTGGCCCCGGCCCTGCAACTGACCAAGAACTGTTATCTGGCGGGTATCGTGACGGGGACGCCCGCGAAGGCCGAGAAGTGGAAAAAACAGTACAACATTCCCGACAAGAGTATTTATACTTACGAGACCTTCGATCAGATAGCCAACAATCCCGATATCGACGTGGTTTATGTAGTGTTGCCCCCGTCGATGCACCGCGACTATGTGGTGCGGGCGGCTAAGGCGGGCAAGCATGTGTGGGTGGAGAAGCCGATGGCCGTTACGGCTAAGGAGTGTCAGGAGATGATCGACGCCTGTAAGAAGGCTAATGTTTCGCTGACGGTGGGCTACCGGCTGCATCATGAACCTAACACACAAGCTTACGTGAAGTTTTTGCGCGGTGGGGGCGTGGGCAAAATCCAGATGGTGAACTGCTCGGCGGCTTATTTCGACGGGCGCACAAACCACTGGAAACAGAAAAAAGAGATGGGCGGGGGGGTTATGTACGACATGGGCGTGTATGTGATTCAGGGAGCACGGTTGGCCACAGGCGAAGAACCCATTGCCGTAACGGCCCAACAGTACACCACCCGCCCCGACGTCTATAAAAACGGTCTCGACGAAACATCGACTGTGCAACTGGAGTTTCCGAGTGGGGCGCGGGCTGTGTTGCAAACCAGCTACGGCATCAACATGAATTTTATGTATGTGATGGGCGACAAGGGTATTCTGCGGGTGGAACCGTATTCGGGCTACAACGGCGTGAAAGGGGCCGGGCCGGGCGGCTTCGCGTTCGATAACGCCTACGAAGTGCCCCGGCAACAAGC
Organism: Cytophagales bacterium; assembly: GCA_004292855.1. Lineage (GTDB taxonomy): Bacteria > Bacteroidota > Bacteroidia > Cytophagales > Spirosomataceae > Rudanella. The sequence continues at coordinate 9,787 of RDXN01000102.1, forward strand.
CATGCAAATGGACGACGACGCGCTGGCGATTATTCAGAAAAAGCCTGTTCTTGTACTTGGTGAAGAGGGCCTGCGTGATATCAAAATTGTGGAGGCCATTTACGAAGCAGCCCGCACTGGTAAGCGAGTGAAAATCTCATAAAACAGCAGTTTCGGGGGGATGTGTGGTATGTTTTGGTGAAATCGCCGACCATACAGTCTGCTCGTCTCCATTACCGTCTATCTTCGCGTCCCTCAAACCATTTCATCGATGAAACCTGCCGACTTTACGCTCCTAACCACCCAAGAACAACTAGATATTCTGTATTATCAGGGCGATATTCTGGCCAATCGCTACGAAGACGAGTTCATTTACCTGCTCTACAGTTTCCATAATTTTTACGTCGAACTCCGGCATGACGCGTATTCTAACAAGCTTCTGGACGTGATAGCCTTCCGCGATACCGACCGCCTGGAGGTGTATCTGCCGTATTTGGAAGAGGATTTGGCGTAGACCGACTCTCTTCGCTGTCAACGACGTACCGTTGCTCAAAAAACGGGTTTCACACCGACCTTCCTGAACCGATCAATCACAAAACCCCCAATCGCTTTGCCCTGCGCCTGTCCGTTTTCGATGGCATCCCGGTAGTGAATGCCGCCGTACAGGCGCGATAGGGAAGCCTCTTCGGCGGCTTGTCTGAACGAGGTGAATGTTCGTTCGGGGAGTTCAAAGATGGTTTCGGTGGTGTCGTTGAAGCCAAATGCTGATCCCAGCAAATAGGTCAGGACTTCGGCTACGGCACTCGAAATCACACTGTGACCACTGGTGTATTCCGGGAAAGGAGGTGTTTGGAGCAGGGGTGTCCAGCGTGGGTCGATGGAGCGGTTGATGGCCGTTTCGGGCCGGATTCGGTTGCTCCGGTACTTTTCGTCCCAGCAACTAATGAACGCATCCATCAGGGTCATGGCTACCAGCGAATGCACATTGATCGACTCACTAAACGACAGCTTTGCCTTGTTTGCGGCTAAGCTCGTGATGTTAATCCAGTGTCCGCCAGGGCTTATTTTCTTGAACCCAATCGACATGTGCCCCGAGGTGTTAATGGCAAACGGGTTACAGTCCCAGTAGGAGGCAATCAACCGCTGCTCACTGGTCAGCGACTTACTGGTTTGGTACACTTCCTGTGCCAGTTTATGGAATGCACTGCTGGTATCTTTACTGAATGGGGCAGGGGGCAAGGGCTTAAACTGCCCGCACGAATCCAGTAGCATGGGCCGGATGATTCGCCAGTGGGGTTCAATGGCCTCGATATATCCCGGTGGCGTGGGGTACCAGTAGCCATCCGCTTTGGTAGGCCGGTATCGAAGTCGGGTGCTAAGTTGGTTGTATTTGTCGGCAGCAGCAAAAACCATTACCTGCCGGGCGACTCCCTGCGCTACCTTCACCGACTGCGCTAGCGTGGTTTCCCCGACACCTATCTTTCTCAATTCGGCCAGTAGTTTAGCCTGTTCATCGGCCAGCATAGAACCCGATGGCAGCATGAGCCGGGCGGTTTCTAAGATGCAGTAAAGAGCTGCCACCTGATAATCGTAGGGTTTGCCCGCTTCGAGTTTTAATGGCTTGAAACTCCGTATCAGGCTCGCGGGGGATACCACGTTGCGTTCGTGCTGAGCCACGATCTCATGCGCCCCCAGCAGGCAGTAGGCATAAAATCGCGTTGCGGCTGGTGGATTGACCACATCATGAATCATCACCATCGTTACGGCAAAGATGGTGGGCTGCACCCGCGCACGCAGGTCGGGTTGTGTGGCCTGCGCTGGCATTGTCAGCCACAGAAACAGCCATAAAAACAGGAATCGCTTCATTAGTTTCCGGTTTTATAGGTCTGAATAGGCTGACCAAACGCACCAATCAGGAGGTAATTGGTTTGCCCCACCCGCACCTGCACGACCGATTTTACATCACCCCGGACCGACAAACCAGCCTGGGACTGAGAAACATAGGTGAAGCTGCCGGTGCCGTTACCCACCAACAGACAGCCGTAGTTGGCGTCGATACTGCCGATTTTGAGTCGGTTATCCGATTTGTTGCCGAGCAGCAACAGGTCTGCATGTCCGTCGGCATTGAAATCTTCGGTGAGGATTTGAGTTACGGGTGCCAGTTGGGCCTGAATGGGCAGCGTTTGTTGTTTGAAACGCCCGTCCACGTTCAGGAAAACAGTTGTTTTACCCTCGGTGACGGTCAGCTTTTTGGTCCGTTTCAGTTCGTCGGGAGTCAGGATTTTGTTCAGCGTAGCGTCGGCGTAGTCTTTATAGAAGCCAAACCGCTTCCGCATGGCGTACATCTGCTCGTTCAGTTCGTCGCGACTCACAAACGGGTAGGATACCCCTTGCACGTAAAAGCAAAAAAACGGATCAATGGAGCCGTTGTTGTCGACGTCAGCGTAGTACAATTCGGCGGGTTCTTTGCGCGAAAACCGAAGTTGCGAATTGATACCCAGATTCCCGGCAATCAGGTCGTTCCGGCCATCGCCATTGAGGTCGGTAACCGTGAGCGATTGCCAGAAACCGTTGTCAGCTTCGGGGAAAAAGGCCGCTGTTTTGTCGATAAAGCCGTTTTTGGTGTATTGATAGACCTTGATGGGCATAAACTCGCCACACAGCAGCAGTTCGGGTCGGTTGTCGGCATCGAGGTCGGCCCATTGGGCGTCCGTCACCATGCCTACCGTAGAAAAAGGAGTAGGCATAACCCGAAATTGCCCCTTGCCGACATTCTGCAACAGATACGACTGCGGGGCTTCCGGGTAGCGGCCCGGCACCACGCGCCCACCCACAAAGAGGTCGAGGTCACCATCGCCGTCGTAGTCGGCTGGTCGCACGCACGACTTGCTGCTACCGCTCAAGTTGGGCAAGGGGTTGACGGACGGACGCAGATTGCCTTTTCCATCATTGAGATATAAGCTATCCTGGAGGGCGGGGGTTTGGGGTTCAAACAGCGCGTAGCCCCCTTTGGCCACATACAGGTCGTCGAAACCGTCGCCGTTGGCATCGAAAAAGACAGCAGCCGCTGTGGCCGACCCGGTTTCGTCGCCAATGCCCCCACTCTCGGCAGGTCGAAACGAATGGTCGGGCTGCTGTGTCCAGATTCCGCCTTTCTTCGCCTGATTGCCACTCACAAAGATGTCTTCTAGTCCATCGCGATTCACGTCGCCCTTCGCCAGTATGGGTCCGGTCTGCGAATACATCCAAAGCATGAGCGGCTGACGTTTGAAATCGTTTTCGCTTGTGGCCGTGTGCGTGTACGACACTACCGGCTGCACGTTGACAAAAACGGGCTTTGCGGCCTGGACGACGGGTTGTATTCCGGTTTGGCTTGTTGTAGTTTGTTCCACCACCAGAAGCTGATTGGCCTGCACCCGCGTCAGGATCTGCACCGACAGATCAGGCCAGCGAATACGGACCGAGTCGGCCATTGGGGTGGTATTCAGGCCAAAGTGGAGCGTGACCGGCTGGGTCGATAAGTACCCTCTGACGGGGCTAACCTCCTGATATTGCCGTTGCGTGCCTGTGTAAACCGTTACCTGTGTACCAATGCCCTGTTTGTTGACGTTGGCAGGCAGCAGTTTAAACTGGAGATAGGTGTTCCGTGTTTGTTCCCGAGCCATGTTTTGATAGACAAATGCGGGGTCGTTGATGTTGTTGATAATCAGGTCGAGGTCGCCGTCGTTGTCCAAATCGGCACAGGCAGCCCCGCTGGAGATGGTGGGCGCAGTAAGCCCCCACTCGCGCTGCCGGTTGGTGAACGTCAGGTCGTGGTTATTGCTGAAAATATAGTTGGGGATTTTGGTGGAGGGCATGGCTCGCACCAGGTCCATGAGCTGAACCGGCTCGCGGTCAATGGCTTTGCGGATTTTATAGTCGCCCCAGTACCGCAGAAAATCTTTGTTGGTATAATCGCGAAGGTAACCGTTGGTAATGAAAAGGTCTTTGTAACCATCGTTGTCGAAATCGGCCAGCAGGGGTGCCCAACTCCAGTCGGTGTGGGCAACGCCAGCCGCCTGCGCTATCTCGCTGAACGTACCGTCGCCGTTGTTGAGTTGCAGCATGTTTCGCATATACTGCCGCTGTAATCCCTGCTGCTGCATCAGCTCAAACGACTCATAATTTTCCTGAAGCTGAAGCAGTTTCTGCCGCCGGTTGTCTTCGGGCAACATATCGAGCGACATCACATCGGGCAGCCCGTCGTTATTGAAATCGGCAATATCGACCCCCATCGAAAACTGCGCCAGATGCCGGAAAGCCGTCTCGGTTTCGTCGCGGAAGGTGCCGTTTTTTTGATTGATGTAGAGGTAATCAGGTTCGTTGTAGTCGTTGGTAACGTAGAGGTCGGGCCAACCGTCGAGGTTCACGTCGGCCACGGCCACACCCAGCCCAAACGTGAGTGGGTACTGATGAATACCGACCCGCTGCGTAGCATTGATGAATTTCCCTTTGACGTTTTCGAGCAGACGGTTGCCGGCCAGTTCATCGGTTTCTTCATGGAGCCGGGCCAGTTCCATGTTGTCGTACTTTTTGATGTTATGATGCAGCAGAAACACGTCGAGGTCGCCGTCTTTATCGTAGTCAAAAAACGTTGCCTGCGTGTTGTAGCCGGGGTCGTCAAGGCGGTATTCTTTCGCCCGTTCCACAAACCGCAGGGGGTTGCCTTTACTGCCCGTTTCGTTAATAAAGAGCTGGTTACGGCGCGTGCCATCGTTGACTTTGCCGGAGTAACACACGTAAATATCGAGCCAGCCATCGCCGTTTACGTCTGCCAGGCTAACTCCGGTTTTCCAGCCGCCTTCCCGCCCTGTCAGTCCCTCGCCAGCTTCGAGCGTAACATCTTTGAACGTTAGTTTACCCTGATTGATATACAGCCGGTTGGCTTTCATGTTGGCTGTAAAGAAGATGTCGTTCAGGCCATCGTTGTTGAAATCGCCCACGGCTACCCCCGCCCCGTTGAAGAAATATTCGTAGGCCAGTACGTTCAGGCTTTCGGTTTCGTCGATGTCGTTGCTAAACGTAATACCCGTCTGGAGCGGGTTTAACTGCTTAAATAACTGAGCCTGTACATGAACGGGCAACACAAGTACGCCCAGAAGCAACATAAAACCGCAGAGCCTTCGGTGTTCATGAACCTTACTCAAACAAAAAGCAAGCGCACTATGCATAGCAGGAGAGTTGCGAAATACGGATAGGTCTAAAAGTACAAAAAAACAGGAGGCAATCAGCCCCCTGTTTTTTTGTACTGGCTATAGCTGGTTATTTATCCCACCAACTGCGGGCCACCCAGTTGTCGCCCCCCGACAGTTTGCCCACTGCCGACTCGTAGTTTGTGGTATTAAGCGTAGCCTCGCCGGTTGGGTAAGGTTGCCGACGGGGAATCTGACCGTTCGAGAAGTTGCCCACGTAGTTGACCGGTGTCAGCACAGGAAAACCAGAACGTTTCCAGTTGTTCCAGGCTTCGGAGAAGTTCAGGAGCAGGCCAGTGGTTGCCCAATACTGCTCGTTAATCTGCTTTAGGGCGTTGGCGGTTACCAGCGGATTGGCGTCGGCGTAGGTCGTTGCTGTAGCGGCATCGATGGTGGCTCCATATTTTGCCAGCGACAACATACCGGCAATTACGCCATTGCGGTAATGCTGCGCAGCAGTGTTCCCCACGTTGAAGCCACGCGTAGCCGCTTCGGCCATCAGCAGGGATACTTCGGCGTAGGTCAGCACAAACAAAGGCGCACTGCGGTTGCGATACATCATGGTCGGGCGCGAGTACCGGCCAATGGGCGTTGCGTTGGCACCCGTTCCGGTGGCACCGGGGAAACCCGGTGAGCGGGAGATGTCCGTTGTGCCACCGTTCATGTCGAAGCCGTTGGGCAAACCCAATTGCGCTGCCGGACTTGAGTTGCCGACACTGTTCATGTCCTGGTTGGCTGTCAGTCCGTCGGCGGGGACTTCGGCAATCCGGCTCAAGCGCGGGTCGTTGGTTGCTTTCAGGTAATCGATCATGGTTTTGCTCCAGCGCACCTGATACACATCGGCCAGTGTGCTCAGGGCACCCCCGTTACCATTTCCAAACCCTTTCGAGTCGTCGCCCATAACATAGGCATCGTCGCTTACGCTGGTGAAAACCCCACCGGCAACGGCTTTTTCGGCAAAGGTTTTGGCCGTGGCCGGGTCCGCTTTGGTCAGCCGCATCGCCAGTTTCAGCATGAGTGAATAGCCGTACTTTTTCCACTGTGCAATATTGCCTTTGTAGGCAAACGCATCGTTGGTTAGGGTTCCTCCTGTCGCATTGAGGGCTGCCGTAGCGGTTTCGAGCCGGGTCAGCATCGACTTGTACGCACTCTCCTGCGTGTCATACGCGGGTAGCGTAAGACCTCCTTTGCCCTGCAAGGCCTGCGTGTAGGGAATGTCGCCGTAGGTATCGGAAATATTGGCCAGCGTTTGGACCTGCATAATCACGGCAGCGTGGCCGAGGTTAGCCAGGGCGGGCCTTGTTTTGGCCAGTTGCTCCATTTCGTAGGCAAAGCTAGCCCCCTGAAACCCGGTGTTCCAGGTTCCCTGCTGGTAGTTGGCTGTGTTGCTCGAAATCACGTACTTATCAGCGTTGGAGTAGTAGTTGGCGGCTCCCGATGTGGTGGACGCCAGCACCTGAACCCACATGCTCTGAAACAGAATGGGTCCGTTATATCCCGATGCCGAAGTGACGTAATTCCACTGCGCCGACGGCAGCAGCAGGTTGGGGTCAAACGTAGCAGCCGAAGCCTGAGTCGGGTCGGTATTGAGTTGGTCGAGGTCTTTGGTGCAGGATAACTGTAGGGTGGCTACCAAAAAGCACGATATGATGAGTTTGTTTTTCATGATCAGGCTCATTTAAACTTAAAGTTCACGTTCACACCGTAATTCCGGGCAGAGGGCAGGTTCGCTCCCTCAATGCCTGCATAGCGCAGGTTCGCTCCAAACGAAGCCTCCGGGTCGATGTTATCGGTCTTCTTCATCAGGTAGAAGAGATTACGGCCAACCAGCGAGATATTGATGCCACGAATCAAGGGTAGTTTCTTCAGCAACTGCTCCGGCACGGTATAGCCAAACGTAAGCTGCCGCATTTTAATGAAATCGCCATCCTCGACACTGATTTTCGTTACGTTGTTAGCCAGCGCGGTGTAGTAGTCCCGGGGTGTGGCGGTCACCGTGTTGGCGGCACCACCCTCACCGACACCGGTTCGGATACCGCCTTCACGGCCTACGAGCGTTTCCTGGTGCAACCCTCTGCGATAGGCAAAGTTTTCGGTTGCCGATAGGATCATGTTCCCGTAGTTGTAATCAACCAAAAAGGAGAGATTGAAATTGCTGAACGAAAAATCGTTGTTGATACCGCCAAACAGCGTTGGCAACACGGTCCCCATGTTAATCAGGTTACCGCGTACGGGCAAACCCGATGCATTCACAACAATTTCGCCGTTGGGAGCATACTTGTAGTCGTAGGCCCGGATCTGCGGACCCGATTCGCCCACAACAAACGCCGTGATGGCGTTGCCCAATGTGGCACGGTTTGAACCTAAGCCGATGGGGTTGTTGTTGACGTCGGTCTGTAGAATTTTGTTCTGTACCGAGGTCATGTTCAGCGATACGTTCCAGTTTAAGCGCGATGTCTTCAGGGGATTGGCGTTAATCTGAAGCTCTATACCTTTGTTCTGGGTCGAACCCGTTCCAACAATACCCTGCGCGTATCCTGTAGCCCAACTGTAAGTGGCAGGCATGATCTCGTTGTTGGTTTTCTGGGTGTAGTAGGCTACGTCCAGACCCAGCCGATTCCCGAAGAACTTCAACTCCAAACCGATCTCTATTTCACTCTTGGTGAACGGTTTCAGGAACAGATTAGGCAACTGCGAGCTGAAACCGCCCGTTGCCACGCCGTTGATGGCATTGCCAACGCCGTAATAAACACTGGTCCCATAGGCGGTGGTGGGTTCACCGCTGGTGATGGCATAGGCGGCACGCAGTTTACCATAGCTCAGCTTGGGTATGCGGAGGAACTCATTGAAGACGAAAGCTCCCGTTACCGACGGCGTAAAGATCGAACGTGCCGTGCTGGGCAGTGTCGAATAGGTGTCGTAACGGCCCGTGGTACTCAGGTTCAGGAAACCCTTGTAGCCGAGGTCAACATTATAGTAAGCCGACTGCACCTCGGTGTTGGCTACTTCATAACCCCGGTTGAAGTTCACAACGTTGTTCCAGCTATAGAGGTACGGCAACACAAACGGGCCGCCGTTTATGCTTATCCGTTCATAATTGTTCTTCCGCAGGTTTGCTCCCAGCAAGGCATCAACCGTAAAGTCGGGCGTAATAGATTTCGTGATTCCTACCAGACCTTCTACGTTCAGTTCGGTACGTTGCGCATTCGAAAGGTCATTTAGCCCCCCTCTGGCACCGTTTGAATAGGCCGTTCCCCAAGGCGTAACGCTAAAACCCCGGTCGTTGGAATTATCGTAGCCAACCCGGCCCATCGCGTAAATCCAGTTGGCAAACTGGTATTTAGTAGAGAGCATCGAGATAAGCCGCTTCCGGTTGGCGTTGTTTACAAACTGATTGACTACAAAATACGGATTCGACACGTACTCGTCGTCGCTGAAGACGATTTCACGGCCAGTAACGGGGTCGTAGCCAGGAGCCAGAATGCGCTGGTCGATGTTCGTTGCCAGCATCAGACCATTGTTGGCATTCAACGGGCCATCGCTCAGGAAGGGGCGGTTCTTGATCCGCTCGTCAATGTAATTGGCCAGGATGTTAAAACTGAGTTTGGGCGTGATGTTCTGTTCAGCACTCAGGTTAACGGTTTTTCGATCAAGACCGCTATTTTCCAGAATAGACTGATTGTCGAGACTGGAAAGCGAAAGCCGGAATGAGCCTGTGTCGCCCCCTTTTGTTACCGAAACCGTGTTGGTGAAATTTGTTCCATTCCGGTAGAAATTCCGAATGTTGTTACGTTGTGCCGAATACGCATACTGGTTTCCATCGAACTGGATAGCCATCGAACCATCTAACCGGCCACCCCAGCTCAGTCGGCCCGTTTGCTGGGCCAATGCCTGCGTAGCGGGTTTCACGCCACCAAGGCCTTGTCCGTATTCATACTGAAAGTCGGTAAAATTCAACGGCTGATCGGTGGTGAGGTTCATGTTGTAATCCACCGCGAAGTCCCCTTTTTTGCCGCGTTTGGTTGTCACCAGAATTACCCCGTTCGAGGCCCGTGCGCCATACAAAGCAGATGCCGACTGTCCTTTCAGAACCGTAATGGTCTCAATGTCATCAGGGTTCAGGTTTCCCAGGCCATCGCCCCCGTCGGCACCACCCCATTCGCCCGCGCTGCCGCGTTGGGTATTGTCCATCGGAACTCCGTTGATTACGACCAGGGGCGAACCTGCCGAGTTCATGCTGGGCATACCCCGCAACAGCAGTTTCGACGTACCGCCCGGTCCGCTGTTGGTGCCTCGCACGCTTAGACCGGATACCTGCCCAACCAGCGAGTTGCCGACGTTGGTTTCGCGGGCTTTGGTGAAGGCCGTTGCGTCAATCGTTGTAACAGCATACCCTAGTTTCCGGGCATCTTTTGATATGCCCAGAGCGGTTACCACAACCTCCTGTAACACAGCTTCGCCAGGCGCAAGGATCACGTCGATCACCGAGCGGCCTCCTACCTGAATCTCCTGCTTGGTATAGCCAATATACGAAAACACCAGAACGGCGTTATCGTCGGCCACTGTAATACGATACCGACCGCTGCCATCTGTGTTAGTGCCCCGTGTTGTTCCTTTTAACGTCACAGTAGCACCAGCCACTTCGCCCCCGCGCTCGTCGGTCACTTTTCCCGTAATTTCCCTATCAAGGGCAAACGAGAAGGATAAGCCCAGCACAAGCCAGACCCCCAGATAGAGCAGTACCTTAGGTAGTAATGCCCCAGGTAGTTTTTTATTCATACATGTGTTTGGAATAAGGTTAAACATGCAAATCACTAGATGTCCTCAGCCGGGAGAGAGAATCTAATCCATCGACTGATTTAACAATCTTAGCGAAAATTAATAAAAAATTTTAAAATAAAATCAATATTGACGAAAAAATTCTTAGTATAAGTCTATAATTTTTCACGACATATGAGCACTAGCCGGATTTTATGAACGAAAGCTGAACATTTTCAGGCCATACTATTTTGTGATCTTAAATATTACTATAATATTTGTGAAGTTTTTAATTTATTTTAAAAAAATATTCTGCCAACAATTAAGCCGACTCCCTAAGTAAAAATACTGGATTTTCATTTTTATAGAAAGACTCCCTATCGATTATGACCTCGTTATTTACCCCTGGAGAAGATGTAGTCTCCAAGCGTTCTGTTGTCTTTCATAAAAAAAATCAAAAGCTAAGACAAGTTTTATCATATCTGTATCAGGAAGAAAGTTGTACGCTGGCGCAATTAGCCGAACTCCTCTATACGAGTGTACCATCTATTACTAGTCTGGTTGATGAACTGATCGAGCAGGGTTGGGTATGCACAACGGGGACAGCCTCGGGCAATAACGGCAGACGACCGGTTCTTTTTAGTCTGAACCCCAACGGTCAATACATCATTGTGCTGGATAGTAGCACCCACGATACCCACGTAATGCTCGTAAACCCGCTACGGCAGATCGTTTTTCAACGTAGCGTTGACACGCATTTAGAGGATAATGCACAGTTTCTGCCGTTTCTGGCCTCGTTTGTGCGTGAATCGGTGGCCGGGTCAACTATCGATCCTAAAGATATCATTGGACTGGGGCTGGCCATACCCGGTCTGATTGACGCCCGGCGTGGCCTAAACCTGACGTATTCTAACCTGAATTTGACCGATCAGCCCTTGACAAGCTGGCTGGAACAGGAACTGGGGTATCCGGTACATCTGATCAACGACAGTAAAGCCACGGCACTGGGGGAAAACCGATTTGGCAGTGCTCAGGGCAAAAAACATGCGTTATCAATCAATATCGACTGGGGCGTAGGTTTGGGAATCATCCTCAACGGCGAGGTATTTCAGGGGGCGTCGGGGTTTGCAGGCGAACTTGGACATATTCAGATAGACCCCGACGGCGAGTTGTGTTACTGCGGTAAAGTTGGCTGCCTGGACACCGTTACATCGGCATCGTCACTGGTTCGTCGGGTGCAGCGGGCTGTTCTGGATGGCCGCATGTCGAAATTAGCCGTCTACCAGCACGATGTTAGTCAGATTACCATCAACCGGGTTATTGATGCGGCCCATGCCGGCGACTCCTTTGCGATTGATCAATTGCACGCTACAGGCTACCAGTTAGGTAAAGGGCTTTCTGTAGCCATCAATTTATTCAACCCGGAAACTATTATTATTGATGGCGTTCTGGCCGAAGCCTCTACGTTTATCATTAATCCAATTGAGCAGGCCATCAACAAATACTGCCTAAGCGGTTTTCGGAACGATCTGACCGTAGAGGCTACTAAACTTAATGGCGCGGCCAAGTGGCTTGGTACACATGCCTATGTGATGGAGAACCTAATGGCAACCTTACAATTTGCCGATTAAGGCTGGTTACAACGGGTGCGTTTCAATCTTGTGTTCCCCGAATAAATTCGGGGGCTACCAATCGGTCATCCCTACGGGATTATTTCATTTACGCCAAAATCCCGTAGGGATGACCGACTGGTAGCCGCACCGGCGGACCGAGTGGGTTTTTAACCCTTCGCACAAGATCGAAACTTTTTCGCTCTCATTCCAACCTTTAGAAAGCGTTTTGGGTCTTTACGGAAACGAAACGTTTATGAAGCGACTCCTGCCCCTATTGTTCATTTGCCTAATTGGTTGCCGAGTGTCCGTAACGGACGAAGTAACTCCTCAACCGCTCCTCCGAACATGGAAGCTTCAACAAATTTACATCACCATGTTACCTCCTCCGCCCCCATTTTTGGTCGAGTTTACTCGCGATGGGCAGTTGCTGTACGGAACAGGCAAAGCGCGGGGCGGCTGTTGTAATCCAGAAAACTTTAGGGTGATTGATAACAAGGTTCAATTCTACACGCCCGGACCGTTACCAGAGATTTGTGCAGCAACATCGTGTCTTGTATCCGTTTTTTCTGGAGGAACAAATTGGGAAATCGAACAACTCGACGACCGGTTGGTTCTACGGTCAGGAAATAAAGAGCTAAACTTTGTGGCGCAATGAGAAAGCAGCAATCTGGATTATTTGCGTTTGGCTTATGTCCTTACCCCCTTTTATGAGCCAGTTTGAACTGGAGTCTAAGCAGCCTGTCGATACTCGACCGGCGTCATAAACCCTAACGCCTGATGGGGACGTT
>RDXN01000059.1 GCA_004292855.1 Cytophagales bacterium
GTTGTACCTGAAAGCCATGCAAGCGGCTTTTGCCGAACTGACCGTCCTCAAAAATCAACTCAGTCAACATCCAGAAATGACCTTGGCGTAACATCAGATAATAAGTCAGTTAGAATTACTGCTTAACTACGCCGAGCGATTTTATCAGCGTCAATTTCTGACCCGCAAAATTTCGAATCATCAAATACTGGACCGACTGGAAATACTACTAGAAGAGTACTTTGAGAGTTTAACCGTTATTAACAGAGGCTTACCTACTGTTCAATACGTTTCGCAACATTTAAATCTTACAACCGATTATTTAAGCACGATGCTAAAGAGTTTGACAGGACAAACAACCCAACAACATATCCATAGTAAATTAATAGAAAAGGCTAAAGTAAAACTGTCCACAACAAATTTATCCGTGAGTGAAATTGCGTTTGAATTGGGATTTGAACATTCACAATCCTTCAACAAGTTGTTCAAATCCAAGACGAAACAAACACCCCTGGAATTTCGAACGTCATTTAATTGAAAAAAGAACCCCTGTTGTGCGTAGTGCCGAAACGTCGGACCGTCCGGCGGACCACTGCGCACAACGGGAACGCAGGGTATTCTGAAACCTTAATGCACAATATGTAAAGTGTAATAAAATCTTGGCAAAAGCTAAAAAAATACAGAAGTTACGACAAAGCTTTCGTATGTTTGGGAGTTGGTGGCAACCGGAATGCGACACTCTAAACCTAACTAACAAACCTTACTATGACTTTCAAAGGTATAACTTTCACAAATGTACTAGTTCTGTTATTTTGCATACAGACAGCGAAAGCTCAAATAAACCTTCATACGGAAGATCTACCTCGGTTCTATCAAGCATTTGATAGTGTTTTGACGACCACTGATTCAACAAAGCAAGTTGGATTTTTGAACAGTCTTTATGTTGACAAAGCAAGTAATGGGCTTAAAGAATTCATGAAACTTAGAAATATCAGTGTTAACGATTGGCGTAAATTTATTCTAAAAGAAAAACAGAGCATCATCGAAAAAAGGCCTTTGATAATGTCTGTACTAACGCAGCAACCCCTAATTGAAAATAAAATTGACCGTTTTAAAAAACTGTATCCTGATTTTAGAGATGGTGATATATATTTTCTTGTCGGTGTCAATAATACAGGTGGCACAATAAACGACAAGACAGTTTATGTTGGGGCAGAAGTCATAGCATCAAATCGAAAGAATTGGGCTGTATCAACTGTTCTGCACGAATTTACGCACACCCAACAATGGACCCAAAGAAATATGGTAAGACTAATGAGCAGTGATTCTCTGGTGAAAGATTACATGAGTACCCATACTCAATTACTTGGTAGGTGTCTGGAAGAGGGACTGGCCGATTTTGTTTCAGAATTAGTAAACGAGGAGAGTTTGGCGAAAACAATCCCGTCAGGACACACAGCATTTGGATTAAAAAATGAAAAGGAAATATGGGGCATTTTCAAAAAGGATATGTTTTTAAAGTTTGATGGAAATACAGGTATGGGATGGTTAAATAGTGGAAAACGTAAAGTAAATGGATATGAACAAACCGACTTAGGCTATTTCATCGGACACCAAATTTGTAAGAGTTACTACAATAAATCAAAAAATAAACAACAAGCACTCAAAGAAATGATAGGGATAAACTTTACAGATGACAATGCAAGAAAATTCTTAATTGAATCAGGCTATCTTTCACCAGAAGAGTTAGCAGAAACCAAATAACCAAAACACAGAAAGAACCGGCTACCACCAACATGGGGTTTGGCGTGATCGGGGTAGGACGTCGTTATGTTCATCAGCAGCAGTTGAACGGAAAATTCATATTCATCCGTTACGGGTAAAATTCAAACGTACCTGCTTCGGCAGCAAATGGCCGACGAACTGGGATTAGTAGCCGAGAAGACCGCTTGAAGTCATGTTCCGCATCGTTTCTGTTCTCTTTCTTTTAGCAATTGCTTGCCGTTCCCACGCTCAGCAACTCGCTTATCAGGATTACGAAGTTTCGCAACCTGCTGAACCACAGGGCGGGTTGTCGGCTTTGCAAACGTTTATGGCCGTCAACGTGCGGAAGTCCTTTCTGGCACAGGTTGCCAATGTGCATGGGTTAATCATTTTGCAGGGCGTGGTGGAGCCGGATGGGTGCATAGCGGAGGTGTCAATACTCCGATCCCTCGAACCCGACTGCGATGCCGAAGCCTTGCGGGCGTTCGGCTTGTTCAATGCCTGGAAACCTGCCAAGAAAGACGGAAAGCCTGTTCGGCAGCGCGTCACGTTCCCGTACCAATTGCCCGGCAATCCCCCTATCGACTATCAGAAGGGCATAGCAACCCGGTATTACACCGCCGACATGAAGTTGGTTGGGCCTTCCGACACTACGGTACGCTATCGTGCCCGGACGCATGTGGACGTGCTTGGGATGCCCGAGGGGCCGCTGACCTACTGGACACGGAACGGATCAAACGGTTGAGGTAACCGAAGACCGGGTGTATGAGAAAGGGAGAAAACACGGTCGGAGTGTTGGCCGCTATGCCGATGGTTCCTGCTGGTACGAAGATGTTTATGATCGGGGCGTCTGGCAACAGCAACGGATTGTGTTTGCGGGCCATCCCGACACCCTGACGTACACGCCGACCGACAAACCCGCGTCATTCGTGGGCGGACTAGCCTGGCTAAATGGATTCATTCGGGACAACCTCAACTACCCTCCTGATGCCCGAAAGGCGGGTATCGAAGGAACCGTACAAATTCGGTTCACGGTGCTGGTCGATGGAAAACTGACCGACATTGAAATTGCTCAATCGGTGTACCCCGCTCTGGATACTGAAGCAGTGCGGCTTGTGAAGGCAATGGACGCGTCGAGAGGGCCACGCTGGCAACCCGCCACCGAACAGGGCCGACCTGTAAGAAGGCAATATACCCTGCCGGTTCATTTTTACGCCCAGTGAATACACCCATACAGCGTTGCTAACGTATCAATTTTCTATTTACATTTAGCGAGTCAAAACGAAGCTATCCAGACACTATGAATCGCACCGCTACTTTTCTTCTTTTACTCCTGACGCTCACAGCCGTTCGCGCACAGCAACAGCCGATTTTCTCCGATTTTGAGGTTTCCCAGCCCGCCGAGGTGCCCGGAGGCATGCCAGCCCTGCAACGGTTCATGGCCGTTAACGTGCGCAAGCCGTTTCTGGCGCAGGTGGCAAACGTCAAAGGGATGGCGATTGTGCAGGGCGTTATCGAACCCGATGGTCATATTTCGGAGGTATCGGTGGCCCGCTCGCTCCGGCCCGACTGCGACCGCGAGGCCGTGCGGGCGTTTGCCCTGTTCAATGCCTGGAAACCCGCCCAAAAAGACGGCAAGCCCGTTCGGCAACGCGTCACGTTCCCCATCCGGTTTGCGGCCAACGAGCCGATCAGTTACCAGAACGGGATTGCGATTCAGTACTTCGACAACGCATTCCGAGCCATTGCCCAACCCGACTCTGCTGTGTTACGCTCCGAAACACCAACCGATACGCTGGGGGTGCCGACTGGGAATTTGGTATTCTTCAGGCATAAAGGCGATAAGTGGAAAAAGGAGGCCGAGATGAAGCTCGTTAGTAAGCCCGATCCAAGCCGTAAATCGAATAAGGGGCCGTTGACTCTGATCGGCCATATGGACGAGTACGGGCGGTTTTTCGGTAGACAATACTGGGTTGATGAGATCGGTGCGGTCTATGATGAGAACATTTACGACTTGAACAGGTCGCTTATTGAGCAGATAAATCGCGACAAAACAGGGCTTGTGCGGCACAAAGAACAGGTTGGCAACGCGCAGCGGATGATCTACTCGTGGTATCATAATGGGCAAATCCAGCAGATGCTGCTGCAACCCAAGCATGATGTACTAACTATGCAGCCTGAACCCGACCAAATGCTATCATTTTGGGATTTCAACGGCACACAGACGGTTGTTGAGGGAAACGGAGCCGCAGTTGTAAAAACGCAGGTGCAATCACTGGCCGACACAAATCGCCACACTACCCTGATCGAAGAAGGAGCGTACGAGCGGGGTCTCAAAACAGGTCGATGGCAGGGGAAGCACATTGATGGCTCGTACTGGTACGAAGAGAGCTACAACAAAGGGCAATTTATAAGTGGCCGTTCCATTGAACACAATGAACGCGACACGGTCCGGTACGATGTCCCGAATCAACAGCCATCGTTTAAAGGGGGGCAACAGGCATTTTACCAATTTTTGGGACAGAATTTACGTTACCCAGCCGACGCCCAACGAGCGGGCGCGCAAGGTCGTGTATTTGTCAAGTTTGTGGTTTGTACGGACGGTACGCTGTGCGATTTTGAGGTGTTAAAAGGGATTCACCCCGACCTTGATCAGGAGGCTATTCGGGTAGTGAAAGCCATGAAAGGGCGATGGACACCCGGCACCCAACGCGGACGACCCGTGAAAGTCAAGTACAATTTGCCATTGAACTTTACGCTCGAATAACCCCTTCGTTCCCCGCCCTAATTTCCGTACTTTTGCAGCACTATGACCGGCAAACAAACCCCGCTCCACGCGACGATTTGTCAATACTAATCCAACGAATGTTATGCAGGTAATCCGACAATACGCAGTACCGCAAAACGGTCAACTTATCATTAGCGTTCCACCCGCTTTTGAGGGGCAACAAGTTGAGGTTCAGCTTTTGCTTGCTCAGGACGTGGTGAAGCCGAAGGCTAAAAAACAGCCCAAAAAAGGCAAAAAAACAACTGGTTTAGGGAAGTTGGTGGGTAGTTTGTCACACCTTACGCCTGAACAAAATGAGAAAATTGATCGCGAATTGGAATCCATCCGAAACGAATGGGAACGGCCTATTTACTAGACACAAACGCGATCAGTAAAGGGTTGCGAGGTTTATTCTCCGAAGATGGCTTGGCTTTTTTTCGCTCGGTGGTCGATACGGAGGCTAATTTCTCTGTTATCACGCGCATCGAGTTACTAGGATTTAACCCGGAAGACTCAAAAACAGAGCAGACATTTCAACTATTTATCAGTGAGGGTTACGAATATGAGCTGACAGAAGAGATCGTTCAGGCCACAATCAATTTGCGTAAAACAGTCAAAATAAAACTGCCGGATGCCATCATTGCGGCCACTGCGTTGGTCCATAAAATGACCCTCGTTTCCGATAACGACACCGATTTCCTGCGAGTCCCCAAGCTCAAATACGTAAATCCGGCTCGTCTCTGAGGGTTGTCGCTTTCTTCCTTCGTTCCCGCCTGAATTTCCGTACTTTTGCGGCACTATGACCGCCAAACAAATCCCGCTCCACCACCTTCATCAGCAGCTTGGGGCCAAAATAATGCCCTTCGCGGGCTATGAAATGCCCGTTCGCTACTCCTCCGACCTCGACGAACACCATGCCGTTCGGAATGGGGTGGGCATATTCGACGTCTCGCACATGGGCGAGTTTATCGTTAAGGGCAAGGATGCCTGCGCGTTTATCAGCCGTATATCGGCTAATGACCCGGCTTTGCTGTTCGATGGCAAGGTGCAATACAGCTACCTGCCCAACGAACAGGGTGGCATCGTCGACGATCTGGTAATCTACCAAATCAGCCCCATTGAGTTTATGCTTGTTGTGAATGCGTCGAACATCGACAAAGACTGGGCCTGGATTAATGGGTACGTGGGCGGGTTCGATGTTGAATTGATCAACGTCTCCGAGGATATGTGTTTGTTTGCCGTGCAGGGACCATTGGCCGCGCAGGCTTTACAACCCCTCACCAACGCCAAACTTGACTCGATGTCGTATTACACCTTCGAGAAAATCGACTTCGCCGGGCAGGCCAACGTGATCGTATCGGCAACAGGCTATACGGGGGCGGGCGGCTTCGAAATTTACGTATCGAACCATCAGGCCGAGGCCACCTGGAACGCCATCATGGAGGCCGGTGCGCCCCACGGCATCAAACCCATTGGCCTGGGTGCCCGCGACACACTCCGGCTCGAAATGGGCTTCTGCCTCTACGGAAACGACATTTCCGATACCACCTCGCCCCTTGAAGCGGGCCTGGGCTGGGTTACCAAGTTCACCCACGACTTTGTGAGTGCCGAACTGGTCAAGGCGCAAAAAGAAGCGGGCGTTTCGCGCAAGCTCGTTGGCTTTGAACTGCTCGACCGAGGCATTCCCCGCGCACATTACCCACTCTGCACCGCCGACGGTACGGTCGTAGGGGAGGTGACGTCGGGTACGCAGTCGCCCACACTGGGCAAGGGCATCGGGCTGGGTTACGTGCCTACCGAGATGGCAAAACCCGGCACCGAACTCTATGTGCAGGTCCGCGACCGCCTGCTTAAAGCCCAGGTCGTAAAAACTCCCTTCGTTAAAAAATGAAACAAATTGATGTTTGCCTGACCCCCGACTTATTGCATCTGCACGCCATTGAAAACACCATTGTTGTCGTGGCCGACGTGTTTCGGGCTACCTCGTGCATGGTAACGGCCTTTGCCTATGGGGTTGAAAGTATTATTCCCGTTGCCACCGTCGAGGAGTGCCGCGACTTACAACGCCGGGGCTATCTGGCCGCTGCCGAGCGCAATGCCCAAACCGTTGAGGGGTTCGATCTCGACAATTCGCCCTTCAGCTACATGGACGAACGGTTGCGGGGTACGTCGGTCGCCATGACCACCACCAACGGCACGTTGGCCATTACCAAATCGCGGTCGGCGGTGAAGGTGTTGGTTGGCTCGTTCCTGAATCTGGATGCTATTGCCAGTTACCTGAAAGGACAGCCCTACAATGTGCTGGTGCTGTGTGCGGGCTGGAAAGGCCGGTTCAACCTCGAAGATACCCTCTTTGCCGGTGCCCTCGTGGAGCGGCTCAAAGACACCTACATGATGGCCGAAGACAGCACCATTATGTCGTGGCGGATTTACTGTCAGGGGCAGGACAATCTGATTCAATACCTGGCTAACTCGTCGCACCTTCGGCGTTTGCAGCGACTGGGTATCCAAAAAGATATTGCCTACTGTTTGCAACACGACCTCTACGACGTGGTGCCGGTGTTGCGGGGCAACGCGCTCGTCACGATGGGGCGGTAAACAGCGTACCTATGACCTAAACGCAACATCCCCCGCCACACGTTTGTAGCGGGGGATGTTGCGTTTTCATGGTATAAATATCAGGCCGTAACCGCCAGTTGTTGCTCGTTTTCGAGGTAGTCAATTACGCCACTCATGGTGGTCAGTTTTGAGTAATCTTCATCGGGAATTCGAATGCCGAATTCCTGCTCCAATTGCATAATCAAATCGACGGTATCGAGGCTATCGAGGCCCAGGTCACGCGTGAAGTGTACATTGTCGGTGATCTCGGAGCGTTGAATGCCGAAATTACCCAAAATCTGGATGATCTTTTCTTTCATGACCTTTACCGGGTTTTGTAATTTGCTGAGGTGCTACATGCATAAGTAACTGCTTAGTAAGTGGCTTTGTTGTTCGGAATAGGAATATTTAGGAAAATTTAGCCTTCGTATCAGGATAGACTTTACCACGAGGAGCAACGAGCTTTGTTTGTACTTTTACGTCGAACTTAACATCCCTATGCTGCATTCTGGCTTCCGACGCTCTGTTTGGGCGTTTCTCGTGCTCTCGATTTCATTGCCTGTTCTGGCGCAGACCCGCAACGCGGCCACCGAGCAAAAACGCCCGGCCCCTGCCGTTGCCTCCAGAACACCCGGCTTTCCAAATCGCCCCAAACTGGTGGTAGGTATTGTGGTCGATCAGATGCGCTACGACTATCTCTACCGTTATTACGATAAGTATTCAAATGGCGGTTTCCGACGGATGATGACTGAGGGTTTCAATGCCCGTAACAACCATTATCACTACGCGGCTACCTACACCGGTCCCGGTCATGCGGCCATTTACACGGGATCGGCCCCGGCCCTGAACGGTATCGTGGGCAACGAGTTTTACGACCGTAATCTGGGACGCCTGGTTTATTGTGCCGAAGACTCGACCGTCCAAACGGTGGGTGCCACGGGTACGGCGGGCCACATGTCGCCCCGTAACATGAAGTCGACCACGATGGGTGATCAGCTCAAACTGGCTACCGACGGTCGGGCCAAAGTAGTAGGAATTGCCCTGAAAGATCGGGGATCGATTTTGCCCGCCGGTCATGCCGCCGATGGGGCCTACTGGTTTGATTCGAAGGAGGGCAACTGGATTACGAGCACGTTTTACCGTAAAGACCTGCCCAAATGGGTGCAGGATTTCAACGCCCGCCGACTACCGGAAACTTACGTAAAACAAAAGTGGGAGACGCTGCTGCCCCTGGAGAAATACACCGAAAGTACGCCCGACGATCAGCCCTATGAAGCTACACTCCCCGGCGAAACGAAGGCCGTTCACCCGCATGAGTTCGTGACGGTGGCCGGAGGGAGCAAGTTTGAGGCACTGCGAACTAGCCCCTTTGGCGATGAAATAACGAAAGAGTTCGCCCTTGCCGCGCTAAAAGGCGAGCAACTTGGTCAGGACAACATTACCGACATGCTCTGCGTGAGTTTCTCCTCGCCCGACTACATTGGGCATGCCTTCGGGACGCACTCAGTCGAAATTGAAGACAATTACCTGCGTCTGGATCGCCAGCTCGCCGACCTATTTGCCCAACTCGACGCAACGGTAGGCAAGGGGGCCTGGCTGGCGTTTCTGTCTGCCGATCACGGTGTGGCCGATATTCCGGGCTTCGCTAAAACCTACCGCATCCCTGCCGAGGTAAAAACGTACGGCGAAGTGAACGATGCCGTAAAAAAAGCAATGGTCGACGCCTACGGGCCGGGCAACTGGACGCTATCGTATTTTAATCAGCAAGTCTACCTGAACCTCGACTTTCTGGCCGAGAAAAAAGTGACGGTCGACGATGCCTATGGGGTGATCAAGAGAGCTTTGTTGAAGCAGCGGGGCGTTATCAACGTCATAAACCTGCATCGGCTTGGCGACGAAGCCCTGCCCGCAAACCTGACGCCCCTGTTCGAGAACATCGTTCATCCGAATCGTTCCGGCGACTTCTACGTGTTGCTACAGGCGGGCTGGTTTGAGGGCCGTACACGTGGCACCACCCACGGCAGCACCTACGCCTACGACACCCACGTGCCGTTTTTGCTCTACGGTTGGGGTATCAAACCCGGCCAAACGCTCCGCCGTACGAGCATCGCCGACATTGCCCCCACGATTTGCGCCTTGCTAGGCATCCTGGAACCCAGCGCGTGTATTGGCGACCCGGTCGAGGAGGTGTTTAAGTAACGCGGTTTTCCGAAACCGCGCTGAGGAGACTATCCACACGCGGTTTTGGAAAACCGCGTTACACTAACCGAATTCCCTTCTCTTCAATCAGAATTTTCCGTTCGCGATACAGCGTGCCGATGGCTTGCTTGAAGGTTTTCTTGCTCATTTCCAGCGTTCTGTAAATAAGCTGGGGATCACTCTTGTCGGAGAGCGGCAGGAAACCTCCTGCACTGTAGAGTTTATCAAGAATATGCTGGGCGTTGGGTTCCACTTTCTCGTAGCCGGGTTTTTGCAGGCTCAGGTCGATGCGAAAATCGTCGCGGATGTGTTTGATATACCCAACTAGCTGATCGCCGGGGCGCAACACCCGGAAGGTCTCGCTGGCGTAGAGCAACCCCCGGTAGCGGTTGTTCACGACGGCGTTGTGGCCGAGGTCGGTGCGTTCGTAGACCAACAGGCTCACTTCGTCGCCTTTGTCGAGTTCGGGCATCGTGCCTTCCTCCAAAAACTTGTTGATGCGGCTGGAGCCAACAAGCCGGTCGGTGGTTTTGTCGTAATACAGGTACACCGGGTAGGGGCGGCCCACTTCCATCGGTTCGGCCTGTTCGCGGTGGGGTACGAGCAGGTCTTTTTCGAGGCCCCAGTCCAAAAACGCGCCGATGTTTGTTACCGACACCACCGTCAACACGCCAAACTCATCGCGCTCCATATGGGGTTGGAGCGTTGTGGCCACAATCCGGTCTTCGGAGTCGGTGTAAACGAACACGTTGATGAAATCGCCCTCCCGAAAGTCCTGTGGCACGTATTTATTTGGCAACAGTACCTCCTCGCCTGATGCGTGGCCCAAAAACATGCCTACGCTCGTCATCCGCAGAGCTTGCAGCCGGTTGGTTTGTCCTAATTGAATCATGGGGCAAAGGTAGTAATGCTTCGCGTTTCAATGCCTTTGGCGTTTCAGGTTTCAATGGCTACGCCGTTTCAAGTTTCATGGCCGGGCCTCGTTCGGTTTTACCGTTTTGCTGTCGTGTTGAAACCTGAAACGGCCAAAGGCCAATGAAACCTGAAACCGCACCGGCGGACCGGCGTAGCAATGAAACAATTACTCTCCTTCCACACTCGGAACCGTGATAATGCTTCCCATAAACAGGGCGTTCAGGAACAGCTTGTTGGTGCCGTACCAGAAGGCCCGGAAGTTGGGGTTATCGGCGAAGAGCACCACGCGGCCCGCCCCTTCGGGGGCTACGAGTACGGCGGCACTTTTGCCCAGTTTGCGTAGGTTGTCTTTGGCAATATAACCGCCAATTTTGGGCGAGGCCGTGTACTGAACCACTGTGTTATAGGGTGTTTGGCTTGGTTGCAGGAACGTTTTGCCATTACGATACATCGACAGCGACCGTTCCGAAAAGCCGAAACCAATCGGGTGTGTGTTGTCGAGGTCGGCTCCCAAAATCAGCCCCCCGATGGCTTTGGCTCCTTCCACGTTCTCGGCGTCGGCGTAGTTGAGCCGGAGGGTTGTTTTGGTGGTGTCGGCTTTGGCAAGTTTCTCTTTCGTAAATCCCTGACGGATCGCCCATTCTGAGGCCGTTTTGAGCGTGATGAGCGTGTTGCCCTGCTGTACCCAGGCTTTGATGCGGGCCGTTAGCTGCGGATCGAGGTTGTACTGTCCCGATACCATCACGAGCGTGTTGTAGCGGCTCAGGTTGGCCCGGCTCAGGTTGCCCATGTCGATTTTGCTGATCGGCATGCCCACGCGCTGATCGAGCAGGTGCCACACCTCACCAGCCTCGTAGGGCGACACGCCCGGACCAACAACCATAGCCGCCCGCGTGGGCGTGAGGGTCCGGTTGGCACTGCTACCCACATCGACCCCCTCTGTGCTGAGGCCCGTTGCCAGCGACATCACCGATACGCCCGTTTGCCGACTAACCCGTTGCACAAGTCGATACAGCGAGTCGGGCCGGATGTACTGCTGTTGCACCGGAATCATCATGGTGCCGTAACCAAGCGATACCGATTTGCCGCCCAGATTAGCTTTATAGGGCGTGAAGGCCGTTTGTACGATGGCTCCGCCTTGTTGGAGCATAAACACGGCTTTATGAATGTTGTAGTCGGTGGCGGGTAATGCGTAGGCGTAGTTGCTCTGCGCAATGCTCCCCGGTTGGCTCGTCAATGGCCCCGAAACTGCCGTGCCCAGTGCGGGGACGGCTTTCAACTCGGCGTGTGGCATGTTGAACGCGTGAGCCACCGACCAGGCCGAGGCATCGTAAAACAGGCTATCGGTGTAGGTGATTTCCTTCTCGAAAAACGACCGGACCATCAGTCGGGCTGGTTGGTCGGTGGGCACAACGAAGGCCGTACCCTTAGCGTAGGTGCGGCCCCCGGTAGGCAGGTCGCCTACGAGTTCGTGGACGCTGATGTTGTGGCGCAGCATCATATTCACCATCTCGCGGGTGCGGGTAGGGTCGGCGGGGTCGCCAAACACGTAGGCCTTCACGGGGCTGGCTTTGGCCTCGGCAGCTTGTGTGCGGTAAAACTCCTGCCGATAGGCAATAAGGTTGTTGCGCTCGATTATCGAGCCTTTGAGGGTCGTGAGGCCCGCGACCACATGGTTCCGAATCGTGAAGGCAAACGTGACCGGAATGGTGGTGGTCTCTTGCAAATGCCCCCGCGAACTCGCCTGCTCGAACAGAAAACCGATACCCCCGTAGAAATTGACATAGTCGGAGCCGTAACCCGGATAGAGTTTATCGAACCGCTCTTTCGTGAAATAAAGCGATTGCAGTTGGTCGAACGCCCCCGCAAAATGGTTGGCGAATTTGGGATACAGCCCGTTGTAGAGTGCGTTGGGCACAATCGGGTTGTTGCTGGAGTTCTTGCCGGGGTCGAAATAGAACGTCGAGTTGGTGCCCATCTCGTGGTGATCGGTCACGACGTAGGGTTGCCATTCATGGAAAAACTTCAGGCGGGCCTGGCTTTCGGGGTGAATCGCCACGAACCAGTCGCGGTTGAGGTCGAACCAATAGTGGTTCATGCGGCCACCGGGCCACACCTCGTTGTGTTCGCGGTCGAGCGGGTCCGCAACGAACGGGCTGGCTTTGTGCATGTTGGCCCAATTGGTGTGGCGTTCGCGCCCGTCGGGGTTGAGGCAGGGGTCCACGAAAATTACCATATCGTCGAGCCATTGCCGGGTTTCGGGGCTGTCGGAGGCCGTGAGGTAGTAGGCTGTCAGGATGGCCGCTTCCATCGTGGAAGGTTCATTGCCATGAACGTTGTAACCCAACTGCACGATGAGTGGCACCTTTTCGCCCACGGTTTGGGTGGCCTGTTGGCGATGGAGTTTCTTAATCGTTTCGAGTCGCCCGTGGTTGGCGGGGCTGGTTACGGTGAGCATCACGAGTGGGCGGTATTCGTACGTTTGCCCGAACGTCTGCATCGTGACGCGGTCGGAGAGCCGGTCGAGTTCGCGGAAGTAGCTCACCATCTGATCGTGGCGCGTGTGGTGGGTGCCCATCGGGTAGCCGAAAAACTGCTCCGGTGTCGGAATCTGCGCGTTGAATGGGCCGGTAGGAGCCGGAAAAAAGTAGTTGGTCGTTTGGGCCAGCAGCGTAGCGGGCAGCAGTAAGAATAGTACAAGAACGCGTAACAGTCGGGGCATACAAAAAGCGGTTAAGTTTGTTTCATCCCTGTAAATAGCTAAATTTGGTTAAACGAAGCAAGATGAGTACGACAATCAGCACCTTAATTCGAGAAGCCGAGCGTTTGGATAATCGATCCTTAGACACTTTGATTGCTCAGGTCACTTTGTTGCGGGTACGCCGAAACGCCCCGCCTGACGCAGAGACTAAACTGTTGAGTAAGATTAATAAAGGATTGCCCCTTGTCCAGGTTGAGCGATTACGAACACTCAATCAAAAACGGCAACAGAAACCCCTCACCAGCGAAGAACAGGAGGAACTAATTCAACTAGTTACGAAGACAGAGCAACTCAACGTTAACCGTCTTAAATACCTCACTCAATTAGCGCGTCTGCGGAACGTACCAGTTAGAGAGGTGATGCGGCAACTCGGAATCAAAGCCGCAAATGCCTAGAAAGTCTATTGGTGCTGCGCTAAAGAAACTTGTTGTGAGTCGAGCCGGTGGGTACTGCGAATACTGTAAATCCCCCGCTGATTTTGCAACCGAACCTTTCTCGATTGAGCATATCATTCCCCGTGCTAAGCAAGGCGGTGACGAAGATAGCAATCTGGCTTACGCCTGTATTGGCTGCAATGTGTATAAATCAGACCAAACTGAATCGCTCGATGTTGTCTCACAGGAAGTGACAACCTTATTCAACCCGCGTGTTATGGTTTGGAGCGAACACTTTAGCTGGGATACTTCGGTCACCAAACTCATTGGTAAAACAGCTTGCGGCAGAGCAACCATTGAGGCTTTAAGATTGAATCGAAGGCCGTTAGTGAATCTTCGCCGGGCCTTGATTGCTATTGGAGAGCACCCGCCAGTGATCTAAAGGTAAAGTCGTTTTGAGATTGGTTGAAGCATACAAAAAGCGGTTAAGTTTGTTCTTCACAAACCTAACCGCTACGGTGTTTTGGTGCAAATACGTTGGTTTACGAATTCACCACCAACTGCACATTTTCGGCTCCTTTAATGCCGTCCTTGCCAAATTGCCGGACCACATTTTCCTGCATAAAATAGTACGTATCCCAGTACTGATCGGGGTGGCACCAAACCCGCACATCGAACATGATCGCATCGGCTGATACGTGATTCACCAGCACGTCGTGTGCTTTGTTTTTGGAAGCCGTCGGGCAGGCCGACACAACCTGCCGGAGCGCATTCATTGTTTTGTCTAAGTCGTTTTGATTACCCGCAGCAAAGGTCATGTCGACCCGAATCGACCCTTTGCCCGAAATATTGGTGATGGGCGAGGTCGACAGGGGGCCGTTGGGCAGGATAATTGTCTTGTTGTCGAGCGTATTCAGGATGGTATTGAAAATCTGAATGGCCTCAACGTTGCCTGTGAAGCCTTGCGCGTTGATGAGGTCACCAACCCGGAATGGCTTGAAAATCAGGATTAAAACGCCCCCCGCGAAGTTCGACAAGCTACCCTGCAACGCCAGGCCAACGGCCAAACCAGCCGCCCCGATGATCGCCACAAACGAGGTGGTCTCGATACCGAGCATCCCCGCCACGCTCAACAACAGCAGAACCCGCAACAAGCCGCTTACCATCGACAGCAGGAACGGCTGCACGTCGCGGTCGATATGCCGACTATTCATGATTCGACCAAGCAGCCGGACTACTTGCCCGATGACCCATAATCCGATAATGAGGGTCAGAATGGCTAACAGAACTTTGCCACCGTACACAGTGAGGTAGGTGCCAACAAGCGAAGAAATTTTGGAGAAGTCCATAGTCCGTAGGGTTTTTGTTTGCCTTCGGACGGGGGGCTTACCATAAAGTAACTCAATACGAAATTACCATTCTGTGAATGAGGGTTACCCGTCAGGAAATCATAACACCAAGTATTGCTTCAGGTAGTTCCGGGCGGTCAGAATGGCCGTTTGCACGTCCTCCGGTGACCCCTCAAAGGCCTTGTCTTCCACCTCGATGCATACTGGTCCCCGATAGCGTACGTCGGTGAGAGCTGCGAAAAAAGCACCCCAGCGCACGTCGCCCAGGCCGGGGAGTTTGGGCGAATGGTATTCGAGCGGATTAGCCATGATGCCCACGCGATTCAACTTGTCGCGGTAGAGCTTCACGTCTTTCAGGTGAATGTGGTGGAGCCGGTCGCGGTAGTTATAGATGGGTTGAACCTCGTCCATCATTTGCCAGATCATGTGACTGGGATCGTAGTTGAGGCCCAGGATAGGGGAGGGGATAATCTCGAACATCCGGTCCCAAACGTCGGGCGTGGTGGCGAGGTTTTTGCCGCCCGGCCACTCGTCGTTGGTGAACCACATGGGGCAGTTTTCGATGCCGATTTTCACGTTACACTCCTCGGCAACCTGCACAATGGCGGGCCAATGCTCGGCAAAGAGTTTGAGGTTGTCGGCCATGCTTAGGGCCGGGTTGCGCCCGATGAACGTGTTCACTACTCCAACGCCCAGTTTGGCAGCGGCCCGGATAATGGCCTTGATGTGTTCGCGGTAGAACTCGGCCTTCTCAGGGTCCGGGTCGAGGGGGTTGGGGTAATAGCCCAGGCCCGAAATTGAAACACCGTACTGTTGTGTAAGGGCCTGCACATGAGCCACATCGAGGTTGTTGACGTCGATGTGCGACACACCAGCGTAGCGTCGGGCGTCGGCGTTGTCGGTGGGCCAACACATTACTTCGACGCATTTGAACTGGTGTTCCGAAGCAAATTTCAGTACACCGTTCAGATCATAATCGGCCAGAATGGCGGAAACGAAACCGAGGTTTAGCATAATTGAAGGGAGGACATGTAGAGACGTAATCCTTTCCGTCTCACATGCGTCAGCAACGGCAAAATTATTGCTGACGCATGTGAGCCGCAAAATTTTGCGGCTCTACTCCGGCAAATATAAACTAAACGTGGCTCCTTGTCCAGGCTCACTGGTGGCCGTGATGGCTCCACCGTGATTGGCCGCCACTTTTTCGCAGATGGCCAACCCAATGCCTGTGCCGTCAAATTCACTTTTACCATGAAGTCGCTGGAAGACCTGAAAAATCCGGTCAGCATATTTCTGGTCGAACCCAATGCCATTGTCCGACACATCAATGCGTTGATAGGCCTGCACGATGCGGGCAGGCCGAATCGTCGGAGGAAGATCCTGGCTTAAAACCCGATGAACACCAATACGAATGTGAGGTGGCTCGAACGTGCCATCGGGGTGCTGCCGCCGGAACTTGAGCGCGTTGCTAATCAAGTTCTGAAACAGTTGCCCCAGTTGTGAGCAGTCGCCCAGGATAGTGGTCAATGGGGCTACATCGACCACGGCTTTGGTATCTGTGATGGCTAGTTCGAGATCAGTCAGCGTGTGCCGAATTACAGCATCGAGAGAAAGCGGGGCCGAGATTTCCTGCCGGGTCGAAATCCGCGAGTAGGTCAGGAGGTCTTTGATCAGGGCCGACATACGCTTAGCCGCCACTTGCATTCGGTTCAGGTAGTCGAGGCCTTCACCTAATTCCTCGCCGTGTCGGGTTTTCAATAAATCGCCGAATGATTGAATCTTACGCAGGGGTTCCTGCAAATCGTGTGAGGCCACATAGGCAAATTGTTGTAGGTTTTGGTTGGACCGTTCGAGGTCATACACCAACTCCTGCAATTGAGCCGTGCGCTCGCCAACTTGCCGTTCGAGTTCCTGTTGTTGCTGCCGTTCCTGGGTTACGTCGCGGGCGGTTCCGTTCAAAAAAACTGGCTTCCCATCTGAATCATACTGCACTTCGGCTCGGGCGTGAATGATTCGCATTTGTCCCGTGAGCCGGTTGATAATGGGGTGCTCGTTTTCATAAAAGCCATTGCTACCCGCCTGCCAGGCTGCTTCGAGGGCATCGGCTACCGACTGGCGATGGCTATCGGGCAGCGGGTTGTAGGCATCGTCGAGGACTTTGGTGTTTTCGGAAAAGCCCAGCCAGTTCATAAATCGGTCGGAGTACCGAATTGTCCCTTGCTCAATATCCAACCGCCACGTGGCCAGCCCGGCCAGTTCAACCGCCCCCCGAAGCGTGGCCTGAGCCTCCTCAAGCCTGCGTCGGGAATGCACCTCCTCGGTCACGTCGACAGCCATGTTCAACACGGCGTAAATTTCGCCTTGTGCGTTGCGGATGGGCTTGTAGGTATAGTCGAAAAAAAAGGTTTGCAGGTTCCCATCCACCACCAGATCGGCGCGGGCCGATTTCTCGTGGTAAGGCTCCCCCGATGTATAAACCTGCTCCAGTAAATCCATGAAGGGTTGGCCCTCCAGTTCAGGCAGGGCTTCAATCAAGGGCAGACCAATAACCCCTTTATCTTTTCCCCAATAGCCCAGTATACTATCGTTAGCCACTTCGATAATCCGGTTTGGTCCTACATACAGACCTGTCGCTACAGGGGCCTGTTCAATCAAACTTCGGAACCTATCTTCGCTGTCTTCGACCCGCTTTCGGGAGCGCACTTGCTGCGTAACGTCGGTGGCAATGACAAAAACGCCCGTTACCTGCCCGCTTGCAGAATCGCGCTGGGGCTGAAAGGCAAAGTCGATGTAAATGGTTTCGAGTACACCATTACGGGAAAGTTGAGCCGCTGCCTCGGTGGCAAAGGAGGGCGTTCCGGTTCGCATTACCTCGCGCAGGATTGTGTCGAATCCCTGCCCTTGTGCCTCCGGTATAGCATCGAAGAGGGGTTTGTCGATCAGTTCGTCCGGGCAACGATCTACTAACTCCCGGTAGAACGAATTAACCATCCGGAACGTCAGGTCGTCGCCCTCTACAATGGCTATGGCCACCGGCGACTGTTCAAACAGGGTCAATAACTGTTGTTGACTCTGTTCAGCGCGTTGCTTCGCCTGCACCTGCGCGTTGATGTTTGTATGCACACCCACCCACTCACTGATGTCGCCATCGTTGGCCAAAACCGGCACTGCCCGAACCGAAAACAACTCGTAATGGCCCTGTTTGAGTCGGACGCGGTGCTCAAATACAAACGTTTGGCGATTGCGGACGGCTTCGTTCCAGGCGTCGACGGTGGGTTGAGCATCGTCGGGGTGTATGGCACTGGTCCAGCCGAAGCCCTGATAGTCTGAAGGCGTTTGCCCGGTTAACGAGGACCAGCCGGGTTGCTCTCCCTCCATTTCTCCGGTAGCATTGTTGGTCCACAAAATGCCCTGTACGGCTTCGATAGCGGCTTTGAAACGAGCCTCACTTTTGAGAAGGGCTTCCTCTGTGCTCGTTGAGGAGGAAGAATGGATGGATAGATTATTGGTTGGGTGGACAGAGGCAGCCATGAATTGCCGGAGTGTTTTTCACGAAATATAAGTGGATTAGCGTCCAACAACGCTTTATGGTTTAAAAACCTATTGAACCGCCCAACGTATGCGTTATTCAGGCCTGACACTGTTTCTCCTTACCACCTTACTCACCACACTAATGGTAACTGCCCAGCCCGACAAACCTGCTTTGGAGCAAACAATGTTTGGGCAAATGCCCGACGGGCGACCCGTGCATCTGTACATGCTCCGCAACAAATCGGGCATGGTGGCGCAAATCACCAACTATGGCGGCTACCTGGTATCGCTCCAAACCCCCGACCGCACCGGCCACCTCGACCCCGTCACGCTGGGTGTGCCTACCTTCGCCGATTACCTGGCCGGAACGCCCGCCTTTGGTCCTATTATTGGGCGATTTGGCAACCGCATTGCCGGAGGGCGGTTCACCCTCGACGGACAGACCTATACATTGGCTGTCAACAACGGGGCCAACCACCTGCACGGCGGGCGGATAGGGTTCGATAAAAAACTTTGGACTGCCAGTGTTGTATCCGGTAAAGAGCCTGCCATTCAACTGCAATATACCTCGCCCGATGGCGAAGAGGGCTACCCCGGCACGCTGAACGTGACCGTAACCTACACTCTGCAAGCCGACAATGCGCTGCGCATCGACTACCGCGCCACCACCGACAAACCAACGGTGCTGAACCTGACGAATCACGCTTATTTCAACCTGAGCGGTATGAAACGTGATGTGCTCGATCACCAGCTAACTCTACTGGCCGACAGCTATTTGCCGACCGATAGAAGCCAAATTCCCACCGGCGAACGGCGACCCGTCGCGGGCACCGTGTTTGATTTCCGGCAACCCACGGCCATTGGTGCCCGCATCAACGACACCACTGATCTACAGATCCGTAACGGTTTTGGGTATGACCATTGTTGGGTGTTCGACAACCCAACAGGAGAACTGAAAAAGGGAGCCGTTGTATATGACCCCCTGAGCGGGCGAACCCTCGAACTGTTCACGACCGAACCTGCCGTGCAACTCTACACCGGCAACCACCTTAACGGCAAACTAAAGGGTAAAGAGGACGTAGCGTACACCCGCCGGTTTGGCCTCTGTCTCGAAACCCAACACTTTCCCAACTCGCCCAACCAACCCGATTTTCCCACCACGACCCTGCGCCCCGGCGAGGTGTTCAAATCGACGACGGTGTTTAAGTTTGGGGTTAGATGATTGTGTGTCAACTCACTAACCCCCCCCGCCACAAAGCCAAATACTCCTGCAACTCCTGCACCGTGGGGCTACATCCATTTTGAATATACGCGCCGGAGGTTGCCATGCCGAGCATCATGGCCTCGTCGGTATCGAAGCCGTTGAGCAACGCCCAACAGAAACCCGCGTTGAGGTTGTCGCCCCCGCCCGTGAGCACTTTGGGTTGGGGCACAAGCCGCCCCGGCCACTCCTGCACCCCCGATTCCGACGCCACCAGGCACCGGTCTGTGGGGTGAATCATCACGGTTGGGATGCCTGTTTGTTCGCGAATAAACAAGGCAATGCGCAGTAGATCAGGTGTTTCTGAAAGCAGGACAGTGTCGGCGGGGCTGTGTCCCTGAATAGCCAGGTAAATGCGCCGGGCTTCGTTTTCGTTCATACCCAAAATGACCGAACCGAAGGGGGCATAACCCGCTACAACGGAGAGTGCTTCGTTAATGTCGTGGGGCGACCGTTTGGTGGGGTCGCAGAGGTCGAAGAAGAACAGACGCGATGCCGAGCCAGATTTAGGACCTCCCGGAGCGACTACCTCGGTCAGGAAACTACGCCATAACTCATTGCCGTGGGGCAGGTTGGCCCAATCGACGAAGGCCACTAACTGACTGCTCTCGAACTGCTGCCGCAGGGTATCCAGCCCGACTTGCTCGACCACCGCCGACCACCGCAACCGCTCAAACACCGACACCTCCGACAAAATCACTTTACCATCGCCAAATTCGAGTGCGTTAGTTTCGGCGGGTGGGCCGAGCGATACTCGCTCACAAGTGGGGTGCATACCTTCAAACACTGGGTCGGATAAGGTGCCGTAGCACCAATTGGGCACACCCAATGCGGCTACGGCATTGGCCAGAATGGGCGCGTTGCCGCCAATCTTGGTCTCATGCGTAACAAGTTCAATTTGACCGCTTTTGCCCGCCAATGTGCCAATTAGCCCCGCCAACCCGCCGATGCTGTCGAAGTAGTCGTTGCCGGTTGCCTGCTTGGCCTGTACCACCTTTTGAATTTTATCGACGTAGCCATCGAAGCCCACCAAAGCCTGAAGTTTGGACTTGGGGGCGTAGTTGGCGAGCTTTTCAGAAAGGGTCTGGAGGAGGGTTTCAGGTTTCATTAGCTATGCTGTTTCATGGCTACGCTGTTTCAGGTTTCATTAGCTATGCTGTTTCATGGCCTTCGGCGTTTCAGGTTTTATTAGCTACGCTGTTTCATTGCCTTCGGCGTTTCAGGTTCTTTGACCAGCTATTGAAACTTGAAACGGCCAACGGCCAATGAAACCTGAAACAGCGAAGCATTGAAACGGCCAAAGACCGTTGAAACTTGAAACAAATCAGTATCCTTTCCCCTCAACAATCCCCTCCATCGACGCACCGGCATCGACGCGGCCAAACCGGCGGTAGGCATCTTCCATGATGACGGCGGTAGCACTTGCGCCCAGGCGCGTAACGCCCATTTCTTTCACTTGCAACAGGCCGTCGAGCGTCCGAACGCCCCCGGCGGCTTTCACCTGAACCGGAACCCCGGACGGCCCTGTCCCCACGCTGTCGATCATCACCTGGAGTTGCGGAATGGTAGCCCCTTCGTAACTGTATTTACCGTCGCTGCCCTTCACAAAACCATAGCCGGTTGAGGTTTTCACGAACTCGGCCCCTACTTCGGTACAAATCTGACAAAGCTTGACAATGAAGCTGTTGTTAGGCATGTAGTCGTTTTCGAAGATTACTTTCAGAATGGCGTTGTGCGCCCGGCAAGCCTCATGAATGGCCGCGATTTCGGCTTTCACATAGTCCCAGTCTTCGCCCAGGGCTTTGCCAATGTTAATGACCATGTCGATTTCTACGGCCCCATCTTTACAGGCCTGAATGGTCTCGGCCACCTTGATAGTGGTCGTGCTATTGCCCGCCGGGAAGCCAATCACGGTCCCCACCAGAACATCGCTGCCCGCGAGCAGTTCAACGGCCATCGGAACGGCGTAGGGTTTGATGCACACTGAGGCAACATCGTATTTTAGGGCAACCGCACAACCGTCGCGCAGTTCGGCGTCGGTCATCGTAGGGTGTAACAGCGAGTGATCGATCATCTTGGCGATCTCGCGAATCAGGGTTTGGTTTTCCATGTTCTTTTTTGAATGCGTAATGATGACCGGGTCGCCGGTGCGATGCGTAACTTGTTGAACTACGCATTACGCATCGCACCGGCGACCCGGTCATCATTACGCATTATTTAGAAATTGCTAACTGCGTACTTCTCTGTGTGGCAATAGAGCTGACTGTACACGTAAAAATCGGGTCGGTTGGTTTGGTAACGGCGTTCGATGTAGAGCAGGGGCGTTGACGATGCACACCGAAAAACGGCCTCCTGTTCGGGTGAGGCCATCACAGCGCGAAGGCTCTGCTCCATGTCGAGGATGTCGATCCGGTGCCGGATGCTCAGCGTGCGAAACAATGACCCCTCAATGAGGCCTTCGGTGAGCAGGTCGGTGAGGCCGGGCGAGGGCAAATACGTTTGTTCGATCATCACGGGCGTGTCGTTGGCGAAACGTAACCGCTTCAGAAACACGCACCCTCCGGCCAGTTCGTTTGGTGAGGGCGACCGGAAAAACGGATCGGGCCAGTCGGTATGCGTGGGCCGTTCCAGAAACTCGTTGTGGGCACTGT
The DNA here is from genome assembly GCA_004292855.1 of Cytophagales bacterium. Classification (GTDB taxonomy): domain Bacteria; phylum Bacteroidota; class Bacteroidia; order Cytophagales; family Spirosomataceae; genus Rudanella. Next base: position 22,150 of record RDXN01000059.1, read on the forward strand.
GATTGCTGCCGCCCACCACCTCCGAAAACCCCCGAAACGAGAGCAAACCCAACGACTGCCGGTCGGCCTTTACCACGCTACCCCGGCCCTGTTGCCGGTCAATAAACCCCTCTCGAACCAACTCGCCCAGAGCCTGCCGAACGGTCATGCGCGTGGTATCGAACTGCGTACATAGCTCATTCTCAGAGGGCAGTAAAGTGCCCGTAGCGTGTTGTCCGCCTATAATCTGCTGCCGCAAGGTATGCGCTATCTGCTGGTATCGTTTCAACCCGTTTGCGAATGATGGGACAAACGTAGGGGTTTTAACTTGTCTATACAAGTTGTTGGGCAAAAAAAATAGATACCCGTCGGCATCTACTTTCAAACGCACCTTGAGTAACTATAACACGCCACTCCGTGACGCCCGAATGGTTTCGAGGATCACCTGCCGTGTTTCGTTTGGAGGTCTTTTATGAGGTTGTTGAAAACGTATTCGTGTTCTTGTTCGATACCAAGTTTTTCTAATGGCTCCCAATAAAATCTTGGGGTCAAAACGGACGTGTATGTCGTAACTCGTGTCATTTTGCAGTGGTTATGGCCTACTTTGTCGAAGTAATAAATGGCCTCTTTGAAGCCCAACCAATTCCGTCCGACGAGGTTGTAATCGATAACATCCATTTTTAGCACTTTTCCCCGTTCGAGCTTTGTAATTTTCTCAACAATTGTTCCGCTTCCAAAATCATTGGTGCTCGATTTGCCTGCCCGAAAATAACAGGTTCGAAGTCCACCAACTTCCTCTTTTTCCAGGACACATTTTGTCGGAATAGGTAAATCAAAATACATCAGGTAGGGTTTTTTCGCGTTCAATGTGTCAACCGACTTTATAGCGTCATAGACCTGTTCGGGGGAGTAGTTAAAAACTTGTTCTGTTTTCACTTCGACTATGACTTCGTTCTCTTTCTTTAGAAAATGTTCTGTTGGGGCGGCTACAAGAAATGGGATTAGAGGAAGAAGCAATACGGGCAGTTTATTTGTGTCGTCAATTTGTCGGTATCGCCTGATCAAATGAGTAATTACATACCCTAAAAAGATCAGCGGAACTACTATTGGTAGCGTCATCACTATGCATAGTAGTCCCGAAAGCCCCGGAATCACCAAACAGATGAGAACAATAGCAGTTGTTATCACAGCGCCCCAAAGAATGTATTTTTTGTTTGGCATTGCACCAATTGCAACCCCCAAAACCACGGGTAAAAGAATAAAAAGAACCCAACTGTACTGCACAAGGCCAAGGAACAAAAATGTAATCCCCGTCCCAAGAAAGATCAGTGTCAGAAGAATCGATAGCTGAAAGCTTCGGTCTTTTAAAATTCCGTTCATGTTTATCGGTTCATGTAGTTACGTCCACTTTGCCAGAAACTGGCTGAATGGTTCTTTGTACTGATCGCTCACCGGAATCTGAATCGTGCCAATCTGAATGCTGTTTCGGGTCACTGCCGAAATCTGATCGAGGGCCACGATAAACGAGCGGTGCACGCGCATAAACCGCTGATGGGGGAGTTTTTCTTCCAACGCTTTCAGACTAGTGAGCGATAGCAGGGGCCGCGTGGGTGCGCTGCGTAGGTGGACTTTGATGTAATCTTTCAGCCCCTCAATGTACAAGATATCGTCGTAGGCAACGCGCACGAGCTGATACTCAACTTTTAAGAACAGATACTCCCGCTCAGGAACTGCTCCGTCGGGGCGGAGGGGCGCAGAAACGGGACTGTCCGATGCAACAACCCCACCCGGTAACAAGTCGGCAGGGCGACGAATGAGTTGGTAGTACGATTGGGCTTTCAAGGCGGCCCGCAGAAACTCCTCGTAATTAAACGGTTTCAGAAGATAATCGAGCGCATCGACGCGGTAACCTTCGAGGGCGTATTGGTTGTAAGCCGTCGTGAAAATAACACGGGGGGCCGTGCGTGCGTTATTGCCCGAGTCGAGCACGCGGGCCAGTTCGAGGCCGGTCAGGTCGGGCATTTGGATATCCAGAAACAACACATCGACGGGCTGCTCGTGCAATCCCCGCAGGGCTTCAATGGCGTTGCTGTACCGACCGACCAACTGCAAAAAAGGTGTTTGCTCAATAAACGCACAGACTAGCCCCAGGGCCAGAGGTTCATCGTCGACGGCGATACAGGTGAGGGTCATGGCAGAGGATAGTAGGCAGTAAACAGTAGACAGTTGGCAGTAGCAGGAGGCAGTTTCTTCTCGCGAATTACGCAAGATTCAGGCGTAAGTCGACAACGTATTCGCGGGTTGTTTCGTCAAGCGTCGTGTCGAGTACGTACTGATCGGGGTAAAGCAAATCGAGCCGGCGTCGGGTGTTGGTAAGGCCGATACCGCTACTGGTTTCGAGCGAGGGCGACTTGTCGGGGAACACCGTGTTACGAACCCGCATGTGCAGGTGGCCGTTGGGTTGCCGGATGTCGATCTCGATCCGGCTCGGATGCAGGGCCGACACCCCATGTTTAAACGCATTCTCCACAAAAGGCAAGAGCAACATGGTCGCAATGGGCAAGTCGCGGAGGGGCTCGGGTTTGGTGAACGTAAGAGACACCTTGTCGGTCAGGCGAAGTTGCATCAGTTCGATATAATCCTGCACGAAGGCGATTTCCTGACTCAGTTGGCCGGTCCCGTTGGGGTTTTCGTACAGCACATAGCGCATCATCCGCGACAGCCGGTGCAGGGCCTCGCGGGCTTTGGCTACGTCGATGAGCGTGAGGGCATAAATGTTGTTGAGCGTGTTGAAAAAGAAATGCGGGTTGATCTGCGCTTTCAGAAACAGCAACTCCGAACTGACTTTAGCCTGCTCCAAATCCTGCCGAAGTTGGGCATCGCGCTGCCAGGTACGCACGGCGGTAATACTGGTGCTGATGCCTAAAATAAAGAATGTCATAAGCAATGTGGGCTGAATCCACCTGCCCGGCTGCGGAGGTCGCCCACCACCGTTAGGTCTAAAGGCCTGATGCATTAAGATGTGCAGTTGAAAGTACGATTCATACGCCCAAACAGTGAGCATAATACCTGCAACAACGGCCACGAGACCGCCCATATACAGGTACGTTCGGTCGCGAAACAACAACCGGGGGGTCAACACCTCGGAATTTAAGTAGAAAGCCCCAATTAGCAACAGACACAGCAGGCCCTGCTTGCCCCAGAACTCATCGGGCAGGGTAACCCCGGAGCTAAGCGGCTGATACACCATGAACGTGAACAGCATCAGACCCCAACCCAATATGTGGATCAGCAGGGGGACATATCGGCGAATGACTTTGGCAGACATAACAAACAAGAGACAAACGGCAACCCAAGCCGTAGATAACAGAGTTCCAAGCTACTACGAAAAAAAGCAAACTACCACAAAGGATAGATCAGAGCCAACTTAACACCGACGAACCGCCATTATTTGTCGTCTAGTCCATTCAACGCAGCGTGCCGTATGTCCGTTACTTTATGCTTGCCGTTCATCGGTGAAAACCGTCGTTCAGGCGATGTTCGGGGGGGAGCTATCTATTGCATTTTTTTAAGAAGCCCACCTGTTTTTGCTTTGTATCACTCATTACACACAGACAATTCTATGAAAACGAAATTACTTCTCCTATCCACCTTATTACTGTTGTCGGGCGTTACGTTGGCTCAAATGCCGGGGGGCGGAGGTTTTGGGGGCGGTGGTGGTCGGTATGGTGGTTCTTCAGGCAGGGGCGACAACGATGATCGCCGGTCGCGGACCAACACCCCCAACCCAATGGAGGCCGACCAGCCCGCTCAGCCCAAAGGCAACGGCAAAATCAGCGGCCTCCTGCTCGATTCAACCAGCAACAAGCCCGTTGAATACGCCACCGTAGCCTTGATTAACCAAAAAACAGGTAAGCCCATCGACGGAACAACCGCCGATGACAAGGGCCGGTTTACAATCAGTAAAATTGGCCCGGGCGAATACAGCGTACAGGCTACGTTTTTGGGTTACGGAGAAAAATACGTCCGCAACATCAAAATCGAAAAAGGGTCCGACATCCAGGTGGGTCTTATCAAGCTTGCGCCCGATGTACGCATGCTTAACCAGGTCGACGTGACGGGGCAGCGGTCCATTGTGGAAGAGAAAGTGGACCGGCTTGTTTATAACGCCGATAGAGACGTGACCAGCAAGGGGGGGGATGCCGCCGACGTGATGCGCCGGGTGCCCATGCTCTCCGTTGACCTCGACGGAAACGTGCAACTCCGGGGCAGCGGCAATGTGCGGGTATTGATCAACAACAAACCCTCCACCATTGTAGCCGCAAGCGTGGCCGACGCCCTCAAGCAAATTCCTGCCGATATGATTAAAACCGTTGAGGTAATAACTTCTCCTTCAGCCAAGTACGATGCAGAAGGGTCGGCGGGGATAATCAACATCGTGACCAAGAAAAACACCCTGCGTGGGGCAACCCTGAACGTCGACGGGGGCCTCGGCAACCGGGGAGCCATGCTGGGCCTGAACGGTAATTACCGCACCGGAAAAATGGGCTTCTCGCTGTCGGGGCATGGCCGGGCAACCTACAACGTCAACGGAAAGTTTGCCAACGAACAAACACGCGGCTCGGTGTTGACTACGCAGGATGCCAGCACCAGAGAGAGTGGCGTGCGTGCCTTTTATAATTTAGGATGGGATTATGACATCGACTCGAAGAACGTTATCACGGCGGGCGTTCGCTATGGCGTTCGTAATCAGCTAAATACGCAGAATCTTTTCACCAAAACGTCGGGAGGTAGCTTCCCGACACCCATTACCTCATTCCGGCACGTCGATAGTAAGGATCTGTCGGGCACGGTCGATGTAAACGTCGACTACACCCGTACGCTCAACAAACCCCAGCAAGAGTTCAGTGTCTTGACCCAGTTCAGCCGCAACAACCGGACGAACAACTTCATTTCTGATTTATTCAACGAAACCCGCGCCAACATCATTGGCGGCAACCGCAACGACAACGACAGCTATAATCAGGAAAGCACCGTTCAGTTGGATTACACCTCGCCGATTGGTAAAAATCAGCAGATTGAGATGGGCGGGAAAGGTATTTTCCGGCAGGTATTGAGCGATTTCAGCTACGCAAACCTCGTTAATGGTAGCTACGTGCCCAGCACAATGCAACCCAACAACAGTCTCGACTACGACCAGAACGTGATGGGCAGCTACCTGTCGTACACGTATCAATCGAAGAGTAAATACACCCTGAAAATGGGTGGTCGGTATGAGTACACCATGATCGATGCCCGGTTCGGGGCTGAGCAAACCGGTACGATTATCAACATTCCTGACTACGGTAATTTTGTACCGAGCGTCAATCTGTCGAAGAACCTGAAAGGAGGCAAAACAATTAAGCTGGGCTACAATCGACGCCTTCAAAGGCCTGGTATTCAATTCCTTAATCCGAATACAAATGCGGCCAATCCGCAGAATATTACAAAAGGAAACCCGTACCTCTCGCCCGAGCTGAGCGACAACTTAGAGGCTAGTTTCAGCACGTACATAAAGACGTTCTATATCAACATGACGGTATTTGGCCGCCAAACGAACAACTCCATCCAAAGTATTCGTACTGCCGACGACCGGGGTGTGATTACCACTACCTACGACAACATCGGGCAGGAGCAGGCAGCCGGTATCAACCTGTTTGGTAACGTAACGTTGTTTCAGAAATGGCAGATTGGTGGTGGCGTCGACGCGTTTTATGTGTACCTGACCAACAATCGCTCCGCAACCGTCGATCCTACCTTGCGGCAAAGCAATTCGGGTATGGTGGTAATGGGCCGGATGTTCACGAGTTTACAACTCAAAAACGGCTGGGGTTTTCAGGGTTTTGGCGGAATGCGCGGCAATCAGGTCACGCTTCAGGGCAACACGGGCGGTTTTTATATGTACAGCCTGGGTTTGAGGAAGGAGTTTAAGAACAAAAAAGCCAGCCTGGGTCTTGCCGCCGAGAACTTCCTGCAAAATTCAATGAAGGTTCGGACGAGGATCAATACGCCCACGTTCGCACAGAACAGCACGAACGAAATGTTCAACCGGGGCGTGCGGTTAACGTTCTCTTACAAAATGGGCAAAATGACTTTTGAGCAACCGGCCCGCCGACGCAAAAAGTCGGTCAGCAACGACGACGTGAAAGGCGACGGCGGTGGTGGCAACGACAGCCAACAGGCCGCGCCCGCTGCCCCGGCTGGTGGCGGTGGAGGTCGACCAAGGCAATAAGTTCAGAAGTTGTAAACGGTCCGCCGTCGCGGTTGTAGGGTTGAAGAGTTGTAAAGTTGGCTGGCGCGTAAATATTGTTCTCGCGCCAGCCAACTTTACAACTCTTCAACCCTACAACTTTACAACTTTGCAATTTTTAAACTCTCTAACTTTGCAACAACAAAAATTCAGTCCAATGACCCCAATAACCCGCCGTAGCGCATTGAAAGCTGGTGCCCTCGCACTAGCCACCCCATTTCTGTCGAGCCTCGACGCATTGGCCGCTAAGCCCAAAGCGGCTGGCCTCCAACTCTACACCGTCCGCGACCTGATGGCCAAAGACCCCGACGGAACCATCGCGAAGGTGGCGCAGATCGGCTACAAAAAGGTGGAGAACTTCGGCTACTCGGATGGTAAGTTCTTTGGTAAATCGCCCAAAGACTATGCGGCTTTGTTGAAGCAAAACGGTCTCACCACCCCCAGCGGCCACTATTTGTTGGGCAAGCAGATGCCTGCCATGAAGGGCACCCTGATGAACGACTGGAGCCGCGCCGTGGATGATGCCGCCGAGCTTGGTCAGCAATACATGGTGTGTGCATACCTATTCCCCGATGAGCGTAAAGTGCTGGATGACTACAAACGCTACGCGGACATTTTCAACAAATCGGCGGAGGCTTGCAAGGCGCGGGGCATTCAGTTTGCGTACCACAACCACGATTTTGAGTTTAAGGAGTTGGAGGGTCAAATTCCCTACGACATTCTATTGAAGAACACCGACGCGAATCTGGTGAAGATGGAGTTGGACCTGTACTGGACCGTGTTTGCGGGCAAAGACCCCGTTGCGTTGTTCAACCAGAGTCCGGGTCGGTTCCCGCTATGGCACCTGAAAGACATGGAAAAGAGCGAAAAGCGCGAATTCGCCGAAGTCGGCACGGGTAGCATCGATTTCGCTACTCTATTGAAATCCAAGAAGAAAGCAGGACTCGTACATAGCTTTGTGGAGCAGGACGTGTGCAAACGCCCGCCTTTGGAAGCTATCGCGATCAGCTACGGCAACGTGCAAAAACTGAAGATCTGATTTTTTAGACACAGAGGACCACAGAGATGCACGGAGTTTTTTGTCATTCCGAGGCACGAGGAATCTACCTTGTGAACGCTCAACTTGGAGTCAGGCAATCTAGATCCCTCCTGCGCCGGGATGACAAAAACCTTCGTGGTCCTCTGTGTCTAAACCTTTTCAACTCACTTTTACCCCCTGCTGAACCAGGAACTGCGGAAAATCCTCCACACTTGGGCAGCAAACTTGCTCCATTACCTGCCGCACCTGTGTTTTGAGCATCCCGATGGCGTGTTCGCCACCAGCATCGCCGAGCGCGGCTACGCTGTACATGAACGTGCGGCCCAGGAATGCAAACTCCGCACCGGTAGCCAGCGTACGGGCAATGTCGGGGCCGGACCGGATGCCGCTATCCATCATGATTTTTATCTGCCCCTTGTAGGCTTCCACAATCGGTTCCAGCGACTTGATGGCCGATTGACCGGGGTCGAGTTGTCGCCCGCCGTGATTGGAGACAATGATCCCGTCAAGACCAAGCCGGATGGCCTGTTCGGTATCTTCCTCGGTGGCAACGCCTTTCAACACGAGCTTACCTTTCCAGCGGTCGCGGATGGGGGCAATTTTCTCCTCGTTCAATCGCCCTGAGAACGTTTGGTTCATGTACAGACCCAGTTGCTTCATATCCAACCCTTTGGGCATGTACTTCTTCATGTTGGCAAACTCCGGCTGACCGTTGAACAGCGTACGCAACGCCCAATTCGGTTTGCCCAAAATTTGCAACATGTTGGCCAGGGTCATACGCGGGGGCATGGCGAGGCCGTTGCGTATGTCGCGCGGGCGGAAGCCGAAACTCGGCACGTCGCACAGGATCACGAGCACTTCGCAACCGGCGGCTTCGGCCCGGTCGAGCAGGTCATCGCGGAGGGCGTTGTCGGTGGGGTGATAGAGTTGGAACCAGAATTTGCCTTCGGTGATGGCCCCGATCTTCTCAATGCTCGCCGTGCTGACGGTGCTGAGCGTGAAGGGAATATTATTGTTGAAAGCTGCTTTCGCCAGAATTTCGGGAGCTTTAGGCCACACAAGCCCCTGTAAACCAATGGGCGAAATGCCAAAGGGGGCATCGTACACGTGTCCGAACAACTCGGTTTTGAGCGAGGGCGTCTGGTAGGCGTTGAGGTAGTACGGCTTCAGCTCGACCTCCCGCAGTTCGGCGGTGTTTTTATGAAGATTCACATCCTCGTTGCAACCTCCGTCGAGGTACTCGAACGCGAAGCGGGGAATGCGCCGACGCGCCCCGTTGCGGAGATCGTCGATGGCGGGATACCGAGTGTCGTAGGTCAATTTCATACAGAAGCCATGCCTGAGGTTGTAAAGGCAAAAGTACGAATGGAGCGGTCGGCTACTGTCCTAGGGTATCCCCTTTACCGCTTCTTACGACCCCAGCCGTTCTTGGCAAAGGCCTGCTTGCCTTTCTCCCAGGTTTCTTTTTTGGTAGTTCCCAGCAGCTTTTCGGCGAGGTCGGGCCGTTTGAGTTGGCTCAGGCGATTGCGAATCCAGTCTTTGTGTTCGGGTTTGTACCAGAAAAAGTAGCGGTTTTGGGCTAGTTTCTCGTCGCGGGTTTTGGCCGTTTTCACGGGCTTCAACGTGTAGGGGTGAACACCCGTGTAGTAGATCACCTCGGCCACGGTCATGGGTGTGGGCGTAAAATCCTGCACCTGCTCCAACTGGAACCCCATGTCTTTAGTCTCAGCCGCGAGGTTGGCCATGTCGGCTTCTTCACAACCGGGGTGCGACGAAATAAAGTACGGAATCAGCGGTTGGCTCAGGTTGTGCTTGTCCTGAATCTTGTCGTATTTCTTTTTGAACAGCTTAAAATACTTGAACGAGGGCTTCCGCATCACCCGCAAGGTATCGTCGGCGGTGTGTTCGGGGGCCACTTTCAGGCGTCCCGACACGTGGCGCGTCACGAGTTGTTCCATGTACTCGTCGTGGTTGCCGTCTTCGTTATTCTTGTTGAAATCGTCCACCAGCAAGTCATACCGCACCCCCGACCCCACAAAGGCTTTCTTGATGGCGGGGAGTGCGTCGACTTTGCGGTACAGCTCCGTCAGGGGCTTGTGCGAGGTGTCGAGGTTGGAGCAGATAACCGGGTGAATGCAGCTTGGACTCTGGCAACGGGCACAAATGGCCTCGTCCTTACCCTTCATCTTGTACATGTTGGCCGACGGCCCGCCCAAATCCGAAATGTACCCTTTGAACTCCGGGTGCTTCGTGATCTCTTCGACCTCGCGCATCACCGACTCCTCCGACCGCGACGCGATGAACTTGCCCTGATGCGCCGAGATGGTACAGAAACTACAGCCGCCGAAACAGCCCCGGTGCATGTTTACCGAGAACTTAATCATGTCGTAGGCCGGAATCGGCCCGCGCTTCTTGTATTTGGGGTGGGGCAGGCGCGTGTAGGGCAAATCGAACGACTTGTCGATCTCGGCTTCTTCCATCGTTTTAAACGGCGGGTTAATCACCAACACCTGATCGCCCACGCGTTGCGTAATCCGGTTAGCCTGCCACTTATTCGACTCAACCTCCACGATTTTGAAGTTGGCCGCGTAGGCAATTTTATCGGTCAGGCATTTTTCGTGGCTTGCCAGTCCGACGGTGTTCCAATTGTTATAGTCGCGGAGTTCGGTGGGGCCATCGTGCATAAACGCTACTTGATTAACGTTGCGCATCGACGCGAACGGAACGCCCTTTTGCGCTAGTTTCAGAATCTCGCGCAGGGGTTGCTCACCCATGCCATACACGAGCATGTCGGCCCCCGAATCGACCAGGATCGACGGCATTAACTCGTCTTTCCAATAGTCGTAATGCGTCACCCGGCGCAATGAGGCTTCAATGCCACCAAGCAGCACGGGCACGTCGGGGTAGAGTTGTTTCAGGATTCGGGAATAGACAATCGTGGCATAATCGGGGCGGAAACCGGCCTCGCCACCGGGCGTATAGGAATCGTTGGAACGCAGGCGTTTGTTGGCCGTGTAGTGGTTCACCATCGAATCCATACAGCCCGCCGTTACCCCAAAAAACAACCGGGGCCGACCGAATTTCTTAAAATCGCGGAGGTCGTCTTTCCAGTTCGGTTGGGCAATAATGGCCACCCGAAGGCCCTCGCTCTCCATGATTCGGCCAATAACCGCCGTACCAAACGCCGGGTGGTCCACGTAGGCGTCGCCTGAAACCAGAACCACGTCGACCTCGTCCCAGCCGCGTTTTTCGACTTCCGCTTTCGTCAGCGGCAACCAATGTGTAAGGGGGCGTTCAACCATTTGTATGCAGAAGTGTCTCTTTGTGCAAACGTCAAAATTACGAAAAGATTCACCACCCCCTGCCCCCTCCTGTTTTAGGAGGGGGCAGGGGGTGGTCAGCATTAGCAAGTTTTTTGTACCTTTCGGACTAATTATCTATTAGTGTAATTAACTATCATTATGCCATCTCCTGCCGTTGATCGTCGTCTGTTTCTGAAAACGTTTGGCCTAACCGGTGCGGGCTTGTTGCTGGGCTTCTCGACCGATGCCGCCGGGACCGAATCGCTCGTGAACCTGACTGAAGTTCCGGCGCAACCCGTCGTGCTGTCGTTTGAGTTGCACCCGTTTATCGTGATCGACAACGCGGGCAGCATCACCCTTATCAACCACCGGCCCGATATGGGTCAGGCGAGTTGGCAGGCCGTGCCGATGATGATTGCCGAGGAACTGGAGGTTCGTATGGACCAAATCAGTATCCGGCAGTCGGACGGATTGCGCAAATACGGCGATCAATTGTCGGGGGGGAGCAGCACGGTGCGCACGGGTTGGAAACGCCTGCGCGAAGCGGGTGCCGCAGCCCGGCAGATGTTCACCACGGCAGCCGCCACCCGCTGGAATGTGAACGAGGGTGACTGTTACGCCGAAAACGGGGCCGTTCATCACCGCCCCACCAAACGCACGCTCACCTACGGCGAACTCGTGAACGACGCCAGCAAACTGCCGATCCCAACCACGCTGAAACTCAAAGCCAAAAAAGATTTTAAGATCATTGGCAAGGCGTTGCCCCGCCCGGAGGTACCTGCCAAAGTGACCGGCAAGGCCGTGTTCGGGATGGATGTGGAAGTGCCCGGCATGTTGTATGCGAGCATCGAACACAGTCCCCGGATTCACGGTAAGATCCTTTCGGTTGATGAGGTGGCCGCCCGGAAGGTACCGGGTGTGAAAGACGTGGTCCGTACTGAACGGACCATGCCCCACCGCTCGTCGGAGGCTGTGGCGGTGTTGGCCACCAACTATTGGGCCGCGTTGCAAGGTCGTCGGGCGTTGAAAGTAACCTGGAACGATGGAGACCTCAACCGGCAGATGACCACCGACCGGTACTTCGCCGAACTCCGCGCTCAGGCCGACGCCGAACCCGCCCCCTACTACAAAACCGGCGACTTTGCCGGAGCTTATTCAGCAGGTACTAAAAAACTACAAGCCAACTACGAAACGCCGTTTCTGGCTCACGCCCCAATGGAACCCGAAGTGGCCATTGCCCACGTGAAGCCCGACGGCTCCTGCGAAATCTGGGCACCGGTTCAGGGACCGGACGGAGCCATCGAGGAAGTAGCCAAGCACTTAGGTATTAAACCGGAACAGGTTAAAGTTAACGTGCCGTTCCTGGGGGGCGCGTTTGGCCGCAAAGCCTATCTGGATTTTGTGTTGGAGGCTGTGAACCTGTCCAAAGCAGCCAAAGCTCCGGTCAAAGTGATTTGGACCCGGGAAGACGACATTACGCAGGGGCCCTACCGACCCGGCATGTTGAGTGCCATGAAAGGGGCCGTCGATGCCAGTGGCAACGTGACCGCCTTTGCCCACACCCTGATCGGTGAGTCGATTCAGGGGCAGGTGTTCAAGAGTCTCAAACCCGGCGAAGCCGACGGGTGGGCTGGTGAAGGAATTAGCAAAAATGAAAGCCCGTATGCCTTCCCGAACGCGCTCGTGGGCTGGCGACACGTACGAACCGATATCCCAATTGTCTGGTGGCGGTCGGTGTACCCCTCAAATAGCAGCTTTGGGCACGAAAGTTTTATGGACGAATTGGCCCATGTCGCCGGTAAAGACCCGTTGGCGTTCCGGCTGTCGTTGCTGAAGGCCCAAACCGAAGGCGAAGCCGCCAAAATTGCCCAGCGGTTCATTACTGTACTCGAAACGCTGGCCCAAAAAGCCGAGTGGAACAAACCGCTACCGGCAGGGCAGGGGCGTGGCGTGGCCATTTGCCGCTCGTTCGATAGCATCTGCGCCCACGCCGTTTTTGTGAGCAAGCAAGGCGCGGGCGTGAAAATCGACCGGGTCGTTACGGTGCTCGACTGCGGAATGTACGTGAACCCCGATAACGTGCGGGCGCAAACCGAAGGCAACATCGTGATGGGCATTACGGCAGCGACAAAGTCGGGCATCACGTTTGCCAATGGAAAGGCTGAACAACAGAATTTTCACAATTACACCATCATGCGTCAGCCCGAAATGCCTGTGGTTGATATTCACATTGTGGAGAACGAAGAGGCTCCAGGTGGGGTGGGGGAACCCGGTCTGCCGCCCGTTGCCCCAGCCTTGTGCAACGCTGTTTTTGCGGCAACGGGTAAGCGCGTGCGGACTCTGCCGTTTAATTTAGCAACCGTGTAATTCGGGCTAAAGCCCTCATAAAGCTTTGACACGGAGTTGCACGGAGGTGGCACGGAGTTTCACAGAGAAAAAAATTACAGAACACATGAAGATTTTATTTACAAAGAATCCTCCGTGAAACTCTGTGTTATCTCCGTGTATCTCTGTGTCAAAGCTTTTCTAAGGGGCTTCAGCCCCGTATAAACCATCCAGAAAATGAAAGCAATCCTAACTGTAACCCTGCTCCTGTCAACCCTCGCCCTGCGCCCCCAAACGGGGCCCAATACACAGGGAGCCTGGAAAATGAGCCGAGGCAACGAAACTAGTATGCTGCTTGTGGCCGACAACTACTACATGCAGACCTCATACGCGCCCGACAAGTACGGTCGAACCCGTGGGGGCGTCTGGAAACAGGACGGCAACAAAGTAACGATGACTCTGGAGTTCGACACCGAAGACAGCACCCGCGTGGGTAGTAGTCAATCAGTCGATCTGGCGTCGGGGAATGGGCAGTTAGCGATTATCACACCCAACGGCCAACAAGTCATGACCCGTGTAGATGATGGCTCCGAGAGCAAGTTGGCCGGTTTGTGGCGCATCACGGGCCGGGCTAACGATCAGGGCGTCATTACGACCATGCAACGCGGTGCTCGCAAAACCCTCAAACTGCTCACCGGCACCCGGTTTCAGTGGGCGGCCATCAACCCCGAAACAAAACAGTTCAGCGGCACCGGGGGCGGCACGTACACCCTCAAGGATGGCAAGTACACCGAAACGATTGAGTTTTTCTCCCGCGACAATTCCCGCGTTGGCAAGTCGCTCACGTTTGATAACAAGCTGACTGGTAACGATTGGATGCACTCAGGCCTTAGCTCAACCGGGGGCAAAGTAAGCGAGGTCTGGAGCCGGGAAAAATGACGGATGTGGGTGATAATCAGTTGGGAATTGGGTAGGTTTGTTTGCTTACTATCTTGTTAGTTCGACTAATGCGCCATAACCCAGCCGATGCCCCATGATACCCGCCCGAATTTTGCTGGTCGATGACCACGAGGTTGTTCTAGATAGTCTTAGCCTGATGCTTGGCGCGTTGTCCGGCCTGACCATTGCCGGAAAATGCACCGGCGCATCGGCGGGGTTGGCCTTTCTGAAACATCACAAGGTCGATCTGCTCATCACCGATTTGCAAATGCCCGAAAAAAGTGGCTTGTTATTGGCTCGTGAAGCCCAGAAACAGTGTCCTACGCTTAAAGTTCTCTTGCTGACCATGGCCGACGATGCGCAAAGCATTTGCGAGGCCGTGCGGACGGGCGTACATGGCTACGTGTTGAAGCGAGCCAAATCGGACGAGTTGGAACGGGCGATTGGGGTAGTCATGGGCGGAAACACCTACTTCAGTCCCGACATTGTCGCTCTCTTATCGGCCAGCACGACCGAAACGGCTAATCCCATGCTCGGCCTGAGCGAGCGCGAGATCGAGGTCTTGAAACTAATTGCGACCGAGCAGTCGAGTCAGGCGATTGCGGATCAGTTGTTTGTGAGCGTGAAGACCGTTGAAACCCACCGGCGGCATCTGTTTCAGAAACTAAACGTGAAGAGCGTGGTGGGGCTGGTCAAATATGCGTTTCGGCACGGGCTAACATCCTGACCGGCACCGTAACCTGATGGGTTACCCCCTGCCCTGGCTCTGAGCTGATTTGCCACGTCCCGCCCAATCCCTCGGCCCGCGCCCGGATATTTTGCAGTCCGCGCCCTTCGCTCATTTTATCGGTCAGGCCAACGCCGTTATCCGTTACGGTCAGGTTCAGTTGGTTGTCGCTGAGGATCAGAGTAATGCGGGCTTCGCTTGCCTGGGCGTGTTTGAGGATGTTGGTGCAGAGTTCGAGACAAATGCTATACACTTCAAACTCGGTGCGGGCCTCAAAACGGGGTAAATCCGGTGGCAACGTCAACACGAACCGCACGGCGTTGTTGCGGTTGATCTGTTCCACAAAGGTTTTCAAGGCTCCTGCCAAACCCGTTTTGGTGAGTTGAATGGGCATGAGGTTGTGGGCCAGCAGCCGGACATCGTTGTAGGCCTGGTCCAGGCGTTGGGTCAGGGTCTGATACAGGTTGCGCTCATCGGTGGTCAGGTTCTGTTTGTTCAGGGCCGAGAGCGTCCATTGCAGCGAGGAGAGCGTGGTGCCGAGGTTATCGTGCAGGTCGGCGGCCACACGCTGCCGTTCGAGGGTTTGGCCTTGCAGGTGGGCGGCTGAAATGGCGCGATTTTTCTGGCGAAGCCGATAATTGGTAAACAGCACAAACGCCATCAACAACCCCAGAACCACCAAACCACCCACAAGCAGTTGTTCCTCAATCTGCTGTTTTTCAATGGTCAGTTGATCCAGTTTTTCCTGTTGTAGTCTGGTGTCGTAGCGGAGTTGCAATTCGGCCAGTTGCACGGTTGAACGTTGCAGTCGGGTGCTGTCTTCCAGTTGGTTAATGGCCTCCAGTTGGGCCAGCGCATCCGCTGGTTGGTTTAGGTGTTTGTAGGCATCGAACAGAATACGGTGCGCCTGTAATCGTTTCGAGGGCGACCCATACACATGGGCATACCGCAAGTACTGTTGGCCATCGGCCACCATCCTAGCATACTCTTTCCGGTAGCGGTGCATGTCGGCACTGAACCAATAATATTGGTAGCGTTCCTGCACAGTCAGTTTAGGCAAAAACGACTGACACTGCTTCCACATAGATTGGCGACGAGCTTCATCGTTCAGGTGCGTATAGCAAACGGCAAAGTGTAAACAGTTAGCAAACGGCATTTCGATATAGCCATTGTGTTGGCTTTCCTGCCAGGATTCATTCAAATAAAATAGTGCCTGCGAGTAGTCGTTGAGCTGCATGTAGGCCCTACTCAGCCGGAAGTTTAGTGATGCGTAAGACCACCGATTCGGGTGTTTCACCGAGATAGCGATTCCTTCCCGCAGATACCGGATCACGTTACGCATCCCGGTGGTATCTGCCCAGTCCCGATCAATATCGGCTACGCCCATCTGCACGTAGGCCAGCAGCATAGTATGGATATTCGACACCTGTTTTAACCGGGGGATGGCCTGTAGAAAATATGCCTTCGCTTGGGTGGTATTGCCCAATGCCCCTTCGTACTGCCCTTTTCGGTACAGAAGCAAAGCCTCGCCCCAGGGCCACACATACTGCTGACAGAGAGCCTCGAACCGACGCAGTGGTTTGGTGGCCTTCGTCGGTTGTCCGCTCATAATCCAATACCGGGCGCAACTATCCAGCACACAGGCCAACGCCGTATCACGGTCACGACTGCCAGGCCGCCGTTCCAATGCCCGCACCTGCTTCATGAGGGTATCGATAGGCGAAGCAAGAGCCTGAGTACAGCCGATAGTGGTAAGCAACAAAAAGGGTATCAGCGTATAAAGTCGTTGCATGCGTTGCCCGATAAGGAGTGCAAGTTCTGTTTTTTTGTGGAAATCATGGTTTACCATGAGGCAATATCAGGGTAAACCATGACGAGCGTATTGGGCAAGGACGTCCACTTTTGCCTAACAATCCGAATGCAGGTTTCCGCAGACAGCTAAACGCAAAGCAGGGATTGATTCAGTGAGAACCATAAATCGTTTAAACCCCAAATTCATCGTATGTCTCGTTCTTTATTTCTACTCCTTGCTGGCATCTATGGTTTTTTTCTGGCCATTCCCATGCTGTTTTTTACCGAAAGCAGCCTGCTCAATTACGGCGTTCCAAAGGTCGACCTCGACCACATTGCTATTATGCAATATTTAGGCATTTCAAACGCTATGATTGGCCTGTTGTTTCTACTGAACCGCAACCAGCCCAATTCGTATTCGCTCCGCACCGTTCTGTTGTTGGGTGCGCTCAATCCGCTTGTAGGCGTGGTGGCGGGCGTGTATCATGTGATGGTATTGAATGTGCCCTTCAGTACTTTCTTTGTAGCCGACACCCTGTTTCGGCTCGCTTTAGGCCTGGCTTTTTTGTACTACTATAATCGGGAGAGTAAAGCGGCAGGGGCGAACGCAGTGTTGGCCTGACAAAGCTGTTTGCGAACCTATTCCTCCGTAACCACATAACGGAACAGACAAGCTTCAGGAAAGTTTTTAACCTTTCCTGAAGCCCTATTCGCCAACCACCCGATGCGGAGCAAACCCCTAAAAGAGATGGTTGATAATGTTGGATTTTGTCAGGTGAACTGAAAAACAACTAAACCAAGGTGTCATGAAGGCATTTGTTAAAGTTAGCAAAGAGTATAAAGCAGTGACTACTATTGTAGTTTCTGCATTGTCCATTTTTCTATCGACATTTTTTGCTGAGAAGCTTAAAGACAAAGCGACTGCTGCCGCTCTGACAGCCGGTATACTTGGCTTAGTTGCCTATTTCGTAGGTAAGTTTGCTGAAGACTTGTTAGACAATAGTACCATGTTAAGAAGGAGAATTTTAGGCAACGATTTTATTGATGGGTATTATTTTGATACCTCAACCGATAAGTCTCATATCACTTTGGTTCAGATACGACTCAATAATGAATCTTATGTAATAGAGGGGGAAAGTTACAATACAACTACAATGGAGTTTAACACCTCATGGCAGTCGGAAGTTACATGCTACAAAGAAAGACGTTTGTACATCAATTACTTTCAAATGGGAGGTGAGAATGAGAAAGACTTAACAGAGCTGGGAATTTTGAATATAAAATTCACAGGTTCACCAACGAACATGTATTCCGGGCATTATCAGGATTACGCAGGTAAACTAGAACACAGAGTAAAAGGACTGAAGGTTTCCGAGAAAGAATTAGAGACGTTCAATTATTTTAGAGAACATCAAGACAAACAAATATACATTCGAAAAAAGTTAGGTGCATTGGTCGAGAAGTAATGTGTAAATCTCATTTTCACGTATGACCATGACCCTGACCAACCGCCAACAGCAGATTCTGGACATGATTGCTGCCGAACAAACCACCGCTCAAATTGCTGCGGCTTTGGGCGTGTCGGTGGCAACGGTCGAGACGCACCGGCGCAACCTCTTCCGAAAGGCGGGGGTGCGGAGCATGGCCGGGCTGGTGAAAGAGGCTATGCGGCAGGGATTGATTCACTGAAATCAAATATATTTGCCCCTGTACTAAATCCCTCAATACCAATGCAAAAGATGTATAAATCACTTTATGGGCAATTGGCCTATGTCCTGATCTCAGGCCTCCAACTGGTGTTCATTCCCAACATTATGTTTGCCACCTTCGGTTTGGAGCCTACCCAGGAAATTTGGCCCCGGATTATGGGGGTGCTGGTGCTGGCTCTGTCGTTTTATTACTACGCGATGGTGCATCACGGCACTCCGCAGGTGGTGCGGGCAACGGTCTACGGACGCCTATTTTTCTGCGCCGGACTGGTGGTGTTCGTCCTGATTGGCCTAGGCCCTAAACCGTTGCTCTTGTTTGCAGCCATCGAGACGGGCTTGGCACTCTGGACCTGGCAGGAGTTGAAGAAATAGAGATTTAGAATGAGCGACTGTCTGGGTTCGCGCGGGTGTCAATGACGGCCAAAATCAGAATCAGATCATCGGTGATCTTATAGTAGCAGGCTGCATGTTTATGTATGAGGCAACGACGAACGTCCGCGCGTTTTTCAGATACCTGATACATAAACGGCATCCGCTCAATTCGTGACAGCTTCTCGGCAAACGAGGCCAAAAAATCGGTTTTACTTTTTCGTGAATGGGTTTCTTGTAGAAAAGAAGCAATCTATTCAAGGTCTTCTTTGGCCGTTTGCGTCAGAACGGTTTCTCTCATTTTTGTAGTAAATCATTTAAAAATGATTGGGCGGGAGAGTAACGACCCTCTTGAGCATCCGTTAATCCACGTTGGATACGCTCTTTCTCGTAGAGAGTAAGGGAGTCCCAGAAGTCGTCAGAAGAAGAAACTCTTTCAAATGATACATTCATATATTGTAAGAGTGTTTCCAAAACTTTTTCCTGTTCTTCGTTCACGTTTAAAACTAAAGTTGACATAACACGTGCAGAAATGACGCTTTCTGCTGGCTTGGTTTGTAAGCAAAGATAATCGTATTAGGCGATTTAATTCCGCAAGCGGCAAGGATAGGAACGCGGATTAAACGGATTTAGCGGGTCAAAACGGATCTTTTACAAGTAGAAAGAATCTGTTTTAATCCGCTAAATCCGTTTAATCCGTGTTCCTATCCTTTTCTTAAATTTCGTTAATTACCTCCTCATTCCCCATTTTTGCGGCCACTTTTACCGTTACAATCATGAATGTTGCCATCGACTGGGGGAACTCGTCGCTCAAGGTGGGCTGGTTTGAGGGGGCCGCACTCGTCCGAACGGGGCAGTTTGCCACCGTTGCCGAACTCGCCGATGCCTTAGCTGGATACCCCGCCGAGCGCGGAATTGTATCATCGACGAGCCGACCCGCCGAGGTATTGCAAACCGAACTGGCCGGACTGGGAGTCGTGAACTGGCTGTTTCTGGATGGGCAAACACCCGTCCCGATCAGTAAAGAGTACGATACCCCGCATACGCTGGGGGCCGACCGGGTGGCGGCTGCCGTGGGGGCACAGGTGCTGTTTCCGGGCGAGGATTGCCTTATTCTGGACCTCGGCACCTGCATCACTGCCGACTGGCTCGCGGGCGGGGGCGTGTTTCGGGGGGGCACCATTGCGCCGGGCTTGCAGATGCGGTTACGGGCCATGCACACCTTTACGGCCCGCCTGCCATTGCTCGAACTGGACCGGCAACACCCGCCCGACTGGCCCCGGCTCGATGCCCGCAACACCCGCGAAGCCATGTGGAGCGGAGCGTTGAACGGAATGCGTTTGGAGCTGGATGGTTATGTAGAAGAATATAGAGTGCGACACGCCAACGGGCGGGTGGTGCTGTGTGGGGGCGACGGGCCTTTGTTTGAAAGTCGTCTGAAACCCCCGATATTTGCAGTGCCGCCGTTGGTACTGTGGGGATTGAACCGAATATTACACTATAATGTCTCAGAATTATCCGATTGCCCTTAAAATTGCCCTTCTTTTTGTCTTTATCACCACGCTATCAACCGAACGGGTTCGCGCACAGGGCTTAGGCAATTCGCCGTATTCGGCACTGGGTCTGGGCGAAACGTACAACCAGGCCAATGCGGCAAACTTTGGTATGGGGGGCGTGGGAATAAGTAACGCCAGCCCGTTCTATCTCAATCTGCAAAATCCGGCTTTGCTGGCCCGCAGGGGGCGTTTTACGGCCTTTGAGGTGGGCTTGATTGGCCAGTATAAGCCCGATATTCGGCAACTTCGGTCGGGTGTAGAGCAGAGTCAGCGCGATTTTGGGGCAAACCTGAACTATGTGGCTCTGGCGTTCCCGGCCACCTCGCGCTTGGCTATGTCAATCGGTTTGCGCCCGTTTAGTTATGTCGATTACCAGAGCCGGAGTTACGGACGCGTTCGGCAGAACAACACCAACACTATTTACGAAACTGAATACACGTATTCGGGCCGGGGTGCCCTCAACAAGGCGTCGTTTGCAACGGGCTACCGAGTTGGTAAAAATATTTATTTGGGGGGCGATTTCTCGTACTTGTTCGGCAACATCACCAACAACTCCGATGCGCAGGTGCTAATCAACACTACGCCCGATTCCAATCCCGACCCCTCGCAACGGCAACCGCAGGATATTGTGGTATCGCGCATCAACCGGGTCAACTATGGCGATCTGATTGTGAAACTGGGGGCCGCATGGCGTCCCAAACTAAGCGAAAACTGGCACCTGAACGTGGGTGCTACCATCAAACCCGGCACCAACGTTCGGGCGCGGGAAACGGATGTTTACCAGCAGGTTACGATTGGTTCGGGCGACACGGGGGGCGGCTCAAGCCTGTCTGATGAAGATACCCTTCGGAACAACACGACCTCAAATGTTCGGTTGCCGCAACAACTGAATTTTGGTATTACCCTGGAGCGCACCAACAAGCTGACCGTGGGTGTTGATGTGGGGCTACAGCGGTGGTCGCAATACCGGACCGTGAGCGGGCAGCCGGGCAACCTGAGCGATGCCGTTACGCTTGCCGCAGGTCTTGAATATACCCCTAAAGCAAACTCGACTAAGTATTGGGATTTGGTAACCTACCGGGCCGGTTTTCAGTATAATCAAACGCCTTATGTTGTTGAGGGAAACCGTGTTGCCGATGTGAACGGTAGTGTAGGCATCTCATTTCCAATGGGTTCTTACTTCGTTAACTACATGAATATAAGCGCACAAGGAGGGCAACGGGGCGTGTTGACTGGCTCACAAATTCGTGAACGCTATGTCCGGTTTACGCTCGGCTTCTCGCTAAACGATTTGTGGTTCCGCAGGCCAGTGCTGGATTAACGATGAATGCTTACGCATACGGATGGATGCAGGTTATGAACTACATAGTACGCATTACGCATTACGCATTACTCATTCTGTTGATCGCTTGCGAAGAGCCAAAGGAAACCAAACGGGCGAGAGCCTATGAGGGGCCAATTGAGGAGATCAACGATGTGAAAATGCTCTACAGCGAGGCTGCTCAACTGCGCGTACGCATGACAACCGCCCGGCAGTTACGCTTCCAAAACGACAATCGAAAATACCCCCAGGCAGTTAATATCCTGTTTTTTGGGCCAAATGGCGAGGAGGTGACCACCTTGCGCTCCGACTCCGGGCGGTACGACAAGGCCAAAGATCTGTACACGGTGATGGGCAACGTGGTCGTGATTAACAAGCAGAAACAGGAGAAGCTCACCACCGATCAGCTAAACTGGAACCCCCAAACAAAACGGGTATATACCAACCGGCCCGTGTATGTGCAAAGCAAACTCACCGGCGAACGCCTACGCGCCGAGGGTCTCGATTCCAATCAGGATTTCACGCAGTACGCGCTCAAGGGCCGTGTTACGGGTGTTTTCAACGTTGAAGGGGGCGGTTTATAGATACGATCAATCAAAACTTTCCGGGCATTGACTTGGGTTCTTGAACCGCTTGGGTTTCGGTGACCGCAACGGGCGTGCTACGCGCTGCAAAAACACGGAATAAGCGAGACTCGGCTGAAACCCAATGCCTTCGCCCATTGGCCCGATTGTGCGGAAAAGCCCCAAACTAGCGTCCAATGCATGATTGTGGGCAAAAGCGTGTGATAATCCTACCGAAACGAAAGTCCCGCTGGCACGCTCATTCCGATTCGGGAATGAAACGTAGCTGTAAGACGATAAGCCAAAAAACATGTCTACAAAAAGGCCCGTGGCATTCTTTTCGCCAAACCGATAGCTGGGCGATACTCTATACCCAAAGCCTGATGTCTTGGCTGCCCCGGTGGTTTCGGTTCGGATGTACGTCCAAATAGCCATATCCGGTTTATGGATCATGAACACCCGCCCGAGCGTGATCGTAACTGGGGCATGAAGAGCAGGCGATGGGTGTTCCCGAAAGGGGAGTAACACATTCTGCACACCGCTGCCTACGCTGATTCCCCAGCGATCTTTTTGAGCAAATAGAGGATGAGCCAGAAGCAACGGTAAAAGCAGGAGTAGAGGTCGGTTCATGAGTGAGGAAAGCGTTTACTTGCTAAACGGATGACTCGTTATTCCTGTATAAAAATGGGTAGA
The DNA here is from genome assembly GCA_004292855.1 of Cytophagales bacterium. Lineage (GTDB taxonomy): Bacteria > Bacteroidota > Bacteroidia > Cytophagales > Spirosomataceae > Rudanella. The sequence continues at coordinate 44,752 of RDXN01000059.1, forward strand.
CAACGTACGATTTTACCCTCTGGTAGTTGCAAGCCTTTTGCGATCACGTAAATTTTATAATCTTCATCTATGTACAAACTGTACTTGTTTGTTGCTGTTGGCCTGTCAGTGCTTACGGCGCAGGCGCAACCCCTCAATTCTGCCGTAACGGGGCAACTAAAAGCCCGCTCTATTGGCCCCGCTGTGATGTCGGGCCGAATCACGGCCATCGATGCCGTGGTAAGCAACCCCGACGTTGTCTACGCGGGGGCTGCGTCGGGCGGGGTTTGGAAATCGGAGAACGGTGGCACGTCGTGGAAGCCGGTTTTCGATGATCAATCCAACATCAACATTGGTTCTATTGCCGTTCAGCAAAGTAACCCGAGCGTGGTGTGGGTCGGCACGGGCGAGGGTAACCCCCGTAACTCGGTCAACATGGGCAACGGTATCTACAAGTCTATCGACGGGGGCCGGACATGGCAGCGCATGGGCCTCGAAAAAACGCTGAACATTCACCGGATTCTGATCGACCCGACCAATCCCAATACCGTGTATGCAGGCGTGATTGGCTACCCGTTTGGCGAACACCCGGAGCGGGGCGTTTTCAAGACTACCGACGGCGGAGTGACTTGGCAACGAGTGTTGTTTACGAACGAAAAGTCGGGGGTGGGCGAGATGATTATGGACCCCAGCAACCCGCAGCACCTGATTGTGGCCATGTGGCAACACCGCCGGACGAGCCACGATTTTACATCGGGCGGGCCGGGGTCGGGCCTGTACGTGACCTACGACGGAGGCAAAACCTGGGCCAAGAAAACCGACAAACATGGCCTGCCTGCGGGCGATTTCGGGCGGTTGGGATTAGCCATCAGCCGGTCGATGCCGGGCCGGGTGTACGCGCTGGTTGAGGCCCAGAAAAACGGTATGTACCGCTCCGACGATGGCGGTGAGACCTGGACGAAGGTGACGGAAGAAGCGGGCGTCGTGACGAATCGGCCGTTTTATTTCAACGAAATTTATGTGGACCCCAAAAACGAAAACCGGGTCTACATGATCTATCAGCCCATTGCGGTGTCGGAAGATGGCGGCAAAACCTTCAAGACCATCGCCACCACGGAGCAGGTTCACGCCGATCATCACGCGCTCTGGATTCACCCCGACAACCCGAATCTGATCTACAACGGTAACGACGGGGGTGTAGCGATCAGTCGCGACCGGGGGCGCACGTGGTCGTTTGCACATGGCATCCCCGCTGGGCAATATTACCACGTGAGCGTCGACAATGAGCAACCCTACAACGTGTATGGCGGTTTGCAGGACAACGGCTCGTGGGCGGGACCGGCCTATTCGTACACCGAAGGCGGGCTGAAAAACTATTTCTGGCAGGTAGTGCTCTACGGCGATGGGTTCGACGTGCAGCCCGACCCAACCGATGCCCGCTACGGGTACGCCATGTCGCAGGGGGGCAATTTGGCCCGCTACGACCGGCAAACGGGTCGCTCGGTATTTTCGAAGCCCATTGCGCCCGACCTGAATACTAAACTGCGCTTTAACTGGAATGCAGCTCTCGCGCTCGATCCGCACGACAAGGCGGCTCTGTATTACGGCAGTCAGTTTGTGCATCGCTCCACCGACCGGGGTATGACCTGGGAAACGATCAGCCCCGACCTGACCCGCAACGACCCCACCCAACAACGGCAGGATCAAAGCGGTGGCCTAACGCTCGACATTACCTCGGCGGAGAACCACAACACCCTGCTCACGCTGGCTCCAAGTCTGCTCGACAAGAATGTGGTGTGGGCAGGCACTGATGATGGCAACGTGCAACTGACCCGCGACGGGGGCAAAACCTGGACCAACCTCCGCGACCGTCTGCCGGGTTTGCCTGCTCAGGCCTGGATTCCGCAGATCACAGCAAGCCGGTACAAAGTGGGCGAAGCCTTTGTAGTAGCCAACAACTACCGGAATGGGCTGGATTTCGCGCCGTACATCTACCGCACCGCCGACTACGGCCAAACCTGGACGCGCCTGCTCGACGCCGACGACGTGCGGGGTTACGCGCTCTGCTTCGTGCAGGACCCCGCCGAACCGCGCCTGTGCTGGGCTGGTACGGAACATGGTTTGTGGGTGAGCATCGACGAGGGCCAAACCTGGACCCAATGGAAAGCCGGGATGCCGAGTGTGCCGGTGATGGATTTGGTCGTGCAGGAGCGCGAGGCCGACCTGGTGATCGGCACGTTCGGGCGGGCCATTTACGTGCTCGATGACCTCCGGCCCCTGCGTCAATTGGCGCGGGCGGGTGGCCTAGGTACCCTCGACAAGCCCGTTGCCGCGTTTGCCCCCGCCGATGCGTTTCTGGCAAACTACCGGAATCCGGTGGGCTACATGAACGAGACCGACGACATCTATCAGGGCCAAAACCGGCCACAGGGAGCTATTTTGACCTATTACCTGAAACCAAAAGCGTCGGTAACCTCCGTCATGCCCGCAGTAGCCAGCGCGCCCACGGGCAACCGCCGGGGCAACCGCGCTGCCCCCAAACCCGCAGAAACGCCATCGACTAACACACCCACCGCTGGGGTTGCAGCGGGAACCGTTACCAAAACAACCGATGAGGGCGCACCAGCACCGCTGGCAGATGCAGCTTCGTCGGTGGCGAGCACGAGCGGAACCAACGCGAACCGCCCAAAGGCCGACACCGTAATGGTGCGGGTTTATGACGATGCGGGCAAACTGGTACGCACGCTCCGCCAACTGCCCGACACGACTATGGGCATGCAGCGTATCACCTGGAACCTGACCGAACGCGGCCCCCGCACGCCCGGCACGCCCAAGCCACGCAACCCTGACGCTGAATCAAGTGGTGGGGGTGGATTCTTCGGTGGGGGAGGGGCCTCCGTGTTGCCGGGACGATACAAGCTCGTGGTGGCCTACGCCGGTGGCCGCGACTCGACCTACGTGCAGGTCCAACCCGACCCACGAGTGCCCTATCAGGCCGAGGCTGTCGCTGCCCGTAAAACCCTGCTCGAACGCATCAACAAGGTTCAGGCCCAACTCACCGATGCCACCGACCGACTTGCCGACGCCCAAACCGACACCGATTTGTTGCTGGGTCAGTATAAGGAGCGAACCGGAAAAGACGTCGACGCCCTCCGCAAGTCGACCAAGACCGTGCAGGACTCGATCAAGGTCCAGCGCGAGCGCATCATCGGGAAACGGATGGAGAAACAAGGCTATGGGCGACCATCGAACTTGACTCCGCTCGCCAAATTGCTCGAAGCTCGGCAATACGTTTCAGGCCGACCGGGTATGCCCACCGCCACCGAAACGCGGCTCGTAGAACAGGCCGAACAGCTTGGACGGGCGGCATTGGAGCAGGTCAATGGCTTCTTCCGAACCCAATGGACCCCGTTCCGCCAACAAGCCGAACCCAAACCGCAATCGGTTTTGCGGGAGTTAGCGGAGGGAAAGTAGACCCCTAGCCCCATCGGGGCGGCATGTCAATAGAAACGATTCGCCCATGAATATTGGTAAAGCCCCGGCGGGGCGATATGTGAAAAGGGTAACCCTCAAACATATCGCCCCGCCGGGGCTTTGCTTGCGCTTGGACACGTCATTCTCTATTGACATGCCACCCCGATGGGGTTTGACCGCAAAGGAGAAATCACAAATCCGTCTACGCCTTCACCAAAAACGACGAATAATCATTGGGGCGGGAGAGCATCTCCTTGTAAACCAGTACTCTATATAAATAATACTGCGTTTCGCGGGGGAGCCGCATACTGTAATAATTCGCCTGCGACTGCCGACGAAGCTGGTTCTTGATGTAGCCCGGCCCCACGTTGTAAGCAGCCGCTACGAGCGACCATGAACCAAATTGATTGTAGAGTTGGCGAAGGTACCGGCAAGCTGCCTCGGTGGCTTTGCGGGTGTTGAAACGTTCGTCGGTTTTACCATTGACCCGCAGGCCGAGATCGCGGGCGGTGCCGGGTATCAGTTGCCAGTACCCACCAGCCCCCTTGGGCGAAATGGCTTTCGGGTTCAGGCCGCTTTCGGCGAGGGGTATGTACCGGAAATCGGGCGGGATGTTGTGTTTTTCGAGAATTTCATCAACGACTAGGAAGAAATCGTCGGCACGTTTTTGTAAGCCGTCAATCTTGGGGGGAGTCCGGCGAAACAAGGTAAACACGCTTGAATTCAAGGAGTGTTACCTAAATAGTTCACTCACCTATTCGATCGCTCAATGTGAGCCGTTCGACACCCGCGCCCACAAGCTCTTCCATTTGGGCTTGCGTGGCTCCATCAACCACGATTTTTACACCCACCGCCGAGGGCACGAGTTGTCGGAAGGCCAATGCTTTTTCGAGTGAAAAGGGGGTGGGTATTGATCCCGTGGCGTTTTTCAGGAAGTCGGCCCCAGCGTCGGCGGCAGTTTTAATCATCCGGGCCAGAAGCGATCCGTCGTTACGCGGACCGTCGCCACGGTCATCGGTTAGCAGCGACGATTCCAGAATGACTGTGAGGGGCTTCTCCTGCGCGTGGGCCACGGCCACCAACTTAACTAACTCGATTTTGAGCCAAACCGACGTGGGCGAGAACAGGGCCGACGTGTTTAGCACGACCTCAACCTCGCTCGCTCCGTCTTTCAGGGCTAGTTCTAACTCCAGTTGCTTTACTTCGGTGCGGCCATACCCGAAGGGGTAGCCGATCACCGCCGACAGGCTTGCCGGGTGGTTATCGCCCATCTCGCGACGCCACTTCTTGACCCAGAACGGGGCTACCGTCAGGCCCGCCATGCCGAGTTGGGTGATCTCGTCAAGTGCCTCGTACTGTTCGTTAATGCGCACGTCGGGCCGGAGCAGAGCGCGTTCGATGTAGGGAAATAAGTGGTTCAAGATGTTTCAGGTTTCAATGCCTTCGGCTGTTTCAGGTTTCAACGCTACGCTGTTTCAATTAGTTACAAGCCGGAAATTTAGATCGAACATAGAAGCTGAAGCCTGAAACAGCGTAGCCTTGAAACGCCGAAGGCCTTGAAACCTGAAACAGCGTAGCCTTGAAACTCCAAACACCTACTTTTGTTGCATGAATATCTTGATTGAGACGTTGGGCTGGATAGCCTCGGTATTAATTGTGGGGGCCTACGCCCTGAACCTGCGGGGAACGCTGTCGTCGCAAGACCCGCGTTACGTGTGGAGCAACATCGTCGGCGGCAGCTTCTTTGTCGTCAACACGTATCATCATGGGGCTTATCCGTCGGCGTTGGTTAATGTGGTTTGGGTAATTATTGCGCTTGGTGCTTTGGTGAGAAAGAAATCATAGTCTCCTTTTCGGAGTATGACAACCCCCGACCTGCGCCTGTGGCAGCGCGAACTCAATCAGGAACTGAAAGACATTCTGGCCTACTGGCAACGCTATGCCCCCGACCCCGTCAACGGTGGTTTCTACGGGATCGTGGGCTACGACAACCAACCCCGCCCGAATGCCGAAAAGGGTGTAGTGCTGAACAGCCGCATCCTGTGGACGTTCTCGGCGGCTGCCCGCCATACCCAACACGACGAATACCTGCCCACGGCCGAACGGGCTTTCGAGTACTTGAATGCCCATTTCCGCGACCGGGAACACGGCGGAGTGTATTGGATGCTCGACGCAAATGGCAGGCCCACCGATGCCAGCAAGCAACTCTACGGGCAGGCATTTGCCCTGTACGGCCTGAGCGAATACTACCACGCTACCCGCCACAAACCCGCGCTCGAATTTGCTCAAGAGGTGTACCGGGCCATGATCGAGCATGCCTACGACCGCGACCCGGCCCGCAAAGGGGGCTTTACCGAAGCGTTTGCCCGCGACTGGACCGAGGCCAAATCGTACGTCATTGCCCGCAAAGACAACGGCGAGAGCAAGACCATGAACACCCACCTGCACATTCTGGAAGCGTTTGTGAGCCTGCTCCGCGTGTGGCCGAGTGCAGAGCTAAAAACCCAGGTGCGGGGCTTGATTCGCAATTTTCTGGACCAGATTATCGACCCCAAGACCCACCGGCTCATCCTGTTTCAGGGGGCCAACTGGGAACCCCGCCGAACGGGCATTAGCTACGGTCACGACATCGAGGCCTCGTGGCTCCTGCTCGAAGCCGCCGAGGTGTTGGGCGATAAGGATTTGTTAGCTCGTGTGCGTAAAGAATCGGTCCTGATGGCGCGGGCGGCTTTGTCGGGCGTTGACCCGGATGGGGGCATGAACTACGAATACGAAGGCTCCGATGAGGCCAAGCCTCAACAAAGCCGGACCACCGGCCATTGGAACAATGAACGCTCGTGGTGGGTGATGGCCGAGGCTATGGTAGGCTTTCTGAACGCCTACCAACTGACCAAAGAACCGCGTTTTCTGGAACAGTCGGCCCGGAGTTGGGAGTTCACCAAGAGGCACCTCCTCGACACCAAAAACGGCGAGTGGTTCAGCGGAGTTGATGCCACAGGGAAGGTGCTTGGCAACACAAAAATCAGCCCCTGGAAGTGCCCCTACCACAACGGGCGGGCCTGCCTCGAAACGATGGAGCGCATTGGGAAGCTACTAGATCGGTAGGTAGTGAGAGGGCAATAAAGTTGTATATTTGGCTATTCGGATCGACTCAACACGACTATGGCAATCGCATTAGAAGGCCCGCGCCGGGTGGCCCCCAAACCCAAGCGTAAAATACCGGACTACCTGATTTACGAAATCATGGATGGTAAGCCTATTTATTACAAGGGCTACCGTGATGTATTGTCGGGTAAGAAAACAGTTGGCGAAATTATGGGAGCAAGCAGTTTGCAATCGATTCTGGTGTTTTACCTCACGGGTGTGATAAGCCGATTTATTGACGAAGAAAAGTATCATGTACTAGTTAACGAGCCAGGTATACATCTGGATCGTCGGAACAACCTCTCGAATGATATTGCTATCTTCGATCAGGCGGTGTTGCCTGGGTCCAAAATTTCCAAAAAATACGCTAATGTGCCGCCAAAACTAGCGATTGAGGTAGACGTTGATGCCGACGTGGAAGACCTGACCGAGACGGGGTACATTTATAAGAAAACCTATAAACTGCTCGATTTCGGCGTCGAAACAGTGATTTGGGTGCTCACCGAGGCTCAGGCCGTGATGGTAGCGACCAAAGACCGAATCGAAACGTTCGACTGGAACCGGGACATCCCGTTGATGGACGGGCAGACATTCAACGTCGGAGCGTATCTGGCGAAAAAAGGTATCTCGGTTGAGTAAGTATTCGGACGATTTCTTTTTGTCATTCCGAGGTACGAGGAATCTCACAGTCAGTAAATTATAAGATTCCTCGTACCTCGGAATGACAAAAAGAAGATTTTAACAATCAGCTCCATTAACTAGATCCCCCGCTTCATAGCTTTATACAGCCCTTCCATCACGTTGGTTCGTACATTCAGTTCGCCTATTTTGTTGTTAGCGCGGGTGGGGTAAACTCGGTTTGAGAGAAACACGTAGCTCAGGTTGTAGACTGGGTCGACCCAGGTGAAGGTGCCCGTGAAACCCGAATGCCCAAAGCTCGACGGACTTGCCGAACGGGGCGCGTTGCCGTTGAATTTGTAGGCCGGTTTCTCAAAACCTAACCCGCGCCGGTTGCCCAGTTCGGGGAATTGGTAGCGCGTGAACTCCGTAAGCACCGCCGGACTCAGGTACTGCTGACCGCCGTAGCTGCCCCGTTGCCGGTACATCTCCACCAGTTTCATCAAGTCGTTGGCCGACCCAAACAGGCCCGCGTGACCCGACAGACCATCGAGCATGGCGGCTCCCTCGTCGTGGACGCGCCCCCAGATAAGCGTTTTGCGGAACAACGAATCGTATTCGGTCGGGGCAATCCGGGCTAGTGGGAAACGCTGACGGGGTCTGTAGCCAAGCGTTGTGGCTCCGAGTGGCGCGTAGAAAGTCTTGCTCAAAAAAGTCTCAAATTCTTCACCCGTCAGTCGCTTTACAAGTTGGGGGTACAGGTAGAACGACAAATCGCTGTAGATGTACTCCTTTTTCTCGTTCAGGGGTGAATCGCGAATTTCTTTGAAAATCCGGTCTGCGTAATCCCGGTGCAGGAACAGGCTGTCGGTCACTTCAATCGGGTAACGTTTCGAGCGAACGCGGCTAAATGTTTTCGACTTGAACGGCGTGTTGGGGTTCTCAGAGTCGCCGTCTTTGGTGTCGCGCCAGAACGGAATCCAGGCCTTCAGCCGAGCCTGATGCGTGAGCACGTCGCGCCAAACCACGTCGGCCTTGTTCGACTTCCGGTAGTCGGAGAGGTAGGTGCTCATGGTGGCATCGACGTTGAATTTGCCCTGGTCTACGAGCCGCATCAGGGCCGGGGTCGAGGTGCTGATCTTCGTCACTGAGGCCATATCGTAAATATCGTCGAGCCGAGTGGGCCGGGGTTTGGCCCGGCTTACGGCATCATTGAAGGTGTTGTTGCCGTAGGCTTTGCGGAAAATCACCTTGCCATCCTTAGCCAGTTGGACCACGCAACCCGGAAACGCCCGCGCCTGCAAACCCGCGTTCACAACCGAGTCGACCTGCTGCGCCAAATACGCCGACGAGATGCCCACCTCCTCAGGAATCGTGTATTTCAACCGACCCAGCGACGGCGTCGTCACGCCCGTACCCACCGGCAGCGTCTTGTTAACCGAAACCGGCAAACGACCCGTGGCACCAATGGCCCCGAAGATCAATTGGGCTGAGAGTTCTTCGGTCAGGTTGGTAAGTTGATAGGGCAACACAATGGCGCGGGCCTGCATAATGCCCGGCAGTTTGTCGAGGGCGTAGGCGTTGCCAAACACCGTCACAACGGCCTTGCGCGTAGCAGCCAACTCATTCACCAACGCAACGGTTTTGGCTTTGATGCCATACCGAACGCCAGGCCGGATGTTATCTAAGTGTACCCCAACCAGCACCAAATTGTAGTTTTTCAACTGATCCCTCACCCGCGCCACGGTCGAGTCGGGCGAGGCTGAAGTGAGGTTAAAATGGTCGACTTGGGTGTAGTTACCGAGCATTTGCTGGAAGGGTGTGAGCGCGGGGGCTTCGAGCGAAACTGAGGCAATGCGTAACGTGTCGAGTGCGCGCAAGGGGAGCAGGTTGCCCTCGTTTTTGACAACTGTCATGGCTCCTTCGTAGAGCTTGCGGTTGAGCAGTTCGGATTGGAATTGGTTCAGATCGGCCACGAGGTTATCGAGCACCACGGGCTTGTAGCGGTCGAGACCCGCCCAGGCTTTGGCCCGTAACACCTTCATACAGCGGGTGTTGATGCTTGCCTGCGTGATGCGCCCGTCGGCAATGGCTTGCTTGATTTCGGCGATGGCGCGGGGCACGTCTTCCGTAAATTCGAGCACGTCCATGCCCGCTTCCACAGCCATCCGGTCCGACACACCCGAGGGGTAAAACTTGGTCAGGCCTTTCATATTCATGGCGTCGGAGAAGGTCAGGCCCTGAAAATGAAGTTGGTCGCGCAGAACGGTGGTCAGGATTTTAGGCGAGAGCGTGGCCGGGAAGTTCCGCGCCGAATCGAGGGCCGGGATGCTCAAATGCGAGACCATCACGCCCGCAGCCCCGGCATCAATCAATTGCCGGAATGGGTATAGTTCGAGGCTGTCCAACTGCTTCCGCGACTTGGCAATCACGGGCAGGTCGTAGTGCGAGTCGATGCCCGTGTCGCCATGACCGGGAAAATGTTTGATGCTCGTTATCAGTTTGTTGTCCTGCATACCGCGCATGTAGGCCAGCCCTTTTCGGGTAACGGCGTACTTGTTCTCGCCAAACGACCGGAAGTTAATGACCGGGTTGTTGGGGTTATTATTCACGTCGACGACCGGCGCGAAATTCACCTGGATACCAATCCGCCGACACTGCCGGGCCATGTCGGCCCCCATCTGGTAAATCAGGTCATCTCCGCCCGGCATGGCTCCAAGCGTCATCTGGTACGGGAATCGCACGGTGCTGTCGAGCCGCATACCGAGGCCCCACTCACCGTCGATAGCCATCATCAACGGCACGGGCGAGAGAGCCTGGAGCCGGTTGGTGAGTTTGGCGTGCCGGATGGGGCCACCCTGAAACATCACGACGCCCCCAAGACGGTAGGTTCGTACCAAATTGCAGAGTGAATCTTCATAAACCCGCGTCCGGTTTGAGTAGCCCGCCACCATAATAAGCTGCGCAATGCGCTCGTCGGGCGTAAGGCTGTTAAAGACCGAGTCGGCCCATTGTGCCGCCCGCGACGAGGGCACCAGAAACGTAGGGGGTTGGGCCGGGGCCTGCGCCCAACTCAAAAACGACAGAAGCAGAAACGATACGGCAAGAGTCGCCGTGCGGAGCGTGACAGTAGGATTGACCATTTGCCGTCAAAAATAAGCAAAGACGGTGAAGGTTTATGGTATTGTATTTCGTGGAAAAGGCAAATCCGTTGCCGAGAGTCGAATGAGGAGCCAACCCCGGCAACGGCTGCACTTGTTCACCAACACAAAAGTGCGTAGTTGTTTGATGTTGAAAAATGCTATTTTTGAGATTATTGATTTAGTTTTAGCATTAAAGATTAACCACAGAGTGAAAGGAGTATTGGCACAGAGGTCGTTTTTGTCATGGCACCGGCCACCCGGCCCGAGGTACGAGGGATCTAATTCTGATATAGTCTACTTGAGGTTTAACTGAGTAGATCCCTCGTACCTCGGGCCGGGTGGCCGGTGCCATGACAAAAAACTCCCGCGTCGGCGTACCAGTACAACTCGGTGCCAATACTCCTTTCACTCTGTGGTAAAAAAAATATGAACATCGACCAAATCCGCTATTTCCTGGGCCTTGCCGACGAGCTGCATTTTTGGAATGCGTCGGAGAAGCTGAACATCACCCAGTCGGCCTTGAGTCGCCATATTCAGGCTCTGGAAGCCGAATTAGGCGTAGTGTTGTTCGACCGGACCAAGCGTAAGGTGGAACTAACGGCGGCAGGCACGTTCCTGAAAACCGAATGGGCGCGGCTTCTGACCGAGCTAGACAACGTGCAACGGCAAGCCCGGCTGTTGGGCGATGGTGAAACGGGAACCCTGCGCGTGGGGCACCCGTCGTCTATTCGGTTTTCGATTCTGCCCGATCTGGTGGTGGCCATGATCCGGGCCTACCCAAACGTTCGGATGGAGCTTGTGAGCGTCGACGATGTGGATATGGAGGAGCTTTTGATGGGATACCAAATCGACATTGGCTTCGAGCGTGAACATCCTGGCCATGCTTCGTTAGCGTCGCGGCTGTTGTTGGTTGAACCAATGGCCCTGGTGGTGCCCGAGAGTCACGCCATCTCAGCCGCAACATTCCAAAGCCTGAGTCAGGTTGCTGATGAACCGTTTGTACTGCCGTCACATTGCCACAACGGGCTATACATGCAAACGCTTTATGGCCTGTTTCCGCAATACGGTTTCACTCCGAATGTCGTGTTTGAGTCCGATCATGGCACCACCTTGCTGAGTCTGGTAGCGCGGGGGCTGGGGGTCACTATTCTGCCATTGTCGTACGAGAAGGGCGCACCGGCGGGCGTTCGATTTCTGCCGCTTCCCCACGACACGAGCCTGTACATGATCTGGCGGCAAAACAACAATTGCAACCTGATTCGCAACACCATTCGTGTGGCAACTGACGTATTGACTACAGAAACTGCTTAATTTTACCGTCCGACAACTGCCCCGCTATCATGGTTAATCTGCCCCGCTCAGCTCCGCAACCGCCCGCCCAGCAGCCCCAACGTACGCGCCTGCGGCTGACGGTCTACCGTATTCTGGAGACCTCGGCGGGTAAGCGTCGGGGAGCGAGTTTGGTGTTCAACGTGGTGCTTATCACCATCATCACGCTCAACGCCATTGCGATTGTGTTGCACACGGTCGAGTCGATCAACCGACGGCACGAGCGACTTTTTCGCGATTTTGAGGTGTTTTCGGTCGTGTTCTTTACCGTCGAGTATATGTTGCGCGTATGGGCCGTGGTCGAAAGCGACAGATACCGGCATCCGGTTTGGGGCCGCATCCGCTACATGGTTTCCTGGACCGCCATCATCGATCTGCTAGCGATTGTCCCCTTCTATTTTACCCTGTTTGCCACCGATCTCGCCATTGTGCGTATCCTGCGGCTGTTCCGTATTTTCCGGTTGTTCCGCATTAGTCGCTACTCCCATGCCGTGCGGCTGATTCAGCATGTGGTGGCCGACCGCAAAGAAGAACTGGTGCTGAGTGTGGTGTTTATCGCCTTCATGTTGCTCATCAATTCGAGCGTCATGTATTACGTAGAACACGCGGCCCAGCCTACGGTTTTCTCCAGTATTCCGGCCACGATGTGGTGGGGTGTAAACGCGATGGCCACCGTGGGCTACGGTGATATTCACCCTATTACGCCCCTCGGCAAGTTTTTGGGCGGCCTCACGGCCATGATGGGGATCATGCTGTTTGCCCTGCCTACGGGTATCCTGACGTCGGGATTTCTGGAAAACCTGAACAACCAACGCGCCCGCAAACGCTGTCCGCACTGCGGGAAGGAGTTGTAGTGGGGGCAACTCTGCTACTTTTTCTTGGTCAGTTCAGCCCGTTTCAGAACGATACGTTCGGCGTGTTTAGCGATGGCCTGCACAAAAAAATCGCGTAATTCCAGGTACTCCTCGCGCGGATAAATGGGTTTGGGTAATGAAAGGAGGCTCTTGATTATGAGCGTGTTGTTCGCCTGACTAATCTGATAATCGAACCTGCCACCTTCGTCGGGCAGGGTAAGCGAGAGAGGTTCCGGGATATGCTCAACGACATATCCCGTCGGGAGGGTAATTGTAAACGCGTATTCCTGTTTCGAGCCAACCCCAAAATCAATGGGATACCGCCGTTTGGTTTCCCGAAACGGATTTATGGTCAAACCCTCAGTCAGGAGGGGCTGCAAAAAGAGACGGTCGCCCTGCTCAGAATAAATATCCCGGCAGAGTATTGTATGGTTCAGAACAACGACAGAATCGGGGTGGTCGGCGTTCAGGATGTCAGTTTGCAGAAGTTGCCAGGCCGGGTGTCCGGTGGCAAGGGTCGAGATAAATTTGGGCTTGCCATCGCGCAACACACCCGACCGGATGGGCCAGCCTGCGTAGCCGCTCGCCCGATGAATCAGATGCCCTTTAGCGTTGCCATCCCCGTCGAGGGTAAACGTGCCGGTTAGGTGTTCCTCGTTCAGGGCGTTTGGGCGGAGCGACACGAACTGCCCCGGTTGTTTGGCCGGAATGGACCGCCCAACCTGGTTCAGGCAACGAAACGGCAGCATACCGGGCGCAACGTAGGGGTCGGTGGCGTCCAGAAACAGGGTTTTGTTCTGAACCGTGACCTGAGCCACCACATAATTGAGGTGTTGCAACATAGCCTCCTTCTCCGCGAGTTTCCCGTGCGAACGGGTGCTCAAAACAACCGGGTCGGCGGCAATGTCGAGTTCGCGAAGCAGCCCAATTAGTAACAGGTTGATATCGGCGGCATCGCCCTGCCTGTTGTCCAAAACCTGTTTGATGTTTTCGGAGCCAAGTGCGTCGCGACCGTTCCACTTAATTGTCGTTCGGACGTATTCGTAAGCGGCTGTGAGCCGGGCCAGCTCATCGATGGGGTGTTTCGAACGAATAGATGCCGCCAGATCGCGCAGAAACGCCGTTTTGCGGAGCTGACCGCCAAACCACGGAAACTCCAGCAACGACTTGTCGAGGGCACCCCAAGTAATTGAAAAATCTTTCAGAACACCTGTTGGGCCGTTCACACTAGCCAGTTCAAACTCAAGTCTCGAGACGTGTTCGAGCGGGGCTGGTACAAACGGCTCCACCGGAAAGGCAGGCGCATTCGCAACCGCAAACCGATACGCAATAGCCGACGCGGGTGGTTCTTTCAACGAAAGTTGAACCGTAGCGGGGCGATTCTCCTCAACGGCAAACCGGAGCCGTCCGCTGAATAGCGATTTGTAGCGAAGATGCCCCGGAATAGTCAGTCTGTACTCGCTCCAGCGAACCGGAATTCCCTCCTGAAACAGCCACGGACGCGGATTGTAACTGACCAAAAACGGCGTGCGGACTTTGTAGGCAAACTCAATAATCGACCCGGCGCGAACTGCCGGAAGTGACAATTTCTTGGTCGTGAATTTGTCATTGAACGTATCGGTCAACACATCGTCCAAGCGCACGGTTTCGGTTTCTACCGCACCGTTAACCAGGTTGTGTGTGAAGCCCTGCATTGTTTCGAGGGTTTCGTTCGTGCTGCCTGTTGTGGCCTTTAGGGTTAGTTGCCAATTGCCATGCCCGGTTCCGCTAGCCTTCAAAATGCGCATCCGGCGGTGCCGTGTGAACACCATCTGAAAGCCCAATAGATCGGTTTCAAACCGAACTTCGCCCGCATCGAATAATACTTCAGCGTCAACGCTGGTGTCGGCGGGGGCCATTGGAAAGTCACTAGCCACCACAACCCCGACGGGTTTCACGGGGGAATCAGACGTTGGCGATTGCGCAACCAATCGGGACGTCAGACAAATGACTAACATCCCCCCGAACCACCCCCGACGTACTCGTTCACGTATACTCATGTCTGCTTATTTCGTTGCCACTTCGCCCTTAACCAGCACCAACTGAACCTTGTCGAATTTGGCGATTTTTTTGCGGAAATCGACCCACTCGGCGTAGGCCGTGGCTGTGTGTCGCCCCCGCCGAATTGTCACCCGACGCGTGTACACGAGCCGGTCGCCCACCATCTGCGCCCCCGCCGTGTAGTCGCCGAAGGCCGAGGTTAGCGTCATGGGCGATATGGGTGCTTCGGGCCGGTAGCCTTGGGGGAGTTGGTACGAGACTGTGTCGGTATCCTGCCAGTTCCAGTTGGCGTCGAGGTCGAGGGGTTGTTGGCGGGGCGAGGTGGCGGGCGTCGCCGGCCCCAGTGTCGACATCAGGTTGAGCGGTACAAACAACCGTGACCCGCTTGGCGTGGCCCACTTCCGCACGGCCAGCGTGAGCGTTTCAGTCACGACCGGAATCTGCGTTTTTTGCTCCGAAAAGGAAAATTTCTTCAACTCAAAGTTTGGGATACGAACCTGTTCGAGCAGCCAGGTTCGTTGCTCTGCCTGACTTCGGTTGTTCAGCAAACCCGTCCGCGTTTCGCTCTGAATGCCCGTGTAGCGATTCACGGCTTGCGCGGTGGCGTCGCCCTGTTCAGTCAGGATCACGTCGATCCGGCGCATTTGCCGGTTGTCGGCGGGGCTGTAATGGGGCGTTTGGGTAAGCCGCCCGCCGTCGGGTGTGACGAGCAGAACGTGCCGGTTGCCCGTGAAGGTGCCGTTGTAGCCGAGCGGGTTGGTTTGGCTTGTGCATTCGAGATAGAGCGTGTCGCCCTTATTTGGTACGCACAGAATCACGTGGTTAAACTGAAAGCTCGGGAAGTCGGTCAGGATGTCGGCTTCGTCGTCGCCTGCCCGCACAAGAGCCTCCACCGCCGGAATACCCACTACGTTCAGCAGAGCTTTGGTGTAGTTGGTGAGAGCCTTACAGTCGCCATATTTCGTGGCGGCAACTTTCTCAGCAGCAATCGTTTGCCACCCGCCAATGCCCAGTTGCACACTCACATAACGGGTGTTTTGTTGCACAAACTCATAGACCTTCCGAATCTTGCCCATTGCGGTAGCTTCACCCGCAGTAAGCTGTACGATCTGCGTTTTTAGCTCAGCAGGAAGGGCATCGCGGTCGCGGTTGAGCACATGATAAAAGCGACCCAACTCTTTCCAGTTGGTTATGGTTCCGGTGTAGTCCTGGACCTCGAAAGCCGTGGGGGCCGTATACAAAATAGGCACCAACTCGCGGGCGGGCGGGGCCATTGACTCCAACTCAATCGCAGGTTGGTTGGTGAGTGTCCAGACATACACCGTTTGATTGGCTTCGTCCTGCCGCTCAACGGGTTTGTTTAAGTTGAAGGCCTTGTAGCGCAGGGCTTGTCCTTTGGGCATCGTAATCGTAAGCGACGCCTGCTCAACTGACCTGTTTTCCTTGCTCTGAGGAACCCAGGTTGGGTAGAACATCAGGTTGCGCTCGGTGGCCTCATACACAAACTCGACCGTGTAGGGGTAATTCGGCTGACGGGGAAAACTGGCGTGTTTAAGCCGCCGGTCGGTCAGGAAACTACCATCGTCGGTGGCACTCTGATCGTCGATATCGGCCTTTTTGAGCTTTTTGAGTTGATTACCACTAGCGTCGTATAAAGCACCCCAGATGTCATTAATTTTTGAGAGTTTGTCATAACCCACGATCAATCGCGCTTCGTCGTCGCCTTGTGCGTCGAGTACCGTGACCACCGTCCGAACGCGTTGGGTGGCCTCGCCTGGTGATTTTACGACAAAGGCTGTCTCGTGCCTACGCACGACCGCATGGGCGTTTGCGCGAAGGCTTTCAGGAATGGCTGCGGCCCGGTACTCGTCCTGCGCAAGGGCGGGGAAGGAGAGGAGAAGTAGGAGATATTTTCTCATAGGAGGAGACGAATTATTTCTTAGCAACCTCTCCGCGTTTAATCACAATGCGCTCGGCGTGTTTGGCCACCACAAGAGCAAACAACTCGCGAAGGGTAGCGTACTCTTCGGCGAAGTAAACAGGCTTGCGGAGCGTCAACCGGCTTATAACCTGCAACTGATTACCGGTTTGCCCAACTTGATAGGTGAACCGACCGGCTTTGTCGGGTAAGCTGAGGGCCGCTGCTTTTGGGATTTCCTCTACCACATAGCCCTCGGGCAACGTGAACGTTGTCATGTACGACTCGTCAATGGCCGTGCCAAAATCGACCGGATACTTCCGCTCGGCTTCTTTAAATGGATTTTCGGTACGGGCTTCGGTGAGCATCGGCAAGAGGTAAATCCGGTCGGCGGCTTCGTTATAGGCCTCCGGGATCGTTAGTGTGTGGGTCACATCGAGCGACGTATTCAGGTCGGTGCCCCCGTTCACTTCCGATTTGGTGACCTGCCAGGTAGGCCGCTTCTTCTTGGCTTCTTCCAAATACTTGGCCTCGCCGTCGGCCTGTACCAACGTCCGGGCAGCCCACCCACTGTAGCCCCCGCGCGAATGTTTCAGGGTGCCTTTTACCTCGCCATCGTCGGCCAGTGTAAACGCACCCGTAAGTAATTCCGTGTCGCGTTCTTTTGGTGCGAGCGACACAAACCGGCTCTGTCCGTCGGGGGCAATCAGTCGACCCTGCCCGTTCAGGCAACGCGTGGGTAGCATCCCCATCCGAATAACGGGATCGGTGGCATCGAGCATAATCGCCTGCCCGTTGGTCTGAACATGGGCCACTACATAATTGTACTGCCGCATGAGTGGGTACACATCGGAAATTCGACCGTGAGTGCGCGTACTCAGAATAACAGGATGAACGTCAAAATCCAGCTCTTTCAACAGCCCCACGAGCAACAGATTGATGTCGCCAGCGTCGCCTTTTTTTGCCTCGAACACTTTCTTCAGGCTATTGCAGGTGTAGCTGTTCGAGTCGTCCCATTTTATGGATTTACGCACAAAATCGTAAGCAGCCTGTAACCGGGCGAGCGAATCGGTGGGGTTTTGCGCACGAATCAGGGCCGCCACATCGCGCAGAAACGGTGCTCGTTTAATTTGCCCACCAAATACGTCGGCTTCGAGTAGCGAGCGATCAAACGCGGGCCAGTCGACCGAGTAGTTCCGAACGGCACTGTTTGGGAACGTGATCGAAGCCAGTTCAAACTCAATTTTCGACAGATAATCGCTCGACGTAGTGATATACTTTTCATTTCGGAACGCGGGGGCATTTTCAACCGCAAACCGATACGATTGAGCCGGAACCCCCGGCTGACCGGGCAACAGATCCATCGACGTGTTAGACTGCTGATTCACGGCTAAGTCGAGATAGCCGCCCATGATAATCTTGTAATAGAAGTAGGCCGGAATTGTAATCTTGTACTCACTCCAACGTACGGGTACGTCATCCTGAAACAACCACACGCGCGGATTATTCGACACAGCAAAGGGCGTTCTGACAACGTATTTGTACTCGATAACCGACCCTTCGCGCACGTTGGGCAGAGAGAATTTTTCCAGCGTAAGCCGGTCGTTTACCCGCTCGGTCACGATTCCCGCTTTCGTGAGTTTATCAATCGACAAATCCTGTCCGTTCATGTTGTAGGTGTACCCCTCAACCGACCCCACGTACTCGCGCTCCGACCCCTGCACTTTGTAGGTAGGCACCTGCACGGTAGCCCGCTCCAGAGCCGATTTTTTAAGAATACGGATGCGCCGGTGGCGGGTAAACTCCATCCAGATGTCGGAGTTGCCCGACTCAAACCGAACTTCCCCGAAGTCATACAAAACCTCAGCTTCAGCGGTCGAATCGGCACCCAGCGGAGAAGGAGTGAAGTCGGCCTGATTGGCGCGGCCCAGTTTCACAACGGGGGCTACGACTTTTTGCGCTTGAACGAAGGAGTTGTAGCCGTTTAAACAAATAAGACTGACCAAAACGGCCAGCCGACATAGTGTAGAGCGTACAGGATACATGTGGGCGTTAATAAAGTTACCCCGCAAACTACAAAGAAGTCACTATATAATGGGATATGAAAAGAGATTAAATTTATATAATGAAGAGGGTAGGTGGAGTAAGTAGAAACACCCCACCTACCCTTCGCTAGAATTTCATGCCGATTTTCGCGAACCAGAACGCCCCATTCGACCCCATCTGAACGGGGTCCCAGGCCCCACCCGATTCGGTCAGAGAGGGCGAAAAATAGTCGGCTTGGCGGGCAAAAACCCCCGATCTTGAACCGGGATAGACGTTGAACAGGTTGTTGGCCCCGACTGTCAGCCGAACGTTGTTTGTTACCTGGACACTAGCCGAGAAGTCGGTGGTCAGGCGGGGTTTATACACGTCGTAGGCAATGAGGCCTCGC
The DNA here is from genome assembly GCA_004292855.1 of Cytophagales bacterium. GTDB lineage: Bacteria > Bacteroidota > Bacteroidia > Cytophagales > Spirosomataceae > Rudanella. The sequence continues at coordinate 63,685 of RDXN01000059.1, forward strand.
TGTGCAAAATTGGCTTCATAGATGTTGAAATTGGCCAGCGTAACTTGCCCAAACCGGACAAACCGGGCCAGCAAGCTCCACCGTTTCCGGCTATAATCGGCGGTAAGGTTGATTTTTGACGGTGGTGCCGATGCCTCCACAAACCGGCGTTCGCGCTCGTCGAAATACGTTTCTTCTTTGCCCCGCAAGCGGTCGTTGGTTTGCACATTGCCAATGCGTAGCTTGTTGAAGTTGGCCGTAAGTGTGGTGGTTAGGCGACCATTGCCGATCAGAGTACCGTGTTGCAGCACCACATCGAGGCCGCGTGTAGTGGTCGAAATGGCGTTCGTGAAAAACTGCGCCTGCCCCACACCTAACGCCCGCAAATCGGCCCCAATCGTCGGGTCCTGCGCCGTGAAGGCTCCCGTTAGCACGACCCGGTCGCGCACGCGAACCCAATAGGCATCGGCAGTGAGTTTGAGGTTGGGGGCAAGGTGGGTTGTCAGGCCCAAACTGCTGTTGAGGGAGGTCTCTTGCTTGAGTGGGGCAATACCCAATTTCCGCGTAACGGGGCTATCGTTACGAGCCAGCAAAACCTCCACGGGCTTGCCATCAAAGAAATTTGTAACGGTCTGATTAAAATACACTTGCGCGAGCGATGGTGCCCGGAAGCCCGTGCTGATCGTACCGCGTAGCAGCACCTTGTCGGTGGCCTTAAACCAGCTCGACAACTTCCAGTTTAGCGTGGGGCCGAAGTCGTTGTAGTATTCAAATCGTGCGGCTGTGCCAACCATGAACGTGGGCGTAACGTCGGTTTCGATATCGGCATACACGCCCAGATTGGTCCGGTAGCGGTTTATGGCGTTGGCTGGCTGAAATCCCGGAAACCCCTGTGAACCGGGGGCGCGACTAGGGTCATAGCTTTTGTAGGAGGCTTCTTCGCCGGCAAAAATCCGGTAGTTCTCGGCCCGGAACTCCGTGCCCGCAGCTATGTGAATACTCCGCTGAAAGTCGCGGGTAAAATGTACGCCCGTCACGTTCTGCCGCAACAGGAACCCGCCCGCGTCGAAACTCGTTGGCGACTGTGCCCCCAGCGAGACATTCAGCGTGTTTTCGACCCCGTACGCAAATCGGTTACTGCCATACGTGTTGGCAACGTCGACCCCCCACGAATTCCACTCCGTTCGCACGCCAGTGGTTAGCCCCACGTCGGCTATGTTGCTGGTAATGAGTGGGTCAAAGCCGTTGGGGTAGATGCTCTTAATGTTGCGGTCGCTGTTGGCAAAGCGCGTCCAGGCGTAGGCTTCGCCCTGCCGGAGTGTGAGTCCTCCAAAACTATAGAACAGGGTGTTGCCGTCGATGGGCAGTTCCATATTGGCCCACAGCGAGGTATTGTTAATCTGGGCGTCGCCGTATTGCCGCCGAACCACGTCTGGGCCAACGTTGGCTCGTTGCGTGTGGTTGCGGTTGTTCACGTCGGCAGTAATGTTCAGGAAACCATCCTGCCCCAGTTGAACACCATAGTTGGCGTTCAGGCTCAGGTTGCCCCCGTCCATTGCCTTGTTATCGAACCGATAAGCCGCTTTGTGAGCACCGTAGCTGAGGTTGCTGGTAAACTCGCCCGTGGTTTTTTTCAAGACGATATTCACCACGCCTGCAATGGCATCGGAGCCATACTGTGCCGCAGCCCCATCGCGCAGGATTTCGATGCGTTCGATGGCCGCAATCGGGATCGTGTTCAGATCGGTGCCCGTGTTGCCCCGCCCGCGTGTTCCAAAAATATTGACCAGCGACGACTGATGCCGCCGTTTGCCGTTGATAAGCACCAGCGTCTGGTCGGGACCAAGGCCGCGCAGGGTAGCCGGGTCCACGTGGTCGGCACCATCGGAGCCGGTTTGGCGGGTGGCGTTATACGAGGGGGCAATGTATTGCATGGCCTGACCCAGATCGACCTGCGCCACTTTGGGGGCTATTTCCTGCAAGCTAATGAGGTCGATGGGGGAAGGTGAATCCATCACCGACCGGTTCAGGTTGCGCGACCCCACCACGCTCACCTCCCGCAAACTATGCTGAGCCGCGTTGAGCCGAACGTTGATCGACTGGAACCGGTTTTCGGCCCGAACACTCACCGGCCGGTCGATGGCCTCGAACCCGACCGAAGCGAACTGAAGGGTGTACTGACCAGGCCGAAGCCGGAGCGTGAAGTTTCCCTCGCCGTCGGACGAGGTGCCAATAGCCGTGCCGAGCGTGCGGACCTGTACGCCCGGTATGCCCATGCCCGTATAACTATTGATAATTCGTCCCTGAATGCCCTGCGAAAGGGCAACAGCATAGACGACAGTACAGAACAGTACAGTTAGTAAAGATTTTCTCACAGATTATGTAGTTGGGTTAGTGGGTTGCCCCAGTTGTTAGTAACAACCGGGCCACGCGTAAAACTGACGAATAATCGCGAGATTATGAAGGAGTTATTTCAAGTCGGTCACAACGCGACAGACTTTGTTTGAATAAAAAAAATGATTTAAGGAGAATAAGTAGATATCCTCAAGATAAATCGAAGAATTTGCCCCTTTAATTAAAGGCCGAATAGTCGAATTTAGGGTGTTGCGAGGGAGTTACGGCTTTTTGCATGAGTTGCCTCATGGCATTGGTCCGTACCGGTTCTTTGTCGGCTATATTGTTCGTTTCGCCGAGGTCTTGCTTTAGGTTGTACAACTCCAGTGCTTCGCGCTTGTCCTTCTCTTTCAGCCGAATCAGTTTCCAGTCGCCCTGCGTAAGGGCCTGCTTCATCACACCTTCGTTGAACTGCCAGTAGAAGTAATCATGCGTTTTCAGGGGTTGCTTACCAGCTAACAGGGCGGTCATCGAAAGCCCGTCAATTGTCTGAGGTTGGTTGGCTCCTGTTAACTGGCAAAACGTAGGCAGAATATCCCAGTTGGCCCAGGCGGTGTTGTCGGTACGGTTGGCGGGTACGCGCCCCGGCCAACGTGCGATCATCGGCACGCGGATACCTCCCTCATACAGGTCGCGCTTGATGCCCCGCAAGGGGCCGTTGCTATCGAAAAACTCCGGGTCGGCACCGCCTTCTTTGTGTGGGCCGTTGTCCGACGTAAATAGCACCAGCGTGTTTTGATCAATGCCCAACTCCCGCAGCAGGGCCAACAGTCGCCCAACGTCACTATCTAACCGGCCCAACATAGCCGCGAAGGCTGCGTGGGGTTTGTCCTGCGATTGGTAATGGGGGTTAGGACGTTGCGCAAACGGCGTTTCGGGTAGTAACCGACTCTGCCCGTCGGCGGTCAGGAAGGGCTTGAGGTCGGCGGGGGTAGTGGCTAGTTCGGCGTGAACGAGCGTAACGGGCAAATACATAAAAAATGGCTTCTCTTGCCCACTCTGCCCCTTTTTATGTACACTGTTCCGCACAAAATCGAGTGCCCGGTTCATAATGAGATCGTGCGTATAGGCGGTCGTGTCGATTGGCTGTTTGCTCAGTTGGCCGTCCTGAACCTGCCAGAGGTGATCGGTGTGGTATTTGTGGGCATGAACGTGGTGGAGGTAGCCAAAGAACTCGTCGAACCCTTTTTGGTCGGGCGTGCCATCGGTCCCGTTGACGCCCAGCCCCCACTTGCCAAACATGCCGGTCCGGTAGCCAATGGCCTTCAGACGTTGAACCAGAGTTGTATCCTGTTTGCGCAGGGGTATCTCGCCGTTGCCCCGAATGTAACCGTGCCCCGCGTGCATGCCCGTCATGAGCGCGGCCCGCGAAGGCGCGCAAACCGTGCTGCCCGCATAAAACCGAGTGAATCGGGTTCCCTGAGCGGCCATCCGGTCGAGGTTGGGCGTTTTGACCAGGGCTTGCCCGCCCCCCGGTTGCCGGTAGCAAATCAAGTCGGCGTAGCCCAGATCGTCGGCTAGAATATAAATGATGTTGGGGCGATTGGCTTGGTTCTGCGGAGATTGAGCCTGTAGAGAAGTCGACAGCAGCAACGCTACCAACAGCGTGCTGAAAAACGATTGACGAGTTAGTGTGTTCATACCCGAGAAAGACCACAGGCTCACAATCGTACTCAACTACCCCATTCTTCACCGCTTCCGCTTCAACTCGAAATTCTGCCCCAGGTATAACCGCCGAACCTGCTCGTCGTTGGCGAGGTCTTCGGCAGAGCCTTGCTTAAAAATTTTGCCGTCGATCAGCAGGTACGCCCGGTCGGTTATGGAAAGGGTGGCGTTTACGTCGTGGTCGGTAATAAGAATGCCGATTTCCTTGTGCTTCAGTTGCGCCACAATGTTTTGAATATCCTCCGTGGCAATTGGGTCGACCCCGGCAAACGGTTCGTCGAGCAGGATAAACTTGGGGTTCACGGCTAGGCAACGGGCAATCTCCGTCCGGCGACGTTCCCCTCCCGATAGCACTTTACCCTTGTTTTTCCGAACGTGGCCCAAGTGAAACTCCTCGATTAGTTCTTCGACTTTGGCCTTTTGCTCGTTTTTGGGTAAGCTGCTCATTTCCAGCACCGCCAAAATGTTTTCCTCGACCGTAAGGTCGCGGAAAACCGATGCCTCCTGCGCCAGATAGCCCAAACCCAACCGTGCCCGTTTGTACATGGGTAGGTTCGTGACGTCGGTGTCGTCAATAAATACCTTGCCGCTGTTAGGCTTGATGAGACCCACCGCCATGTAGAACGAGGTCGTTTTGCCGGCTCCGTTCGGGCCAAGCAACCCCACGATTTCGCCCTGCGCCACCTGATACGACACTTTGTCGTTCACGAGCCGTTGGCCGTATTTCTTAATTAAATTTTCGGTTCTGAGAATCATTCAGTTTTTGCAGGAGGAATCATACGAAGCTCGTTTTGAATCGTTCGCACAAACTCCTCGCTGACCTGAAGAGCTTGAGCAATTTGGCTGACGGTTAATAGTCCGAGGGCTAGCAGACCTTTTACATCCTCCCGTTTCGTTTCGTGTCGACCCTCCTGACGGCCTTCGTGTCGGCCTTCCTGACGGCCTTCCTGCATCCCTTTGGAAAGCCCTGTCAGTAGGGCCTCTTCCGCACCTTTGGCTTTTCCCTGCAAGTAGCGGATATCCGTTTCTAAATCATATCGTAGTGGCATCTCACTAATCAGTTCTATGGTTTCTTTCTGTAAATTTCGCAGTTTCGACAACACTTCGAGTTGCCGCATAAACTTTTCCAACTTCAATGGTTCGGAAACGAGCAAACGTAACGAGCTCAATACCTGTCGGATAACCATTTTTGGTGTTTCTCCCGACAGATTACCCAAGATGCTAAACACGACTTCTTCGGGCGTATCCGATTCCAGCAGAGCCTGGTAAGGAATGTCGATAATGCTACGCACATGAAACCGAAATTGAAGGTCATCCTGTTCCAGCGTGTGGGGCATTTTTGCCGATTTTGCCCCCAAATAGAGAACATACTGCCTAACCGGGAGCTGATGGCGGTTATACAACAAAGCCCGGTAAATAAGCATCCGGGGGAGCATATCCGGTTCGTCGGTTGTCTGACACTCCACATGCAGTACATACAACCCCTCGCCAGCCTTATCGGTAATGAGCTTCAAAAAATCGGGTTTGCGTTCAATTGTGTACTGAAGATCATCCGGTATTTCAAGAATTCCCTCCGGTTCGGGCAAGCCCAACACCTTCAACGCCAATGGAAATAGCAACGATTCGATGTTCTCTTTGAAAATCTTGTCGTAGCTGTTGTCGCGCGGGGTAGGAATCATTTTAACAATCACAAGCGTATGTCTTTTAACACCAATTGCAAGCTAACCTGCCCGTTGAAGTGATTTTCCTCAATCTGATAACAGATCGACAAAGGTTCGTCGTTGGTGAGTCGGTTGCCCCACTCAGCGGCCATGTTAAACCCGATAGCCTGTAGCCGATACCCTGCAACCCGGTTTGCGGGCTGATGTTGTTGCACCCAAAACTTAATGTGCTTCTCCTGCATTCGCGTCACCAACCCGCTGACATACACGTTGTCGGTGCGGAAAATCGGTTGCAGGTTGTGCGGCCCGAACGGCCCCATCTGCCTCAAAATGCGCACAAACTTGGCGTCGATCTGATCGAAATCAAGCGGCATGTCGATCTCAATTTGCGGGGTCAGCATCTCGTCCTGAATCCGCCCCGACACCACCGTTTCAAACTTCTGCCGAAACGCCCCAACGTTCTCCGGCCTCAGCGTTAGCCCGGCGGCAAACGTGTGCCCCCCAAACTGTTCGAGCAAATCGGCGCACTCCTCAATGGCCTCGTACACGTCGAACCCCGGCACCGACCGGGCCGACCCAGCCACCTTCTCGTTCGACTGTGTCAGAATGACGGTAGGCCGGTGGTAATGTTCAATGCAGCGCGAAGCTACGATACCGATAATTCCCTTGTGCCATGTGGCGTCAAACAGCACCGTTGATTTAGCATTTTTTAAGGATAAATCGGCCTCAATCATCGCCAGGGCCTGATCGGTCGTGGTCGTGTCGTATTCGCGCCGGTTCTTGTTATGGACGTTGATATCGAACGCGAATTGATCGGCCTCCACCTCGTCTTCGCACAGCAAAAGCTGCACGGCTTCTTTGGCGTGTTTGAGCCGTCCGGCTGCGTTAATGCGCGGCCCCAAGCCAAATACCACGTTGTTGATGTCGAGTTCGCGCTGAAAACCAGCCACTTTGATCAACGCCTTAAGACCCGTGCGGGGTGTTGCATTTAGGTATTTCAGGCCATAATAGGCCAACACGCGGTTCTCGCCGGTAATCGGCACAATGTCCGACGCAATGCTAACCACCACCAAATCGAGGTAGGGGTAGAGTTGGTCGAGCGGGATGTTGTTGAACAAACAGAGCGCGTGCAGGAGCTTGAAGCCCACCCCGCAGCCCGTTAGTTCGTCGTAGGGATAGGAGCAGTCGGCGCGTTTAGGGTCCAGAACGGCAGCCGCATCGGGAATCTCGGAACCGGGACGGTGGTGATCGCAGATGATAAAATCGACGCCCAATGCCTTGGCTTCGGCCACGCGATCAATAGATTTGATGCCGCAGTCGAGGGCCACGATGAGCGTGAACCCGTTGTCGGCGGCCCATTGAACACCGGCCTGCGAAATGCCGTAACCTTCTTTGTAGCGGTCGGGAATGTAGTAGTCGATGTGCGGGTGCAGGGTTTTCATAAACCCGTAAAACATGGCTACCGAGGTGGTTCCATCGACGTCGTAATCACCATAGACCAGAATTTTTTCATTCCGCAACATGGCCATTGTGAGCCGGTTGATAGCCCGGTCCATGTCGCGCATAGCAAACGGGTCGTGGAGGTGACCAATTTCAGGCCGGAAGAAGTGGCGCGATTCTTCATAGGTTGTCACCTCCCGCTGAACGAGCAAACTAGCCAAAAACGGGCTGATGTTTAGGTCGCGGGTCAGGGTCTCGATGGCTGTCCGTTGGGCCGCTGAGTCGGGAAACGGCTTGTTGATCCATCGGCGAGTTCTCATAGTTGGTACGGCTTTATAACTATTCGCAAGATAACAGCGTTTATCCAAAAAAACGTAGTTAATGAACCTAATGACGCTGCTATGGGCCGTTTTCGCGCCTGTTACCTCGCCTTCACATGACCCACAGAACGCCACCTTAACCATTACGGTTCAGAACGTTCGGACCAAAACTGGCAGCGTCAGGATTGCCCTGATGAAAGATTGCGGAAAATTTCCAGATTGTAAACCCGTTCAGACGGCCATCATGGATGCCAGCAATGGCTCCTTCCAAAAATCGTTCACGCTTGAACCCGGTGATTATGCGGTGGCCGTTTTTCACGACATAAACGCTAACGATAAGCTCGACACCAAGCTCTTCGGCATTCCGAAAGAGCCGTATGGGTTCAGCAATAATTTCCGCCCACGTTTGTCGGCCCCCAAATTCAGCGACTGCCGCATCAGCGTCGGGGCCGGCACAAAAGCGATCAGCATTCGGGTTGAATAGTCAGAACTGTGATTACACTGATTTTTGTGATCTTTATGATGGTTGACTGACACCGATAAAAATCAGGGAAATCACAAAAATCAGTGTAATCACAGTTCTGATTACTACCTTTGACCGGCAAATAACACTTCTTGTATTTGCCATGAGCTTAGACTCCTCGAATTCGCATTTTCAGAGTTCGCACTCTACGAATTTATATTCCGCCAAGTTTCTCTACGAGGCTCTCACCTACGACGACGTACTACTCCTGCCTGCCTATTCGGAGGTTTTGCCGCGCGATACAAAAACCGACACGCAACTAACCCGTAACATTCGGCTAAACATTCCGCTGCTTTCGGCGGCAATGGACACCGTTACAGAGTACGAAACCGCCATCGCGATGGCCCGCGAGGGTGGTATTGGCATTATCCACAAGAACATGAGCATCGACGCGCAGGCCGAGCAGGTCCGTAAGGTGAAACGTTCGGAAAGTGGTATGATTATCGACCCGATCACACTTGCCGTTAACGCCACCCTCGGCGATGCCCATAAGATCATGCGGGAGTTTAAAATTGGGGGTATTCCGGTAGTCGACGAGACGAACAAACTCGTTGGTATCCTGACCAACCGCGATCTGCGCTTTCAACGGCAGATGAGCCGCCCGGTGTCGGAGGTGATGACCGCGAGTAATCTCATCACAGCCCGCGAGGGGCTAACGCTCGAAGAAGCCGAAAGCATCCTGCAAGAGTTCAAAATCGAGAAGCTACCCATCGTAAACGATGACTATCAATTAGTTGGCCTCATTACGTACAAAGACATTATCAAGAAGAAAAGCCACCCCAACGCCTGCAAAGACCCACAAGGTCGGTTGAGGGCGGGTGCTGCCGTTGGTGTCACGCCCGACCTCATTAAGCGCATTGAAGCTCTTGTTAAAGCGGGCGTTGACGTGATTAGCGTCGACACGGCACACGGTCATTCAAAAGGGGTGTTGGATGCCGTTCGGAGTATAAAAACGCAGTTTCCCAACCTCGACGTCATCGCAGGTAACGTGGCTACAGGTGCCGGAGCTAAAGCGTTGGCCGATGCCGGTGCCGATGCCGTGAAAGTGGGCGTTGGCCCCGGTAGTATCTGCACGACCCGGATTATTGCGGGTATCGGAATGCCGCAGTTGACCGCCGTGTACGAAGCGGCTATGGCGTTAAAGGGCACGGGCGTCCCCGTCATTGCCGATGGGGGTATCCGGTTCTCCGGCGATATTACCAAAGCCATTGCCGGGGGGGCAAGTACCGTGATGGTCGGGTCGTTGTTGGCCGGGACTGAGGAAGCCCCCGGCGAGGTGGTCCTTTACGAAGGTCGCCGGTTCAAGTCATACCGGGGTATGGGGTCGGTGGAAGCGATGGAAGAAGGGTCGAAGGACCGTTATTTTCAGGATGCCGAAGACGACATCAAGAAACTTGTTCCCGAAGGCATCGTGGGTCGGGTACCGTTCAAAGGCAAACTAGCTGAGATTATTTACCAGATGGTTGGGGGCCTTAAAGCCGGTATGGGCTACTGTGGTGCCGCCGACATTCCGACCTTGCAAGAAGCTAAGTTCGTGAAAATCACCACGGCGGGTGCCAAAGAAAGCCACCCTCACGATATTTCTATCTCAAAAGAGGCCCCGAATTATTCGTCGCGGTAGAACTAAGGCGAAATGGAGTAAAAAATAGTTGCTGATGCTCAGGCCTTCGACAGGCTCAGGCTGACAGGGAACCGCTCAAGTTTGAAGTCAGCCTGAGCCTGTCGAAGGCCTGAGCATCAGCAACTATCAATTTTATTACTTCCCTTTCCGCCAGTTCCCCTTCTCAGGTTGGGGTCGAATCAGGTATACGTCGAGCATGGCGTAGGGGCGGGCCATATATTCGCGGATGAGCGTACGGAGCGAGTAGCCGTCGGGCACGTCCTGTGCGGCAAAGGCTACGGCCTCCACGCCTTCGTGATTGCCGATGTAGAGCGCACGGGCGTTATGAAAATTCTGTGAGACAATCGTAATCTTATCCTGGTTGAACACCTCTTTACACCGAACCACCGAATCGAAGGTACGAAACCCGGCATAGTCGAGGGTCATCACTTCTTCGGGTACGCCTAGTTTGAGCAAAGCCCGGCGCATGTCCATCGGCTCGTTGTAATATTCCGAATCGTTGTTGCCGCTGAGGATGATATACTTGATTTTGCCTTCTTTCCAGAGCCGGGCGGTGGCCTCCATCCGGTAGCGAAAAAACAGATTCTCCTTGCCGCTACGCACAAACTTGCTCGTGCCCAACACCAGAGCCACGTCGTTGGAGGGCAGTGCCCGAATGTCGAAGAAAATTTGACTGCGGGTGCTGTAGACCACCCACCAGTTTGAGAGCAGAATAACCAGTACACCACCAAACCCCAGGGCAATTAGGCCTTTGAGCAGGCGTTTCACCCCCGCCACTGTAAACAGGCGTCGGGGGTGGGCGTTGTCGCTATGGTTGGTAGTGTACACGCTCTCCATATCAGTTGGTCACTCAAAATAGGCCCAGTTGCCCCTCAATGGGTTCGGCTACAACTGGTATCTCCTTGTCGAGAGTTACGGCACGCGGGGGGACTGCGTTTCCATTGCTCAAAGGAGGAGCTACAGCTTTAGAAGCCAGCAACTTTACCTCTTTTACCTTCACAAACGGCAGCTTATTGCCTAACGCTTTCCAACCCCGAACGTCGATAAATCCGGCGGGTTCGAGAATCATTTTATCCAATGGCCCCCGGTCTTTCACTTGGTGGACAATCTCAATGCGTGGATTCGCATCCGCTGTGACTGTCAGTAATTTGGACCCTTTCGTATCACCAATAAAGCTGAATTTCTTGTCGATGGATGTGGTCTCAACCTTGAACCGCTTCACATACCATAACTTTTGATTAGCCTCATAATACACCGCCGATAAGACCGTCTCGGGGTCGAATTTACTCAATATCGCCAGCTCGTTCGGCTCATACCGATTGGTTAGATCAAAGCTTGTTAACTCATACTCACCCGACTTATACACGACCAAAACGGTGTCTTTAGCCTCGAAATTTCCGAGGAAACGGCCCCGTTCGTCGCGGTTCAGGCGACCCAGGTGTTCGTCGTACCAGATATCGACCCCGCCGAGGGTGGAGGTGCCCGCCGTTTTCTGGGTAATCTTCCGTACGGGATATTTGGTTAGAATGTTGCCCTGCGCCGACCGATTTTTTACACCGATGCTCGCAAAGTCAAAATCGAACTGTTTCACCTTCGCCGAGCTTTGGGCGGTCAGGTTTACCGTAACTACCTCGGCCTCGCCGTTGTCGTTGGCCGTGAAATAGAGCAACTTCGACTTGGGGTTGCCCAGCGTCAGGTCATACTCTTTGTCGCGGGTGACACCCGTCACGGCGAACCGCTTGGCCATCGAAATGCCCGACTTGGCATCGTGGTAGATCAGGTTGTAGATCTTGCGCTCGTCGTTTTTCTTGAACACCGAACAATACAGAATGTCTTTGCCGACAAATACCTTGTCCTGCACCTTAACGACCATGCACTTACCATCGCGCCGGAACACAATCACGTCGTCGATGTCGGAACAGTCGCTAACGAACTCGTCTTTTTTAAGGCCGTAGCCAATAAACCCGCCTTCGCGGTCGACGTAGAGTTTCTGGTTAGCAGCCGCCACCACGTTAGCCGAAATCGTGTTGAACGCCCGAATCTCGGTTAGTCGTTCGCGGCCTTTGCTATACTTCTTTTGGAGGTCCTTGAAGTAGGCAATGGCATAGCGGGTCAGGTTGGCGAGGTTGTCTTCGGTTTCCAGCAACTCCTGCTCCAGCTTGCGCATCAGTTCGTCGGCTTTGAAAGCGTCGTACTTCGAGATGCGCTTAATCTTGATTTCAGTTAGTCGCAGAATGTCGTCTTCGGTGATCTCGCGGTAAAACTCTTTCTTGAATTTAGCCAGAGCCTTGTCGATGGTGCTGATAACGGCTTCGAAGGTTTCGCACTCCTCAATTTTGCGGTAGATGCGATTCTCGATAAAGATTTTTTCGAGTGAGCTATACAGCAACTTCTCACGCAGTTCCTGCTGCCGGATTTCCAGTTCGCGCTGCAACAAATGCACCGTTTGGTGGGTGTTGATGCGCAGAATGTCCGTCACACTCACAAAGTGCGGCTTGTCCTTAATAATTACGCAGGCGTTGGGCGAGATCGACACCTCACACTCCGTAAAGGCAAAGAGCGCGTCGATGGTAATATCGGGCGACACACCGGGGGTCAAGTGTACGTGAATCTCAACGTTTTTCGACGTCAGATCATCGACCTTCTTGATCTTGATTTTACCGTCTTCATTCGCCTTCAGAATCGAGTCCTTCACCGAGGTCGTTGTGGTCCCGAACGGAATTTCGCGGATGATGAGCGTCTTCTTGTCAAACTCCTCGATTTTGGCCCGCACCCGCACTTTACCGCCCCGTGCGCCGTCGTTGTAATTGCTCACGTCGACTTGGCCCCCGGTCAGGAAGTCGGGGAAGATCTGCACGGGCTTGTCCTTCAAAATCTGGATCGAAGCCTCAATCAGTTCGTTGAAATTGTGAGGCAACACTTTTGTCGACAGGCCCACGGCAATACCCTCCACGCCGAGCGAGAGCAACAGCGGAAACTTAACGGGCAACGTAACGGGTTCGCGCTTGCGACCGTCATACGATAGTTGCCACTCGGTTGTCTGGTTGTTGAAGACAACGTCCTGCCCAAACTTCGACAGGCGTACTTCGATGTAGCGGGGGGCAGCGGCACCGTCGCCGGTCAGGATGTTCCCCCAGTTGCCTTGTGTATCAAACACCAGGTTTTTCTGGCCGATGTTTACCAGAGCATCGCCAATTGAAGCGTCGCCGTGCGGGTGGTACTGCATGGTTTGCCCAATCACGTTGGCCACCTTGTTAAAACGGCCATCGTCCATCTCTTTCAGGGCGTGCAGAATCCGGCGTTGTACGGGTTTCAACCCGTCTTCAACGGCCGGAACGGCCCGTTCGAGAATTACGTAGGAAGCATAATCCAAAAACCAGTTTTCGTATAACCCCGACACCACCGTTTGGGTTTGCAGGGTTTCCTCCTGGGGTTCATCCGTGTTTGTTGTTGTTGTACGTTCGTCAGTTGGGTCCTGAAGTTCGTTTTCGTTCACCATGAATAGGGACGGAATAAGTATCGTTAATTGATAGGTGGTTGCGGGTTGGCTAGCCTTCCCTTCGACCTTTAAAGATACGGATTTTTTCTGAAAAAACCTCTTAAAATGATTGGAACGCGGATTTAACAGATTGGGCCGGATCTGCACAGATGTTTATGAAGTTGTCATAAATAAGCTGCGAGAATCCGGCCCAATCCATTAAATCTGTGCGGTCCGCCGTTGCGGTTCTGTTCAATCAATTATCCTCCGTTCGCTCCGGCTTCGCGGAAAAGTTGGACCCATCCTTTGAAGATTACCGGGGCCGGGTTGGCATCCAGCCCCCCAAACACCACGCTCACCTCGTAGTAGTACAGCCCGCTGGGCAGCGCACTGCCCCCGCTGCTCACCCCCGACCAGTTGATCGAAGGGTCAGTCCCACTCCACACCTGACCCCCCCAGCGGTTGTAGATCACCGTGCTCACGCTCCGCACCGACCCCCCACAGCCCGCCTT
>RDXN01000103.1 GCA_004292855.1 Cytophagales bacterium
TAAGATGAGTTTAAAGCGCAAACGAAAAAAAGCGGCCCGTGATGATGTTTATCTAAAAACGCTCTTGGGCCAACTTAACGTTTGATGCAATCCCCCTGAACCCGAACTGACCGTCCGCAAATTTCTCCACGCGCACGGCCTCCGCTACAAACTCCACGACAAAGCCCTGCCCGGTACACCTGACTTGGTGCTGCCCAAATACAAAACCGTTATTTTCGTGCATGGCAAAATCTCCTAATTGGACCCGCGAAGAGCTGATGCTAGCCTTCAATCTATATCTTAAACTCTCATTCGGCCAAATGCATAAGGGAAATGACAGGGTTAAGAAATTGGCTGACATCTTGGGCAGGAGAACCCCCGATTCAGTGGCTATGCGTTTGACTAACTTCGCCAGTGTTGACCCTTATCATCAACAAAGGGGCGTAAAAGGAATGTCTGGCGGCTATAATCAAGTCAAGCCAATTTGGGATGAGTTTGTCAATAATCAGGAAGACTTAGTGTTTGAAAGTGAGCGCATACTTGCTGATTATCAGAACAAAACCATTGAGGAATCCTATCCCGAAATAGAATTTGATCTGCAAGACTTGAAAGGCGAAGTAAAAACGCGGTTGGTCAAAACCCGCGTGAATCAGAACGTTTTCCGGCAGATGATTTTGAAAACGTATCAAAATCAATGCGCCGTTTCAGGAATTGACTTACCCGAATTATTGGTGGCTGGTCATATCGTTCCGTGGGCTGATGACGAACACAACCGCCTGAATCCAGAAAACGGAATTTGCCTGTCCAACCTTTATGACCGAGCCTATGAAAAGGGCTTGATTTGCATCGATACGGATTACAAACTGCTTATTTCGAAACGATTGAAAGAACATACCATGAAAGAATATTATCACAATTTTTTTGGCATATACGAAGGAAGGCGTATAACTTTACCCAGGCAGTATAAACCACATAAAGATTTCTTGCAATATAGACTAGATCAATTTTCTCATGGATAATTCAATTTTGCAGTTTATTTCACCCCACAAATACAAGTCTGAAAAAGCGGCCAAATCAGGCCATATAAAGTTCATGTATAAGTACCGAGATGCAGGAAATTACAAACTATGGAATGAGATTGTCTTCACTAATAATCATCGCTTAACGCTGTGTCAGATTGCCAACTTTATGGAGGCCGCTTTTATTCAAGATATATATTTTGACCCTGACCTGTGCGGCATTGAGCGATTAGCATTCGATAAACATGATTCTGATTTGGATCATGAGTGGCATGAAGCAGAATCTGTTAGCATAACAGAAGAACCTGTAACAATAGATATTGATATTGCCGATTTTTTGTTCAATGCCATTAAAGAGCATACGTGCTGGGTTGAGTTCGACTGTTATATAAAAAAAATAGAGTTCAACAATTGATCCAATCAGCACAAATTTCAAGGTTCCAGCTTATTTCGGCAGGTCTTCGGTGCTGAGAAACAATACTTTACGGCTGACCTGTATTACTTGACAGACGAGGACGACCCGCAAACAGCCAAAGCCTCGCTGACTTGGTACGACTCACGGGCAAATCAACCACACCGGAGTGCCGAATTTCGACTGTACTACACCACTGATTTCATTCAGGAACACGCGCAGGCTGGTGATATGTTGTTTGTGGCAACGAGGGAAGGCGGTTCGGTTTTGGTAATTGTGGCTGTTGCCGGTTCTACCACAGAAAGTCAATTACTCCACCTGTTCGGAGTTGCCGTAGATGAGGGCCGTGTGACAAAAAAGCTAATTGCTGGAGCCGACGACATCGTACTGAACGCAGCAACAACGTACATTCTCGATAATCTCGGTATTGCATCCGTTGTTTCACCGACCGAAACAGAGTCAATACGAGATATGCTGTCACGAGAGTTTAACCTGATTATGCCCACTACAAAGGTGTTCTCCGATTTCGTTCGTCGGTACTTGGGCAAAGAGGTTTCCCCACTTGATGACCCGGACGCGGCATTGATGAAATACTGGCAGACGGAAACCCTTTTCTTCAAAACAATTGAAAAAGTGGGGATTGAACAGTGGTTATCAGAAGGGAACAAGACCGCAGAAGATTTTCTGAAATTTTCGCTCTCAATCCATCAGACCCGAAAATCAAGGGCTGGCGATGCCTTCGAGAATCACGTTGAAGCTCTGTTTCAAATGCACGACGTTTACTATTCGCGGCAACCTATTACAGAACATAATAATAAACCAGACTTCATCTTTCCGAGTATCAACGCCTATCATGATGCGACTTTCCCAGTAGATACGCTGACCATGCTGGCTATGAAAACTACTGCGAAAGATCGTTGGCGGCAGGCATTAGCCGAAGCAGAGCGAATCAACAAAAAGCACTTGGCCACGTTGGAACCCAGCATTAGTGTAAAGCAGACAACCCAAATGCAGGCAAGAAATTTGACGCTGGTTGTTCCAACAGAAATTAAAGCGACCTATAAACCCGAACAGCATTCAGCATTGATGACCCTTACTGAGTTTATCCAATTGGTGAAAGAACGACAGAAAAGCGAGTTCTTTACGCCCAATCTGATTCCGATTCCAGCCGTTCCTAAAAAAGCAGCGATATCAAAACCTCGTAAAAAATAGCGTTACAGGTCTACTGACACACCCCCAACGCACTAACCCCCACTTCACTACGTTTCCAGAACATGACTTCTCTGTTTTTCTGGAAAGACTGGGACCGGACCTACCGCGTCCCGTATCTCAATAGCCTGTTGTTTTTGTTGCTTGGCCTTGCTGCTTTTGGCGTGGCCTGGTATCGGGGTGTGAGTAACGTGGTACAGTGGGATGTTCTGAGCGAACTAATCGACCTGCCCACCACCATCCGCACTGTTACCGATGGCCTGTTCGACTACGCCGTGCCGGGCAAAGCCTATGCCGTTTCGGAGCAGTTTGTGGCCTCGGTCATGCAGGTGCATCCGTGGATGGCAACGGGTCTGCTGGCGTTTCTGGTCGTTGGGTTCGCGCTGGTCCTGAGCGCGGCCACCCGCATGAATCGGGTGCCGTTTCTGGCCGCCATGACTGTGTTTATTCTGGTGTTGGCCGTGTGCCGGTTCGAGACCCTGGAGGTGTCGGGCCTCGGTGGGCAGTATGTATTTGGCATTCTGGCCTTCGTGATTGGGTCGGTGGCGTATTACTTCCATGCTTTCAAGATTGAAGCAAGTTTCACCACGCGGTTTGGCGTGTTTGGCTTGTTAATGGCCGGACTGAGTTTCGCATTGGGCGCGCTCTCGCCCGTGCCACAACCCGCCCTCACGGTGGTGAGCTACGGGATGCCCGCGCTGATGCTCCTGAGCGTAGGGTTTATCGTGTTCATTGCCTTTCAAATCATTGCCGGATTGGTCTGGGTAGCCTCGGCCAATGTTTCTTCGCGGGTAGTTAGCAATAGGGGAGAGGGCGATAACCGGAGAACGCTCGGCCTGCGCAACTTTCTGGTATTGAGTGTTTTGTATTTGACAAACCTGTTGCTGGTCTGGTTGCAGAACACCCGTACGCTCGATTGGAACTGGCTCACCATCAGCCCGTTTCTGATCTTTCTGGCGTCGTTGGTGATTGGCATTTGGGGCTACCGCCAACAGGTAGAGCAGGAAGACGAATTGCCCTTTGAGGAATCGGGGGCGTTTCTGTACACGGGCCTGGGGCTGCTCACGACCGCCACTATCGCCTACGCGTTCGCTACAGCCAACGACCCCGTGGTGGAGATGTTCGAGGATGCCATTGTGTATAGCCATTTGGCGATGGGGGCCGCGTTTGTGCTGTATGTGCTGCTCAATTTCCGTGAGTTGTTTGGGCGGGGACTGGCCGTGCATCGGGTGTTGTACAAACCCAAGCGCGCGAGTCTGACCTACTTCCGGTTGGGTGGACTGGTGGTGTTTGGAGCGTTGCTGGCGGGTGTAAATGGGTTTCCGGTGCGGCAGGCCATCACGGGTTATTATAACGGACTTGGCGACCTCTATACGGCCTCGAACCAACCGACTTCCGCAGCGGCATTTTATCAACTGGCTGTCGATCAGGAGTTTCAGAACCACAAGTCGAACTACGCGCTGGCGTCGATGGCCCTGCGCAACAACGAGCCGGGTAAGGCGGCTTTCTTTTTCAGTCAGGCCCTGCTCAAGCAACCTAGCCCGCAGGCGTATGCGGCTCTGAGCAGCGCGTACGTCCAAACTGACCTGTTTTTTGAGTCCATCAAAACGTTGCAACGCGGGCTTCGGCGGTTCCCGAACAACGGCGAACTAGAGAACAACCTCGGCTACCTCTACAGCCGCACGAGCATTGCCGACTCGGCCTATTATTATTTCAAGGTAGCCGCCAAACATACGAGTGCCGACGAAGTACCCGAAGCAAACCTGCTCGGCCTGTATGCCCGTAACCCGCGTGTGCTGACGACCGACTCTACGTTGGCCAAAAACACAAGCCGCTTCGATTACGAGTCATACGAAGCCAACGCGCTGGCCCTGCGGCTCGTGGCCCCAACCGACACCATCGTCCCCGCCCAACCCACCTGGCTGGCCGACGAGCCGCCAATGGCCGACAGCCTGCTCCGCACCGACGGGCACCGGGGCTTGAGCGTAGGCCGGTTTGCAAGCCTGTACAATTTCGCGCTGGCAACGCCTTCGCCAGATTCGACCTTAACGAGAACGCTTCGTCAACGGGCAACACAGGCTTCTAATCAGGATTTTTCGGACGATTTGCTTATGGCCCGCGCTGTGGCCGAATACGGCAACCATCAACATGGGGCCGCGTTTGCCTTGCTGAGTCAATTGACCGATGGCAACCCGCGCACCGCCCAGGACAACCGCAAAACGCTGGGTTTGTTGCTGATGGAACAGGGCTTGTACCGTAAAGCCAACGAGATTCTGGAATTGAATACCGACACGCTCTCTCAGTTTTATCGGGCCATAGCCCTGACCAAAGCGGGCGACCCCGTGATGGCGCAAACGCTCTGGGAAACGGCATCCCGCAACGACGCGGGTGTGGCCGGATTGAGACAGGTGCTTTACGATGAGCGTGTACCAAAATCGGACCTCGAAAAGGCATTCTACGTCAGCTATCGCCCCGACGACCCCAACCGGGGCAAGTACTGGGAAACTATCCGCGACGCCAACCTAAAAACCATTGCCGGAGCCAAACTGATTGAAGAATATCTGGCCACGCGCCAACCGTTCTACGCCCAAATGATTCTGAGTCAGATGGGTAAACCGGAGCAACTAAACCCGTTTGCGCTGTCGCTCGAAAACCTGAGCGCGTTGCGGATCACGGCCTTTCGCAATAAACTACCCGCTGCCGATTCGATGAGCCGGGCCGCGTTTGTACCGCAACACCGGGCTGAACGAGCATTTTTGCTAGGGCAGGTACTGGCCGGCAACAAGAAGTCACAGCAGGCGGGCGAGGCTTTCGCGCAGGCGGCTCAACTGGCCCCGCTCAACGCGCAAATCGTGACAGGTGCAGCTCAGTTCTGGAAACAAAACCGCCAACTCGACCGGGCTTACGGGCAGGTGGTGGCCGCCCTCGATTACAACCCCGACCGCCCCGAACTCTGGAAAACGTACATCGACCTGTGCCTCGACCAACGCCTGACCGACTACGCCCAAAACGCCCTCCCGCAACTACAGGGCAGCACCTCCCCCGCCGATTATGGGGCTTTTCTGGCCCATTATCAGCAAAAACTGTCGTCAATCGAAAAGGAGCGACAGACGTTCTGAGTTTAGCGTAGCTTTGACGTATTATGAACATCATCGAAACCCGCACGGTTGCCAAGCGTTACATCATGGGCGCAGAAGTTATTGAAGCCCTCAAGTCTGTTACCATCGACATCAAAAAGGGTGAGTATGTCGCCTTCATGGGACCGTCGGGGTCGGGCAAGTCCACGTTGATGAACATTGTGGGATGCCTGGATACCCCCACGTCCGGTTCGTACGTGCTCAATGGTAAAGATGTTAGCAACATGACTGAGAACGAACTAGCCGAAACCCGCAATCAGGAGATCGGCTTTGTCTTCCAGACGTTCAACTTGTTACCCCGCCAAACCTCGCTCGAAAACGTGGCCCTGCCGCTTATCTACGCGGGCTTCAACAAAGCCGACCGCACCGAAAAGGCAATGCTTGCGCTCAAAAACGTGGGTCTCGAAAACCGAGCCGGTCACCGCCCCAACGAGTTGTCGGGGGGGCAACGGCAACGGGTGGCCGTTGCGCGGGCGTTGGTCAACGACCCCAGTATTCTGCTGGCCGACGAACCCACAGGTAACCTGGACTCCAAAACGTCGTACGAGATCATGGATCTGTTTGATCAGATTCACAGCAAGGGCAACACCGTTATCATGGTCACCCACGAAGAAGACATCGCCGAATATGCCCACCGAATTGTGCGGCTCCGCGATGGTCTGGTTGAAACCGACCGGGTGAACGAGAAAATCCGTAAAGCGCGGGCGTTTATGGGTGCGTAAAATGCCTAGTTTTGAGAAATTAAACTGCTATGCGCCTAACAGCACTCTGTTTACTCTTCTCCTCAGGCATTTCGCTGGCCCAGCCGCTCCAAAAAATTGTTGCCACCGACCTCACCCGCATCAAACAGGTTGGGGCCGTTACGCTCTCGCCCGATGGGCAACGGGCCGCGTACACACTCACGACCATTGAGGCTAATCCTGATCAGCCCAACGAGTATGAGTATCGGTCGCACATCTACCTGACCAATCTGAAACCCGGCGACTCGCGTGCGCTCACGCGTGGACCCGAGGGGGCACGCCAACCCGCATGGTCGCCCGATGGACAGCGACTGGCTTTTACGCGAACGATAAAGGGCAAATCGCAAATTTTTGTGATGCCGCTCGATGGGGGAGAAGCCTACCAACTCACTACCGGAAAATACGGTGCAGGCAACCCGGCATGGTCGCCTGATGGCAAGCAGATTCTGTTTGAGTCGACGGTGTCGTTTGCCGAGATGGTCAATGATTCTCTGCTGAACCCTGCCCGAAAAGGTCCGGCGTGGTCGCTCGAAAAGCCGGGGTTTTCCAACAACGATTTCGTCCGGCCCGACAAAACTACCAAACCCAATCCCGACGGTTCACTGGCCGAAATCCGGGCGTATCTGCAAAAAGACGTCGACGATAAAAAGGCCAAGGTCATCACCCGCCTGAACTTTCAGGGCGAGTCGACCACCGAACCCGACATGAACTTTACGCACCTGTTCGTGACCGACGTACGCGAGGGGGCTATTGCCCGCCCGCTCACACGGGGCTTTTACTCGTTCGGGTCGGGGAGTTGGTTGCCCAACGGGCGGGCGGTGTTAGCCGTAACGAAGCGCGACACCCTCAAACACCCGGACCGCGAGCAGGCCAACGCTATTGTGTCGCTACCAGTTGATGGCAGCGCACGCCGGACGGTCTTGCTTAGTGCCGAAGGTCGTTCGTATTTCTCGCCCGAAATCTCGCCCGATGGGTCACGACTGGTGTTTCTGACCAGCCCCACCGAGGGTGTGACTGCCGGGCAAATTGGCTTGGCAACCCTGAACGAAACGGGTGTTACAGCAACCGAGCTAGTCACGTTCGACCGGTCGGCGGGTAATTTTGCCTGGGCAACGGTGGCGGCTCCGGCATTGTCCAGGGGGCGCAAAGCAACCTCAGTTCCGACCTTGTATCTGTATTTCACGGCCCCGGCCAACGGCGGTTTTCCCTTGTACCGACTCAATTCCACAAGCAAAGAGATCACCCAACTGACGAGTTTTGAGCGGGGCATAAACAGCTTCGATGCCGAGAGCAACCGCGTGGTGTTCGCCCAAACCGAAGTGGCCAACCCTTCCGAACTGTTGGTGGCCGACAGCGACGCCAAAAACCCCATTGCGCTAACCACTCACAACGATTGGGTGAAGCAAAAGGCCCTCAGCGCACCTGAGAAACGCGTGTATACGAACTCGAAAGGGCAGGCTGTCGATTACTGGATTATGCGACCCACGGTTCTGGCTCAACCCATCAGCACGGACCGCAGCAACCAATCCGCAGGCCGCAACTATCCGCTCCTGCTAAATATGCACGGCGGACCAACAGCTATGTGGGGACCGGGCGAGCTATCCATGTGGCATGAGTTCCAGTTTATGTGTTCGCAGGGCTACGGCGTGGTGTATGCCAATCCGCGCGGGTCGGGCGGCTATGGGCTGGCCTTTCAGCAGGCCAACACCAAAGACTGGGGCACCGGCCCCGCCGAAGACGTGCTGGCTGCGGCTACCGATGCCGCTCGCGAAGCCTGGGTCGACACGAGCCGACAGGTGATTACGGGTGGCTCCTACGCAGGTTATCTGACGGCCTGGATTGTGGCCCACGACACCCGGTTCAAAGCGGCTTTTGCCCAACGGGGGGTGTACGACCTCACCACGTTTATGGGCGAAGGCAACGCCTGGCGTTTGGTGCCCAACTATTTCGGAGGCTACCCCTGGCAACCGGAGGCTCAGAAAGTGCTCGATGCCAACTCACCCTACACCTTTGTTCAAAACATTCGGACGCCCTTACTCATTAAACATGGAGAGAACGACTTGCGCACGGGCGTCATTCAGAGCGAGATGATGATGAAGAGTCTCAAGGTGCTCGGACGACCCGTGGAGTATGTGCGGATGCCCGGAGCCACCCACGAACTGAGCAGAACGGGTAATGTTCGGCAGCGCATCGACCGAATCTTGCGCATTTATGAATTTTTTGAGCGGTATGTCGGGCAGTCGGCAGGTATTGCTAAATAACAATATATTAACACTGTTAAATGTAACAAAAGGCGGTGTGAATCAATCACATCGCCTTTTATTTTGAGGAATACGCATGGAGAACCTTGAGAATGCCCCTAAGTTCAAGTTCTGGAAAGAGCAGTTAATCAAAAATGGATTAACCATTAACGGTGTTAAAGAACATTTTATACGGCGAAGGCACAACGGCGAGGTTTTGTTTGCCATGCTCGAACTGGATGCCGATACCCCCGAAGGCGACAAAATTCCGCCTGTCTGTTTTCTAAAGGGTCACGCGGCCTCAGTGCTGGTCTGTTTGATCGACGAGGCAACTGAGGAAAAATTTGTGGTGCTTGTGAAGCAACGGCGAATCTCCGACGGCTCCCAAACTTACGAACACCCGGCGGGCATGGTCGATGCCGACGACGATGCCACCGACGTTGCCGCCCGCGAAGTAGGGGAGGAGATTGGCCTACAGATTACTCCCGCCGAACTGACCAAACTCAACCCTCGGCTTTGGTATCCGAGCACCGGCACAAGCGATGAAGCCATGCATTATTACTTTGTCGAAAAGCGCATGACTCGGGAGCAAATCATGCGCTTCCAGCAGCAGCAGATGACCAACGACTCCGAATTTGAGCGCATCACAACGGTGGTCACAACCCTGCCCGAAGCGCATCAACTAATCAATAATGTGAATGGCTTACTCATTCATTTCCTGTACTTAAAGCACATTGGCGACTACGAAACGATGAAATTACTGTGATGAATCGGGTGCTATATTCACGAAATTTCGATTGATAGTTTTAATTGTTAATTGACATTCCGTACTTTTGCACCGCGTTCGGCGGCCCGGCCCCAAATCGCTCCCGTAGTTCAATGGATAGAATTTCGGTTTCCGGTACCGACGATAGGGGTTCGAATCCCTTCGGGAGCACAAAGCCTTGCTAAGCATCTGTCTAGCAAGGCTTTTTTTATTTAGAGCAAACATTTCGGGGAGAGCTGTGCTTTTATGAGCAAGTCTTTATGGCTTATCTCTTATTTTTGCTTGAAAACGTACAACCAACCGTTACATGGAATCACAAACGCTTGCAGAAACCCGTCCCTGGCTCAAACATTATCCCCCCGGCGTTCCCCACGACGTTAATCCCGATGTCTACACGTCGCTGACCCAACTAATCGACGAAGGTTTCCAGAAATATAGCAGTGCCCCCGCCTATGCCTGTATGGGTAAGCAGATTACGTTTGCCGAATTGGACGAGCAGAGCAAACAGTTTGCGTCCTTCCTGCAAAATGATCTCAAATTACAGCAGGGCGACCGGATCGCGATTCAGATGCCCAACCTGTTGCAATACCCAATTGCTATGTTTGGTGCCCTGCGGGCGGGCCTGGCGGTGGTGAACACCAACCCGCTCTACACGCCACGCGAGATGCAGCATCAGTTCAAAGATTCTGGCGCAAAGGCTATTGTGATTCTGGCCAACTTCGCCTGTAATCTGGAAAAGATTATTGCCCAAACCGACATCAAACACATTGTCGTCACCAATATTGGCGACCGGCTTGGTTTTCCCAAGAAATTGCTGGTGAACGCTGTGGTGAAGTATGTAAAGAAGCTGGTGCCTCCTTACAATCTGCCCGGTGCCATAGACTTCAACGACGCCCTAAGCCGGGGTAGTCGGCAACCGCTGCGGCCTGTTTCGATCAAGAGCACAGAGTTAGCCTTTGTTCAATATACGGGTGGCACAACGGGTGTTTCGAAGGGAGCTGCACTTACACACCGGAACATTATCTCGAATGTGATTTGCCAAGACGAGTGGATGAAGCCTGCCAACGTACCGGTTGGCGAAGGAATCATCGTTGCTGCCTTGCCACTGTATCACGTCTATGCTCTGGTTGTCAATGCGTTGGCTTCCTTGAAGAGTGGGTCGATGAACCTGCTTATTACGAACCCCCGCGACCTAAACGCGTTTATCGACGATCTGAAAAAATACCAAATCACGGCATTTACGGGTCTGAACACGCTCTACAACGGCTTACTGAATCACCCGCGCATTGGCGAGGTTGATTTTAGCCGGTTACGCGTTACCTCGGCCGGAGGGATGGCCCTGCAAACGGCCGTTGCCGAACGCTGGCAAAAACTAACAGGGAACAAACCCGCAGAAGGTTACGGCCTTTCCGAAACTTCGCCAGTTCTTTGCGCAAATCCAGTTATCCCCGAATTAAATCGGGTGGGAACCATCGGCATTCCCTGGCCGGGTACGCTTATGAAGTGTATGACCGACGAGGGCACCGAAGCCGCTTTGGGCGAACCCGGCGAAATCTGGGCGAAAGGTCCGCAGGTATTTGGCGGCTACTACAACCGTCCCGATGAGTCGGCGAAGGTGCTGGAAGATGGCTGGTTCAAAACGGGCGACGTGGGTGTGATGGATGCCGAGGGGTATTTCAAAATCGTGGATCGTAAAAAAGACATGATCCTCGTATCGGGCTTTAATGTCTATCCCAATGAAATTGAGGAAGTTGTAAGTCAATGCCCTGGCGTTTTAGAAGTTGCCTGTATCGGCGTGCCGGATGCTAAATCGGGCGAGACGGTCAAAGTTTTCGTGGTAAAGAAAGACGAAAACCTTACAGAAGCGCAGATCACTGCCTACTGCCGCGAGAACCTTACCGGCTACAAAGTGCCGAAACTGATTGAGTTCCGCACTGAACTCCCCAAATCGAACGTGGGCAAGATTCTCCGCAAGCCCCTGCGCGATGAGGAAATGGCCAAAGCCAAGAAATAATACTGAGCGACAAACGATGAATGGGCTGACACACAAATACGCTTGCGTCAGCCCATTCATCGTTTATGATTCATCACTCCAAACTCCGCATCTGTTGCTGAAATGACTCGATTTGCCGGTAAAATTGGGTAGCTTTTCGGCGCGACACCCCTACAAAATCGCCATTTGCCAGCACAACCGTGAATGGTTGCCGGTTAGGGCTTACCTCGCGCAAATACAGCAGATTTATCAAGTTTTTCTTGTGTGAACGCGCAAATACGTTGGTTGGTAAGCGGCTTTCAATGCGCTTTAAGGTCAGCGATACGATCAGGCTGCTGCCATCGTCAAAGAAAACATGTGTGTAGTTTCCATCGCCCTCAAGTCGGACAATCCGGTGCATGGGCATCGCTTTGCGGTAACCCCAAAATGGCAGATCTAAATCTGCTAAATGCAGTTGGTGCGCAACGGCTTCAAGCTCGTTGCGGGCCACGGGTAACGTGGTCAGATGGATTCTCATAAAATGTTTGGATATAGTCACACCCAACCGTTTGTTTGTCGGGTGACGGGGTAAAGTTTAGAAAAAAACAGACACTCACTTACGCTGACGTGAAAAATGCGTAGTTCTACTTGCTCAAGTAGTTCTGTTTGCCCTGTCGGTCGACCCATTGCAACGGATTAGAACTATTTGAGGTTGGGATGCCTTTTGCTAAAAATGACATAACTCCCCCGATGGCTACCTTACTCGACCTTGTTGGCAACACCCCCCTTGTTGAACTGAATCGTATTAATCCGAACCCAAATGTTCGTCTATATGGCAAATTAGAAGGCGACAATCCCGGCGGCAGCGTGAAGGACAGGGCAGCTTATAGCATGATCAAGGGGGCGATTGATCGGGGCGAGTTGAAGCCGGGTATGAAACTCATCGAGGCAACAAGTGGTAACACGGGTATCGCCCTGGCTATGATCGCCCGCCTGTTCGACATCCAGATCGAACTGGCCATGCCTAAAAACTCCACCCGTGAGCGCGTCCTGACGATGGAAGCCTTCGGAGCCACCGTAACCCTGACCGAAACCATCGAAAGTGCCCGCGACTATGCCGAAGAGCAAGCACAAAAGCCGGACTTTTTGATGCTCAATCAGTTTGCCAACCCCGACAATTATCTGGCCCACTACCGCACGACCGGCCCCGAAATCTGGCGCGACACTAACGGGCAAATTACCCATTTCGTCTCGTCGATGGGGACCACCGGCACCATCATGGGCACGTCTCGTTTTTTGAAAGAGCAGAACCCGAACGTTCAGATTGTGGGTTGTCAGCCTACCGACGGCTCATCAATTCCGGGCATTCGGAAGTGGCCGCAGGAGTATCTGCCCAAGATTTTTGAGCCAAGCCGCGTGGACCGGGTTATCGAGGTTTCGGCAGAACAGGCTACTGTGAACACCCGCCGGTTAGCCAGAGAAGAGGGTGTGTTTGCGGGTATGAGCAGTGGGGGTTGCGTCCATGCGGCCTTGCAGTTGTGTCAGGAGCTTGAAACGGAACGGTCCGCCGATGCGGTGGTAGTCTGCATTATTTGCGACCGGGGCGACCGCTATTTATCGTCAGAATTGTTTGGGTAATTTGTAAGATGACCAAACTATACACCGATTTGTCGTGGCTGTACGATGCCATGTACCAAACGTTTATTGATTACGACGCTGAATTTCAGTTTTACAGCAAGCTTATGGCCGAGTTTGGCCTCCGTTCGGTGCTGGAGATTGGATGCGGGAGTGGTCATCTGGCTAAACGATTCACCGAACAGGGCTATGATTATCAAGGGGTCGATTTAAGCGAAGACATGCTCGCTCTTGCTCGCCAACGTTGCCCAAACGCTCAGGTTTCGGTAGGCGATATGCGTACGCTTGTGTTGCCGCGCTCGTTCGACGCGGTCTTGATTACGGCCCGAAGTATCAGTTACATTGTGGAAAACGCCGATGTGTTGGCCACCTTTCGGTCGTTGCGCAACTGCCTGAATCCGGGTGGTAAACTGATCTTTGATTTTATCGACGCGGCTTCGTTTTTCGGCCAGATGAACGCGTCAGCAATTTTGGAACACCGCGCTGAATACGAGGGGCAAACGTACCTCCGTCAGAGTCGGTACGTGCCAAACCTGACTCACGGCTGGACCTGGGACTGGCATTCGGCCTTTTTCCGACAGACCAACGCCCAACCCGAACCCATTGCCGACGACGTTGCCACGCTCCGGGCCTTCCTGCCCGACGAACTCCGGTTGTTTCTGCAATTGGCAGGATTAGCCACGGACGAAATTCGTTCACAGAAAACATATGCGTTTGATACGGGTGTTGTAGTGGCCTACAAAAACGCACGGGCACAACAAACATAGAGCACTATCTCCTGTTCGTTGTGCCCGCGCACTGTGTTTTTAGTTATTAGAACTTCACGTTCACGTTGGCGTTGAACATGGTCCCTAGTTGGCTAAACTGCGAACCATTGTAGCCAAGAATGTCGTAGCGACCACTGAAGCCGAGGAAACCCCGCAACAACGACGCTTTTTCGGGCGTGTTGATAGCAGCCCGGCCCTTCTCGTTCTGAGCCTCCAGCGACCACTTAGGCAGCACGTTCAACAGGTTGTTCACGTTTAGAGTAGCCGTTACCTTCTTGCTGAAGATATACCCAACGCTCAGGTCGGTAACAACGGCTGGCTTGAAAACAGCCTTGATGTTTTCCATATCTGAACCACCGTTGTCCAAATCCTGGAATGCCGTTGATCCAAACAGCGTATTGTTAAGGTTCAGATTCCACTTACCCAGGGCGTAGTCGGCCCCAAAAATAACTTTATAGCGGGGGCGGCTCTCGGTCAGTAACGACTTGATCTGTGTGTTCAGGATGCTTGATCCGGCTGCTTTGATGGCGGCAGGCTCAACGGGTGTACCAACAATTTTATTGGTAACAACCATGTTACCCGCCAGATTCAATCCAACTTTACCGCGACCAACAATCAGGTTCCGGTACGATACTACATAGTCGACACCTGACGTAGCGGTTTGGATACCATTAATGAAGAACTGAACCGTCCGAACGCCCGCCTGACTCAAGATGCCACCCAGCGTACTCGTCGGGTCCGACGATGAGATGGATGAGCTATACACGATGCGGTTTTTTACATTGATGCTGTAATAATCGAGCGAAACGCTGAGGTTCTTCGACGGGTTCAACGCAACACCCACCGTGTAGTTCATCGAGTTTTCGGGGGTGAGAGGTGGAATACCCAGTAAACGCGCCTGTGAGCTGCGGTTGTTGAAAAGCCCCGACAACTGAATGGTTCCTCCTACAAAAGCTGCTTGCACTGACTGTGCATAGATTTGATGCAGCGTGGGAGCGCGGAAACCCGTTGAGGCCGAAGCCCGTAGCACCACCTTGTCGTCGGCTAGTTTGTAGCGCGTAGAGAGTTTCCAAACGTTGGCATTGCCAAAGTCGCTATAGTTTTCCGTACGGAATGTACCATTCACCAGGAAGTTTGGGGTGAGGTCGTAGCTCAGGTCAACGTAGGCACCCACGTTGAAACGCTTGTTGGTGCCTGCATTGAGCTTATTGATACCCGGAAACGAGTTAGAACCCTCGCGGTCGTACGATGCCTCGTCGCCAGCGTTGATCGTGTAGAATTCTGATCGCGCTTCCATACCTAAGGCAAGTCCGAAACGGTCCGTTACCTGCTTCGAGATGTCGATGTTGCCCACTAAATGCCCGAACTCATACCCACCGGGCTTGAATCGGGTTGGACTTCCTTTACCCAATGAGCGGTTCACGGTGTTATCGACCGTGTAGTTCTGTGAGTTGAAGCCCGTCGTGAGGCTCACGTCGTGCCGCCAGCCGTTATTGTCGCCTTTCAGGCCAACGGTAGCGTTGTAGTCGATGAGGTCGCCCTCGAACGTAGGCACGTAACCTTTGTAGCCACGGTACATCTCGACATTATCTTCTTTCGGAAATGCCAGTGTAGCAGCGGTCAGGTAATTTTTACCACCATTATCGGTCACACTGTGGAGCAGACCCCGGTCTTGCCGCCAATAGGGTGTACGGAAATTCGCAAAACTCTCGACGCGCTTCACCACCATAGCCGCGTTACCGTATAGTTGCAGGTTGTCGTTCAGATCAACACCGGCGTTGATCAGAAAACGACCCGCCGTTGTTTTGCCGGTTCCGTTGATATTGCCCCCGGTTGGATCGTCTTTCAGATATGCCTTGATCAACTGATCCTGTGGTCCACCAACCCCGTCGCCGAAGGTAGCAATCTCGGTAGGAACGTCGATGATGCCCGACCGCACGGCACTGTTCTGCTTCATAAAGTCAACGGTGTAGTTGACGAAGCCTTTTTTGCCCAGGTTGCTGCCTCCGTTCAAAGCCACGTTGTACATACCGCCGTCGCCTTTGCTCGTAACGCCGGTGTTGACGTTTACGCTCGTAAAATCGTACTTGTCTTTCAGGATAATGTTCATAACCCCGGCAATGGCATCGGAACCATATTGAGCCGAAGCACCGTCGCGCAGGATTTCAACGCGTTTGATTGCCTGCTGTGGGATGGCCGAAATATCGACACCAGTTTCGCCCCGACCCGGTGAAAACTGCACGTAGAGCAGCGAGCTAAGGTTTTTCCGCTTTCCGTTGATCAGGATCAACGTCCGGCTTGGTCCCATGTTCCGCAATTCCCAGGGGTCGAGCAGGGTGGTGGCGTCGTTCACAGGCGTATTAACCGTGTTGAACGAGGGAACCCGATACTGCAACGAGCGGTCGAAGGTAGGTTGGCCGGTTGTAACGAGGTCGGCCGCGCTCAACACGTCGATGGGCAGGGGAGAGTCGGTAATGGTCCGTTGCGAGGCCCGGCTACCCACCACAATTACTTCCTGTAGAGCTTCGGCACTGGTTTCGAGTGCTACGTCGAGCGTAACATCGTTGCCATCCATCGTTACTGATTTGGTCATAGGCGTCATACCCACGAATGAATAGACGACGTCGCTGGTTCCGCTGTTTAACCGGAGCGTATAGGCCCCATTAGCATCGGTGGTAGTGCCGGTGGTCGTTCCTTTAATTACTACGGAAGCCCCGGCGATAGCTCCTTTTTGAGCATCGCGCACGACGCCCTTTAACAGTGCCTGTGCCTGAACCGACCCAAACAGGCAGAGAAATAACCCCGTTAGGAGTAGAGAGAACTTTTGTACAAATGGTTTACACATAAGCTTACTTTTCAAACTTTGATTGGTGAACGTTTATCAAAAAATACTGACATGCAAGTTCTGTTCTCTATAGAGAATAAGATATTTATTTTTAGTTAAATAAGTAGTTTTTACTGTATTAGTTTTGAGTATTATCAATATAAAATTTTGCTTGTGTAGTCTTTTACAGACGTTCATGTTGTTTGATTTATCGGTGTGAATAAATTGTCTGCCGTACCTTTGCGGTATGTATAAGCGTCTGGTTTTGCCCCTTTTGTTCCGCTTCGATGCGGAGACGATTCACCACTTCGCCACGTCTGCCCTGAAAATCACGCTGGCTATTCCGGGTATGCATTGGTTGGCGCGAAAGCTGTATACGGTTGAAGACCCGCGCTTGCGCCGAACCGTTTTTGGTATTGATTTCCCGAACCCGGTGGGCATGGCGGCTGGGTTCGACAAAAAC
The DNA here is from genome assembly GCA_004292855.1 of Cytophagales bacterium. Classification (GTDB taxonomy): domain Bacteria; phylum Bacteroidota; class Bacteroidia; order Cytophagales; family Spirosomataceae; genus Rudanella. Next base: position 17,164 of record RDXN01000103.1, read on the forward strand.
GCCGAGTTGGTGTCGGAATTGGGGGCTTTGGGCTTTGGCTTTGTGGAGATAGGAACCGTAACACCCCGCCCGCAAGCAGGTAATCCGAAGCCCCGGCTGTTTCGGCTCAAGGCCGATGGCGGGCTGATTAACCGGATGGGATTTAACAACAAAGGGGCTGGTCCGGCAACGAGTCGCTTAAGCAGTTTGGGCAAGAGCCGGGTTATTGTAGGGGGTAACATTGGTAAAAACAAAGACACGCCTAATGAGCAAGCCCTGACAGATTACTTACTGTGTTTCAGCGAGTTGTTTGATGTAGTTGATTACTTCGTGGTCAACGTCAGTTCGCCCAACACACCCGGTCTGCGCGATTTGCAGGAGCGCGAGCCGCTCACCCGCCTGTTGCAGGCGTTGCAAACCGAAAATTGGTCTCGCCAAACGCCGAAACCCATCTTGCTCAAAATTGCCCCTGACCTGACCAACTCCCAGCTAGACGACATTGTGGCGATTGTGGCCGAAACCCAAATCGCGGGGGTTATTGCCACCAACACGACCATTAGCCGCGAGGGTCTACGTACCAATTCACAAACCGTAACTGACATGGGTGCAGGCGGTGTTAGCGGACGCCCCGTGCGCAACCGCTCAACCGAGGTAATCCGGTATTTGCATCAACAATCGGGTGGTGCGTTTCCTATTATCGGGGTGGGGGGTATTTTCACCGCCGACGATGCCCGCGAGAAGTTGGAGGCCGGTGCAAGCCTGGTACAGGTCTACACGGGCTTTATCTACGAAGGCCCCGGCATGGCGAAGCGTATTTGCAAGGGGTTATTAGTGTAGAGACGCAAAATTTTGCGTCTCACTCGCGTCAGCAACAAATTTTGCGTCTTACCAACTGGCAGGTTCTGTTGCTGACACGAGTGAGCCGCAAAATTTTGCGGCTCTACGTCGGTTCATTCCCAAAAAACGCGGAATTTTACGTTACCTGTGAGAGACCCTAACTGCTATGGCTAAATCCACTACTACCCAGCAAGCTTCTAACCGCAGACGAACCCAAGCTACGGCCACCAATGCCGAACCCTCGTTCGACTGGGCAGCCGCGCTAGATCGCTGGCTCACCGACCGCCGTTCAACCCTAACCCTTGGCGCATTTATGATGCTCGTGGGGCTTGGACTGCTGGTAGCGTTTGTCTCGTACCTGTTCAACGGCAACGACGACCAAAGCGTGGTCGATGCCGCCCTCGACGCATCGGTACGCACCAATGGGGCCGAGGCCAAAAACTGGGTCGGCTTGCTGGGGGCCTACATTGCCCACACCTTTATTTTTCGCTGGTTTGGTATAGGGGCGTTGGGCCTGCCCGTTATTGTCTTTCTGGCAGGCTACCGGCTAACGTTTGGCCGGGACTTTGTGCCCCTTGCCCGCACCACGCAGGCCATTGTATTCGGCATGTTCTGGGTTAGCCTGTTCACGGGCTACTTTGTATTGGCTACCGACTCCGTGGCCGAAGGCAGCGTTTGGTGTGGTGGCATCGGCTACGAAGTCAACGCCTTGTTGCAGGGCTTGCTAGGGTGGGGGAGTTTGGCCGTTATTGGCTTCATTTTGTTTCTGTTTGTTGTGTTTTTTCTCAACGTGACCTCGTTCGACTGGCTCCCCAATCTCTCATTCAGTAAGTCAGGACCAAAACCAGCACGCGTTCGGGACGATACGTTGGCGGGTTACGAAGATGACAGCGAGGATGAAGATGATGACGAAGAAACAGCCTCTGTTGAGCCGATTCGGGCAAATGCCCCACGCCCAGCTTCATCGGCAACAACAAATGACCCGGACGATGATTCTACCGACGAACAACTTGCCGAATCTCGAAAAACCGCGCTCAACGGCAACGGACAGTATGAGTTGACAGGTCTGAAGGAGTCGACGGTGGGCACGACCCTAATCGTGAAAACAGCTCCACCCGAAGGCGACGAATCGCCCGCTACCACGCCGACATTCGACATTGAACCTGTTGAGGATGAGCTTGATCTGGTCGCTACGCATGGCCTTTACGACCCCACGCTCGAACTGGCAAGCTACCAGTATCCCACGCCCGAATTGCTCACCGATTATCCTAATAAAGGCCGGGCACAGGTGTCGGACTACGAATTAGAGGAGAACAAAAACAAGATTGAAGACACCCTGCTCAAGTTTGGCATTGGTATTAAAAAAATCTTTGCGGAGGTTGGCCCTACGGTTACCCTGTACGAGATCATTCCAGCCGACGGTATTCGGATTTCCAAAATCAAAAACCTTGAAGACGACATCGCGCTGAATCTCGCAGCTTTGGGTATTCGTATCATTGCGCCGATGCCCGGTAAGGGCACGATTGGTATCGAGGTTCCCAACAAAAACCGGGAAATGGTGTCGATCCGGTCGGTGCTGACGAGTGAGAAATTCACCAAAGCCAATATGGATTTGCCAATTGTTTTGGGTAAAACGATCTCGAACGAAATCTATGTGGCCGACCTCGCCAAGATGCCTCACCTGCTCATGGCGGGGGCTACGGGTCAAGGTAAATCGGTGGGTTTGAACGTGTTGCTTACTTCGTTGATTTACAAGAAACACCCTGCCCAACTCAAGTTCGTGCTGGTTGACCCCAAGAAGGTTGAGCTTACGTTATTCAATCGACTGGAGCGGCATTTTCTGGCCAAACTCCCCGACACCGACGAGGCCATCATCACCGATACCAAGAAGGTCGTAAACACCTTGAACTCGCTCTGTATCGAGATGGATAACCGGTATAACCTGTTGAAGGACGCTAACTGCCGGAACATTAAGGAATACAACGTAAAGTTTGTGAATCGCAAACTAAGCCCCGAAAAGGGCCATAAGTTCCTGCCCTACATCGTGTTGGTGATCGACGAATTGGCAGACCTCATGATGACTGCCGGCAAGGAGGTGGAGCAGCCCATTGCACGATTGGCACAGTTGGCGCGGGCCATCGGTATTCACCTTGTGGTAGCCACGCAACGGCCCTCGGTGAACGTGATTACGGGCTTGATTAAAGCCAACTTTCCGGCCCGCTTGTCCTTCAAAGTGACCTCGAAAATCGACTCCCGTACCATTCTCGACTCGGGCGGAGCCGATCAGTTGGTGGGCATGGGCGACATGTTACTATCGTCCAACTCCGACGTGATCCGACTCCAGTGCCCCTTTGTCGACACGAACGAGATTGAAGAAGTTTGCGATTTTGTGGGCAACCAACGTGGTTACGACGATGCCTATTTCCTCCCCGAATTTGTGGGCGACGATGGCGGTACCTCCGACGAGGATCGCGATGTTGACCTCGAAAATCGCGACCCCATGTTCGACGAGGCCGCCCGGATGGTGGTGTTGCATCAGCAGGGCAGTACCTCGCTCATTCAGCGTCGTCTGAAGCTCGGCTATAACCGGGCCGGTCGCATTGTCGATCAGTTAGAGGTGGCGGGCATCGTTGGCCCCTTCACCGGCAGCAAAGCCCGCGATGTGCTGTTTCATGATGTTCAGCAGTTAGAAGAGCATTTGAAGCGGTTAAGTAATTAGGATGTTTTATGGTCCTGTTTGGGGTGAATCCTTACGTTAAGTATCTTCAAGGTACGACTGTAGCAGAAGCACAGGTAACTACTGAGTGTTGTGGAGTGGCGTATTGGCCTCAGCCCGTATTGCTAACTTTCAGGGGCTTATGGACTTGCAGTTGATCCGGCCAAGGGTTGTTATTAAAACAAGTAACATACAATCAATAACTACAATAAACATACTTTTGAGTAGCATGAGTACAAGAATTATACCGAAACGCCGTTTACAAAACGGCGTTTCGGTATAATTCTTTTTAAACTGTGTCAAGTTCGGGTTTGAATAGAAGGGAAGAAAAACAATTTCCTAATTTCACTCTCATGACTGACTATTTCGATTACGAAGCCTTCA
>RDXN01000018.1 GCA_004292855.1 Cytophagales bacterium
GGGGGCGTTGTAGTCGAAATCACCCGACAGAAAGTAGGTGCCCGGCATGGCGAAGTCCACCTGCTCACCAAACGATTTGCCCAGCAGGGCGTCGGGCATACCCCGCCCGCGAGTGTTGGTGGCGTCGATGTGTTGTGCCCCGGTGATCCAGAGCCAGTCGGGGGTTGTCACGGCATAATCCGACGAACGAGAGTAGCCGTGGCTGTTGTGGGGCACGGGACCGATGCCGCCAATCTCGGTATACGGGCTAACGGCCTGCCGCAACATCCATAGTTTATAGGCGTAGAGATTGGCCTGATCCTGCCGGTTCTCAAAGCTCACACCCTCATTTTCCAAATCAAAGAAGATTTTGCCGTATGTACTTCGGTTACCCGATGGCGCACAGTCGCCGAAGTTCGTGCAACCACCGTTCAACTCGGCCATCGCACTTTGCAAGTCCTGCTGGGGCGTAGAGGAGCCGTTCGGTTGCTCGAAGTAGGTGTAGCGGGCCAAATCGCCGGTTTTGGTCCAGGGAATGTTAAAGGGCTGCCCAAACATGTAGTCCTGATAAATAATCAGGGCACGTTGGTCGGGGGTCAGGCGGCTGCGCCAGCCAGCCGGTTTCGGGTCCGAGGGGGTCCGTTTTTCGTCCACAGTCATGCGCGAACTCTCAATGGCCGAAAATCCCCGCCGGAACAGCTTGCTCCAATCCTGCGCCACGTGCAGGTTGCGGCCCGCCCCCGAAAACGTAATCGACTTGGTGCGGGGCAGGGTGAAATCGCCCACCACGTCGATGTTCCAATAGCCCCGTGTTGTGGCCGGGGTGGGTGTGAAAGCTTGGCGGGGGGCGGTTGTTAGTGCCGTTTGTGGGTAAGAGTCCTGCGCGTGGGCCGAAAGTAGACAGACAAACAGAAACATGCCGGAGACTATCCAGCGGTCAATTCTTGTACAAGAAAGCATGAGACAATCGATTACAGTTACGGTGACGTAGCTGCAAATATAAGGCCATACTATACTTATACTATAGGATTAAAACATATTAATGATTAAAATTTCCTATAGTTATACTACCCTAGATTCAGATTATCTCTATTGTTTTACTATTCTACTTGTTTTGTGACGTGTGGGAGTGTCCACTCGAATTAAATACAAACCGCCAACTGGCCCCAGTCTGAGTCGCCGATGAACCACCTCCTGGTCCATTGACTCTGCCTGTAATTCATTTACCATACGGCTTTGGGCGTCGGACACGGTAAATCGGAGTGGCTCGCCGTGGGTGTTTTGTACGAGCAGATCAACCCACTCGCCCACGATTGGGTTGCCCAAGACGGTCACCTGCAAATCGTTGTCGGTTTCGCTTTGTTCAGAAACAACGCGGGCCGAACCCGTGCAATATTGTTTGAAATTGAAGCTGAACGTATTACTCGTCCTTCCGTTTTGCGTGACCTTAATCTGTAAAGGAGCTACCCCCCCCAATGGATTATTGACGGCCCCGATGAGAGCCGCGCTTTCCAACACCCGCAGGCAGTTTGCAGGGTCGGCGTTGCTCAATCCAGTAATGGGGGCATAGTTGATCCCCGTTCCGTTACCACCCGCCACAACCACCCGGAACGTTCCGTTTTGGCAGTTTATGTCTTTTACCCCTACGATCTGCAACGGCGAGCCAAGCGTATTGGCAGGGCTTGCGCAATTGGGGTCGGGAGGGGCAACGGGTTGGTTGGTCACGGTTAGCACATAGCCCGTGTGGATGCTCAGCCCTTGCGGGTCGGTGGCGGTCAGGTAGATCGGAAAAACGCCCGTGACCGACAGCACGCCCGTAATGGAGCCACCCGACAGACCCAGGCCGGGCGGCAACCCCAACACACCAAACGTTAGGTTGTTCGGCGTTTCGACATCCGTAAAAATAGGGTATACGGGTAGTGCATACGGGAAGCCACCCGTGAGGGTTTGGGAGGCCGGTTGGCGCACCACCGTGGGAGCTACGTTGGCGGGCGCAGGCGCACCGCAAAAACTCTGAATGCTCAACACGGCCGCCGTCCCTTCCACGCCGTTCTGCCGAACCCGGAACACAATGGGCAAGGCAGAGTTACGTAAAGCGTTCGGAATCAGAAACATGCTACTCGTGCTCCAGCCCGTCACGCCCGATGCCGAGTACTCAACCGGGCTGCTGTCGCCCCCGGTTTTGTTCAATACCACCACTCCGTTGGCACAATAATAGGCACTGATGGTTGCCACAACCGGATTCACCAACGGCATAGGCGGGGGAACGACCGGGGCCGGTGCCGGTGGGACCGGATTGGGCGCGGGTGGCTCCGCCGAATTACCCGGCGGCTGCACGGGTGGCGTTGTGGGCGGTTGAGGAGATGGGTTCGGGGCGGGTGGGTTTGGTGATGGGTTCGGGGCGGGCGGTGGGGTGACCGAACCCACGGGCGGTAGTTGCACCGTTCCGTTGCAAAACCCTTTCAGATCGAACACAAACGGGGTCCCCTCCGTCCCATATTGCCGAACGCGCACCGAAATCGGCTTGGGATCAGCCCGCAAACCCGACTCGATGGTGTGGTTGGTGCCGCTGCTCCAACCCGTTATACCCACAGCGAAATATTCAGTCGGGGCAGTGCTCCCGCCTGTTTTGTTGAACACGATGGCCCCTGTTTGGCAGTTGTAACTCGCGACTGTTGCCGCCAAATTGCTACCCGTCGGGCCGGGAGACGGGTTTAGGGCGGCCATGTCGGTGGACGAAGGCACCACGGGGTCGTTGCCGGTAGGCATGGTAGCCCGACCCAAATAAATCTCGTCGCCTTTGAGGTTGATCGTTGTGTAGAACCGATATCCGTTTTGCACGTACCGCACCATCAGGCTCGTCTGCTTCTCCGCATTGGCGTAAGGTTGGGTGGCGGCAATCAGGACCTGATTACCTTTGACAAGAGCCCGCGCTATCGGCAAACCGCTACGTTTGAGCGCATTGGCATTCAGTCGATACCACGTTTTACCCCCATCGTAGGAGCATTCGGTTTGCTCATTGAGATACTGCTCACCCCCGGTGAACATGTCGCCGTGGTGCTTGAACAACCGCCACAGGCCGTGGATATAGTGCTCATAACAGGCGTAGTGGCGGTTGTTGTCCAGATTCTCCCGACCCGCCACCACCGGCGCATTGGGCGTCAGGGCGTCCCAGTCGTCCCAGAAAATACTGCCATCGGCCCCGGTGAACCAGTAGAAAATACCCAGTCCCTCGGCAATAACAGGCGGGGCCGCAAACTCGGCCCGTTGGGCTTGCCCCGGCTGCGTACTTTGGGTGTTGAAGAGCCACTGC
>RDXN01000060.1 GCA_004292855.1 Cytophagales bacterium
TAAACTGGGCTGGTTTCTGACGAATTTTGAGATAATCCATCCACAAAGTTGGGGTCGCGTGCGTTCAAGAAACACTTTTACTGTTCAAAATCTCTAATGTTCAACAATGCCTGCTCAATTTTAGATTCTGCAATAAATAGACACAGAGACAAGCCATACAAAACACTGTGTCGTCTTGCAGAGTTTACAGAAACTCTCAAGGATGAAACCCGAAAGTTTAAACGTTAAGTCCTGATTACGGGAAATATGCAATTTTATTGGGAAATATGGACAGATTGCTTGCTGTAGCTTTTTCGTTCACCCCCTCGCGAACGTCCCTGATCGCCTTGAGTCGAGCTTGAGGAAGATAAAGAGCAGGATCGAAAACGACCACAGCGAGGAGCCGCCGGAACTGAAAAACGGCAACGGGATGCCAATAACGGGCATCAGGCCGATGGTCATGCCGATGTTCACCATGAAGTGGAAAAACAAAATCCCCGCCACACAGTAGCCATACACCCGGTTGAACTTGCTGCGTTGTTTTTCGGCCAAAAGTACAATGCGGGAAAGTAGGCCCACAAACAGGGCAATCACGACCATACTGCCCAGAAAGCCGTGCTCTTCGCCGATGGTACAGAAGATAAAGTCGGTGCTTTGCTCGGGTACAAAGTCAAATTTAGTTTGTGTACCCTCCAGGAAACCCTTGCCCTGCAACCGCCCCGAACCAATGGCGATTTTGGCTTGTGTCACGTTCCAGCCCACACCAAGCGGGTCGATGTTGGGGTTGACCAGTACTTTGATGCGGTTTCGCTGGTGCTTCTGCAACACGTTGTTCACAAAGAAATCGACGCCCGTTACGAATACCATCATCCCCGCAATCACGACGCCCATGCTCAGGAACGTACGCGTGGTTCGGTTATAGCGGGGCATGATCAGCACAAACGCCCCGGCGAATGCCACTAGTCCCAAAAAGATGTAGAGTTTAGGGAAGACCAGAGCCAGTACGAACAGACCTGCCAGAGCGATACCTGTGGCCGGAATCCAGCCGGGCAATCCCTCGCGGTAAAGCATAATGACGAACGCTGCAAAGACCAGCGTAGAACCCGTTTCGTTGGAGGCAATGATGAGCAGAGCGGGCAGGCCAATAATACCCGCAATGGTCAACAGGTCTTTCTGTCGATTCAAGTTCATGCCCGGTACGTCGAGGTATTTGGCGAGGGCAAGGCTTGTGGCTACTTTGGCAAATTCGGCGGGCTGAATCGTAAATGACCCAAACTTGAACCATGACCGCGACCCGTTAATATTAGCTCCAAACACGAGCACCAGAAGCAGCATTACGATCATGAAGCCATAGAAAATATAGGCAAACGAGTCGTAAAATTTATGGTGAATGGCCAGCACGCAAATCACCAGAATAACCGTTAGGCCAATCCACAGCAACTGTTTGCCAGCGTTGTTTGTCAAATCGAACAGGCTCGTTTGCGCTTCGGGGCTGTACACGGCTGCGTACACGTTGAACCAGCCCATCATGACGCAGGCCATGTAGAGCGCGACGGTGAGCAGGTCGATGTTCTGAGAAAATGGATCGTTACGGGGCATGTTTACTGTTCTCTGCTCACTGTAGATGCCATCAGGGGCTTGAGCTTCTCAAATTTGCGAGTTGTATCTTTTCGAATTGAGTCGGCTTTGCGGGGCTGGGGCTTTGCGGGGAGCACTTTGGGGCCTTTGTAGCCGGGCAACATCGACACGGGTGGCATCAAGTTCTGCTTCTTCACGTTGGCGTCGAGTTTGGTGGCCTCGGTTTTGCGTTTCAGGTAGCGTTCGGCAATGAGAGCTGCTACGGGGCCGGCCGCCGTTCCACCCCAGCCGCCGTATTCGACAAACACCGCAATGGCGATTTTGGGGTTGTTCATGGGCGCAAACCCGATGAAAATCGAGTGGTCGAACTTGTGGCCAAACTTGTTGTTTTGCGAGGTCCCGGTTTTTCCGCAGAGGTCGATACCCTGAATATCAGCCATTTTGGTGACCGTGCCGGCCATTACAGCCATCCGCATACCCTCAATTACGGGCAGGTAATGCTTATAGTCGATGTCGGTCTGATGCTTTTGGAAATACTCCTGGGGAATTCCCTGCCCGATCCGACCAAACCCTTTGACGTAGTGGGGCGTAATATACCAGCCTCGGTTAGCGATGGTTGCGGCCAGATTAACCAGCTTGAGCGGGCTTATGAGCAGCTCTCCCTCACCAATGCTGAGTGAATAGATGTTCGAGAATTTCCAGCGATTTTCGCCCCCATACACCCGGTCGTAGGTATTCACGTCGGGTAGGTTGCCTTTGAGTTCACTGGGGAGGTCTACACCGAGTTTCTGACCGATGCCGAACTTAACAACGGCGTCGTGCCACTCGTGCAAGCCAATAGCCGATGCTTTGAACGTGTTCGGGTTATTGTTGTGATAAATGTATTTTCGAAACACGTTGTAGAAATAGGGGTTGCAGGAGTTTTGAACAGCCCCACGCAGGCTATTGCCCCCCCGGCAGTGGCATCGCATGGGCGAACCACCGTGGCCATAGAACGTATGCGTAAACAAGGTGCCCTGTTGCTGGGCAATCAGAGCCTGAATTAGCTTGAACGTGGAGCCTGGTCGGTAACTCGCCATGATAGGCCGGTTGATGAGCGGCTTATACGGGTCCTTGACAAGCTTGGTGTAGTTTTTCGAGAAGTGACGACTCGACAGCAGGTTGGGGTCGTATGTCGGGGCCGACACCGACGCCAGGATCTCGCCCGTAGCGGGGTCAACGGCCAACACAGCCCCAATCCGGTTTTGCATCAGGCTGTCGGCGTAGCGTTGCACCTCCACGTCGATGCCCGTGTAGAGGTTTTTACCGGCCACGGCGGCTGTGTCGTACAACCCATTCTTGAACGAGCCTTTGGCTACCCCCCGCACGTTTTGCATCACGAATTTTACCCCTCGCCTGCCGCGCAGTTCGACCTCATACTGCTCTTCGAGGCCATTATGACCCACATAATCGCCCTGTCGGTAGTAGGGGTAGTCCTGATTTTCGAGCTGTTTTTTGCCTATCTCCGACACGTAGCCGAGCGCGTTGGCGAGTGTGTGGGCGGGGTAAGTCCGCATCGAACTCATGCGCGGTTCAAACCCCCGGTAGTCCACGAGGGCGTCCTGAATACGGGCGAAGTCTTCTTTGGAGAGTTGCCGCACAAACAGCGAGGGCTTCACCGGCGAGTAATCTTTTGCCAGTTGCAAAATGCTGTCGAACTCCGGGCGGGTCATCTCCATCATTCGCAGAAAGGCCGTCGTGTCGGGAATCCGTACCTGCTTGGGCGTTACATACAGGTCGTACACGGGGGTGTTATACACGATCAACTTGCCCGTTCGGTCGTAGATCTGCCCCCGGTAGGGGATCTCGATGACCCGTTTGATCGAGTTGTTCGACGACTCGAGCGAGTAGCTGTCGTCTAGAATTTGCAGGTAAAACAAACGGGACAGATATACCAGTCCGACGAGGCAGAAAACGCCGATGATGATATACTTACGGTTCTCTAACATGAGACAAACTTCCGAAAATCCAAGCTACGCAATCCTTAATGATAAACTGAAGGATTTCCCTTCCGTATCTACACAAAGTTAAGCGATGAAGCAATGGTTTCGTCACGCACACGGCAAATAAACGCTGAACGTGCTGCCTTTGCCGACTTCGCTCCGCACGGTAATGGCTCCGTCGTGCCGCTCCATGATTTTTTTGCAGATGGCCAGTCCGATACCAGTGCCCTCGTATTGGCTACGGTTGTTGAGCCGTTGAAAAATTTGGAACACCCGATCTTCATGCCGAGGGTCGAACCCGATGCCATTGTCGGTAACGTCGATTTGGTAATAGCGATCAGAAACAACGTTCTGATCAGTCTCCGCCGATAGGGGCGAAAGCAAACCTGCCGGAACCTCGGACCGGTCGAGTAGTTGGCTCTTGATGCGGATAGCGGGTGTGGTTCCGGGCGATGTAAACTTGATGGCGTTGGAAAGGAGATTCTGAAACAACTGCCGCATCTGAAATGGGTCGGCCTTCACAACGGGCAGGTCGACGAGATCCAGTTGGGCTTTGCTCCGGTAAAAAGCCTCCCAAAGTTCGTTTTCGCGCAACTCATTGGTGAGCTTCACCAAGTCGACTGGGCGGTGGGGTTCGCGGTGAGTCTCCACGCGGGAATACATGAGCAGGTCCTGAATCAGTTGGCGCATCCGCAGGGCGGAGTCGTTCATGCGCCGGAGCAGGTCGGTTGCATTGGGGTCGAACTGTGCGGCATATTTATTGAACAGGATGTCGGAAAACGAGGTGATCTTGCGCAGGGGTTCCTGCAAATCGTGGGAGGCAAGGTAGGCAAACGATTGAAGGCTCTCGTTTGAGCGTTTTAGCTCAAAATTAGCCAGTTCGAGTTCTTCGGCTTTTTCGAGTTTGTCGCGCTCGGCCCGGCGGAGTTCGGTGGTTTCAAGAACGTTCACTAAAATGCCCCCATCGAAGGGTTGGGCCGTAATATCGTACCAACGTTCAACACCACTTTTGACATGGTGATGCTCAAACTGCAATGGTTGTCCGCTCTCCATCACTTCCTTGTACCGCTCAATCAGGCTTGTTTGCTTCAGCGTTGGCATTAGCTCGGCAATCGGAACGCTCTGTGCGTCGGCTTCCGAAGCCCCCGTCATGCGGATCGACTCAGCGTTGCGCCAGATAGGTTTAAAGTCGATGATGGCCCCGACCTCGTCGCGTATGGCACTATACGCGGCAATACCCAGTTTAGAGATGTTTTGAATATTACCCAGCAAATCGGCCTGCTGTTTGGCCCGAAGCTCAGCTTCTTTCAAGGCCGTTACATCGAGGTATGTGTAGAGGACACAATCGTCGACACGGCTGAATGACCCATCGAACCAGCCCTTAATGCCCTGATCATCAAACGGAAACACCGATTGTATGGTCTGTCCCGTTTGGGCAACCCGGACGAATATTTGGAAAAAGTCGGTTGCCTGCCAGCCCGGAAATACGTCGCCAATTAAGGCATTGTTTAGTTCGGCCATTGTGCGCCTTGCTATATGGGCATTCTGGGCGTTGGTCAGCACATACCGGAAATCGACTATTTGCCCTTCAGCATCGCAAATAGGCCGAGCCAACACCAAGCCCGCCTTGGTATGGTCGATTATCGACTGTAACAGGATCTGTTGTTCCTTATTTTGTAGGCGGGCAAGTTGGTCAAATTCTTGGTATATCTTGGCCATACCTTGATTGAAAGAGGTGTATACGATACAGCAAACCCAAATGTACTAACCCCCGTTGAAAATACTTAGATGCAAAACCCCCAGGGCCAAAAAGTGAGGGAACGGTCAGGCCTGATAGTGAGCTAATTACTTTCCAGTCAGGAGGTAATTAGACTGGTAAGTACACACGAAAGGTGCTGCCTGTGCCTAACGTACTAACAGCCGTAATGGCACCACCGTGTCGCTCCACTATTTTTTGGCAAATGGCCAGCCCAATACCAGAGCCAGCGTATTGAGCGCGACCATGCAGCCGCTGAAACACTTGGAAAATGCGCTCGGCATACTGCTCTTCAAACCCAATGCCATTGTCGGCTACGCTTATCTCATGAAAAGCCTGCGCTGTTTCCCCGCTAGCCGCCGAAACAACTGGTGTCAAGAGGCCAGGGGGTATCTCCGTCCGGTTCACCATACGGCACTTTACCGTTACAACAGGGACCTGATCTTTCTGGCTGAATTTAATCGCGTTTGAAAGCAGATTCTGAAACAACTGTCGCATTTGCGAGGGCGTTGCCGAAACAACCGGCAACGCACCAATATGCAGTTGGGCATTGGTACGGTCGATAGCCCCCCACAGCTCTTCGTCGGCAAGTCCCTGAACCAGGGTGCCTAGATCAACAGGTTCGACTGCGTCGCGTTGGGCTTCAACCTGCGAGTAGGCCAGCAAGTCCTGAATAAGCGTTCGCATACGCTCAGCCGATTCGCCCATGCGCCGGATAATGTCGAGTGTACCGGCTTTGATGCCATCGGCCAGCCCATTCTGGAGCAGATCGGCAAAGGAGGTGATCTTGCGGAGGGGTTCCTGAAGATCGTGGGAGGCAATGTAGGCGAACGATTGCAGGCTCTCGTTCGAGCGTTTGAGTTCGTGGTTAGCCAGTTCGAGTTTTTGGCGGTACTCGTGCATGTGAGTTATTTCCTGCACCACCACCACAAGCCCGTTGCCAAAGCGTGTCACCGACAAATCGTACCACCGTTTGTGAAAGGGCAACTCCAGGCGTGTCGGTTTGCCGGTTTCGATTACGCGCCGGTATTTCTCGAATACGGGCGTTTGCCCAATGCCCGGAAAATAGCGTGACAACAACTGATTCTGAACTTGTCCAATCGACCCGCCCAGGATATCCGCGGCCATCTGATTCAATTGCGTCAGCCGGAAGTCGATCAGTGTACCGGCCTCATCCAGAACGGGTTCGTGTACGACAATGGCCGTCAACGTGGCATTCATCACCTGCTCGAGCAATTCGGCTTGCCGTTGCTGGGCTAATTCGGCTTCTTTCAGGGCTGTAACATCCGTGTATGAATACAGGATACAACCATCTACCCGCGAGAAACTCCCATCGAACCAACCGTTTATGCCAAAGGCCTCGTAGGGAAAGGTGACACGCTGACTCTCGCCTGTTTCGACTACCTGCACGTAGTTCTGAAACAAGTCGGAATGTTGCCAGCCCGGAAACAAATCGCTCACCAACGAGCCCGTCATTTCGCTCACGGTGCGACCTGTCAGGCGGGCGTTGTAATCGTTGGTCAGTACGTACTGAAAATCGGTAATAGTGCCCTGCTCGTCACGAACAGGCCGGGCTAGCAAGAGTCCGGCCTGGGTGTTGTTAACAACTTGTTGAAAAACAGATGGCTGCCCATCCTGCGAGGAGCCAGATGGGCTGTATGAACGGGTCGGCATAATGAAAAATAACCTTCCAGAGTGGTATTTGGCTCAAGTTAGGTTATTTCTGGCTAAATACGTTACCGAACCACCATCAACCGATTTGCCAATTTTCGTTTATTGGCCTCCACCGATACTACGTAGTTCCCGATAGGCAATGCCCGCACGCTCAGTCTATACGCATCGTTGTTAAGCTTCTCCACCGGAACGGGCACGAATCGCCCTGCCATGTCGGCCACGCGCAACGACTGAACACCGCCCGGCCCGAACAACTCAGACTCGATCATCACCTCGCTATCGGCGGGGTTCGGATACATGCGGAACGTAACAAACGGGTCTTCGGTAGCGGCCACAATCTGCCGGAACATGGGTGCCGGTTCGTAGTCTTTACCCAATACGTTGTTGGCGGTGGCGGTGGTTTCGCCGAGCCAATCGGTGAGCAGGGCCGAGTACACCTGCCGGAAGTCGGTCTGCATTCTGATGGTGTTATTATCGAGGTCGGAGAGGTTGGGGTTTTTGCCCACAAACTGCGTTTTGATGCCCTCGCCCGCAAACACAAACAGGGGCGCGGCCTGCCCGTGGTCGGTGCCGCGCGCGCTGTTGGACCCCGCTCGACGGCCAAATTCCGAAAACGTCATACCGGCTACGCGCTTTTCCATGCCCATCAGTTTGAGGTCGTCCATAAAGACTTTGACACCATCTGAAACCATTTTCAGCAGGTTGGCGTGTGCCCCAATCGTGTTGTCGCTGGCATCGGTTTGGGTCGCGTGTGTATCGAACCCGCCAATCGAGACGTAGTAGACTTTAGTACGCAGGCCCCCGTTAATCAGGCGGGCCACAATCTTGAGCTGATCGGCCAGGCCGTTGCCCGTCGGGTACACCGCCATGTTCTTGCCCTTGCCAGCCGCCGTTTTGATAATCCCGGCATACTGCACCGAAATGGTTTGCTGTTGCCGGATATACGAGATGCTTCGCCCGGCCATCGTGTTGGCCGTTGCTGTGGGATCGATGCTCACCTTGTCGCCCACGAGGGTGGCGAAGGTGTCGGGGTTTTGCACCGCAAGTGCCATCGACTGTGCCGGTCCCAGCAGGGCTGTCGAAGTGATGAAGTTGATCTGAATGGCGAGCGGATCGGGCATGGCCGTGGTCGGGTAGGCCGCCGGATAACCGGGATATTCTTTGTCGAGATAGCGGCCCATCCAACCCGTTGTGAGCACTTGATTGCTGCTCGCTCCCGTAAACCAGATATCACTGGCCCGGAAGTGCGACTGCGACGCCGACGGATACGATACCGAATGCACAATAGAGACTTTGCCCTCGTTGAACAGATCGCGCATGCCCGTCATGGCGGGGTGAATACCCGTCACGAGCGTGTTGTTAAGGCGACCCACCTTGCTTTCGGGCAGGGCAATGTTGCTGCGGATGTTGGTGTATGTGCTCATCTGATCGAGCGGAATCACCATGTTCAGGCCGTCGTTGCCGCCGTTGAGCTGAATGATTACTAACACCCGGTCGTTGACGTCGGCCACGGACGCCAGTGCATTCAGAAATTCGGTTTGACCATAGGCCTGGGCACTAACCCCCCCAATGGCAACCGGAGTCATGACCCCGGCACTTGCGTATTGTATAAAGTCGCGACGGTTCATGACATTTGGAATTCCGCCATGCGGAACATAAAAATAAGAAGGTTGTCGAGTTTGGTTTTAACACTCGTTTTGCGGGTGGCAGTGGGGTTTTTCAGGAATCCGGTCCATTCGTTTTCCCACTCGTAGCGCGGCAGGCCGGGAATGAGCACTTGATCGACCAGAAAATCTTTTTGCGATTTGATCAACGGCACGGCAAACAGGTCCTTGGTCAAATCCTCGATTATCTTAACCGGGTCGGTCGGGGCCGAGAGCGTCTTTATAAGCTCGACCGAATCGAATGAAAACGTTACGCCGTTTGGCCTGATTTGTCCCCGAACGAGTTGATCGGTGTAAAGCGAACGGAGGGCTAAAGTGTTGGTACTGATCCAGATTCGGTCGAGGCCGGTGTCGTAGTAAGGTCGGTAGCCAAACACCGTTGTCTGCTCGTAAACATCCATTTGTTGCTCACGCGACCGCGCACGGATGTAATCGCCGAGGGCGTTGAACGTGGTTGTGCCCGATTCGGGGGCACGCAGGCCAAAATACTTAAACGTACCGATCATCAACTCCAGCGGTGAGCGGATAATGGCCCCCCGCACAGCTTCGTCGTAGAAATGATCGCTGCTAAACAGGGCATTCAGGACGGGCTTGATTTCGTATTTATTGTCGCGGAGAATCTTGGCCAATGGCTCAATCATGTTTGTCTCCACGTCGGGTGTGATGTCGTTGGCCACGTAGAACCGATACAGTTTGCGCACCAGGAAACGGGCTGTTTCAGCCTGACGCAGAATCATGTCGACCATGTCGGCCAGTTCTTCATCGCCAGCGGTGGCTCCGGTGCGGCCTTTCACGGTGTAGCCGCCATAAGCCGCCGAAAACTTCTTGTCGGTGGTGTCGTGCTGATTAGCGCGGAACGTTACGGTGATGGCCGCGTTTGCTACGTCACGGAACCCGTTATCAATCCAGCCCGTGAGTACGCGGGTGGCGGCTTTCACGTCGTCTTCGGTGTAGTTACCGCCCAACCCGATGGTAAAGAGTTCCTGTAATTCGCGCCCGTAGTTCTCCTGCGGTTTCACGGCCACGTTCAGGCGACCGTCCAGATACCGCAACATAGCCGGGTCTTTGGTCATGTCGATCACGAATTGCCGAAAATTACTCATGCCATGTTGCCGAATCAGGGCTAACTGCCGATACAGATAGCGGGCATCGGGCACAACGGCGTAGGTCGAAACGAAGTGGTTCTGCCAGAACAAGGTGAGCTTTTCAGTCACGTTAGGCTCCTCGTTGATCATGAGACCTAACCACCAGTTCTTAAAAAAGCTCTGATGCTGCCCCTGCATATCGAGGTTGAAGGGCAAGTCCACGAAGGTTTTCGTGGTACTCACGTCGACCGGTGGGGGCGGGGCGGGCTGATTAGCCAGCAGAATTTTAAGGGCAGCATCGGGTTTCAGGCCCGTGAACTGCTTCGTGAGCGCGGGCGTCGGCCCGAAGGTTGCCCGCCGAAGCAGGTGCGTGGCCTGATCGGCCGTGAGTGGTTGGGAATATGGGGATAGCCAGGGCATAACAATACACCATCTATGCGATTAATCTGTATGACAGCACTATAGGTGTGGAAGTTGCATTATTCCCAAACGATTGTTTCGGGTCGTTCGTACCAATTCTCCATAAACGGCGCGTAGTGTTTCTCAACCACGTTCCGTTTTGTTTTCATGGTGGGCGTGAGCATGTTGTTATCAACGGTCCAGGCGTCGCGAACAACAACCACTTTCTTCACCCGCTCATAGGAGTGGAGTTTTGGATTCAGGCCTTCCATAGTAGCCGTGAGGCTTTGGGTCACGCTGTCGCGGTCGGCAGAGCGACCCAGGTCGGAGAGTACTACCAGAGCAACGGGCTGTGGCAATTCCTGACCGGCCACGCAAATTTGCTCAATTAAATTGTTATCTGAAAATCCGAACTCAATTTGTGCAGGAGCCACATATTCACCCTTCGCGGTTTTGTACATCTCCTTCACACGACCCGTGATTTTCAAGTAGTTATCATTGTCGAGTTCGCCGACATCGCCTGTGTAGAGCCAGCCATCGCGGAGGGTTTGGGCGGTCAGGTCGGGTTCGCGGTAATAGCCGGTCATGTTCCAGGGCGCACGAGTAGCAATCTCGCCCGTGATGGGGTCGGTTTTCACCTCCATGTTGGGATAGAGCTTGCCTACGGTGCCATCTTTAATGTTGTCGGTAGGCATCATCGACACGGCCCCGAGGTTCTCGCTCATGCCGTATGCCTCCTGAATAATAATGCCTAACCGCCGGAACCAGCGAATCAGGGCGGCAGGCATAGGCGCGGCCCCGGTCAGGATCAACTGGGCGTCGTTCAGGCCCAACCCCTCGCGGATTTTCTTTTTCACCAGGCTCGACAGGATCGGAATGCGCAGAAGCAGGTCCATTTTTTTCTGGGGCATTTTGGCCAGAATACCTAGCTGAAACTTAGTCCAGATGCGCGGCACGGCCAAAAAGTGGGTTGGGCGGGCTGCTGCGAGGTTCTTGCCGAACGATTCAAGCGTTTCGGCAAAGTAAATAGTGCCGCCCGTCATGAGACAGGTGGATTCAACCAGGTTACGCTCGGCAATGTGGCAAAGGGGCAGATAGGAGAAGAAGCGCGTTTCGGGCAGGTCGTGCTTCATAATCGGGCGAGTAGCTTCGAGGGCTGTTGTCATGGCCCTGAACGGCATCATGACGCCCTTGGGGTTACCCGTCGTACCCGACGTATAAATAATTGTAAACAGGTCGTCGGGCTGGGGTCTAAAGGTGCCGGTCATTGGCTCGTGTTCCTCCTGAACGGTGTTCCATTGCACCAGATCGGGATCAGCGGCTTCGTAACCCGGAAACTGAACCGACACCACCCCCGCCGGAACGCCCGGCTTCATACCCCGCCAGTCGTCGAGCTTGCCCACAAACAAAACAGGGCAACCGCTGTGCGAGAGTACCTGATTCAGTTGCTCGTGGGTGAGTGTGGCGTAGAATGGTACGGATACATGGCCACTCATCATGATGGCCAAATCGGCAATGATCCAGTGGGCACAGTTTTTCGAAACAAGCCCGATGTTGCTACCGGGGGCTAACCCTAACGAGTGCAGATACGTAGCCACTGCCCGCGCCTGACGGCCCGCTTCGGCGTAGGTGAAGTCGATAAATGAATCGCCGACAGGTTGCCGTAAAAAGATTTTGGTGGGGCGGGTTTGCTCAAACTCGAAAAACTTGTCGAGCAGGGTTGCCTGTGCCAGCTCATGCTGTGCCAGCTCATGCTGTGCCGATTTGGTGTTAACGGTGGTCTCCATAGGTAGCGTTCGATTTAGACGGGCTAAATATAACTTTCTGGCGATGGAAAAGCAATATAAAAAGTTTTAGACACAGAGTTGCACGGTGATGCACGGAGGTACACAGAGGTTTTTTTAAGGAAAAGAAGTATCATCACTTTCCTGTATTTTTCTCTGTGTAACTCCGTGTATCACCGTGCAACTCTGTGTCTAAAACTTTTTGTGAGGGCTTTAGCCCGAACTATTATTTACCAAACAGCCTTCCCCAGAAGCCCTTGGCCTTTTCGGTGACGGCGGCAACCTGCTCGGCAGCTTCACCTTTGAGTTCGTCAAATTTCTGGCTTGCGGCTTCGAGTTGCTCGGCGGCTTCGGCCTTCAGTTCGTTCAGTTCTTCGGCAGCCTCGGCTTTCAACTCGTTTAGTTTTTCGGCTCCACCGGCGAGTTGCTCCCCTGCCGTTGCTTTCAGGGCGTCGAATTTAGCCGACGCTTCACCAGCTACTTCGTCTAACTTGGCCGATGCCTGAGCGGCTACTTCGGTTGCTGATGCCTGCAAATCGGCCAGTTTCTCGGTGGCCTGCGCCTTGATCCCGTCAACGTCGACGCTCGCTGAGAGTTCGGCAATCTTGTCGGAAGCCTGCTCTTTGAGTTCGTTTAGCTTCGCCGATGCTGCGTCGATTTGTTCGGTGGCAACGGCTTTCAATTCGTCAACTTTTTGGCTCGCCTGATCGCCCAGGCTGCTGTTCTGCTCGCTCATCTGTGTTAGTAAGTATAGTAACGGTTTGTGAATGAGCCGGTAAGTACTGAAAAATACAGGCGGTTTGCAAATGAATTATGCAAGAAAGTTGTTAGATAGATACTATGAAACGACTCTTTCTCGCTTTCCTGAGCCTGCTTTTGCTGGCCGGATGCGCCCAACAATCGACCACCCAAACCAGCTCGCCCGCGAAAGATACCTCGCTTGCCAAACTGCCCGCCCTCAAACCCGGCGAAGCTGTAGCCACTTTTGCCGCTGGTTGTTTCTGGTGCATCGAAGAACAATTTGAGAGCCTCAAAGGGGTGCGCGAGGTGGTATCGGGCTATGCCGGGGGCGAACTCGAAAACCCAACCTACGAACAGGTGGGTACCGACCAAACCGGCCATGCCGAGGCCGTACAGATTTACTATGACCCAACCGTGATTCCGTACGACACGCTGCTGACGGCCCTGTTCGCCGGTCACGACCCTACCACGCCCAACCGGCAGGGCCCGGACATTGGGACGCAATACCGCTCAATGGCCTTCTACCGGACCCCCGAAGAAAAAGTGGCTATCGACGCGGCTATAAAACGTACGAACGCATCGGGCCATTTCGATAATCCTGTGGTAACGGAGGTGGTATCCTTCAAGGCGTTTTACCCCGCTGAGGTTTATCATCAAGGCTACTATCGGGCGCACCCCGAAAACCCGTACGTCGAAAACGTTTCGAAACCCAAAGTAGAGAAGTTCCGAAAGGCGATGGCGGGGTGGCTGAAGTAACGCGGTCGGTTCGGCGTTCCGAGTCCTCAACCGCTGTGAAAAGCTAACGGCGGTTGAGGACTCGGAACGCCGAACCGACCGCCTTACCCGCCTAGTCTTCTCATAATCAGCCCATCGACCAGTGTAAATAGCCCAACGGGTTTCAGGGTACGCCAGTTTTCGAGGTGGAGCGTGCCGCCGAAGTTGATGTAATAGTCGAGGTGGTACTTTTTCCACTCGCTCTCGATGAATTCGGGAAAGTTGAGACCTACGATCCAGCCATCTTCTACGTCCTCAAACCACTCCTCGTAGTAAGAGTCGTCGGAGCCGTGGAAGTTCAGTAAGTTCTCGCCGATCAAAATAAAGTGGTTGATTCCCTCTTCAACGAGGGGGTCAACCACTTGTCGTTTCAGGAACATGATATCGTTGTGGAGCGTGTCGTTCCACTCGCCGAATAACTCGATGACGGTGTAACGCCGGTCGTAGTCGGTAAAGAGGATTTTGCAGTACAGGGTTTCGGAGCCAATCTCGTCCCAAAGCGGGTGAATATAGTAGCCGTATATATTGTTTTCGTACTGGGTCAGGTTGTACTCCCGCTCGTGAAACGGTGAGCGTTCGTCGTCGGAAGCGACGTAGTATTTTTCCCAGCCGTAGTAGGGTTCAATGTCTTGCATAAAAGGATTTACGAACCAACGCTACGGGCCGGTTTCGGTGAGTTTAACGCCGAGATGAACGGGTTTGTTTCATTGCATTAACTCTCGATTTCGTATGCCAGAAATAGCGGTTTGGTTTTATTTTAGAAAAAAATGCTTATGGTAATAATACTCAATTCCGAGTCAAAACAGCTCTATACTACTTGCTAGGCACATTTTTCGTATCAGTATATAAAATTCGGTAACTAAAAATCGCTAGATGACAAATTGAGAAGGCATACACATGTTAAAATGGCATTGGATTTGTAAGGATTAGCGAGTCAACGAGTAATATTCTCTGATTCCCATCAATTCTCTGAGTCTATGGACAAGAACTACAGTTTTTTGGGTCGTTTATTAGCGCATTTCGGGTCAGTTTCTACAGGCTGTTTGTTGTTGCTAATGACTTTATTTTCATTTTCAGCACAAGCGCAAATTACTGGGAAAGTATACCGGGATTTTAATGCCAACGGCACGCAGGATACGCCCATTTCCTCGACGGCTTCGGCCACGGGCGAACCGGGTTTTCCGGGCATTGTGGTTATGGCCTACCCCGCAACAGGCAGTCCGGTTTCTGTGACGACCGGGATCGATGGGAGTTACAGTTTCCCGAATTCGGGCGCGACCGCGTCGGGAGCCAAACTTCGGCTCGAATTTTCGGGCTTACCGTCGGGCGTATATAGTGCCGCTTATGGCACCGCTACCACGGGTAGCGGCACCTCGGTGCAGTTTGTTACGGCAGGCGGCACGGCAGTAGCCAACTACGGCATTCATTATCCTGGTGAATATTGCGATAGCAGCCCTCAATTGGCTACGCCTTGTTTTGTGAGTGGAACACAGTCGGCAGCGAGTGTTGCCAATGAACACGTGCTTGTCACGTTTCCCTACTCTGCACAAAGTACTAACAGTGGTACACTGGCCAACCCTGTTGCTTCGAACACCGTGAACCCTACCCCCATTGCCGATGCCGGCCATGTGGGTAGTGTGTGGGGAATGGCCTATCAGCGCGAAAGCAACAAACTCTTCACGACGGCCCTTCTTAAACGCCACGTGGGCCTGGGATCGGGTGGTTTGGGCGGTATCTACTCGACCTCAAACGCGACCGGGAGTACAGTCAACGGTTCGCTTTACGTGGATCTTGAAGCGGCTCCTTTCTCACTGGATTTAGGGCAAAGTTTGTTGGGGACGCGCACGTTGCCCGCTACGCCAACCGCGAGCAGCACCGATCCTAACGCGTTCAGTTTAATTGGAGTGGTTGGTTTGGGTGGCCTGGCTATTTCGGACGATGGTACCAAACTCTATACCGTTGACCTGTACAACAAAAAACTGCTGATTCTGAACATTGGAACCCCCGCCAAGGCATCGCCGTCGGCAGACGATTTAACGCAGGTGCTCATCCCGACACCGAGTTGCACCAACGGCGTTGCTCGCCCGTTTGGGGTGTCGGTGTATCACGAGAAAGTGTATGTAGGCGTGGTATGTACGGCTGAAAGTGCTAGCGGTGTGGCCGCGAACCTAACCATGAGTGTGTTCGAGATGGACGGGGCCACGCAGACCTTCAACCCCACGGCGGTTCTGAATGCCCCTCTCAATTACCCCAAAGGCTATGTACACGCCCAGCAGATCGCTTTGGGCGACCGTTGGGAACCCTGGACATCGTCGTTCAGTACGATGAACACAACCCAATTAACGGCTAGTCCTCTCGTCTTCCGCACGGCGCAACCGCAACCTATTTTATCAGATATTGATTTTACCGACAACGGCGACATGGTTCTTACGTTGATGGACCGGGCGGGTCATCAATTAGGCTACCGGCAGGCGTCGCCCGCTGGTGGTACTACGCTCTACAGCGGCTATATTGGTGGTGACCTGCTCCGCGCCCGTAAGCAGGGGACTACATGGGTGCTGGAATCGGCTGGCAGGGTTAGTTCGTCTACCTCTGGAACGCTTACTGGCGGGTCTACAAACAACGCGCAGGGACCGGGCAGCGGTGAGTTCTACAGCAATGATAATTATGTAGGAGATAATGATGCTAATGGTGTTGCCGATGAAATTCACCAGGAAACCTCGCAGGGTGGATCGGTGATTGTTCGGGGTACAAACCAGACTGTTACTATTCACATGGACCCAATGGCTACGTGGTCGGGCGGGACCATCTGGCACAATAACACAACCGGTTTGCGCTCGAAGGTATACCAACTCTACCGCACCATTGATAACTCGGGTTCGCAGGTGAACGGTACTTACGGCAAAGCCAACGGCCTCGGCCTGCCGGTTGCCTTGTGCGACCCGGCTCCGGTCGAAATTGGCAACCGGATTTGGTTAGATACTAACAAAGATGGTATTCAAGACCCCGCTGAAACGCCCATCGCGAGTGTGTCGGTAGGGTTGTATAACAGCGGAACGCTGGTGGCCACGGCTGTCACGAACGCAAAGGGCGAGTATTACTTCTCGTCGGCACCGGGTACGAGTTCAACTGCTGTTCGCTATAATTTAGCCTTGATTCGGGGCGGGGCGTATGAGTTACGGATTTTGAGAACACAACCCGCGCTGGCCAACTTTGAAACGCTTTCGCCAACCGATGCCAACACCAATGGCACCGATGCCATCGACAATGACTTTGCCTTGTCGGGCAGTAACCTTGTCACATCGCTCACAGTGGGCATGTCGGGCAATAACCTGCACTTATTTGATGCAGGTGTGACCCCGGTTCCACCCTGTTCGCTCACGTTGGCAGCTCTGCCGGGAGCCTGCGACCCGTTAACCAACACGTACGCTCTGTCGGGAACGATCACGCTGACAAGTAACAATACGGCTGGTACGGCAACCGTTACCGACGGTGCCCGCAGCACAACCGTTTCGGTGCCATCGGGTGCCACGTCGGTCGTTTGGTCGTTAACGGGTTTTGCTTCTAACGGAGCCAACCATACGGCCATCGTGACGCTGACAAACTGCGGCACGGCCAGCACAACCTATGCAGCTCCGGCTTCCTGCACGGCCTGCTCACTCAGTATCACCACAACGAGTTTGCCCGATGGTCAGGTAGGCGCGGTCTATTCACAAAGCATTGCCGCTACGGGTGGGACGGGTTCGCTTACCTACACCGTGAGTGGAGGCAGTTTGCCAACCGGGTTAAACCTGGGGGCCAGTACGGGCGTCATCGCAGGTACACCCACTGTAGCCGCTACGAGTTCGTTTGCCGTTAAAGTGACTGATACCAAAGGGTGTACGGCTGTAGTGCCGCTCACTATAATGACCTCGGCGTTGCCTGTTTGTTCGCTCACTCTCTCGGCGATTCCCGGCCCTTGCGTACCAGCTACAAACACATATGCGATTACTGGCACCATTAGCCTCACCAACAACACGGCGGGCGGTACGGCAATCATCACCGACGGAAGCGCGACAACAACCGTTGTTATTGCCCCCAACGCTACCTCGGCTAACTTCACCCTGTCGGGCCTTCTGTCGAACGGAACCACGCACCTCGTTTCGGTTAGCCTGACGGGTTGCGGAATAAGCAGCACGACCTATTCGGCCCCTGTTTCGTGTTCGGCGGCTCCGCTGAAAGCTTCACTGGGCGACTACGTCTGGCTGGATACGAACAAGAACGGGCAACAAGACGGGGCAGAATCCGGTGTACCAAGTGTGACGGTGGTCTTGTGTGATGCCACTTCTGGTTCGGCTATCTCAACGACGCTGACTGACTCACAAGGTAAGTATCTCTTCTCGAACCTTGACCCCGGCAGCTACACGGTGAAGTTCACGGCTCCCGATGGGACGACCTTCACCACGCCCAACTCCGGCACCTAGTTTGACAGGCCAGAAAGGCAGCACAGGCGTATACTCACTCTCAGCCGGTGAGCAGAACCTGACCGTTGACGCGGGCTTGGTGCCGACCTCGGCCAGCCTGGGCGACAAAGTGTTTGTCGATAACAACAAGAACGGCATTCAGGATGCGGGCGATACGCCACTGGCAGGCGTAACGGTCACGTTGATTAGCAACGGGACGCGGCTACCACGCCGAATTCCGGCACCAACGATGCAGCCGATTCAGACCCTGTTAACGGCATCACGGCTCCCGTGACGCTGACGGCGGGTGAGAACAACCCAACGTTGGACGCGGGCTTCATTCCGCTGAAAGCTTCGTTAGGTGATTATGTCTGGCTGGATACGAATAAGGATGGTCAGCAGGCTGGCGAGTCAGGCGTACAAAACGTAACGGTGGTCTTGTGTGATGCCACTTCTGGTTCGGCTATCTCAACGACGCTGACTGACTCACAAGGTAAGTATCTCTTCTCGAACCTTGACCCCGGCACGTACACGGTGAAGTTCACGGCTCCCGATGGGACGACCTTCACCACGCCCAACTCCGGCACTGATGCTACTGACTCTGACGTGGCTAGTTTGACGGGTCAGGAGCAGAACCTGACCGTTGACGCGGGCTTGGTGCCGACCTCGGCCAGTTTAGGCGACAAAGTGTTTGTCGATAACAACAAGAACGGCATTCAGGATGCGGGCGATACGCCACTGGCAGGCGTAACGGTCACGTTGATTAGCAACGGGACGCCTTACTCAGTGAGCTTTACCACACCCCCGAACCACACGGCTACCACGCCGAACTCCGGCACGAATGACGCGGCTGATTCGGACCCCGTCAATGGCATCACGGCTCCCGTGACGCTGACGGCGGGTGAGAACAACCCAACGTTGGACGCAGGTTTCATCCCGCTGAAAGCTTCACTGGGCGACTACGTCTGGCTGGATACGAACAAGAACGGGCAACAAGACGGGGCAGAATCCGGTGTACAAAACGTAACGGTGGTCTTGTGTGGTGCCACTTCTGGGTCGGCTATTAGCACCACGCTGACTGACTCGCAAGGCAAGTACCTGTTCTCGAATCTCGATCCGGGCAGCTACACCGTGAAGTTCACGGCTCCCGATGGGACCACCTTTACCACGCCGAACTCGGGCTCCGATGCAACGGATAGCGATGTAGCCAGCTTGACGGGCCAGAAAGGCAGCACGGGTGTGTACTCGCTCTCGGCAGGTGAGCAAAACCTGACCGTCGATGCGGGTCTGGTGCCGACAACAACACCGCTGGGCAGTATTGGTGATTTTGTTTGGAAAGATGCAAACAAGAATGGTATCCAGGACGATGGCCCCAACAGTGGAATGAGCAACGTGCGGGTGAATCTGTTACGCGAAACGACCCCCGGTCAGTTTACGGTGGTGGCGACAACAACAACCTCAACGTCGGGCTTGTACAGCTTTACGGGTCTGACTGCCGGGAACTACGTGGTGCGGGTCGATTTGACAACGGTGCCGTTCTACTGTGAGCCGACTGCGCAAACCGTAGTCACGCCGAACGATGCGACCAACAGCAAGATCGACGCTAGCGGTACTACGCCTGTGATCGTGATTAACCCCGGCAATCCCGCTCAAACCGACTACCCCAAAGCGGATGCCGGATTTAGTCCCGTACAGTTTGGTAGCATTGGCGACTACGTTTGGAAGGACACCAACAACGATGGCATCCAGAACGATGGGGCAACGGCTGTGGGTGGTGTAGGGTTGAAACTGCTCAACTCCGACGGATTCTACATTATTCGGGGTACGTTGAGCGGAGCGCAGGAAAACCCCGCCGTGACAACTAACGGCACCGGAATGGCCTATGCTGGCTTCAATCCAACTACGAACGAATTGTTGCTGGAGGTTGGCTTCAACGGTCTGTCGGGTAGTGTGACAATGGCGCACATCCATACGGGTGTGACCGGCACCAATGGCCCCGTAACGATTGATCTGGTGCCACAGGGCTTCCCCACGGGCGTTCAGGCGGGTAATTTTGCCGCCAGCCTTACCCTGACAGCCGCCCAGAAGACCCTGTTGATGAGCAATAAATTGTACGTGAACGTGCATACGAGTACCAATGGTGGGGGCGAGGTACGGGCGCAGTTAGTAGCCTGCGAGTTCACCAATTCGGCGGGGGCTTACCTGTTCGATAAACTACCGGAAGACACCTACAAAGTGGCTGTTGATACGCCAACGTTACCAACAACCTGTGTGGTAAGCTCGATGCAGAACAGCACGGCCGCCACCGAAGCAACCGATAGTGATTTTGACCCCGCAACGGGCCAAAGCGGGTTTGTGTCGATCATTCCGAGCGACCCCGATTACCGCGATATTCGCACCGTCGATTTGGCCCTGACTGGCCCAACGAAGGGAACGATTGGCGACATGGTCTGGAAAGATATCAACAACAACGGACAGTACGACGTCACCGAGTCTGGAGCTTCGGGTGTTCGGGTGCGGTTGCTCCAGGTAACGAGTCCGGTGGGTTCTACGGCGATTTCGACCTCGCTGGTTTCGTCGACCACAACCGGAACCGATGGCAAGTATGTCTTTAGCAGTGTACCCGCCGGTCGTTATGTATTGGAGGTTGATAAAACAACACTGCCTACCAACTGCACCATCTCGCCGAAGGTGCGACGCCCAGGCGTTCCCGATGCGCTCGACAGCGACGCTGATCCTGTAACAGGCCAAACGCCCGTGTTTGAGATCAACCCCGCCGATCCGGCTACATTGAATAGGCTGACGCTCGACGTTGCGTTGATCAACCCCGATTGTCAACCGGTTTGCTTGCCAATAACGATTCAGCGGATACGCTAAACAAAAAAGGGCTGGCCTAATCGTCAGCCCTTTTTTGTTGCAAAATAAATTCAAAATTTTAGATGAATTAGTTGCGAAACCCCAAACGTATAGTCTACCTTTGTTTTGGAACAATCATTCTAAAATGAAATCATTTCAAGCTACTCAGTTTTGGGAGGAAAGGTACGGTCAGCAAGAATATGCATACGGCACAGAACCAAACACTTTCCTCGCAGAAGTATTGCCCCAGGTTGAATCAGGTGCCATTCTGTTCCCGGCGGAAGGAGAAGGCAGGAACGCGGTTTTTGCTGCCTCATTAGGCTGGCAGGTTGACGCGTTCGATTTCAGCGCGGAAGGTCGCCGAAAGGCACTGGCTTTAGCCGAGAGTAAAGGTGTTTCGATTCGGTATATTCTCGCTGATCTGATGACATTTACGACCGAGGTCCGCTACCAGGCCATTGCGTTGATCTTCGTTCACTTGCCGCCCGACGCTCGTCTGAATATGTTGCGGCAGTGCATCGAACTCCTTGAACCGGGCGGGGCATTGATCATTGAGGGCTTTCACCCATTACAAATTGGCAAGCCATCGGGTGGGCCTAACGACGCTTCATATTGCTATACCCAGACCGAACTGGAATCACTCCTTGAATCGGGCTTTAACATCATTCAATTAACCGATCAGGCCGTTACGCTAACCGAGGGACCGCACCACACGGGGCCTGCTCACACCTTACGATTACTTGCCACAAAAAAATAGTTTTTCTCCTAATCAGTACTTTATGAACCGCTTACAAGGAAAAGTTGCCCTCATTACGGGTGGCAATAGCGGCATTGGTTACGCCAGTGCCCAGCAATTTTTGGCCGAAGGAGCCAGTCAGGTTATTATCACGGGGCGCAACGCCGAAGCCGTTGAACAGGCTGTGCATACGTTGGGGCCGAAGGCCACGGGCCTCGTATCGGATACGGGCAACATGGTGC
Organism: Cytophagales bacterium; assembly: GCA_004292855.1. Taxonomy (GTDB): domain Bacteria; phylum Bacteroidota; class Bacteroidia; order Cytophagales; family Spirosomataceae; genus Rudanella. The sequence goes on from RDXN01000060.1 coordinate 21,693, forward strand.
ATATCGGGCAGTTGGCCGAACAGGTAAAAGCCAGTACAGACCACATTGATATCTTGTTTATCAACGCCGGAACGGGTAAGTTTTTGCCGATTGAGTTTATGACCGAAGACGCATTCGACCTGAATATGGATGTGAACTTCAAAGGCGCGTATTTCACGATTCAGGCCCTGTTGCCCCTGATGACCGAAGGCGGTTCTATTGTGCTCAACACGTCGATCAATGCCCACATCGGCATGCCTACGGCGAGTGTGTACTCGGCCAGTAAGGCGGCTTTGATCTCGCTGGCGCGGAACCTGTCGGCAGAGTTATTACCTCGCCGGATTCGGGTCAACGCCATTAGCCCCGGTCCGGTTGTGACGCCGTTTCACTCCACGCAGAAACTGGGCATTACTGAAGAACAATTGGGGCAAATGGGGGCCGGGATTCTGTCACAAATTCCCGTGGGCCGATTCGGAACGATGGACGAGATTGCCAAAACGGTCGTGTTCTTTGCGTCAGACGAGTCGTCGTTTGTGTTGGGGGCCGAGCTAATTGCGGATGGTGGTATGAGTACACTTTGACATGGCTCGTCCGCGTGTATTTGATGAAGAAACGGTTCTCGACCGGGCCGTAAATCTGTTCTGGTGTCGGGGCTATGAGGCCACGTCGGTGCAGGATTTGGTGGATGGATTGGGCATTAACCGGGCGAGTTTGTACGACTCGTTCGGCGATAAGTACGCGCTCTATCGCAAGGCTCTGGACCGTTACCGGCAGACCCATCAGGCGGGCCTCTGCACCTTGCTGACCACCGACCAACCGGCCATCGACATCCTGCAAACGCTGTTCGACCAGACCATTGCGGCCACGGTCGACGACCCTGACCATAAAGGGTGTTTTATGGTTAACTCGGCCATTGAACTGGCTCCCCACGATCCGGCCGTAGTCCAGGTAGTGGCTGATAACCAACGCGTATTTGAGCAAAACCTGACTCAACTTATTGAGCGCGGACAGCGCGAAGGCAACATCCGCGCAACGTTCCCCGCCGATCACCTCGCCCAGTTTGTATTCAATACGCTCAACGGACTTAAGGTTCTGGGTAAAGTGCAACCTGAACAAAACTCGCTGATGGCTGTGGTGAGGGTAACTATGGAGACGTTACGCGCCCCGACAACATCCTAACAAAACCTTATTCTGGACAGGGCCAGATTCATCGCATAGACAAGTACTTTTGGGGGTGCATTTCTCTTTTCGGTGATATGAAGCCCTCTCGAATTTCTCTTTCGTACTTGTTGCTGCTTGTCGTTCTGGCCACCTGCCGCGTATCGGCGCAGTTGCCCCAGGTGGTGCGGGGGCCGTATTTGCAGGTGGTTACGCCAACGAGCATTGTGATTCGCTGGCGCACCGATGTTCCCACCGACAGCCGCGTTCAGTTTGGGGCAAGCCGAAGACGACTGTCGCAGGCTGTTACGGGCGACTCGCTCACAACCGAACACGAAATTACCCTGACGGGCCTGAAACCCGCTACCCGCTACGCCTACGCCGTTGGGCCGAAAACGGGTAAGCTCCCCAAAGACGTCGATCAGTTTTTCCAGACGGCCCCCGCGCCCGGCTCTACGGATTTTGCGCGACTGTGGGTGCTGGGAGACTTTGGTTGTAGCTCGCAAACACAGTACGACGTGCGCGATCAGATTATCAACGCCACCCGGGACCACCGGCCCGACGTTTGGGTGATGCTGGGCGACAACACGTACAATGTGGGGAAAGACGAGGAGTATCAGAAACATTTCTTTGCGCACTACCAAAGCCAGTTTTTCAAGAACACGCCGTTTTATCTCACCCCCGGCAACCACGACTACGGCGGGCAGATCACCAACCTGAACATTCCGTATTTTAAGAACTTTACGATGCCTACCAAGGGCGAAGCGGGCGGAGTGCCGTCGGGTTCGGAATCGTTTTATTCGTTCGATTATGGCAACGTGCATGTCGTTTCGATGGACTCCTACGGACGCCTGAGCGATGGCAAGCGCATGTACGAAGCGGGCAGCACCCAAATCGACTGGCTCCGGCGCGACCTCGCGGCCAACAAACAGCCCTGGACGCTGGTGTTCTGGCATCATCCGCCCTATTCTAAAGGCTCGCACGATTCCGACACCGAGCGACTTATGGTGAGTATTCGGGAGCAGATGTTGCCCATTTTGGAGGAGTACAAAGTCGATATGGTGTTGGGCGGACACAGCCACGTGTATGAACGTACGCACCCACTGAAGGGCCATCTTGGCAAAAACGACACGTTTGATCCCGCTAAACACATCGTCAGCGCGGCCTCGCCCGACAGCCCGAACCGATATAAGGTGGGCCAAAACGGGCAGGGCATTATCTATGTCGTGGCGGGTTCGGGTGGGCAGTTGGGTGGTCAATCACCGGGGTATCCGCTCAAATCGGCGGTATATTCCAACAACAAAGAGGGTGGTTCGCTGCTAATCGACGTAAAAAACAAGTGGCTCGAAGTCCGCATGATCGGCACGTCGGGGCAGGTGCTGGATCAATTTACGATTGAGAAATGAGCAACCACGAAAACACTCGTCTCGTTGTTTGCCTACGAACTGGTCTTACCGCCCAATCGCGACTTTCCGCAATATCGAACTGATAATTTGCCCTGGTGTAACGCCGTCGGCCTCGGCCTCGTAGTTGAGCATAATGCGGTGATTGAACACGTCGGGCACCACCTCCTTAATATCTTCGGGTAATACGTAGTCGCGCCGGTCGAAGTAGGCGAGAGCTTTTGCCGCACGGTTCAGGTTGATACTCGCGCGGGGCGATACCCCAAATTGCATGTAGCGGGCCTCGTCGCGCAGGTTGTAGTCGAGCGGTCGGCGGGTGGCAAAAACAAGCTCGATAATGTACCGTTCGAGACTGTCCGACATGTTTACGGCGTTGATCTCCTGCCGAATACCTACAATATCGTCGCGGTCCAGCACCGGCTGCACGTCGTAATCGAAGCTCATATCGGCCATCCGGCGCATCACCAGTAGCTCGTCGTCTTTGCTGAGATAATCGACAAACACTTTCATCATGAACCGGTCTACCTGCGCTTCGGGCAGGGGGTAGGTTCCCTCCTGCTCCACGGGGTTTTGGGTGGCCAACACCAGAAACGGTGGGTCGAGCAGAAAGGTCTCCTCGCCAATGGTCACCTGTTTCTCCTGCATGGCCTCCAACAGGGCCGACTGCACTTTGGCGGGTGAGCGATTGATCTCGTCGGCCAGGATCAGGTTGGCAAAAATTGGCCCCTGTTTTACCTCAAACTCCGACGTTTTCTGGTTGAAAATCATCGTCCCGATTAAGTCGGCAGGCAACAGGTCGGGCGTGAACTGGATACGCTGAAAATCCAGTTGCAGTACCTTCGCCAGCGTGTTGATGGTGAGCGTTTTGGCCAGACCCGGCACGCCTTCGAGCAGGATATGACCGCCGGTAAACAGGCCAATGAGCAGGCGGTTCAGCAGTCGATCCTGCCCCACCACCACCCGGCCCACTTCCTCGCCTACCTGACGAATTTTTGTATGATATTGAAATTGAAGAGTTTGCAATTGAGAGTTGTAGAGTTTTAAAGAGTTGCGCGAACACTGCGATCTTTTCCGTGTATGTCTTTGTAAACCTGTACATTATTGAACCCGCGCTCGGTAAATACCTGCCGGGTGTCGCTACCGAATCGCTCGTTGATTTCGACGTAACAGGCTCCGTCGGGTGTCAGGTGATGGGCGGCAAAATCGGCCACGGCTTTGTAGAAAATAAGCGGGTCGGCATCGTCGACGAATAGGGCCAGATCGGGTTCGTAGTCGAGCACGTTACGGTCCATTTGGGCGGCTTCGGAGCGGGTCACGTAGGGCGGGTTGCTCACAATACAATCGAATCGTTGGGTGTAGCTGCCGGGTACGTTCAGAATATCCTGAATGGCAAACTGAACGTCGGACGCCCCCAAATTATCAGCGTTGCGCCGGGCCATCGCCAGGGCACCCTCCGACACGTCCCAGCCCGTAATCGAAGCCGAGGGCAGAAACCGCGCCAGTGTCACGGCCAAACACCCGCTGCCCGTACCAATATCGAGCACTTCGACCGGGGCATTTTCGCCCGGCTCGGCGTTGCGACTGGCAAAATCGTGCATAATGAGCCGGACAAGGTCTTCGGTTTCGGGACGGGGAATCAGTACGTCGGGCGAGACTTCAAATTCAAGCCCGCAAAAAATGGTCGTACCAATCACGTGCTGAATGGGTTCCTGCCGGTTGAGCCGCTCCAGAATTCGGAACCAGTCGGGTTCGGTGCGGTTGGGGGGCAGGGGTTTGTCGGCCAGCACGTCGGTTTTGCGGAAGCCGAAATAATGATCGAGGAGCATAAACGCCATTTCACGGGCCTCCTCGGGGGAGTAGGCCGTGATATTGCGAGACAGTTGTTGATAAAGCGGGCGGGCCGTAGCCATGAAGCGTGCGTTTTGGCAAAACTTTATCTGCAAAATTCCAAAAATATACGCAGAAAGAGCAGACTAGATGCGTTTAAATCACTGATTTTTCTGGTTGACCAACCAAGGCAGTACCAGATTCTATAGTGTGTGGCGACGGCCAGCGAAGGCGAACCACCGTTCCCGACCTGTCGGTGCGGAGCGCAAACGTAGCGCTCCCCCCGTTGCGGCTCATCAGGTCGCCAACCACCTGCAAACCCAGCCCCGTGCTGGTTTTGGTTTGGGGACCACTGCTCAATTGCCCCTCAAAACCCGGCCCCTCGTCGATCACCAGCAGGCTCTGGCTATCGCCCTGTTGCTCCACCTCGAACCGAAGTTCTCCCCCAACGGGCGAGAACTGGATGGCGTTCTGGATGATGTTGCGCAACACAATCTCGGCCTGATTTTCGTCGGCCAGGATCGACGCTGCCCGCTGCAAATCGGGCGAGATCACCACCCGCAGGTTCTTCTGGGCAATGGCCGGGGCATACAAGGTCAGCACATCCTCGACCACCTCCACAACACCGAACGGCTGGGGGTGGGTCCGCAGCCCGCCCATTTGGGCCAGCGACCAACACAGCACGTTGTCGGTGAGCGAGGCCACCGCATTGACCGACTGCCGGAACCGGGGCAGCGCGTCGCTACTAGCCTGCGTGGCCGATTCGAGCCGGTCGAGGCCCTGTTGCAGGCTCATCACGGGGCCGCGCAAATCGTGACTAACGATGGAGAAAAGTTGGTCTTTGATGCCGTTGATCTCGGCAAGCTGGCGAGCCTGTGTTTCGATCTCGGCTTTCTGGCGTTGCAGAAGCTGGCTCGTTTTGCGGGCGCGATACCAGAAGAAGCCCACCGTCAGGAAGCCCAACACGAGTGAAGCGATCACGATTAGGGCTGTTTGTTTTTCCTGTTGAGCCTGTTGCTGACGGAGGGCCATGTTTTTGTTGAGCAGGTCGATGGTGGCATTTTTGGCCTTGACGTTAAAACGGGTTTCGGCGGTGGCAATGGCCTCGGCTTTGTTAATCTGGTTGAGGCTATCGGTGAGAGCGGCCAACTGGCGGGTGGCTTTGAGGGCGGCTGTGGGGTTGCCCATTCGTTCCTGAGCTTCGCTAAATAACTTTAGAGCCGTTAAACGCGCTATGGGGGGAACACCAACTTCGTTGGAAAGGCGTAAGGCGCGAGTGGCCATTACCAGACTAGCTTTGTTGTTTTTTAGCATCGCCTGAACGCGTACCAAAGTTAAACTCGACTCAATTTCGGTGGCTAAATCGCCATATAAACGGGCTTCTTCTGTCGCTTTGGTTGCCCATCTGTAGGCCTCGTTTGGTTGGTTATTTTGTTCGAACGCCTGGGCTAATCCAACAGAAGCCCCGGGCCCATAGACCGTCAATGCAGGGTCTGTTTCGATAATTCGCAAAACCGTATTGTACGACTCTATCGCTTTTTTGAATTGCCCTTTTGCAAGTAACAACTCACCTTCGTTCAAAAATGAGACAGTCCTGATGTTCGTTCGCTCGGCCAATTTACCATGACGAACACTCAGGGTAGTGTACTGATTAACCCGTGCGGAATCCCCTTGTTCTTGGTAAGCTCTTGCTAAGACAGTGTACGTAAGAGCAAGTATATCGTGGTTAGGCGGTTGTTGAAATAAGCCAATAGTGTAGAGTGCCTCTGTGATACATTCCTGAAACATACCAAGATTGGAATAGGCTGTACAAAGCCCATAGCGAACACGACCTTCCATCGGTTTATCGTTAGCTTGCCGACAAGACAGGATCAACGGCTTCGCAGTTTTGATAACTGCGTGAAAGTTTCTCTGCTGTAGATACATATTAATCACCTCAACCCGAAATGCCCGTCCAACTAACGCTGTATCCGAAACCTGTTTTAACAACGGCATCCCAAGTTTTAGAGCTTGTTGCCAAGTGCTATCGAGCTGCTGACGGGCCAGCAGTTGCTGGGCCAGCTGGGTGTAGGCCTTTAATTGGCTGGCCGGGTCGTTATTGGATAAAGGCGTAGAATGGGTGCTAATACTAAACGAAACCAGACAGAGCGTCGTCAGGAAAAACTTATGGAACCTATATAGGTTCTGAAAGGTAAAAGTTTGTATCATTGTGATTAGTAAGACCATTGTTACGTAGTACACTGGCTTTAGTATTATCGTTTTATGTTTCACTTTACATTCTTATACCATGATATACTTCTTTCTTCCAATGGTTCTAAGTTCATGGCCTTGGCAAGTACTCTACTAAAAGAAAACCCTCGATTATTGATTCATTGTTAGTATTATCTCAATCGGAGAATAGAATCAATGAATTAAAAATCAGGTCTGAGTCAAGCTCTCGTATCCAAAAGTTTTCTTGCGACTTGCATTAAGTCGCAAGAAAACTTTTTTTGTTTTACGTATCAATCTTCTTTTATCCACTGTCGAGTTGCTGACGAGCTAGCAATTGCTGGGCTTGTTGGGTATATGCCTTTAACCGAGTTACCGGGTCTTGAGCCGTTTGGGCAGAAGCGGGTTGGGATACAAATAGACTGGTTACAAATGCGAGTACTAGGGAGATGGTAAACCGTCGGGTCATAAGGCTGTGGTTGCTGTTACCTGTGCTGGTAGATAAGAGATGTATGAAGAGGGATGCTGAAATGCGGCTCAATATACCCTATTTCAAAAATAATTGTACACCTTTCGGCATGAAACAACACCGGGTTGTATTGGTCGAAGATAATCCCGACGACCAGGAGACACTCCTTGCCTTTGTGGCGCGAACGCCTTTTCTGACGTTGGCTGGTTCATTCGACGGAGCCGTGGCGGCTTTGCCGTTTCTCACAACGCAATCCGTCGATCTGTTGCTGCTCGATCTGCACCTGCCGGGGCTGTCGGGGTTCGATCTGCTCCGCTCGTTGCCCAATCCACCCGCCGTTATCCTGACCACCTCGTCGCTGGCTGACTCGCTCGAAGCGTTCGACGTGGGTGTGGTCGATTATCTGGTGAAACCCATCCGCTACGAACGCTTTCTGCGGGCCGTGAGCCGGGTGTTGGCCCGCCAACCTGCGCCCGCTGCCCCGCCGGGCGACGTTCGGGCCACGCTGCTGCTCAAACAGGGGCGCGATTCGGTGGCCGTTCGGCCCGACGATATTGTGTTTGTAGAGGCTTCGGGGCCAAATTCACTCGTCTATCTGACCCACAACCGCAGTCTCATGGTGAGTCATTTGCTGACCGATTTGCTCGACCAATTACCGCCCACTCAGTTTGTCCGCGTACATCGGGCGTTTGCGGTGGCCCTGCCCCGAATCAGTACGATTTCAAACCGGCAACTGACAGTTGGCACCCGGTCGGTTCCCGTTGGCCGGGCCTATCACGACGATGTGTTTCGGTTGCTGAACGACCTGAAAAAGGGCGGGTAAGCAGGTCGTTCATTCGTTCAGCAGGTTGTCTATTCGATAACCTGGTTGTTCACTCGTTGGGTAGTATGATTCTCGAAATGGCCCTCTACTTTTGGTGGTTTAACCCTACTTGTGCCATGAAAACGTACCGGGTTGCCCTGCTCGAAGACAACCTCGAAGACCAGCAGATTTTACTCGAATTTGTCCAGCGAACACCGTTTCTGAAGTTGGTAGGCTCCTTCAACGACCCCATGAAGGCATTGCCGTTTCTGAGCACGCAACCTGTCGATCTGTTGTTGCTCGATCTGTATTTGCCGGGCTTGTCGGGTTTCGACGTGTTGCGGTCGCTGCCCCGCCCCCCGGCGGTGATTCTGACCACTGTTTCGCTGGCCGACTCGCTCGAAGCCTTCGACGTGGGCGTGGTCGATTATCTGGTGAAACCCATCCGCTACGAACGCTTTGTGCGGGCCGTGAATCGGGTGCTGGGTCGCCAGACTCCACAGGAACCCAAAGCCGGAAAAACTTCCGAAAACCAGGCGTTCGTTTCGCTCCGGCAGGGGCATGTGCAGGTGCGGGTAGTTCTGCATGAGGTGGCCTATATTGAGGCTTTCGGAGCCTATTCGCGCATTCACCTCAACGACGGGCAGATTTTGCTGGTGGGGCATTTACTGAACGACCTCGAAACCCTGCTCTCATCCCCTCAGTTTGTGCGGGTGCATCGGTCGTTTCTGGTGGCTTCCGAGCAGATTCTGAGCTTTGCCAACCGGCAAATCACCCTCGGTGAGCTGACGATTCCCGTTGGCCGAACCTATCAGGCCAAACTGCGGCAGGTGCTTCGGGAGCGACGGAACACAACCTGACCAAAGGTGCGTATCTTTGCTTGTAAACTACCCCTACATTACCAATGGCCAAGACCCTGGTGCGCTTCGATTGGGCCATGAAACGGCTCCTGCGGCAGAAAAGTAACTTCGATATTCTGGAAGGTTTCCTGTCGGAACTGCTTAAAGAGGACATCAAAATCGAGCAGATTCTGGAATCGGAGTCAAATCAGGAGATGGCCGGGCTGAAATTCAACCGCGTGGATATGCTGGCTCAAAATAGCAAAGGTCAGTTGATAATCATCGAGTTGCAGGCCGATAGCGAGAAGGATTATTTCTATCGCATCCTGTTTGCCACCTCAAAAGCCGTCGTTGAACACTTTCAACTGAGCGAACCCTACCACTACATTAAGAAAGTCTATTCTATTAACATTGTCTATTTTAACCTCGGCCAGGGCAAAGACTATGTGTATCATGGGAAGACTGAGTTCCGGGGGATGCACACCAATGACGTATTGGGCCTGTCGGCAAGGCAACGGAAAGGGTTCGCGCTCAATCAGGTTTATGAAATTTACCCGGAATATTACATCCTCAAGATCGACAAGTTTAACGACCTGGCCAAAGACACCCTCGACGAGTGGATTTACTATCTAAAGCACAACGAAATAAAATCGGGTTCGGTAGCGAAAGGGTTAGTAGAGGTTCAACAAAAATTAGAGTTCTACGCCCTGAGTGAGAGTGACCGGGCGGCTTATCTGAAGGCGATTGAGAACACGACCATCGAGCGGGATGTGATGGATACCAAGTTTGAGGATGGTTTTGATAAAGGGCGGCAGGAAGGCGAGCAAATTGGCCTGGAGAAAGCCACCCGACAAGGCATCTTGCGTGCCCTGCAACAGGGCAAATTAACACTTGACGAAATTGCTGAATTGTTCGGCGTATCACTCCAAACGGTGCTCGACGTCCAGACCACCCTGCCCGACTAGTATTCCGTTTCGCTTACATTAGTTCTTTTAAACGCCCGGCCATGTTGAGCCGGGCGTTTTTTGTATCCAATGAACGACCCGATTTTAGCCTAAAAACAGGTCGTTCATTCGCTCAGATGGTTGTCTATTCGATAACCTGGTTGTCTATTCGTTTTGTAGTATTTTTTACAAAACAGCTATTTTCTTTGGGGTTTCAAACAAACCGTTTTTCTCCTGTTAACAACCAATTAACCGATTTCCAATTTGCCCAGTATGTACCCTCTCTCTTCATTCAGTTCTCTCCCGGTGTCTCATAGGCAGACACCCGCCGGGCCGCCGTGCGTGGTCCCCGCTCCTGTTTCATCCGGGCCACGCTTGGCCGCGCCCACCGAGGCCGGGTTCCCGATCCCCCTCCGGTTGGGGTGGGTTGTCTTGTTGTTGTGTTGGCTGGGCAGTTTGCCCGGCATGGCCCAGACCGTGCGAACCTTCAACTACACGGGCGATGTGCAAACCTTTGTGGTTCCGGCGGGCGTAACCACGCTGAGTGTGGTAGCCAATGGCGCGCAGGGGCATAGTGATGGTGGTAGTGGTGGCTTAGGCGGCCAGGTGACCGCTACGTTGGCCGTTACGCCTAGACAGTCATTAAGTATTTATGTGGGTGGCAGCCTGGGGTTCAACGGTGGCGGTGGCGGTGTCAATACGGGTGGTGGTGCCACCGATATTCGTATTGGTGGTTCACAGAATAGCAATCGGGTAGTGGTTGCTGGTGGTGGTGGCGGTAACGGGTATGGTGGTGGCGGTGGGGCCGGCGGTAGCGGTGGGGCTGGTGGTGGCCTTACTGGCGGGAGCGGTGGAGACGGAGCCAATGGCATTAACAAAGGTGGTGCTGGCGGTACCGGGAATGGTGGTGGTACTGGAGGCACTGGTAATAGTGCTGGTGGTGCTGGTATCAGTGGTGAGGGTGGTGGCGGTGGTAGTGGTTATTATAACGCTGGTGGTGGTGGTGGTGGTTACTTTGGTGGCGGTGGCGGTGCGGCTTCTTCCGCCAGAGATAATGGTGGTCCTGGCGGGGGTGGGGGTGGCTCGTCCTACACCAGCCCGTCTATTACCAGTTTCTCGCACACTCAGGGAGCCAACACGGGCGATGGTAGTTTGACCCTAAGCTACGTGATTCCTCCCCCTCCCCCCACCCGGCTTTACGTCAACGCTGCGGCCACAGCTCCCGGCGATGGCCTAAGCTGGGCCACAGCCTTCCCCGATCTGCAACAAGCCCTGACCTACACCAACGTCAGCAGCCTGACGGCCATCTGGGTAGCTGGGGGCGTGTACAAACCTACGAGCGGTAGTGACCGCACCATCAGCTTTGCCATGCTGCCGGGCGTAGCCATCTACGGCGGCTTTGCCGGGACGGAAACCAGCCTGAGTAGTCGTACATTGACCTACCCCAGCAGCAGCACGCTCAGTGGCGATATTGGCGGGGCCGGAAACGGCGATAATAGCTACAATGTGATTGAAAACCCGACGGGTCTGGGTCTGACCACAACGGCCATTCTCGATGGGTTTGTGATCACGGGTGGGAATGCCAATGGGAATGGGAATGGCCCTGATGGTCAAGGGGGTGGAATGTATAACAATGGCAGCAGCCCAACCGTTCGCAACTGTCTGTTTCAGGGTAATTCAGCGAGTCAGTACGGCGGGGCTATGTACAACGTAAGTAGCAGTAACCCGGTATTGACCAATTGCGCGTTTATAGCTAATTCGGCGACTGACGGCGGTGGGGGGATATACAACCAGGGCACTAGTCCGGTGCTGACCAACTGCTCGTTTCAGGGTAATACGTCTTCTAATCAACCTGGTCAAGCCTTAGGCCAAGCGTATGGCGGCAACTCGGTTCTAACCAACTGCGTTTTCTTTGACAATGGTGGCGACCGAACGTTTACAAGGAATGCTTTTGGTGACATCGCAGTCAGCTACAGTTTGTTCGACCAGGCCGCCTACAGTCCGTTCGCTCTATCATATGGAGGCTTTGTCGGAAGTCCAACCAACCTGACAACCTCAGTCTCACCCTTCGTAGATGCTACCTCGGTGGCGTTAAGCAACTGTTCACCAGCTATCAACGCGGGGGATAATGCGGCCTACACCACAGCCAACGGCCCGGCAACGGATTTGGCAGGCCAACCCCGGCTCTTCGCGGGTGGGCAAGTAGACATGGGGGCATTGGAATTGCAATCACCGCCGGTTTCGGTGAGCATTGCGGCCACCCCCTCGCTCACCATCACGGTCAGCACCATCAGCGCGACCCTCACCGCGTCGGGAGCGAGTAGCTACACCTGGTCGACAGGGCAAAGCACATCGGCTATCTCGGCCAGCATCGCCGGGACCTATTCCGTTACCGGAACAACCAGCAATGGCTGCTCGGCAACGGCTTCGGCCATTCTGAGTACAACGGGTACGCCCGTCAACGCGGTCAGCGCGTTGGTGGTGGGCACGTTCGCAGCCCCTGCCAATTGCATGGTCCGGGTGGCCTTCGTGGGGTCGGGACGGCAGTTTTTGCTTACCGGGCCGGGTGGCTATTCGGCAGTAGCTACTTACCGTAGCCCCATTACCAACCGCAACATCGAACTGGTCGGAATTTCGCAGCCCGGCGTGTACACTCTCGTAGCCAGTGGTGTAGCGGGTCAGCTAACCTCCACTACGTTTATCACCGTAACGGGTACGCCCTGTCAGGCGGGCACCTTTGGGGTAGCCCCCAACGCCCGCCCCGACAGCCGGCAGGCACGTCTGGCTGCGGGGCTGACAGTTACCCTCGACCCGGTGGCCAGCGTCTATGGCACCAATCGACGGGTACGGGCCACCATCACAGGCGGCACCCCTGGCACACTGTATTCAGTAGCCTTGTATGACGGCGACCCGGCCACGGCCAACGACATTTCGTCGGGTTTTATCAGTACCAGCACCAGCGCGGGGTCGGGCAACATTCTGACGTATACGGGCACTGGCACCGAATTTTTCGAGGTAAACTTTGGGGTAAGCCAAGTCGGTACGGGCCGGGTGCTGGAGGTGTACGACATCAACGGCAATTTTGCAACGGGTACGTTTGCCGATACGGCCCCCTTCGAGATTCAGGATTGCACGCCAGTGTCGGTGAGTATTGCGGCCGCGCCTTCTGCTACGATTTGCGCAGGTAGCAGTGCCACCCTGACGGCATCGGGAGCCGACAGCTACGCCTGGTCGAACAGCCAAAGCACGACGGCCATTACCGTTAGCGCGGCAGGGGTTTATTCGGTTACGGGCACCACGGGCGCGTGTTCGTCGGCAACGAGCGTAACGGTGGCGGCCAATCCGGCCCCGACTACTCTCTACGTGAACGCTGCGGCAACAGGAGCCAACACGGGCCTCAACTGGACCGATGCCTTCACCGATCTGCAAAGCGTACTGACCAACCCCTGCGTGAGCAGCCTGACGGCTATCTGGGTGGCCCAGGGTACCTACAAGCCCACCGGCACAGCCGCCCGTACAGAGAGTTTTCGAATGTTGCCCAACGTGGCCGTATATGGCGGGTTCCCCAACACGGGCAACCCGGCCTTTGGGGATCGTAATCCGGCCAGCTTCTCCACCATTCTGAGTGGCGACATTGGCACAGCAGGAAGCATCAGCGACAACAGCTATCACGTGGTGGTCTATGGCTCTGGCGTAGGTACGCCCATTCTGGATGGCGTAATCATCACGGGGGGCAATGCGAATGGAAGTTCTCCAAATAATTTGGGTGGGGGAATGCTCATCCGAACCAACAATGGCCCCAGCAGCCCCCGCTTAAACCAGGTGACAATTACCCAAAACTCGGGTCAAAATAATGGGGGAATTGCGGTGTATGCTAACGGGGCGGCCCCAACGAATGTTGCCAGCCCAACCCTCACTAACTGCGTCATTGCCAGCAATACATCAACCTCTAGTGAAGGTGGAGGCATCAGCCTGGAAGACGATGGCAATGCTATTGTTGGTATGACCCTTACGTCCTGCACATTAGTTGGTAATATAGCGCAGGGAGATGATGCCGGTGCGCTCTTTTTCGATGTCCATGGACAGGTGGTGATCCACAATAGTTTGTTCGAAAATAACTATTCCGACGACGAGGGCGGGGCTATTTTTGCCTATGCTGGTTCCTTCACCATTACGAACAGCCAATTTTTACGCAACACTGCCGACTACGGAGGGGGCGCACTATTTACGGAGAGTGATCAGTATGGGCTGATCGACAACTGTTTGTTCGATGGCAACAGCGTACCGAACAGCAGAAACGCAGGAGCCATTCTGTATGATGGTGATGATGATTATGGGTTCGATTTGCGTAACTCCGTGTTTCAGAACAACACGGCTGGGACTGGCGGAGCACTCTACGTGGATGACAGGGGCCTGAAAACAACCAACTGTCTGTTTATCAACAACACGGCTACCAACCGGGGCGGAGGCATTTATGCAGCGAGTGCGTCTTCTTTTATCAATTCGGTGTTTACGGGTAACCGCGCATCATCGGGCGGGGGTCTCTACATCAACTCCTCGCTCACAATGGTCAACAGCACCGTGGCCAGTAATTCGGCTACGGGTGTTCAGGGGGGTGGTATCTATGCAACCTCAGACGTGTCGCTCATTAACGCCATTATCTGGGGCAACACGACAACAGGTACGGCTACGGACGCGCAACTGTTCCGGTCAGGCGGTACCACCTCTATCCAGAATTCATTGATTCAGGAGGGGCTACCCACGGGGGCAACCGACGGGGGCGGAAACTTGCTGGCTGTCACGGTGTCGCCGTTTGTGAGTGCTACCAACCTGCAACTCAATGCCTGCACCCCCGCCATCGACGCAGGCGACAATGCGGCTTACGCGTCGGCGGGGGGCAGCACCTCCGATGTCGCCGGGAATGCCCGCACAGTCAACGCCCTTATCGACATGGGTGCCTATGAGTTTTCGGGGACGGCTAGTCAGCCAGTGGGCATCACGGCGCAACCTGTGGCTTCGTCGGTGGCTTGCTCAGGTACCGCCGTTACGGCCACGGTCAGCGTCACGGGTTCGGGGGCCATCACTTACCAGTGGTTCCGGGGAACAACACCCGTTGCGAGCCAGACCACGGCTACACTTTCGCTAACGAACGTACAATCGAGCGATGCCGGGAGTTATTCGGTGGTGGTGACGGGGGCCTGCGGGAGCGTGACCAGCACCGCGTTTAGCCTGACGGTCAATCAGTCTATCGGCGTTACACAACAGCCTGCCGCCACCTCGGTGGTCTGTACGGGGGCCAGCGTCACGGTCTTCATCAGTGCCACGGGCGATATTTCGGGCTACCAGTGGTTCAAAGGCACCACCGCCCTCACGGGCCAAACCTCGGCCACGCTTACCTTGAGCGGATTGCAACCGGGCGATACCGACGGATACACGGCGATGGTTCTCAGCACCAGTTGCGGCATTGTGCTGTCGAACGTGTTCAACCTGACCGTGCAACAGAACGTGGGTATTACCATGCAGCCAGCCACCGGAACGCTTGTCTGTTCGGGGGCAACCGTTACGGCCACCGTTAGCGCGAGCGGCACGGGGCCACTTGCCTACGAGTGGATCAAAGGGCAAACCCTGATTCCGGGCCAAACCACGGCCACCCTCACCCTTACTAACGTTCAGCAAGCCACCGATGCCGACGATTACCGGGTGCGGGTCTTTACCGGGTGCAACAACGTACTGTCTGACCCATTTGGGTTGAGCATCAATCAGGCCGTAGCCATCACGGCGCAACCGGCGGCTTCCTCGGTGGTGTGTGTGGGGAGTGATGTGACGGCCACGGTGAGCTTCTCCGGCAGTGGGCCGTTTACCTTTGAATGGTACAAGGGGGCCACCCGCGTTGCCAGCCAGACCACGGCCACCCTCTCGCTGACCAACGTACAAACGAGCGACGCGGGCAGCTACTCAGTGCGGGTTATCACGCCCTGCAACACGGTGTCGTCCACAGCCTTCAGCCTGACGGTTCAGCAACCCGTTACCACGGCCAGCCTGTTGAGCAGCGGCACGCTCACCTGTGGCAATCCGAGCGTGACGCTTACGACCACAGCCGCCAACGCCACTAACTTTACGTTGGTCAACACGGGGGACAGCAACGGCACGGGCCAGTTTGTGGTGGCCGCCCCCGGCTCCTACACCGTCCGGGCGGGAGCCATGACCTCCTGCACCAACACGGCTTTGGCCAGCGTGTCGGTAAGCCAGAACACGGCCATCGGCGCGGCCACCCTCACGGCCAGCAGCCCCGGCATCTGCCCCGGCGCAGGCAACAGCGTCACACTGACGGCAGGCACGGGCAGTACATACACCTTCCTCAACACGAGCGGAATGGTGTTGCAAACCGGGTCGGTGAACACCTACGCCATCAGCACGGCGGGCACCTACTCGGTGGTGGTTTCGGAACCCAACGGCTGCACGGCGGGGGCAGTGGTGAGCGTTTCGCTCAACCCCGGTGCAGTGGTGTTAGGGCCAGTCCCCATGGGCGGGGGCGTGTGCGAGGGCCGCGCCCTAAGTGTGCCTGTGTCTGTTACAGCCACAGGCAACGTAAGCTTCCAGTGGTTGCGCAATGGTGTTGCTACGGGCCAGAACACGGCTACGCTCACCCTGGGTGCGGTAACGGCCAACGATGCGGGCATTTATGTGCTGGTAGCCACAGGGGCCTGCAACAGCCAGACCAGCACGGCTTACCAGTTGAGCGTGGGTACGGTGACACCCTCGGTGGTGATCACCTTCCCCAGCGGCTCAAGCGTGACGGTATCGGGGTCATTGCCCACCATCACGGTGCCGTCGGTGGCGGGCGCGAACTTCCTCATCAGCGGGGGCGATTCGTATGAGCACACCCGGATTCTGGACCGTATCAACGGGTATGAGTTCCGGCAGTTCAACCAGAACACGTCGGGTCTGTTCCCCATCAACGGGGGTGGGCCTTACCGGATACGGGTGGTTCGGAGTGGCTGCGACAAAACGGTGGAGGGCGTGATTGTGGTCAGGCCGTAAACCGACAAGTATATGGGAGTAGGTTAGTAGCTTCTTCACACCATTGAGGCTAATTATGCAGTATTGAAACGTCCGGCCTTGTTGAGCCGGACGTTTTTTTGTTTAAACTAGACCCGTTAAATTCACCAACAGGCCCGCTCTGCAATCTCCCTCTGCCCATATGCCCCCCGAACTGCCAATCCTATTTCGTTCTGCCGAATTTGTCGCCATCAACAAACCCCACGGCTTGCTCGTGCATCGTTCACCCATGGCCGCCGATGCGAGCGAGTTTGCCGTGCAACTCCTTCGCGACCAGTTGGGGCAGCGCGTGTATCCCGTCCATCGACTCGACCGCAAAACGGGGGGGGTGTTGCTCTTTGCCCTCGACGTGGCCACCAACGCGGCCATGCAAACGCAGTTTATGAACGGGCAGGTCGACAAAACGTATGTGGCCCTCGTGCGCGGCCACACGCCCGACGCGCTGACTATAGACTACCCCCTCCGACGCGACGAGGCCGACGGCAAACCGGGGCCTCTGCAAGACGCCGTTACGCATCTGAAAACCATTGCTCAAACCGAAGTGCCCATTGCCCACGGCAAACACGCCACCTCGCGTTACTCGCTCGTGGAGCTAACGCCCGAAACAGGCCGCATGCACCAACTCCGCCGACACACGGCCCACATCATGCACCCGATCATTGGCGACCGGCCCCACGGCTGCAACAAGCAAAACAAGCTGTTTTTGGAGCAATTCGCCATGAATACCATGCTGTTGCACGCCCGGAAACTTCGGTTTAACCACCCTGTTTCGGGGGAGGAAATCCAGATTGAAGCCTCTATTCAGGCCGAGTTTGCGCGGATGATGCACACATTATTCGCTACACCCGATTCCCTCCTGACATAGGGCTGTCACTACCGGCCCGGACCTTTGTGGGGTAAACAAATCGCCTACAAACATGACACAGGTAGAAGCCCTCCGCAAAGAGATGGAGCAAGAGGCCGTCACGACCCACAAGATGCTCGAACGTATTCCCGACGACCGGCTCGACTGGCAACCCCACTCCAAAAGCATGACCATCCGGCAATTGGCCACTCACATCGCCGAGATACCCACCTGGACGCCCATGACTTTTACGACGGACGGGATCGATTTTGAGCAAATGGACTACAACCCAACGGTTGTTAACAGCACCGCCGAGTTGGTAGCCCTGCACCAGAAGTCGCTTCAGGCGGGCCTGGCCGCGCTAGCCACCGCCACCGACGACCAACTCGACCCTATCTGGACGATGCGTTCGGGGGATGTAATTCACAGTCAGGAGACCAAAGGCGAAAGTATTCGCATGGCCTTCTGCCAGACGGTCCACCACCGGGCGCAGTTGGGCGTGTACCTGCGCCTGCTCGACATCCCGATTCCCGGCAGCTACGGCCCTAGTGCCGACGAACCCTGGGTATAAGAGCTTACTCTTCGATTGGGTTGCCCTGCTCGTCGATGTCGTACGTACGGCCCTTGAGCACCACCGTGGCCCGGCCATCGCGGAAGGTCGTGATGTCGTCGTAGATAGGCAGAATCATCCAGTCGTTATTGCGCCAGAGGCCCCACCGGCGACCCAATTTGGCGGGCCGCTCCCCAAACTGACCGGTTGTTTCGAGCAGCCGGTCATACTTTTTTGGGGGTTCCACAACGGGAGGGGCGTCAGAAATCGGAGTCGATTGGGATTCGGCAACGGGTTCGCGGGAGCGGTCGTCGGAGGCAACGGTCTCGCTGGGGGCAGTTTCGTTAGCAGCCTCTCGCTCCCGACGCAACCGGTTCCGTTCAGCGCGTGATGGGCGGTCGCTCCTGCGCGACTCCCCAGTTTGTTCGGTACGTTCCGGTTCGCGCTCAGGTTTGTCGTTTTTATTCTGATTGGGTTTGATCAGAAAATACAAAATCAGCAACACCGCCACGGCAAACACGGCTCCCCACAGGCCCGCGTTCCCGCCCGATTCTTGTTCGGGTTGAGAGGGAACCGGGGCGGGGTTGTATGGGGGCGGTGGCGTATAGGCCGGTTCGGGCGTTGCGAGTGGCACATAGGCGGGCGTGGGGACTGGCTCTGGTTCGGGGGGAGTGTCCCAATGGCTCAGGTGCCGCCAATCGGTCGAGAGCAGCTTTTCGGCCAGCGTTGCCCCCGTCGGTTCCGTTACCGACGCGTAAAAATTAGCCGACAGATAGGCCAGAATTTCCTCGGCCAACGTGCGCTCATCGGTGGGCATCGCCCGAAACAACAAGCGCAGGTCGCGGGCCGAAATATGCCCGTTGTACTCATCCAGAATGGCCTTCACACGCTCGGGTGGGGCGGACTGGGCCTCTACACGAGGGTTTTCAGCCGGAACCACAGGCGCGACCGGAGGAGCGGGCGGGCTAATGGGTGGTGGCGTTACCTCCGCCACCGAACCGGCGGGGTCCGTGGGGGCAGGGGTTGCCGGAGCTGCTTTTTTGAGGTCGGTAATAATAAGCGGCAGCCAACGATCACGCACAAACGGGGCCGAGAGGCCCATGCGTTCGGCCTCGGTTACGAACTCGTCTTGCTGGGTTTGGTGCATCTCGAACTGGGGCTGGGCCATCAGGGCGTCTTCGATACGTCGGTGGAGGTCAGCGAGTTTCTCGAAATTAACCTGGCGGCTCACCTCGTTCACCAACCGCCTGAATTCCTCTGCCCCAATGCCCTCGCGGGCAGCTTCGTCGGGTAGGCCGGTTTGTCGCCATTGGCGATCTTTCACCTGCCCGCGCCGTACGACAATCTCCTCTTTTATGCGTTCCTGTAGTGTTGCTCTGTTCATGAGACTGCAAATTTAAAATTTCCTCTATTTTTGTGCATTCTCCTTTCAGCAACAGAATGAAATTAAACATCACGACCAAAATTGTTATCGGCTTCGCGCTTGGCGTCATTATTGGTCAGATTCTACACAGCACCACCGACCCTGAAACAGCTAAGGCGGTATCGGATAAGTTTCAACTTCTAAGCAAAATATTCCTTAAACTCATCAAAATGATTATCGGGCCGCTGGTGTTTTCAACACTGGTGGTAGGCATTGCCAAACTGGGCGATTTTAAAGTAGTTGGCCGTATAGGTATCAAAACGCTTGGCTACTTTTACTTTGCCACCATCCTGTCGTTGATTATTGGTCTCGTGGTAGTAAACGTCACCCGGCCCGGCGAAATTCAGGAGTGGCCGCGCCCTACTGCTGGCACCACGACGGGTATCGAAGGCAAAAAGCTGAATAGCCTCGAAGATTTTATTCTCCATATCTTCCCCGACAGCGCGTTCCGTGCCCTTGCCGAAAACGAAATCCTGCAAATTGTGGTGTTTGCCCTTTTCTTCGGCGTCGCGCTGGGAGCCATTGGCGAGAAAGGCAAAAGTATCACGAAAGCTCTCGATGCCCTGAGCGAGTTGGTGTTCAAAATGGTGGGCTATGTGATGCAAATGGCCCCATTTGCTGTTCTGGGGGCAATGACTGCCGTTGTGGCCGCCAAAGGGCTGGGCATCCTGGTATCGTACGCCTACCTGCTCGTGTGTTTCTTCGGAGGATTGTTGTTCTTTATTTTCGTGGTCCTGTTTGCCATCTGCACGGTGATGGGTATTCCGTTTTTCAAGCTCATGGCACAGATAAAAGACCCCCTGCTCCTGTCGTTCAGCACGGCGAGTTCAGAAGCCTCGCTGCCGCAGCAGATTAAAGCACTGGAAAACTTCGGTATTTCATCGCGGATTATCGGGTTCGTGTTGCCGCTTGGCTACTCGTTTAACCTCGACGGCTCCATGATGTACATGACCTTCGCGACGGGCTTCCTGGCGCAGGCCTACGGGGTGCCACTCACACTCGAACAGCAAATCCTGATGCTGCTCACCCTCATGATCACTTCCAAAGGCATCGCCGGAGTGCCACGGGCCTCGTTGGTTGTTATTGCAGGCACAATGGCCCTCTTCAACTTACCACCCGAAGGCCTCGCCCTGATTTTGGGCATCGACCCATTTCTCGATATGGGCCGTTCGGCTACGAGCGTGGCGGGCAACGCCGTTGCGACCGCCGTTGTAGCCAAGTGGGAAGGCGAATACGACCCCAACCGGGCAGTGCCGGTTGATACGGGGGTGTAGTTAGGCTAAAAATTAGTCGAACGACAAGGCCGGAAGCTCGGCCAGAATTTCGCGCATCCGTCGGCGGGCAATAACTACGTCTTCGCCAGTAATTAGCCGCACTACCTGCTTCCCCGGAATTACGCCTGCTACATATTGACGATTTATGGCATGCTTGCTATGAATTCGGATGTATTCGGTGGGGCTAATGCGGGTAAGGAGTTGCCCCAACGTGATGGAGACAAGCAGGCGGGAACCATCCTGAAAAATGCAGTTGGTGTAGTTGCTGTCGGCTTCGAACCGGACAAATCGGTTTAGTTCGACCTGCCGACGGTGACCATCGGCAAATTGCAGTTTCAGCGTTGGCTCGGGGCATACGCCGAAGCGTGCCCGATCCGACATCGAGAGAGGATACATGGCCTAAAGAGTTTATGGTTAAAAAGATGCGTCAAAGTAACAGGTTAAGATTTGATTAACCAAACGCACGACCAATCATCTATAAACAACGAAGCACCGCTCGTGGTGAGCGGTGCTTCGATCAGGCAAACGATAAGGACGAATATGTTACGCCTTATAAAATACCCACTTCGCCAGCTCGGCGTAGGTCGGTTTCTTGCCATACATGAGGATACCCACGCGGTAGATACGAGCCGCTACCCAGGCAATGCCTATGAAACCACCAATGAGCAATGCTACCGACAAGGCAATTTCCCAGATCGGAACACCAAATGGAATTCGGACGAGCATAACAATGGGCGAGGTGAGCGGAATCATCGAAAACCAGAAAGCCACGGCCCCGTCAGGGTTCAGCACCACCGTTTGTGCAATAATAAATCCGAGAATTAGGGGAATGGTTATGGGAAACATGAACTGTTGAGAGTCGGTTTCGTTGTCTACAGCCGCTCCCACAGCCGCAAACAAAGCACTATAAAGCAGATATCCACCTACAAAATAAATAAAGAAGCAGGTCAGCAACAGCGGCCAATTGACTGTGCTTAACGCGCTCTGAACTTTAGCCATCATGTTGGCGTCGTTGGCTGCTTTGGCTTTGGCCTGCTCACCCTTCACAGACATGCCGGGGGGCGTTGCGGCTCCGGGAGAAGCCGACCGAACAGCCGATTGCTCTACACGCTCCTTGAGGGCATCGCTCCCAATTACTGCCGACAAGCCGGTGGAGAGGCCAATTGTGAGTAAAATCCAGAGCATAAATTGGGTCAAACCGACCAAAGCCACACCCAGAATTTTGCCGGCCATGAGCTGAAATGGCTTCACCGACGAGATAATAACCTCGACAATCCGGTTCGTTTTTTCTTCCAGCACACCCCGCATCACCTGCGCCCCGTATAGGAAAATAGTGAAGTAAATAAGGCCCGCCAACACATAGCCCAAGATGGTTGCCGCCCCCGAACTACTGTCTTTTTCGCCCTCTTCGCTCAGGTTGTAGGTGCGGGCCGAAACATTCACTTTGGTGTTTTCGAGCACTTTCCGGTCGATGCCCGCCGAAATCAACTTCTGGTTTTCGATTTCATTCTCCACCACGTTTTCGATGTCCCGTACAACACCCAGACTGACGTTCTTTTCGGCATAAATCTTCAGACCCTTCGGATCGTCGATAATATTGGCCGGAACGTGGGTGAGCACATCGTAGCCGCTTTTCGCAAACTTACGCTTAGCCTCGTCGATGGTCTGGTTGCTCGACTCAAACTTTAGCTCCTCCGTCGATTGAAACACCGATGCGAATCGCTTGGTATCATCAACCACCTGCACCCGCTTTAAATCGGTTTTGCGCGTGGCCAGATAAGCGGGCAAGAGCCAGAGTGCCGACATCAGAATCGGCGTCAGGAGCGTCATGACGATGAATGACTTTTTCTTCACGCGAACCAGATATTCGCGTCGCATGATCAGGAAGATGGTTTTCATTGTCCGTTTACGGCTTTAATAAAGATGTCGTTCATACTGGGAATATTCTCGCCAAAACTGCGGATGGCCACGCGGTCGAGCAGGTTACGGATGAGGTCGTTGACCGAGGCATCGGGCGGAATCCTGATGTCGACACGGGTGAAGCCTTCATCGAGCGGCTGACTGTCGACTACGGTAAACACCGGAGGCAGGTCGGTCAACTCGCCCTGAAATTCGGCGCGGTAGGTGTGCGTTTTGAATTGCTCTTTGATCGCTTTCTTGGGGCCGTCCAGAATCTTGTGCGAACGGTTGATGAGCGCGATGTAGTCGCACAACTCTTCAACCGACTCCATCCGGTGCGTAGAGAAAATAATCGTGGACCCGTTCCGGCGGAGTTCCAAAATCTCGTCTTTGATTAGATTCGCGTTGATGGGGTCGAAGCCCGAAAACGGTTCGTCCAGAATAATCAGGTCGGGTTCGTGCAGTACGGTGGCCACAAACTGAATTTTCTGTTGCATACCCTTCGAGAGGTCCTCAACGGCTTTGTTCCACCAGGGCTTAATGTCGAACTTGGTAAACCAGATTTTCAGTTTGTCCATAGCCTGCTTCTCGCTCAGGCCTTTGAGCTGGGCCAGGTAAAGCAGTTGCTCGCCTACCTTCATTTTTTTGTAGAGGCCGCGCTCTTCGGGCAGGTAGCCGATACGCCCGATGTGTTCGGGGCGGAGGGGGTCGCCCCCCAGAAACACCTCACCCTCGTCTGGGGCCGTGATCTGGTTGATAATGCGGATGAGCGAGGTTTTTCCGGCTCCGTTAGGGCCAAGTAGCCCGAAAATGCAGCCACGCGGCACGGTCAGGCTGACACCGTCGAGTGCCCGATGCTGGGCGTACTGCTTAACAATGTTGCGTGTTTCGAGTATAGCGGTTGAAGTCACAAGATGGTTTCGAATGTTCTAGCTCAAAGATACACCCTGTAAGCGAATCCCGTTACTACTTGGGACAAACCCCTGAAACTTCGGGACGAACCCCCGTTTGAAAGGGACGAATCTTCACAGCCGCACATGCCTCACCAGTACAAGCCGCTTGCCGTTGGTCGTGATCCCCTCGCACACGAGCCGGTAGGTGCCACGTCGGGCGGGGCGCGGGAAGGTCAGCTCCCAGTGCTCGCCCCGGTCCGTGGGGACGGGTTGCCAGTAGACGCCCGTTTGTCGAGGGGCCACGATTGAGTCGGCAGCCCAGCCCGTTAGCGTGACCTGTTTGATGGCCGGGTCGGTTTCGATGGCGCGGGTTTCCTCGTCCGACATTTGTTTGGTGTACACGGCAATGACGCCCAGATACCCCCGCAAGCCCATCAGGGCCTCAGCCCGGTTCACAATCTCAATACGGTCAATGCGACTTGGCGGTATGGCCTGCAACTCGTTCACGTCGCCGAAGGGCACACCATCCACCAATAACAGCGGTTGCGTAGGCTCACCCTGCCGGAAACCCCCGCCCGTGACACCCCCGCGCAGCGTGATGATGAGCTTGCGCAGGCCGTCTTCACCGAATTTCTCCACCACCCGCAGGCCGGGTATGCGCCCCTGCAAGGCCACCAGAATGTTCTCACCCACAGCGTGTTCGGCCAGATCTTTACCCTTCACTACATAGTCGGCCTGCCGGTATTGCGAGCGGGCAGCGGGGGGCGTTTTGGCCGCTTTCACCTTCACCTCGCGCAGTTGCACCGAACCGTCGGCTTTTGTGCCGGGTGTGGAGGTTCCGTACCAGTTGGGCACGGGGTCTTGTCGGATGACTAACGTGGGCGGAGTCCGGGCGAAGACTGTCAGAGCGGGTGCGGTTTCGGGAAGCACCGTGACCGTTTCGACCGACTTACCCCGGCTGTTCGTTGCTTTCAGCAGAACGGGCTGTTGACCTTCCAGCGGTAAGTCGGTAAAGGAAAAACGCCCCATTGAATCGGCGAGGGCCACAAAACTCGCTTTGGTTTTGGGCACTACCAACAACACTTGTGCGCCCTCGGCGGGTTGACCTTTCCGGTTCGTAGCCTGTCCCGACAGCCCAATGCCCCGCTCAATGGTGAATTGGGGTGCTGGCAAGGTGGTCGATATGGGGAACCCAAACGCCACCTGGGTAGCCAACTGACTCACCACCGACGTATCCGTCAGCGATGCGACCAACCACCGGAATCGGCCCGTCGGGCTGTCCCGAACCCGAACCTGAACGGTGCTGTCGACTATGGAAATCTCCAGATTTTCGGCTTCGGGCGAAGTGCTGCCAACGGGCTTTTGCCCAAACGCGACAACCGGGAGCCACCGATACGCCACCGCGCTATCGCTCCAATTGCGTTGCCAGTTTGTGTAGGCACGAAGCAAATACGGCTTGGTTTCGAGCGAGTCGGGCAACACAAAGGCGGTTTGGAACTGCCCTTGTTCGATGGCAATATTCTGATTTATAAGTATTTTTCCGGTATTCGGGTCGAGCAGTTGCAGGTGTAGTCGGGCACTGAGCGAGTCTTGTTGGGCGGGGTTGGCATACTGCATGGTTCCGCTGATCTGCACTAGATCGCGGGGGGAATAGTAGGTTCGGTCGGTCACGAAAAACGGGGCTTCGGTCCGGCTCGTCCAGCGGTTCGAGGGCGTTTTAGGCTGGGCCGCAAATGCTTCGGGATTGGTGGGCTGGTAGTCGGCGGGGAGCATGACCGATAGCCGCCGACTCGCTAGAAACCCCGACACCGACCACGCCTGTGGGTTCAGCAATAACCCCTGTTCGTTTACGAGCAAAGGCTGGGCCGTATCGATCCAGGTAAGCGGACATGGCTTATCGCGGTAGATCGCAAATGGCCCTTCGGCCCGCGTGTGGTGCAGCTCGAACCGGCGGGGCAATACTACCCGAAACGAAGGGCCGTTGACCTGCCGACGGGCGAGCGTGTCGAGGTCGATGCGCTGGAGTTTTTTGACCTGATCGCCATAGAAATTGTTGCTCCGGTTGGCGGGGTTGGCGTTGAGCCGGTCGATGTAAGCTTCGAAGCCATTGATTGCCGTTTTGCCCGCCAGCAGCGATTGCAGAAAGTACAGGTCGGAATCGCGGAAGGCCAATTGCCGTTGGGCGTCCCAGGCGGTTTCGTCGCTTGCCTTCCCCGACCAAAGGGGCATAAATTGGGCGTATCCGCTGAAATTTACCTCGCTTTCCGTGGCCCGAAACGATTGCAGCACATACGTCAGTTGGTAGCCCAAATATCGGTTTTCAATCTCGATAGGCTGACTCGCCCGTGCGGTCAACGCGCCGTTTTCGTTGGCGAAGTCAATAACCCAGGGGTTCGTGATGCGGCACAGACGGGCGGGAGCTTCGGAGCCAATCAGGTGGCGGGTAAACTGTTTCAGGTTACTCTCCCACGCCTTGTCTCGCTTAGCTTTGGCGGTCACCTCGTTCAGCGTGTTCTTGTCGGCCACGAGCGAGAAATCGACCCGCGCCGTCTTTCCTGCTTCCACCACAACAGCCTGATTCAGGGCTACATAACCCACCAATCGGGCAATCAGTTGGTAGCGACCGGGCGGCAAATTGTTCAGCGCAAACCGCCCCGTCGAATCGGCGTTGGTGGCGAAAGACGTGTTGTTGATGAAGACCGTCGCGAAAGGTAACTCGGCCCCGGTAGCGGCATCGGTCACTCGGCCTTCAATGCGTTGGGCGAGGGTTGGGAAAGCGAAGAGCAGGAGAAGGAGCGTTAGGCGGGGCATTGGTGGTTGGCGAACGGCTTGGCAAGCAAGTTAGCCAAAACCACTCACAACACCGTTTGCAATGTCTGCCAGACCGTCTCAGCTACAATCCGGTGGCCCTCGGCGGTGGGGTGAATGCCGTCGGGGAGAACTAAGCTAAATATTACCAATTTATTATATTCAATTAACATCGTTGACTCTTCGCAGACCTTACCCCAACTTTGGAGAGCTTGCATACAAGATTGAAATGCACCCTAGAAATTACAGCTCAACATGCTGATGTGGTTACACTTTATGTGGGTGAAACGGCATCAGCCCGTCAACGTATCCTGCGTCAGGCGGTAATTATTCAGCCAGGTCAGAACAAAATTCTGATACCCCGCCATGAGTTGAACGAGTTGGCAAATAAGGGGCTGCTGTACTTGAATTGCCAAGGGAGAAACGAATCCGTCACCATTCGATTATTTATCAAATGAAAACTGTATCCTCGTTCATTATTGGGTTTGTTGTCCTTCTGAATAGTTGCTCAAAAGATCCCACAGAGCCAGCTCAATCCGCTCAACCAACGCCTATCGGACAGGGTGTCGAAATCTATCGTGCGCGTCTGGATTGGGAAAAAAACGACCGAGGTCGTAACATTCGGGTTAAAGGGGCTAGTCTGTTAAGTACCACTCCATTGGTCAGATACGACGAGATCACCACCTACTACCGATCTAAAACCGCGCCCAGCATCCACTGTTTGTTTGATCTAACCAAACCCGTTAGCGGTCCAAAAGGCGAGTCACCTATATTTGGTTATCCAACGTTGCTTCATGCAACGGCCTCAGATACAGGACTCTGTGTAACCGTAGACCGACAGGTTATC
Organism: Cytophagales bacterium; assembly: GCA_004292855.1. Classification (GTDB taxonomy): domain Bacteria; phylum Bacteroidota; class Bacteroidia; order Cytophagales; family Spirosomataceae; genus Rudanella. The sequence goes on from RDXN01000060.1 coordinate 48,919, forward strand.
TTCGCCGGTATATGGGGGCAGATCGCCACACTCCATTATAGCGATCTGATCTTCCGAACGGCCTATGAAACAAATAGGCAAAACTCAATTGTGGTAGCTTGGGACAGTGTGTATAGCATACAAGGGCAAGAAGTTAGGCAAACTGGACCAGACCCTCGGTTCAACACTCGCTTACTGGACCGTTTACGACGGGATGGTAAGCTCAAGCTATAACACCGTCTCCAGCGTCTGCCAGACCGTTTCGGCCACAATCCGGTGGCCCTGTGCGGTGGGGTGAATGCCGTCGGGGAGGTTCAGGCGGGGGATGCCGCCCACGCGGTCGAGGAGAAACGGGATCAGGGGGAGTTTGTTTTTGCGGGCGAGGTCGCCGTAGATGCCCTTGAACTCCGCTGTGTATTGAGTGCCGAGGTTAGGCGGAACCTGCATACCGGCCAACACGATTTTGCAGTCGGGGTACTTGGTCCGAACGGTGTCGATAATGGCTTGCAGGTTCTTGCGGGTATCGGCTAAGGGGAGGCCACGCAGACCGTCGTTACCGCCCAGTTCCAACACAAACACATCGACGGGTTGGCGCAACACCCAATTGATGCGGCTCAGTCCACCGGCGGTGGTCTCGCCACTCAAACCCGAATTCACGACTTTATAATCCATCTTGAGCGAGTCGAGCCGACGACCAATCAAGGCCGGAAACGCCTGCGCGGGATCAAGGCCGTAGCCCGCCGTGAGGCTATTGCCGTAAAACAAAATGGTCTTTTTGCCGGCTGCTGTCGACGACGATGCAGGGGCCGACGCCGTGGTTGCAGCCGGAGCATTGGCCGATTGAGTGGCTTGCTCTTTTTGCGAGTCGGACGAGCAGGCTTGCAGGCTAAGCGAAATTATCACGAAAGAGGCTACCCAGCCCAGAATACGAAATCGGGTCATGACGAACGGAGTTACGTTGGGAGTAACACCGAAGCATCAGCGATTTGTTCAACAAAAAAGCCCCCGCTCCTGATTTGGAGCGGGGGCTGTCATTAGCTGTCAGATTTTTATAATTCCAGATAATGCGCCCTTACTCAAACCGATACCGAACGCCGATCTGCACCTGATAGGGGTTGCCCTGACGGACCGTCTGCCCGAAGTTGGTATTGGCCCGGTAGGCATATTGCGTGCGGCCCTGCCGGAGAGCAATCGGGTCGATGCCCAACGCCTGCAATAACACTTGATTGCCACCCGGCACCACAATCTGCGCACCGTTGTTGCGGTTCACGAGGTTACCAAAGTTGAAGACCTCGGCCAGAAGCTCCAGGCTGTTTTTGCCTAAGCCCTTGATCGTCTTGCTATCGAGCGTGTACGACAACCGAAGGTCGATGTTGTGGTACATGCGGTTGTAGATGGCATTGCGCGGGGCAACCTGACCCAAATTATCGAGGAGCAACTCGCGGGCCACGTTGTTTTCGTTGCTCAACACCTGCTGCATGCCGTTGGCCAGAGCGGTTTCAAACGCTGTTGCGTTGGGGTTGGCCCGGAGCGTGGCGGGGTCGAACACAAACGCCCGTGCGCTGTTGTTTACGAGCAGGCCCGTTCCGACGCCCGTGATGTCGCCGAAGACCACTGGCGAGAACGGCTGACCACCGAGCCCCAAATACCGGAAGCCCAACCGGAAACCTGCCACCTGGGGCGAAGTGCCATACACCACGATCTTCTGCCGGAAATCAGTGTCGGCAGCACCCCGGTTTTCGTCGAGAGCGCGCGGATCACCCACCACCCGCGTCAGCATCGACGTGCGGGCAATACAGCAGTTGTAGGAGTTGTTGTCTTCGGTGCGGTTGATGGTGTAGGTCGCGTTGATGTTACCGCCTTTGGGCAACACAACCCCGGCTTCGAGCACCAAACCGCGCTGCCAGATGTCCGAACGACCGTTCAGTTCGAGGGTACGACCCAGGCTAGGATTTTGGTTCACAGCCAACGGGTTAGGCACCGGATACGCCCGAACTGCCGCCGTAGCAGGGTTCTCGTTCGAGGTCCGCAGGATCTGATCAAGCGGGGCATAAACCGGGCGGTTAGCTTCGTTGGCCAGCGTAAAGGTCGGTTGCTGACGCAGGTTCAGGTCCACGTACTGGTAGTTGTCGGTCGTGCGGGCCAGGTACGCGTTGAAGCCCACATAGAACCGATTCAGGAAAAATTGGCGGAACGCAAGATTCGCTTTCCAGGTCATGGGAGCCTGGAAATTCTCGCCGATCAGGTTCAGATAGGGTGCGCCCCGAACGCCTGAAGCGGGTGCGCCCGGCACCGTGAGTGGGTCGCGCCGATACGAGACAAAATCGGGGCGGGGGATGGCGTTACCCTGAAGCGCGATGTCGGTCAGGTTCATGCCCGATTGCAGGATGTTGCTCAACTGCGCCCAGTGAACGATGTTGGCCGAATAAGCCCCGGCCCCCAACCGCACGGTCGACTTCTGATCGCCGAACACATCCCATTTCACCTGCAAACGCGGCTGAATATTGTTCCAGTCGCGGGCAACCACGTCGGTCCGGCGGTTCAGCACCTCCTCAACAAGTGGGTTGCGGGTGGGCGTCCGCAAAAACGCCGTAGCGTCGTAACGCAAACCAGCCAGGATATTCACGTTGGAGAGCGGGTTGAATTCAGCCTGCGCAAACGCCGAGAGATCGAGGGCCGTCGACCGAAGCCGGGGTGCAAACCCGTTGGCTTGTGGGTTCAACGGAGCCAGTCGGGTGTACTGCGAGGGCGTCAGGTTGTCGAGCGCGTCGAGGCTGGGGAACTGGAACAAACCGCCCTGCTCATTGGTGTTCAGGGTGTTCGTTACAGTCAGGATGTTGTCGGTTCCGAACGTAAAAAAGAACCGCCCCTTTTGCAGATAGGTCGTGTTGATGAGCTGATACTGCCGCTCGCCCTGCTCTTCAGGCGCGATGCGGTTACCCCCAAACTGAAATTGCCGCGATACGTTGGAGCCGTTGGCGAGCGTCGATTGAATGGTCACGAAACCACGGGGCGCGTAGGAGTTGGGCAGAAAATCGCGCTCGGCGCGTTGCACCTGGAATTTAAACTCGTTGGTCAGGCGCGAACTAAACGACGACCGCAACGACAACAGGCTCGAATAGGACCGGATTTCGGTGTTCCCCCACGACTCCCACAAACCGCCCTGATCGGGGCCGACCGTCAGCGGAGCGCGGCCCCACAACACGTTGTTGCGAAACGTGAGCCGGTGGGTGTTGTTGATCTGCCAGTCGAGCCGCCCGAAAATCGTGCGTTGCGCGGGTTGGCGGGTAAACAAACCCGTTTGCTGCCGACTGCCGTCGAGACCGTACTTGTTGCTCAGAATCTGCTGGAAACGAGCGAGGTTGGCCGACGTAATGTTTTCGATCTGCTCGGTTTCGGGCCGAACGTCGAGGATGGGGAACGGCTCGGTGCGGTCTTCAAAATCGAGGGCCGTGAAGAAGTGCAGTTTGTCTTTGATGATCGGTCCGCCAAGCGAGAAACCGTATTGGTTGATACGGAAGTCGCGGATTGGCTGGTTCACGTAGTTGGCGTCGCGAGTGCCCCGGAACAGTTCTGTGCCAAACGCCCGGAACTGCTTCGAGCGGTTGAACCAGAACGCCGATCCCGTCCAGTTGTTGGTGCCCGACTTGGTAATAACGTTCACCGAGCCGCCCCCCTGACGACCTTCCAACACGTTGTATTCGTTGGTCGTCACTTCGTATTCGCGGATGGCCTCCATCGAAACGGTGTATTGCGAGATCAACCCACCGTTCATCATGAACCGTTGATTGGCCCCGTCGAGCGTGATGGCCGTGGAGCTTTCACGAGTACCGCCAATCGAAAACGGACTACCAAGATTACCCCCAACAAGCGGACTCAAGTTCGCCAAATCCTGAAAACTACGCCCGTTCGTAGGCATGTTACGCACTTCCTGCACACCCAATCGCGTGGCCGCACCAATCGGCGAAACCCGGCTGATGTTGTCGTCCTGCGCCCGCACAACCACCTCCGAAAGGTCCTGCGTTTTGTCTGAAAGGGCATAATCGACCTGCAAACGCTCACCAATTCGGAGCGTGTAGCCGGTCCGACGTTGCTGCCCGAAACCGACGTACTGCGCGGTGATCGTATATGGACCACCTAACGGCAACTGGTTAATCACATACCGGCCCTCGGCGTTGGTTGTTACACCCGTCGAGAAGCCCGTCGATTCGTTACGAATTTGAACGGTTGCGCCTGGCAGAGCGTCACCTTTTTCGTCGCGGACAAGCCCTGAAATCGTCGCGATGGACTGGGCTTGTGCGATCTCGCCTGCCAAAAAGAGCAGCAGCACAAGTTGCCAAAGTGAGTTGATAAGTACGATTCGTTTCATAGTTGTGTGTTGAACGTTTGTTGAACACGCAAAGCTAAACGCCCCAAAACTGCCCCCGGAACCGCTCGCGCAAGCTTTATGAACTCTTCACATTGGCGAGACACAGGGGTAACATTGGGGCAATGTTTATTATCATTTGGTAAAATTTTAGGCCCAGCCAAGACCACTCAGTCGGAGGTAAGCCCGCTCGTCATTTTAAAAGTTGCCTGGGGAGACATTTCGCCAGAAACGGGGTTAGCCTTTTACAAACCTCACCCCCGGCCCCTCTCCTTGTGAAGGAGAGGGGAGGCTTACCAGTCATCCCTTGATTATATTGGGTAGTTTTTCACTCACAAAGTTGACGTTTTCGTCTCCCCTCTCCTTGCGAAGGAGAGGGGCCGGGGCCGGGCCGCCGGTGCGGTGAGGTAGAACAGCATTGTTATGAGCATCTTACGCGTCGAAAATCTTACGAAAACATACCAGAGTGGCAGTGGTCCGCTCACCGTGCTCCACGAAGTCTCATTCGACATTCAGGCGGGCGATACCTTCTCCATCGTCGGGCCGAGCGGCAGCGGCAAAACCACCCTGCTGGGCCTGTGCGCGGGCTTGGACCGGGCCACGTCGGGCAGCGTGTATCTGAACGACATCCGGCTCGACAACCTAAGCGAAGACCAACGGGCCGCCGTCAGGAATCAGCACGTGGGCTTCATTTTTCAGAATTTCCAGCTTTTGCCCACCCTTACGGCCCTTGAAAACGTGATGGTGCCGATGGAATTGCAGGGTGCCCGCAACGTCGAGAAAACCGCCCGCGAACTGCTCGAACGCGTCGGGCTGGGCAAGCGCGGGCACCACTACCCTACCCAACTGTCGGGCGGGGAACAGCAGCGGGTGTCGCTGGCGCGGGCGTTTGCCAACCGACCTAAAATTCTGTTTGCTGATGAACCCACGGGCAACCTCGACACCGACACCGGCAACACCGTGGAGCAGCTCCTGTTCGATCTCAACCGCGAAGCTGGCACTACGCTCGTTCTTGTCACCCACGACCTCGACCTCGCCCAACGCACCGGACGGATCGTTAAGATGCGGGGCGGGGCGGTGGTGACTGATACGGTTGTGGCTTAGGTTTAATTGGCTTTTAGCCGTTTCAATGCCTTTGGCGTTTCAATGGCTACGCCGTTTCAGGTTTCAATACCTACGGTGTTTCATTGAGCCATCGAAAGCGTTGAAACTGGGCGGGCCGTGTACATTGAGACGCGCACCGGCGGACTGGCGCAGCAGTGAAACTTGAAACGGCGTAGCCATTGAAACGCGCAGCAATGAAACCTGAAACGCCGTAGGCATTGAAACTTGAAACTAAATGAATTTCCTCCTCCGCATGGCCTGGCGCGATAGTCGCCGGAGCCGACAGCGATTACTCCTGTTTATGTCGGCCATCGTGTTGGGCATTGCCGCCCTCGTTGGCCTCAACTCGTTTGGCGACAACCTCGCCCGCAGTATCGACGCACAAGCCCGCGAACTGCTGGGGGCCGACCTTGTGCTGTCGTACGCCAAAACCATCGACAAACCCACCGAAGCCTACCTCAAAAGCATTGGCAAAAGCCGGACCTACGAGGTATCGTTTGCGTCGATGACCCTCTTCCCACGCACGGGCGGCATCCGGCTGGCCCAAGTAAAGGGACTGGACGGACCGTTTCCGTATTACGGCGAGTGGGATGTACAACCCCGCTCGGCCATCGAGCAGTTCAGGCAGGCGTCGGGTGCCGATGGGCGCGTGGCCCTGGTCGATGATGCCTTATTGATTCAGTTTGGAGCCAAACCCGGCGACTCGGTGCGGCTGGGTTCGCAGTCGTACTACATTGCCGGTCGAGTGCTGAAAACGCCCGGCCAGTCGGCGGTGACGACGAGCGTGGCCCCCACCGTGTTTGTATCGGCGAAGTCGCTGAACGGCACGGGTTTGCTGGCGCGAGGAAGCCGCGTTCAGTACAAACAGTATTACCAGTTTGCGCCCAATTACGACGTTGACAAGTTTGTGAAGGCCAACGAAAAGCGATTCGACAAGGCGGGCATCAATCAGGACACCGTCAGCGAGCGCAAGGAGCAAACAGGCCGGGCTTTTTCGGACCTGACCAAGTTCCTAAATTTGGTGGCGTTTGTGGCCCTGTTGCTCGGTTGCGTGGGCGTGGCGAGTGCAGTGAGTTTGTACGTAAAAGAAAAGGTAGCCTCGGTGGCCGTGCTGCGCACGCTGGGCGCGAGCGGTCGGCAGGCGTTTTTGATTTTCCTCATTCAAACTACCTTGATGGGCTTCATCGGGGCCGTGATTGGGGCCGTTGCCGGGTCGCTGGTGCAGGTGCTGTTGCCGAAGGTCTTTGCCGGATTCCTGCCTGTGACGGTCGAAACGGCCATTTCGTGGTCGGCGGTGGCGCAGGGCGTGGGGGTGGGCTTGCTCGTCTCGGTGCTGTTTGCGTTGTTGCCCCTGCTGATGATTCGGAACGTGTCGCCCTTGCGTACGTTGCGAGCTTCCTACGAAGACGACACCGCCGGACGTGATCCGTTCCGGTTCGGTGTGTACGGCCTGATCGTGCTGTTTATCATGGCGTTTTCGTACTGGCAAACCCGCGACTGGAAAGTGGCACTGGGCTTCACGGGTGGCCTTTTGGTGGCCTTCGGGCTGCTCACTGGCCTGGGGCTATTGCTCATCAACGCGGTGCGCCGGTTCTTCCCCCGAAGCTGGAGTTTCGTCTGGCGGCAAAGCCTGGCGAGCCTGTACCGGCCCAACAACCAAACCGTTATCCTAATTACGTCCATCGGCCTCGGCGCGTTTCTGATTGCCACCCTCACCCTCACCCAGAACCTCCTGCTCGACCGGGTCGCGTTTTCGGGGGATGGCTCGTCGGGGGGCAAGCGGCCCAACATGGTGTTGTTCGATATTCAGAACGAGCAACGGGCGGGCGTCCGGGCGTTGGCCGCGCAATACAAGTTGCCCGTCGTGCAGGAAGTGCCCGTGGTGACCATGCGACTGGCGACCATCAATGGCCGCACGGTCGAAGCCATTCAGGCCGACACCTCCGCCAAAATTCCCGAGTGGGCACTCACCCGCGAGTACCGTGTTACGTACCGCGATACCCTGATCGACTCCGAAAAACTGGCGACCGGCAAAATCATGGCGACCGTCGACGGAACCCCGCGCATCAGCGTCGAAAAGGGCTATCTGGAGCGGATGAAGCTCAAACTGGGCGACACGCTCACCTTCAACGTGCAGGGTGCGTTGATCCCGACCATTGTGGGCGGCACCCGCGAGGTCGACTGGAACCGGGTTCAAAGCAACTTCCTCGTCGTGTTCCCGAACGGTGTTCTGGAGCAGGCCCCGCAATTTGCTGTGCTCATGACCCGCATCGGCGATACCCAACAGTCGGCGGCTTTTCAGCGCGATCTGGTGGCTCGTTTCCCCAACGTCTCGGCCATCGACCTCGGCCTGATTCTCCGCACAGTGGATGAAATTTTGAACAAGGTCTCATTTGTAATCCGGTTTATGGCCCTGTTCAGCATCCTAACGGGCCTGCTGGTGCTGGCGAGTTCGGTAATCATCAGCCGGTATCAGCGGATGCAGGAGAGCGTTTTGCTCCGAACGCTGGGTGCGAGTCGGGCGCAGATTTTGCGGATTCAGGCTATCGAATACCTGATGCTGGGGATGTTGGCGGCCTTGTCGGGCATTGTGCTGGCCCTCGGCGCGACCTGGGCGTTGGCGTATTTCGTGTTCGAGACGCCCTTCACGCCCAACCTGTGGCCGTTGGCTGCGGTGGCTGGTGTGGTCACATTGCTCACCCTGCTCATTGGCCTCCTCAATAGCCGCGCCGTACTGACGCGTCCCCCGCTGGAGGTGTTGCGGGCCGAGGGGTGATTTTTGCTATCTTTACAAAGCAGTAACCAGTTGACCAAGAAAATGGAAGCGACTAAAGAAGCAATCCGGGAAGGGTATCAGGGCATGATGACCAAACGAATCATCGACATGACACCCGACGAGCGAAAAGCCTATTACAAGCAGGGTGCCCGCGTCATCCGCGAACGACTGTTTGCTATTGGGCAACCGTTCGTCACCAAGAAAGGCGATAAAGTGGTTGCAGAATATGCTGATGGCAGGGTTGAAATTGTTCGATAAATGCCAACCCTGTATATAGTTGCTGGCCCACCGGGTGTTGGTAAAACTACAAGCACTTCTTTATTTATTGATCAGCGAATTTTTGTTGAAAATTCGGATGTCACAGCAATTGCTCTGAAAAGCCAAGGCGAGGACAATTACCAGGAAATTGCTTTCGAGCAACTTCGACAAAAGGCGGAGAAGAATTGTCAATCAAGTATTGATTTCGGGATCGAACTAAACTTGGGGTGCCAAATTCCTCACTACAGCTACGCCAGATACTGGCAGAATAAATACCGCTACGATCTTGACGTAACGCTGTTTTTTACAGATAACTCTTCAATCTGTCTTGAACGTGCGGCTCTGCGCCAAAAAGCTGGCGGGCATCGCGTAGCGGAGTCTGTGATTTTGGACATGCACGCGCAAACCATCCCGTTGCTCCGCAAGAACATCCAGTTAATCAACCACTTGCAGTTCGTTAACGTCACCGATGAGGGTGTAGAGCTAGTCTATTCTGGCTACTATCCGACCGGTTTCCACGAGTTTATTAATCCGATTTTACCAGATTGGGTAACGAAGAACTTTCCAGAGATTCGACAGTGAAACCATGCTCGCAACGGTCCTTCGAGCACCTCGCTACTCCTCTTTCCTGAACACATACGCCTGATAATCGGGACTCTCCTTGGTCACGGTTTCGTGCCGGAGAAGCTGAAAACGATGCTTTTTCAACAGATCGACCAGGGTTTGGTGGGTAAACAACAGCCGTTTGCAGCCCTGATGGCGTTGGCCTTCCTGCGTGGCAATATTCTCCAAAATATACAACTCGCCGGTTGGTTTCAGAACATCCCGGATGTCGCGCAGCATATCGTCTGCTTCTGTGAACTCGTGCAAACTGTTCTCAATCATTAACTTGTCGATACTGGCGAGGGGCAGGTTCGTTTTGTTGATGGCACCCAGAACCGGAATAAACCGGGCGGTATTGGTCTGGTTGGCTCGTCCGTACAGCGTTTGGGTGGTTGCTCCGATGGCTTCGGGCGAAAGGCAACCCATGTCGATGTCGCCCAGATAGAACGTAAGGCTGTCGGCTCCCATTGAATAGATCACCTCCTTGCTACCCGACCCTGCCCCTACTGAGGCCAGTGTTTCGCCTTTCTTTAACCCGTAAATGCGTTGCCCCTGCTCTCTGTAAAACAAGATCGCTTTGGTTTTCATCAGGTAAGGCTCCACGCATGATTTGGCCCTGCGCTGGGCAAAGTTGCTCAGTGAGACAAGCATCAACAGCAGGAACAGGCCAGTAAATAGTCGCATAAAAAGTGATTTAGAATTCAACTATGATTCGCTACCTGATTGTTTTGTTTTTCCCGGTTTTCACCTTCGCGCAATCGCCTGACTCACTCCGGTTTTCTCAAGCGCGTTGGGATGATAAAAAGTTGAACGCCGACGTTGTATGGCGAGAGAGTCGCTTTGATACGCTATTCGGAGCGAAGCAAAATATCAACCTGGTAATCTTCCGAAACAAACCCCGCCGGATGCAGATTGCCTTTGCGTCGGCAGGGGACAGCCTGCGGAAAACAAGCTGGTTTGGACAAAAACACGGGGCAACGGTTGCCCTCAATGGCACGTTTTTCGACGTTAAAAAAGGCGGCTCCGTCGATCTGATTCGCGTGGACGGACAAACCCTTGATACCACCCTGCTCGACAAAACCGGCAAGCGTGCCGAACATCGACAAGCCGCCATTACCATCCACCGAAACCGCCTGAATATCGTGTATGGCGGAACCGCCCCGCGCTGGGATCAGGAACTCCGCGCCCCCAATGTGATGGTCACGGGGCCGCTGTTGCTGCTGGACGGAAAGCCGCATCCGTTGCTCAAAAATCCGTTCAACGACAACCGGCACCCACGTTCCTGCGCCTGCGTGACCCACGACCGGCGCGTGATCTGGCTCACCGCCGACGGTCGGCACGCGAACGCTGCGGGCCTTAGCCTGCCCGAACTAACCCGCCTGATGCAGTGGCTCGGTTGCCGCGACGCCATCAACCTCGACGGGGGCGGCTCCACCACCCTTTGGCTCGCCGGACAAGGTGAAAACGGCGTGGTCAATTACCCGTCCGACGGCCGGAACTGGGTCCGCACTGTGGAGCGACCCGTGAGCAACGTGTTGTTGTTGAGGTCAAAACGCTTCGCCGATGGTTAGGTAGAAGCCGCTGTTGCCGATGCCGTTTTGGGGCAGGCCCCGGCCATAGTCGGCGCGGATGTTGAGTTTGTCGTTGTTGATTCGGACACGTAACCCGGCCCCGTAAGACCCTTTTGGCTGGTTAAACCGCAAAAACTGATCGCGATAGGTCGCCCCCCGGATGGTTGTACCCAATATTCCCACCGACCCGAACGCTACCACGCCCAGCCGTTTCCAGACCTGCTGCCGAACTTCGGCCTGTAGCAGGGCCAGATTGTCGTCGCGGTAGCGGCCCTCATAAAAACCCCGCCCGCGTTTGGTGCCCCCCAACAACGACATCGCGCTGAACGGCGCATTGCCCGATGTGAGACTCAGTACGTAGTTCATAGCCAGCACGGTATGATCGGTGAGGGGGTGATAGGAGGCAATATCGGCTTTGTAGCGGCTGTAATTGCTGCTACTGCCGAGAATCCGGCTGTGGGGCATCACGTATAAATCGGCAAAAATGCCCCGCGTCGGATACAGTACGTTGTCGCGGGTGTCGTAGAGCAAACCCGGTCCCCCGCCCGATACCCGGTTGCCCAAACCACCCGGTACGGTGCCGGTAGCCAGCAGGCCGTCGGGGGTAGTGGATGTAATCGCGTAGTTTTCGTACTCATAGCGCAGGCCAACATACAGGCCCCGCCCGTCGGGGCTACGCGAAAGTCGACGATAAAAATTGATACGAATGCGCGGAAAATCAACGCCGTAGAGTTCGGCGGGTGCGTCGCGGTCGCGCAGGCCAAACAGGAAATAGTTGTACTGGTAATACCCAGCTTCGCCAAAAGCAAAATAGCGGTTGTTATTATAGAAAACCTGGAACGGGACGTAGAGCAACAACTGCCGATTTTGGGTGTAAACTACGCCCAGTGTTGTTTGCGAAGGTCGCACGGTACGGGCTGTGTCGCCCCGAAACCGGAACGTGATGGCCGCCCCCACGCCATAGCCAAACCGCGTTTCGGGCGTATAGTACAGAATCGGTAATGGAAATAACGAGAATCGTTTTATACGCGCCGAATCGTCGGCCACGACCGTTTCGGTAGGCATAGCTATACCAATTGCGGCACGAGCACAGAGCAGTATTCCAACAATCAATCCCCGTTTTATCATCTCCATTAGAAAAGGGTTATGTATCTATACGGTCAAAAGGGGTATTTGGTTTGGAAATTGAGTGTGGAGAAGGGGCAAAACAAAAAGCCTGAGCAATTTGCCCAGGCTTTCAGTCTAAACCTATTTCACCTACTTATTTGTCACAATCGCGAATGCGGGGGCGTTTGGCGCGGCAGAACCAACGGCTCCGCGAACCACCACCGTCACCTTACGACCTACGACCAGCGAATTGTACGTTATACCTCCCAACGATGTGGTTGTGCTTGTGGGGCGGGCCTGAAACGCATACGCTGCCGTTGCTGCGTTCGGGTCAAGGGCCACATAGGCCGAGGCCGTGCGTGGGGCTACATTGCTCACCAACGGAGCCGACGTGCCAATGGCCAAATCAATCGACTGCCCGGTTGTGAGCAGGTTGAGCACTCGAACGTAGTTTTTGCCGGGAGCGGGTAGGCTCAGGTCGTCGGGGATGAGCACACCCGCCGGGGCTGCTGCCGTACCTGTAGCCGCCAGTGTGTAATACTTATCGGCTTCGAGCGCGAGCGGAGCCGTGAGTATGGTGGCCCCGGTTACTGAACCCGACGTAGGCGTGGCTACGCGAAAATTGGGTGTGCCGGGCGTCAGGGCAACGTATTCCGTTGGGAAAGCGGCTCCGTAAGCAAGTGAGACACCTGTGATTTTGGCGTCGTTCGCAAATACGTCGACTGCCGGACCACCCACCACCGTGTGCAGGATCTTCACGCGGGCGGTTCCCGCAGCCGGGACCTGATTCCGCAAAATGTCGTTCTCGTCGCCACAGCCCAAAACCGTTGCCAGCAGGGCTGCCGATCCGAGGAAATAAGTAATTGATTTTTTAAAAAGCATAGCGAAATTATTTTTTAGAGAACCACATCTCGACCGTATGGTAATCGGGTTTGTCGGCACCGATACTAGCCAGTGAAGCCGCGTTCCACATGTATTCCGAGTTGAAGCGGGGCCGCACGCGCTGCACGGTCCTGTTGCTGTTGTCGGGGAACAAACTGGCTGGCACCACAAAGCCCGTGTAAATGTCGGGGCTGTAATTGAACCGGCGCAAGTCGACCCAAGTTTCGAGCATTCCGTGACCGTACATAGCGATGTACTTTTGGAGCATAATGTTGCTCAGAGTCAGGTCGGCAGCAGTTTGGGCTACGGCTTTGCTCGCCAGATAGGTGGTGCGTTGGGCCGCTGTAACGCGCTTGGCCGCGTCGAGTTCGAGGCTGTTGAGCAGATCGAAACTCGCATTGATACCGTTGCGGTAGGCCGTCAGAGCCGTTGCGCGGTCGCCTTTACGGAACGCGGCCTCAGCCTTGATAAACTGCATCTCGCCGTAGGTCATGATCGGGTAGGGCGCATTGTCGCGGAACATACCCCGGCCTGTTCCCGACAGGGCAATGGTGTTACCCCCCCAAAACGTTGGGATAATCACGGCTGCGGCTGTATTTGGATCACCTGCGCTGGGCACGATAGCCCGGAACTGCCCGTCGGCCGATGCGTTGAATAGCAGGCTTTGGCGAGGATCGGGTGCCCCCATTGTGGCCCCACTCACGAGGCTCATCGAGAACACCGTGGGCCGGAAACTACCCAAGTTATTGCGCAAAGGACCGAAGAAGTTAGCATCGTCGGTGTTGCTGCCCGTGTGCGGGGCCATAAAATTGTCGGCGTTGCTCGCCAGCGCCTTGTCGACAAACGCGATCACGGCGTCGGGGCTGTAGCTCGCCTTGTTGCTCAGGTGGTTGGCGTTGCGGGCCAGTACACCATTTACAAAACGCGTCCATTTAGCCCGGTCGCCCCCGTACACCGCATCGGCGCGGGCCACGGTTCCGGTTGTGATGGCGTCTTCTTTGGCCAGATCGGCAAGGGCTTCGTTGGCCCATTTCACAGCTTCGGCGTAGGCGGTCTCCTGTGAGTCGAAATCGAATGCGTAGCGACCAAACTCAAACACCTGCTTCACAATCATGTCGCCGTGCCAGTCGGTAGTCGATTGGAGGCTCCAGGCCCAAATCGCCTTGGCAATACCGCCGTAGGTGGGGCGGTTAGTGGCCGTAGCGTCGTCCATCATCAGGAACAGGTTTTTGCCATTCCCGAAATAGTGCGACCGCCATTTTTCGGCCCCGGCATCGGAACTTGTCGCATAACCATGTCGGTCCCATACGCTGCCCGACAAGTTGCTGGCCCAGTTCTGTGTGTACGAACCAGCATAGCGACTGTCGAACTGCTCACCCCGTACCATTTGCGCAATCATCGGCGGCAAAATCGTTTGCGAAGCCGCAATCTGGGGTGTACTCGGATTTTTATTGACGTCCAGGTAGTCGTCGCAGCCTAGCAGACCAACGAGCGCGAAGACGCTTAGAAAGATGTATTTTTTCATGAGTAAGTCGTACTTAAAATTGAACCTGAACACCAAACGTGTACCCACGTGGAATCGACAACGCGCCGAAGTCGAAGCCCTGTGCGCCACTGCCGCCTACGGAGGCATTCAACCCGTTGATCGAGGGGTCGGCACCGGTGTAGTTCGTCATCAGGAATAAGTCGGTTCCGGTGAAGAACAGGCTGGCTCCGCGCACCAACTTCTTGGCTCCCAACATGCTGGCTGGCAGTGTGTAGCGCAGCGTTACGTCGCGCAGGCGCATCCAGTTGATGTCTTTTTCGATGAAATCCGATTCGACAAAGTTCAAATTGTAGAAGTCATTGCGCGTGATGGGTGTTACCTGGATCGTGTTGACAGTTGGGTTGGCCGTGTTTTCCAGACCATCGCGCAATACGCCCGTAACCACGCGGGGCGTCTCGCGGTCGAGAGTGCGGGAGCTGAGACCATTCACGTAGAAGAACAACTCGTTGCCATTGAATACGTCGCCACCACGCCGGAAGTCGAGCAGGGCCGACAGACCCCAGTTCTTGTACCGGAAGGAGTTCGTCAGGCCCACTGTAAAGAGCGGATTCCGATCACCGATGTTTGTGAACACCAGGTTTTTGACCGGGTAACCCGTTGTGGGGTTAATCAGGATGTCGCCCCTGGTGTTGCGCAGGTAATCGTAGCCACCGATAGTCGTGGCCTCGCTACCTACAAACAAACTGTTCCGCACGTTCTGATACAGCCACGTGTCGGACAGGTAGAACTCGGGCTGATCGGCAGGCAAGCTCAACACGGTGCTATTGTTGCGCGTGAAGTTGGTCGTGATATCCCAATTGAAATTGGCCCGACGAACAGGGTTACCCGTTATGAGCAGTTCGACACCCCGGCTCTCGATAGTCCCGCTGTTGATATACTGAAGAATAAAGCCCGTGCCGTAGCTGAGTCGGGGAGCCGTAATCTGGTTTTTGGCCGTACGGTTAAAGTAAGCGGCATCGACCGTGAGCCGCCCGTTGAACAACCGCGCATCCAGACCAATCTCATACGATTGGGTACGCTCGGGAACCAGAATCCCGTTGCCACCAAACACACCATAGGCCAAACCACCGCCCGTTGTTACCTGCGGGGCTAAGTTCGACTGGGTGATGTAGGGCGAGGGCGCATCTTTACCTACCTCGGCATACGATGCCCGGAGTTTGGCAAACGACAGCACCTTGTTGCTTTGCAAACCCGGTAGTTCCGTGAGCACAAAGCTGCCACTCACCGACGGATAGAAGAACGAACGACTTTCAATCGGCATCGTGCTGCTCCAGTCGTTTCGGCCCGTTGCGGTCAGGTAAAACATGTCGTTGTAGCTTGCCGTGAACTGACCGAACACCGCCTGCCGACGAATCAGGTTGAGCGTATTTTTGGCCCGCTGCGTTGTTGGTGGCGTGTTGTTGATGCCGTTGTAGTCGACTTCGTAAAACTGCTCACCCCGAACGGCATCGACGTTATACCGCCGGTCGTCGAACGACGTTCCGAGCAACAGACCCGTGCTGAACTTATTAAATTTCTTACGGGCATTCATCAAAAACTGCCCGTTGAGCAACTGGCTCACCTCGGTGAAATTCTCGATGCTGCCCCGCGTTGAAATCGCCCGGTTCGACTGGGGGTGGAATAGCAAATTGCCTTGAGTCGAGTAAACGTCGGCTCCTACCTGCCCCTTAATGTTCAACCACGTGGCGGGATCATACGAGAGGGCTACGTTGCCGATCATGCGGTTTGTTTTGTCGGTGTTTTTGTTCTTATAAACATCGAAAAACGGGTTGTCGATGTCCTGCGCGTCGCTGTTGGGGTTCAATCGCCGACGGGTTCCATCATTGCCCAGGTAGTTACGGGCATCGTCGAACTGTGGCCAATAGATAAGCGAAAGCAGTGTGCTGCTGTTGCCCCGGCCTGTTTTTGCGTTGTTGGTCTGGATAAAGTTGAAGCTCGACGTGGCCTCAAACTTACTGGAGATTTTGGTTGTCCCGCCCAACCGAACCGACAATCGCTCAAACTTGGTGGTTGGCACTACGCCCCCCTGATTCGTGTAGCCCACGCTCAGGCGGTAGGTGGTGCGGTCGCTGCCGCCCTCTACGCCGAGGTTGTGGCGTTGGGTGAAGCCCGTCTGGAAAAAGTTGGCCACGTTGTCGTACAGAGGCACGTCGGGGGCGTAGCGCGGACCGAAATACAAGCGCGTCGGGGTTGTAAATGAACCGTTGTCGCCGGGGCCGAACTCTTTCTGGTATTCAGGAAAGCGGTAGAGTTTGTCGTATCGGAAGGCGTTGTCGTAGGTGATTTTACCCCGGCCTGCCGCGCCTTTTTTGGTCGTGATAACAATGGCTCCCGATGCCGCGTCAATCCCGTACAGGGCCGATGCCTCGGGGCCTTTCAGAATCGAAACCGACTCAATATCGTTGGGGTTCAAATCGGCACCCCGGTTCTGGTAGTCGTTGTTGCGGTTGGGCGAGTCCGACACGAGTGCCCCCTGCCCGAAGGTCCGGTTGTCGATGGGCAAGCCGTCGACCACAAACAGGGGCTGGTTGTTACCGCCAATCGAACTGATGCCTCGCAGCATGATCGAGGTCGATGCGCCCGGTGCCCCGCTCGATGGCGTAATCATGGCCCCGGCCACGCGACCGTTCAGCGCGTTCAGGAAATTGTCGCGCTGGGTATCGGCGAGGTCGTTGCCTTTTACCTCCTGAATGGCATAGCCGAGGGCGCGTTTTTCCTGCTTAATACCGAGGGCCGTCACAACGACCTCGTTCAGCGTACCGGCTTCTGAGCTAAGCTGGATGGTTACCTCGCTTGCCTTAGTCACGGTCACTTCTGTCGTTTTGGTGCCAATAAAGCTCACGCGTAGTTTTTGGCCCGGATTAGCCTGGATGCGGAAATTGCCGCTTGCATCGGAGTTGGCCCCCCGTGAGGTGCCGAGCACCACAATACTTGCCCCCGGAATCGGCGAGTTGTCCTCTGCCGAGGTTACCTTACCCGTGACGAAATTATCCTGAGCATAGGCACCTACGGCGCACACACTCAGCAAAATTAACATCATCAGGAGTTTTCGTAGAGAAAACATCATACGTTAGGTTGGTTTACAATGAATACAGAATTGATTTAACAAGCAAAGTTGCTCTGTTTTGGGCAAATTTAAAAGGGGATGTTTGACGGACAGCCCGGCATGCTCCAACCATTTGGTCGGTCAGAAGGCCAAACTCTGGAGGGCTGAACAATGAGCATAAAAAAAGAAGGGCCACGGCCCTTCTTGCTCACAGTTTATGGGTCAGGTGTAAAAACCAGTAGTTTTTACCTAAATATCTGACAAATGAAATAAATAGTCATCAAAGACAAAGCCCTTTCAAGATTTTTTCTACAAAAGCACCAAAATCAGGTTCTAGATTTAGTAGTTGGTATCTGAATCGGCTCCTACAAGGGTCAGACATTCACCATTCCGCATTAATTACTGTGTTCCTCCGCAAATGCCTGCCGAGAAAGTGAGCAGTTCTTTGCTAACCAAACAAGGGCTGGCCGAAATCTTGTTGTTCATCGGGAATTTGTAACGCAGGGCACCGGAGGTTCCATCGAGACAATAGAAACTGGTATCCTGACCACCAAAATACACCAAACCATTCAGCACGACGGGGCTGGAGGTGATGATATCGCCAGTGCTGTATTTCCACTTCAACGCGCCGGTTGCGACATCGTAGGCGTAGAAATTTTTGTCTTCGCTGCCCACATACACGAGGCCATTCGCCACAATCGGGCTGCTGCTCAATTTGCCGGTAGTGGCTGCTTTCCACTTCAACGAGCCATTCGATGCGTTTACGGCGTAGAGCGTGAAATCTTCGCTGCCAACATACACAACGCCACTAACAGCGGTGGGGCTGGATGTTACGGCCCCACCCGTACTGTATTTCCATTTCTGAGCACCCGTAGCTGCGTCGAACGAATACAGGTTAAAATCATTGGAGCCAACATACAACGCGCCGTCTACCACTGCCGGACTTGAGGTAATGGGTAGCCCCGTGCTGGATTTCCACTTCAACGTGCCCGTAGCAGCATCGAGAGCATAAACCGTTTGGTCACGACTGGCTACGTACACAACGTTGTTCACCACGGTCGGGCTAGACGTAACGCCCCCGCCTGTGCCGTATTTCCATTTCTGCGCTCCGGTCAGAAAATCAAACGCGTAGAGGTTACCGTCTTCGCTGCCCACGTAGGCCAACGCGCCCGCAGCTACCGGACTCGACAACACGCTCTTGCCCGTGCTAAATTTCCACTTCTGCACCCCGGTTTGGGTGTCGTAAGCGTTTATGTTGCCATTATTATCACCCGTGAACACAACACCACCCGTGGCAAACGCGCTCGATGTAATGGGTGAACCTGTTGAAATACGCCATTTCGACACGCCCGTTGTGGCGTCGATAGCGAAGAAATCGCCCGACAGTGTGCCCACAAACGCGGTTCCCCCGGCGTTCACCGTCACGGCAGGCGTAATGGTAATGGTCACGTTGTAGGCCCGCGTACTGTTGTCTTCGGCGGTTACGGTGTAGGTGACAGGGTTCGTAAAATCCCGCACTACACCCGATGCCGGGGTGATCGTTGCTTTGCTCACAACCGTAATAACGGGGGCCAACTTAGTCACGTCGGTACCGGCCGGAACGGTAGCCTTCACGCTGCCTGCGCTCGAATCGACTACGGCAATAATGGCGGGGTTGAACCCATCAAGCCTGAACGAAGTAATACCCTTACCGGAGCTTTTAACAACAACGGGTGTAACTGGCTCGGGGCTTTTTGGCTTGCAACTTACGGTGAATACAAACAGACCTGCTACAAGAAGTAGTGCAGAGAATAAAGATGTGCGCATGTGTATAATAATCATAAAAATTAAGACAAGAGGAGCCAACGAATCGTTGCCACATACCTATGTATACAGCATATGAACAACAGGCAAATATAAAGCCAAAAAAAAAACTCCCTGAGCAGCCCACAATTGTTATTGCGTTAATTTTACAACCCCAATTGTATTGAGTGAATCACTCATTCACTCATTCACTCAATAAACATATGCTCCGTTCAAACACTTGTGGCGAACTTCGCCTGACCGACGCTTCCAAAACTGTTACCCTCGCTGGTTGGGTGCAAACTGTCCGCGATAAAGGCGGGGTGCTTTGGATCGACCTCCGCGACCGTTACGGTATCACCCAACTAATTTTGGAGGAAGGCGTGTCGTCGGCAGACCTATTTTCGACGGCTCGATCATTAGGACGCGAGTTTGTGCTTCAGGTTACAGGGGAAGTTGTCGAACGCAACTCAAAAAACCCAAATATCCCTACAGGCGAAATAGAAATTCGCCCTACGACCCTCACGGTGCTCAATTCGGCCAAAGTGCCGCCGTTCAAAATAGATGACGAAACCGACGGGGGCGACGATCTGCGCATGAAATATCGGTATCTGGACCTACGCCGGAACCCCGTTCGGCGGAATCTGGAACTCCGGCATCGGGTGGCGCAGGCAACCCGCCGATATATGGACGAGCAGGCCTTTATTGAGGTCGAGACGCCTGTTCTGATCAAATCGACGCCCGAAGGTGCCCGCGATTTTGTGGTGCCAAGCCGCATGAACCCAGGGGAGTTCTACGCCCTCCCTCAGTCGCCCCAAACGTTCAAGCAGTTGCTGATGGTGTCGGGCTTCGACCGGTATTTTCAGATTGTGAAGTGCTTCCGCGATGAGGACCTCCGCGCCGACCGCCAACCCGAGTTTACCCAAATCGACTGCGAGATGTCGTTTGTGGAGCAGGAAGATATTTTGCAGATGTTCGAGGGGCTGGTGCGGCACTTGTTTAAAGCCGTGAAGGGCCTCGACCTGGCCGAGGTGCCCCGCATGACCTACGCCGACGCCATGAAATTGTATGGCTCCGACAAGCCCGATATTCGGTTTGGTATGCAATTTGTGGAACTCACCGACCTCGCCAAAGGCAAAGGATTTCCAGTGTTCGACAGTGCCGAACTCGTGGTGGGCATCAACGTACCCGGTGCCGCCGAATACACCCGCAAGCAACTCGACGAGCTAACCGAGTGGCTCAAACGTCCGCAGATCGGCGCGAAGGGCCTGATCTACGCACGCGTAAATGCCGACGGTTCCGTAAAATCGTCCGTCGACAAGTTCTATAGCCCCGATGACCTCGCGGCCTGGGCGTCGGCAATGGATTCTAAACCCGGCGATTTGATCCTGGTGCTGTCGGGCGAAGCCGACAAAGCCCGCAAGCAGCTAAACGAACTCCGGCTGGAAATGGGTACGCGCCTGGGCCTCCGCAACCCCGACGACTATAAGGTGTTGTGGGTACTCGACTTTCCCCTGCTCGAATATGGTGAGGAGGAAGCGCGTTGGTTTGCCATGCACCACCCCTTCACCTCGCCCAAACCCGAAGATATCGCCCTGCTCGACACCAACCCCGGTGCGGTGCGGGCTAACGCCTACGACATGGTCATCAACGGCACCGAGGTAGGCGGTGGCTCCATTCGGATTTTCAACCGGGAATTACAGGCGCGGATGTTCAGCCTGCTGGGTTTCTCCGACGAAGAAGCGAAGGCGCAGTTTGGCTTCCTGATGGACGCGTTTGAGTATGGCGCACCCCCACACGGTGGCATCGCTTTCGGGTTCGACCGGCTGTGTTCCCTCTTCGGCGGGGCCGACTCCATCCGCGATTTCATTGCCTTCCCCAAGAATAACTCAGGCCGCGACGTCATGATTGACTCGCCTTCGGTGATTGCCAATAAGCAATTGGACGAGTTGAAAATCAGGACGATGGTATAAGCATAAAAAGAAAAGTATAGCAAGTTGATTGATTAAGCCTGAAAACGTCTATTTTAGAGACTATTTTTCAGGCTTAACTCATTTTGTATGCTCCTTTCTACACATAAAACTTACTTAATTTCATTTCTTACGATTTGGTTTAGTGCTTTTGCTGCCTTTGGGCAGACTATGGTTTACGTGACGCCGACTGGTATGGGTAATCAATCTGGCTCGTCGTGGGGCAACGCGTTGCCAGGCACGCAACTGCAACCCCGGTTGGCTGCGGCCACAGCGGGAACGCAGTTTTGGGTAGCGGGGGGACGATACAAGCCAACTACCGGGATGGATCGGAACGTTAGTTTTTCGCTACGCAACAACGTCGAAGTCTATGGCGGTTTCGTTGGTACAGAATCTACGATTGCCCAGCGGCCAGTAATCAACACCACTACGCCCAGTGCTACAACGCTTTCTGGAGATCTTGGGATTGTCGGGGGGCGGAACGACAATACCTACAATCTATTCCGTAACGCGGGCCTTGATGCGAGTGCCATCCTGGACGGAGTTGTTATCAGCGATGGGGCTGGAGCACCCTTCGGCGGAGGTATGTTCAACAATGGTTCTGGTGCTGGTAGTCAGTGCAGCCCGACCATCAGGAATTGTTGGTTTAGCCAAAATACGGCTGAGTGGGGCGGGGCTGTATCCAATTACGGTCGGGAAGGAGGTGTAAGCAATCCGAAGTTTACGAACTGCGTTTTCGTTCAAAACAGAGCATTAAGCAATCATGGTGGTGCTGTATTCAATGATGCATTCAAGGGAAATAGCAGCCCAACTCTAACAGGTTGCCTTTTCATTAGTAATGAAGCCCATCAACAAGGTGGCGCGATAGCGAACAATATCCATCAGGGCACGTGCGATTTCGTACTAACCAGTTGCCAATTCATTCAAAATACGGCCATCTCTGGCGGAGCTGTTATGATTTTTAACGAACAGGCAACCAGTACTCCAATTATCAAAAACTGTGTTTTTACGCAAAATTTGGGTACATCCTATGGGGGGGCAATCTATGTCACGTTGGGAGGAGCCTGCGTACCAAAGCTTACAAACTGCACGTTTACGAACAACTCCGTATCGCGACCGTCTAACTACGGGGCTGCGATTTTTGGAAATTACATTATGCAGGCATCTGAGGTACAATTGGTTAATTGTCTTGTGCGCGACAACGATGATTTTAAAAACGGAGCAGCCATAACTGCGTTTGGTGCTCAACGCTTTGCCATCACCTACTCCAACATCCAGGGGGGCTTCACCGGAACAGGCAACATCGACGCCGACCCGTTGTTTGTGGACCCTGCCAACGGCAACTTCCGCTTGCAACCCGGCAGCCCGTCGATCAACACGGGCGATCCCGGTAGTACCACCGCCAACGTGTCGGCAACGGATTTGGCGGGCAACCCGCGCATCGACAACAACCGGATCGACATGGGGGCTTATGAACGCCAAACGACCACCGGCCCCATCGTGACCCTGCGCGAGGGCAACTGGAACGACCCCACTACGTGGCTCTTCGGGCAGATTCCCGCATCGGGCGACACCATCCTGATTCGGCACCGTGTAGGTATGCCCGCCAGCTACGTGGGCAACGCCCGCACGGTTCAGTACGACGCCAGCGGGCAACTCGTGTTCTCGCCAGCCGCCCGGCTGTTGCTGAACTGACGTAACTGTCGTTCTGACTCTGTTTTTGTCATTCCGAGGAACGAGGAATCTTAAAACCTGTCAAGCGTAAAGATCCCTCGTTCCTCGGAATGACAAAAATGTGCTTTCACTCTTTCCCGAAAGCGCGTAATTTTGGCGTCGATCTGATAGACAACCCCAATTATGGCTGAATTAATCCGAATGCCCAAAATGTCCGACACCATGACCGAAGGCGTCATTGCGGAGTGGCACAAGAACGTGGGCGATACAGTGAAATCGGGCGACGTACTGGCCGAAGTCGAGACCGACAAGGCGACGATGGACCTCGAATCGTATGAAGAAGGCACGCTACTCTACATCGGTGTCGAGAAAGGGGCCTCCGTGCCGGTCGACGGCGTGTTGGCTGTGATTGGTGCCGCAGGCGAAGAGTACAAAGCCCTGCTCGACGGCGGTGCCCCGGCTGATGCCCCGGCTGCCGAAAGCCCTAAGCCAGAAGCCGCCCCATCAGGCCCCATCAAAAAAGATCAAGTGAACACCACCATGCCCGACGCCAACACGGTGTCGGCGGCTCCGGTTGAAAACACGAATGCCACGGTAATTCGAATGCCCAAAATGTCGGACACCATGACCGAGGGCGTTATTGTGGCCTGGCATAAAAAAGAAGGCGACACCGTGAAGTCGGGCGATATTCTGGCCGAAGTCGAGACCGACAAAGCCACAATGGACCTCGAAGCCTACGAAGAAGGCACCCTGCTTTACATAGGCGTGAAAGAAGGCGCGTCTGTTCCGGTCGATGAAGTGATCGCCGTGATCGGCGAGAAGGGTGCGAATTTCAAAGTATTAATCGAAGGGGGTGGTTCGTCGGCGGGTAATTCGGCCCCTGCACCTGCGAGTAATGGCACGGCGGAGCAAAACCCGCAACAAGAACAGGCACCCGCTAATGCCGCTACGGATT
Source organism: Cytophagales bacterium (assembly GCA_004292855.1). GTDB lineage: Bacteria > Bacteroidota > Bacteroidia > Cytophagales > Spirosomataceae > Rudanella. Next base: position 72,538 of record RDXN01000060.1, read on the forward strand.
TGTCGTATGCCGGTGGTAACGAAACGGCCCAATCGGAGAATGGCCGTGTGAAGGCATCGCCCCTCGCCAAAGCCATTGCCGAAGAACGCGGTATCGACCTACGGCAGGTGCATGGGTCCGGTCCCGAAGGCCGCGTGGTGAAGGCCGACGTGGAATCGTTTGCGCCGAATAAAGCCGCGCCACAGCCTGCTCCGGCTGCCGCCCCGGCACAACCCGCCCCGGTAGCCTCACAACCTGCCCCACAAGCAGCCGCTCCTGCGACTCCGGCACCACAACCCGCCCCTACGCCACAAGCGCAAGGCGAGTTCGAGGATGTTCCGGTAAGCCAAATGCGCAAGACCATCGCCCGTCGCCTGAGCGAGAGCCTGTTTACGGCTCCGCATTTCTACCTGACTATGGAAATCAACATGGACAAGGCAATGGAACTGCGCGGAACGGTCAATGGCCTGAGTCCGGTCAAGATTTCGTTCAACGATTTCGTGATCAAAGCAGCCGCCTTGTCTTTGAAGCAACACCCCGACGTGAACTCATCGTGGTTGGGTGATAAAATCCGTAAGTACAAGTATGTGAATATCGGTGTGGCTGTGGCTATTCCCGATGGGCTGCTCGTGCCGGTGGTGCGCAACGCCGACCAGAAAACACTCTCAACCATTGCGGGCGAGGTGAAAGATTTGGCCGGACGGGCCAAAGACAAAAAACTACAGCCCAAAGATTGGGAGGGGAGCACCTTCTCGATCTCGAACCTCGGTATGTTCGGCATCGACGAGTTTACGGCTATTATCAACCCGCCCGATTCGTGCATCATGGCCGTCGGAGCCATCAAAGAGTCAGTGAAGTTTGTAGATGGCGTCGCGAAACCAACCAACGTCATGAAGGTCACGCTCTCGTGCGATCACCGCTCGGTCGATGGGGCTGTTGGGTCGGCATTCCTGCAAACATTCAAACAATTGCTCGAAGATCCAATGCGGATGCTGGTATAACCGGTTTTAGATATTTTACTACCTTAGCGGCTTCTGTTCACCCACATGAAGCCGCTATTTTTTTGTTCTATTTTGAGCCTGCTGATGCTGAGTCACGTAGGTGCTCTGTGCCAAACCGATAGCCTGTCGGCGGGCGATACAATTGCCCATCTTTCTGGACGTACACTAATGGGCGTACTCCCGACCTACCAGTTTCATCTGGCAACGGGCTTGGTCTCTGCTCAACTAGAGCCATTAATCAGACGATCTACAGACGACGAAACCCAGCAGCTTTTCAAGCGATTCCGTCGGCAGAGTGTTCTGGCTGGCAGAATGTCGGTACTTGGCTGGAGTGCCCTGTTGGGTGGATTATGGACGCTTCGACTGCCTGAGCCGAGAGTTGATTTCGCAACTGCCGGAATCCTGCTCGGAACTGGTCTGATTTTAGGCTTAACTGCTCCGGGAGGGCGTTCGGAGCGAACGTTTCGGGAACTGGTTTTACACCATAATCATGCTATACGGTCGGAATTTGGCGGGTATTATGAACCCATGTTCGACATTCGGGCGCAACGCGAACAGCTATCATTAGCCGACACGGTGCAGGTGAAACGGCGTTGGCTAACGCGCCGGTATATCTACCGGGGCATCCTGGTCAATCCCTCAGCTAACTTGACACCAGCCTTTGAGCTACTGCGAAACGGTCGTGTAACCCATGAAATGCGTCATGTGCGTATTGTCAGGACGTTGGTTGCCAGTGCGGTGAGCGTGGCTGTGATTACGGCAGGCGTACATTTGGTAAGGAATGCGGCTTATAACCAACAGTTGCCCACGGCCCAACGGCCCCTTAACCGAACCATCCTGTACGGATCTGCCGGACTCTTCGGTGTGGCGGTGGCTGGTGTTATCCACGGCAACCATGCGGAGGCCAGAACGATGGAGATGTACAACCAATTGTTGAGGGAGAAAGCGCAATGATGTAGCATTGTTTGTAACTTTTTCATAGTTTGGTGGTCATGAAAACGACCGTACTCTTTTTTGCTATTTGTCTGGTTGCCAACTGCTCTAACTGGGCGGTGGCGCAAATGGATTCGTTAACGGTGGGTGATACGATTTCGGTGAAGCGACAGCCCACACTGTTCAGTTATTCAAGAACATACCAGTATCATTTGGCCAATAACTTACGCTCAATTCAGTTAATACCTCTGCTAAAAAGGTCTGACAACGAGCAAGTAAGGCAGGGAATCCGTAGATATAATCGCCAACGAGTGATTGCTTTTACAGTGATGGGAACGGGTTACGCTAGTATGGTTAGCGGGCTGTTTCTGGTCAGAAGACGCCCAGAAATCGCGATGCCTCTTATGCTTGGGGGGATTGGGCTATTTTACGGTGCTCCCGTCTTCCGCCCTGAGCGAAGCTTGGAGCGAACCGTGAAACAATACAACGGGTTTTTGCGCAGTAAATCAGAGGATTATTACCGCCCTCTGTATGAGTTGGGGGGACAAACCGGTCCTCTCACCCTCGCCGACACAATCGAACGCCGAAAAGGGGCGCAGTTTTGGTATCGCGGGGTGCGAGTCGACCCGGCCGATAACCTCCGGTTGGCTTTTGATAGGCTAAATAATGGTCGTTTGAGTGGCAACATGAAATACATTCGGACGGGCCGTTGGGTGTCGGGCTTCGCGGGTGGGCTTGCTTCGGGGGTATTAGCGGGTTATCTGTTGGGCTATGCCCTCCGGCGTAACAATGGTAGCATATACCCCGCCGACCAAACGCTTATTTACTCAGCCGCTGCCGTGATTGGCGTAACAACCATTTACAACCGGGTTCACTTAAACCACGTGCAGCGTGGAACAGTCGACGACTACAACAAACGCTTGCGGGAGGCCATACGGGGCGAAGGGCAGGAGTGACCGTAAGGGGAACCAACGCCCCCCGAAAACTGTCTTTTCACCACTATGCAAGAGAAAATTCACGCCACAACCGTGGTTGGTATTCGCCACAACGGGCAGGTCGCACTAGGGGCCGATGGACAGGCTACAATGGGCAACACCGTAGCCAAAAGCAACGTAAAAAAAGTGCGGGTGCTGCTTGGTGGCAAGGTGCTGGCAGGGTTCGCCGGGTCCACTGCCGATGCCTTTACGCTCATTGAACGGTTCGAGGAAAAACTCAACGCTTTTGGCGGTAACCTCAAACGAGCCGCTATCGAACTCGCCAAAGACTGGCGCACCGACCGTTACCTCCGCAAACTGGAAGCCATGCTGATTGTGGCCTCCAAAGACGATTTGCTCATGATTTCGGGGACGGGCGACGTAATCGAACCCGACAACGAAGTGGCCGCTATCGGCTCCGGGGGGAGTTTTGCACAGGCTGCGGCTGTGTCGCTCAAGCGGCATGCTACGCAACTAACGGCGGAAGAAATGGTACGGGAGAGCCTGCATATTGCCGCCGATATCTGCATTTACACCAACCACAATCTGGTTGTCGAGACCCTCGGCGAACCGGCTCCGGGCCGGGCCAATACATAAGATTCTGTCCCGACGTTGGGCATTACTTCAGCCCGACCATAGCCGCCATCAACCGTTCTATCTGGGCCGAGACAGAACGGTTTTGGCCGGGCGTAAAGCGGTTCACCATTAGAGAAAAGGCCATTAGCTCGCCGTTGGCGGCTGTGAAATAGCCCGCGTAGGCCCGCACGCCCTCAATAGACCCACTCTTGGCCCGCACGTTGCCCGCTGCCGGGGTGTTACGCGCCAGGCTCCGCACCGTGCCCGACTGCCCCACCACCGGAATGGTCTCGTAGAAGGCCGGAAATTGCTTCTCTTGAGTCATTCGGGCCAGAATCCCCGTCATGTTATCGGCCGAGAGACCCCCTACGGTCGAGAGGCCGCTGCCGTCGCGCATCCGAAACCCGGCCAGGTCCACACCCTTCGTACGCCAATACGTTTCGATGGCTTCGATAGCCTCGTCGTTTGTGCGAGCCGTGGGCGACAGGCGTCCAGCGGCTGTTCGCATGAGGGCTTCAGCGTAGATATTAATACTTTGGAAATTAGTTTGTTGAGCTAACTCGGTAAGGGCGGGGGAGCGGTGTGTGTAGAGTACGGTTCGCTTGGGCGGGTTGGCGGGGGTGGGGTTGCCGGGGCCGTAGGTAAGTGGTTGTCCGTCAACGCAAATACTGTCGCGTTGGAGTTGTTCGGTGAGGGCGTAGGCCGCAAAATAAGCGGGGTCGGGGAGGGAGCCTTTCACGCTGAACTCGCGACTGTTGAGCGGCACCTTGCCCGTGAGCCATTGCCCGTTGCCGAAGGGTGCGCCGTAGATATTCACCTGATCGCCGGTGTTGGGGGCGTCGGTCGTAACGGTGTTGTGGAGCGCGAGGTAGGGTAGGGGCGGATCGGTGCGCAATACGGTTGCGGGGGCCGTTACAGAGCTTCCCGGCTTGAAAAACACCCGGTAGAGATTCTCATTGATGTTAAGGCCACTCAAACCCGCGCCGTAATAATTGCCCAAATCGCCGTAAGGCCAGGTGTCGGGGGTGGGCAGGCTGCTATACACCGACGCGTCGCCCACTACACGCCCTTGAACGCGCCGGATGCCCGCTCGCCGAACGGCATCGGACCAAATCGCCAGCAACTGAGGTGTATCCGGGAGTCCCGTGTATCGCCAGGTGCCGAGCGAAGGGTCGCCGGAGCCGCGCAGGTAAAGATTGCCGGTCAAGATGCTATCGCGGATGGTGCCATCGTAAGCCAGAACGGTTGTGTAAGAGAATGTTGGCCCTAACACAGCAAGGGCCGTAGCGGTCGAGACGAGCTTGAGCGTGGAGGCTGTCGAGAGGGTTTGGCGGGAGTTATACCCAATAATCGGCTCGCCATCGCGTACCCGCCTGACCGACAGGGCCACGGTGCCGTACCGAGCCGCCGGGCTGTTCTGAAAGCCATCGAGCAGAACCAGAACGCGTTGAGAGGCTGTTGAATCACCAACCTCCGTTGCCTGTTGAGCCAACGAAGACTGGACCCTCAGGATAAAGACAAACAAACATAAAACACACCGAAAAGTAGACACATTAATCATTCGTGAGGTATTAAAAGGGGGTTAGGCGTTTACGCCCGATGTTAGTAACTTTGCACATCTGTATTTGCAATGCCCACCAATGCAAAATTAGCGGAATTTGATGCACCCAATGGATGTTCTCTAGTCGAGATTACGACGTTTAAACGATACACATGAAGTTATCATTTCTGGGGGCTGCCCGACAGGTCACGGGCAGTATGTACCTGCTGGAAGTTCAGGACGACTACCGCATCTTGATCGACTGCGGTTCCGATCTGGAACGTTCCGCTACGAATGGACAAACACCCCCAATTACACCCCCAACCAGTTTTTTCCCGTTCGAGGCTTCTAGTATCAATTTGGTGCTGCTTACTCACGCCCACGTTGACCACTCGGGCAATTTGCCCAACCTGTACCGCGAGGGGTACGAAGGACAGATTCTTTGTACAGAACCTACGTTTTCGTTGACCGAGATTCTGCTTAAAGACGCGGCTTCGATCAACCAGAAGAAAATAAACGACCTTAACGCCAGCAAGAAAAAACACGTTAAAGACCGGCAGGTGAAAATGCAGAGCGATCTGTTTCTGGATCGACAGGTGCGCGACGCGATGGAAAACGTGGTGTCTATTGCGTTCAACCGCCGTTTTCGCGTGCATGAAGGCCTCGACGTGACCTTTATTCCGGCGGGCCACCTGCTTGGTGCGGCTCACATTTTGATCAACGTGGTTGAAAATGGCGCGCGTAAAAGCATTTGTTTTTCGGGCGATATTGGCCGTAAGGATTACCCGCTCCTGGTCGACCCGGCCACCGTGCCCCCCGTCGATTATCTGATTTGTGAAAGTACGTACGGCAACCGCCTTCACGAAGATACTACCACGCCTGTAGAGGCTTTGGCCGACGTAATCAAGCGCACGTGTATCGACATTCCGGGGCGGCTCATTATCCCGTCGTTCAGTGTGGGCCGTACGCAGGCACTGCTCTACACACTCAACAAGCTGTATAACGAACACAATTTTCCGTCCATCAAGGTCTTCTCCGATAGCCCGATGGCGTTGGAAAGCTCACGGGTGTACACCAAAAATATTCGCTTATTGAACAAAGAGGCCCGCGATTTCTACGAAGAAAACGAGGCTCTGTTCGACTTTGAAAACTTTACGTTTCTCGAAACCTCGAAGCAAAGTAAGGCCGTCTCAGACTATAATGAGCCGTGTATTATCGTGTCGTCGTCGGGCATGGTGCAGGGGGGGCGCGTGGAGTACCACGTTGCGGCCAACATCGGCAACCCGTATTGCACGATCCTGATTATCGGCTACTGCGCCGAGGGCACGTTGGGTTGGCGATTGCTCAACGGCCAACCGACGCTCACCATCAAGGGTAAGGAACAGGCTGTTAACGCCAACATTGAGAAAATCGATGTGTTCAGTGGCCACGGCGACCGCGACGATCTGGTGAATTTCGTGAAGATGCAACCCGCCGACTCGCTCAAGAGGGTGTTTCTGGTACACGGCGACTTAGGAAGCATGGAAGCCTTCAAAGAAACCCTCGCCGGGGTTGGCTATCCACAGGTTGAAATCCCCGCCAAGGGGCAAACGTTTGAACTATAATTAATGCGTACCTATCTCGATTTTGAAAAGCCCATTGCCGACCTGGAAGCGCGGTTAGACGAAACCCGCAAACTGGCCGACCGTACGGGCGTTGATGTGAGTGAAGCCGTTGATGTGCTCGAAAAGAGCATTGACCGGCTCCAGTACGAAATTTTCCAGAACCTCACCCGCTGGCAGCGGGTACAACTCTCGCGCCACCCCGACCGCCCCTATACGCTCGATTACATTGAGCGCATGTGCGACCAATTCGTAGAACTCCACGGCGACCGCACCGTTCGCGACGACCCGGCTATGGTAGGTGGTTTTGGCGAGATCAGCCGGGGCGACGGCACCGGCCAAACCGTGATGTTTATTGGGCAGCAAAAAGGCCGAAATACCAAGCAGCGGCAGCACCGAAACTTCGGGATGCCCAACCCCGAAGGCTATCGCAAAGCCCTGCGCCTGATGCAGTTAGCCGAGAAGTTTAATAAGCCAATTGTCACGTTGATCGACACGCCCGGCGCGTTTCCGGGCCTCGAAGCCGAAGAGCGCGGACAGGGGGAGGCTATTGCCCGCAACCTGCGCGAGATGATGATGCTGAAGGTGCCCGTGATCTGCATTGTCATCGGCGAGGGCGCATCAGGTGGAGCGTTGGGCATTGCCATCGGCGACCGCGTGTTGATGCTCGAAAACACCTGGTACTCCGTTATTTCGCCCGAAAACTGCTCGACCATCCTTTGGCGTAGCTGGAACTATAAAGAGCAAGCCGCCGAAGCCATGAAGCCCACGGCCCGCGACATGAAAAAGGCCGGACTCATCGACGGAATCGTGGAGGAACCCCTCGGCGGTGCCCACACGCACCACGACGAAATGGCTGAGATCCTGAAAAACACGATCCTGGCAACTCTGGACGAACTAAATGCACTCTCCCCACAGGAGCGCGTCAACCAGCGCATCGACAAGTTCTGTTCGATGGGGGTTGTTATAGAATAATTACATCATGACCACGTTGCGGCCTCCGTCGATCAAATAGGTTTGTCCGGCGGCAAAGCGGGCGTAGTCGCTGCTGAGAAAGACGAACCACCCGCCGATTTCGTCGGGGGTGCCGAGCCGGTGCATGGGGAATTGGGCTTCGGTGCGGGCGCGTTCGGCGGCAGGGTCGGGGAAGGTGTTAAACCAGGCTTCGTTCAGGCGGGTGTCGATGAAGCCCGGTGCCACCCCCACCGTTCGGATCGCCGGACTCCATTCGAGCGTCAGGCTGCGAACCAAGCCCATCAGAGCCGTTTTGGCTACGTTATACGGGAAGCACCCCGCAATACTGCTGTAGGCGTGGCACGACGCGTTGACCACAATAACACCCCCACCCGGAGCGGTTTCCAGACAGGGCTTGCACAGCCGCGCCAGCCGCCAATGCGAGGCCAGATTCAGGTTTAGGTTCATGTCCCATTCGTCCTCGGTGCAGGCTTCGGCCCCGGCAAACACATTGGTGCCCGCGTTAGAAGCCAGCACATCAATCCGCCCAAACTGCGCGATGGTTGCCCCAACAAATCGTGCGAGGTCGTCGGGTTTTGTAACATCGGCCTGTACATACAGCGGCTCCTGACTCGACTCCTGCCGGACAATCTCAAAAAACTCACCCGCTTGTTCGGGAGTTTCCAGCCCGCAACCCGCGAGCGAGGCCCCGGCCCGCGCAAACTGCCGGGCAATGCCCAACCCAATCCCCGACGTGCAGCCGGTTAACAAAACAACTTTTTCGGAGAGGTCGATAGTGAACATCAGGCGAAACGTTTGGAGTTGCCGCGATACAGTTTGGCTCCTAACTCGGCAAATTCTATTTGCTCATTAAGATCGTTTGTCAATCGTGCAGGGCGAGTGGAGTAGTCGCCTACACACAGATGGGCCTCCACAAATCGGGTTGTGAATGTCATCCGATCCCGAAATAACTCAATCGTTGCTTTGAGTTGTGTTTTTGCGTCCCGCGTTAGCACCGACCGTTGCGTGGCACTCTCTGTCTCTTTAATCTCGACAAAGCAAAACGTTTTGGCATCGAACACGGCGAAATCGCAACGTTTTAGCCCTTTTTGATCGTCCATGAACAGACATTTGTCGATAGCCAAAAAATGGATTGGTCGCTCACTTGGGTTCTCAACCGTAAAATGCCTCGTGCCGCTTGGGTCCGTTTGAATGTAACAACGTTTATCAGCGGCATCAAAAATGCAAAACTCAGTTTGGGTCAGTGTTTGGAGGCAACCCTTTTCCAGTGTTTGAGGGAAAGTAGCAGTGATCTGATCAAGCATGTAAAAAGCTGCGGTAGAGTTCTAATAATTGGTCCTGCTCGCCCGCCAAATCTTCCGACACATCATCCAACTCATTGTCCGAAATCAAGCCAGTTTTGGGGTTTATGATGCTTCTCACGGTTCCCTCGTCTACGTAATACGCTGCGAAATCGTCGGGATTGATCCAGTGCCGGGCCGGAATAATAGCCTCCACTTTGGTCCGGTTCTCTTCACTTTGATGGGCTACCTTATACGCCAGCATAAGCGTATTAAGCGCACTCAGTACATATGGGCTGTGGGTTGTGAATACCCACTCTGTACCTCCATAAGCCTTTTTGGGGTCAAGACCGCTCACGAGGTTATAAATCAAGTCTTTCTGGGCCGTGGGATACAGATTGAGCTCGGGTTCTTCGATAATGAAACGGCTGTCACCACAATGCTCCCGTTGATGTTCGACGGTGACGAGCAAGGGAACAACGGCTTGGTAGCCGCTGGCACTATTAGCCAATGGAACCGCTTTCTCATGAGCATAATAGACAAAATCCCGTCCGTTTTCGCGACGATAGTGTATATTAAGAAAAGGAATTTGGAGTTGGCTACTTGTATTGCGAGCTTGCTCAAACTCAGCACCAAAGGCCTTTACAGATTCGGGTAGATTAATCTTTGCCCCTAGCAGGCTCCAAATAGCATCGGAAAGTAAAGGGAAAATATGCCGTTCAGTTGGGATATATAAATTAGGGGTAAAAACGGCGGTATCTAAATTATTGTCTGAATTTGAAGGCTCCATCCACAAAGTCCATTCAGCAGTTTCAGTTTCTCCGTACACTACTGAATACTGCCCTTTTTCTGCGAATAGAAACGAAGATTTGGAAGGCAAGATATAGTCCCAAAGCCCATATTTTCCTAAGAAATCACCTGATGCAGTATAAAGTGTAGGGTTTTTGTCAGCCCAAATCTCCTCATCCCCCCCAATCGCAATCAACTTTGCCAGCGTGCTTTTGCCGGACCCCTGCGGGCCGATAAAAACCGTGTACTTTTTGACCTCGAAATCGGCCTCCCGAATCGGGCCGACGTTCTTGACGGTTAACCTTGCCATAGCGTTCGTGTGTGCTCTCTGCAAATCTAACTGTAACTTTGGGTTCTGAGTTGCCCTATCGTCGCGTAGCGACCTAATGCACCCCAATACCATGCTGAAAAACCTGATTTTTGACCTCGGCGACGTGATTATCCCCATCGACATGGGCGCGCCAATCCGCAACTTCGCCGAACTCGCGGGCCTGCCCGTTGAGGAGGTGACGGCCCTCTGGAAACAACACAATCTCTGGCTCCAATACGAAACGGGCCTGGTCGATGATGACGGTTTCCGGCAGGGCGTTCGCCAACTGATGCAACAACACGACTTACCCACCAACGAGGCCTGGACCGACGAGATCATCGACACGGCCTGGAACACCATCCTGCTCGACCTGCCGGTGGAGCGCGTGGACCGGATTCTGGAGTTGAAGGCGAGCGGGCGGTATCGGCTATTTCTGTTGAGTAACACCAATGCCATTCATATTCGGCAGGTGAACCAGATGTTGATGGCTCTGGACCGGCCCGCCTTGCCCAATCTGTTTGAGCGGGTATTTTTGTCGCACGAGATTCGGATGGCTAAGCCTGCGCCCGATATTTACGACTATGTGTTGCGGGAAACAGGTATAGCGGCCGCCGAAACCGCTTTTTTCGACGATAACGCGGCCAACATTGCTGCCGCTGCCGTACTCGGTATTCAGGCCGTGCATGTGGTGCCGCCTAAGACAATACTTGAGTACACGGCCCATTTATAATCACGTTATGCTTCGCTCCATACTCACTCTTACGCTCCTTCATTCGTTCGCTTTTCCGCTTTTCGCGCAGACGCCCATCGCTACCGAACACAAGTCGTACACGCAGGCTATTTCGGGTAGCAACCAAACTTACCCGATGATGGCTATTCCGGGCGGGGCGTTTATGATGGGTAGTCCGGTTACCGAAAAAGGCCGTAAACCCGACGAGGGGCCTGTTCACAAGGTCGCTATTGAGCCGTTCTGGATGGGGCAATTTGAGGTTACGTGGGACATTTACGACCTGTTCACGACCAAGAATATAGAAAAAGAAATGGCGACTCGTTACCCCGAGGGAGCCGATTTGAGCAAGACCGACGCCAGTACGCGCCCCAGTCCGTCGTACGTCGACATGTCGTTCGGGATGGGGCGGGCTGGGTACCCGGCCATCAACATGACCCAGTACGCGGCCATCAAATTCTGCGCGTGGCTCTACGACAAAACGGGGCTTTTTTATCGCCTACCTACCGAAGCCGAGTGGGAATATGCCTGCCGGGCCAATACTAAAACACCCTACTCGTTCGGGGCCGACCCCAAACTGTTGACGCAATATGGCGTGTTCAAAGTGAACAGCGGGGGCGGCTACAAGAAAATCGGCACCAAAAAGCCAAACCCCTGGGGTCTGCACGACATGCACGGCAATGTGGTGGAGTGGACTAAGGATCAGTATATTTCCAACTATTATGCCCTCAAAGCAGGCGGCAAGGTAAACGAACCCTACGCGCCTACCATCAAACTCTACCCCAACACCACGCGGGGTGGCTCGTGGGACGACGACGCGCCCGCGCTCCGGTCGGCAGCCCGCTTGCCTTCGGACCCAGCCTGGAAAGTGATCGACCCCCAAAGCCCCAAATCCGACTGGTGGATGACATCGGCTTCGTTCTGCGGTTTCCGTATCGTCCGACCCGTGAAAACGCCCTCACCAGAAGAGATTCGGGCCTACTACGACATCAAGCCGATTAAAGATTTCGGGTTTTGAATGGCAAGGGGCTGGGAGCTCGGAGCATAGGGTTGTCACCTGCGCGTGGCTTGTTTCGTGCTCCAAGCCCCCCCCTTGCCATTTAATAACTTTTGTTGGCTAGCCGATTGAGACGCTCCGTTGTAGGGGCATCAATGAATTGAACTAGTCGGTATGAATAACAGTCTTACAAACGGCCAATTGGCCGCTTTACTTCTTCGTATTGGCCTCGGTGTCAATATGCTCCTTCACGGAGCCGTGCGCTTACCCGATTTGCCCCTCAATGTGGAAAAACTGGCCGCAGGTTTCAAAAACACTCTGCTGCCTGAGTGGCTCACCTATCCGTTTTTGTATGGGCTGACCTTTGCCGAAATTCTGATTGGATTGGCCATTTTGATTGGCGGGCCGTTTGGCCGATGGGGCTACTTTGCCGGTGGTATGCTCATGACAGCCCTTATGTTTGGGTCTTCATTGAAAATGGACTGGCCTACCGTGGCCACGCAGGTTGTGTATCTGATTGCGTTTTATCTGGCTTTGAACCACACACCCAATCAACGGTCGTAGAAAAAGTTTTTTTACCACTGATTTGTTCTGACGCATAGAATAATTTATTTTGCGTAAGTACTTACACAAATGCTTTTATAATGACATCGATTTACGACGAAATGGGTAAAATGGCGATGGGTAGTCGGCTTCGGCGGCTTGCCGAGCTATTCACCGATGAGAACCGGGCCGTGTATGCTGATAACGGTATTCCGATGGAGCCGCGTTGGTTTCCGGTTTTGTACGCCATCTGGAAAAAGAACGGCGAGGTTCAGGGAGGGCTAACCACTACCGAAATTGCCGACTGGATTGGCCATAGCCATGCGTCGGTGAGTCAGATTGTGAAAGAGATGGTTAAGAAGGATATGCTCGAAACCGAAAAGAGCAACACCGACGCTCGGTGCAGTCATCTGCGGCTCTCGGCCAAAGCACAGGGCATGCTGCCTGCGCTGGAAGGGCAACTGGCCGACGTAGAGGCCGCCGTAGAGCAATTACAGCGCGAGTCGCAATTCGATTTGTTCCGGGCCATTGCCGAGATGGAGTACCTGCTCGACCAGAAAAGCCTGCGCGAACGCATTCGGGAGCAACGCAAACTCCGTGAGCGGCAAGAGGTACAAATTTTCGACTATACACCCGAATACCACAACGATTTTCGCAACCTGAACCACGAGTGGATCACTCGTTTCTTCAGGCTCGAAGAGAGCGACAATCTCGCCCTCGATCACCCCGACGAGAAAATTCTTAAACCCGGTGGCCACATCTACCTGGCCAAATACCGGGGCGAAGTGGTAGGCACCTGCGCCCTCATCAAAATGAGTGACGACCGCTACGAACTCGCCAAAATGGCCGTTACCGAGCGGGCAAAAGGCAAGCATATCGGTTTTTTGTTGGGGCAGGCCTGTCTGAAAAAAGCCCGCGAACTGGGGGCCATGTCGGTGTTTCTGGAGAGTAATACAAAACTGAAACCCGCCATTACACTGTACCACAAGCTGGGATTTCAGAAAATTGTTGGCGAACCCTCTCCTTACGACCGCTGCAACATTCAGATGGAGGTACGGCTATGACACCAACACATCTACCACCAACCCTCATCATCCGGCACGACCTGCAACCCGGCGATATTGGCCTTGTTGTGACCCACCATGCCCGCTGGTACAAACCCGAATTTGATTACGACCACCGGTTTGAGGGCTACGTGGCCCGCACGATGGGCGAGTTTGTTATTGCCTACAACCGCCAAAACGACCGGCTCTGGATGGTGGAAGATGCCGGGCAGTTCGTGGGGTGTATTGCCATCGTGGGGCGGCCCGGAAACTGCGGGCAACTTCGCTGGTTTTTGTTGCACGAACAGTACCGGGGGCGGGGCCTGGGGAAATACCTGATAGGATTGGCTCTGGATTTTTGTCGTGAACGGGGCTTCGATTCTGTGTATCTGCTCACTACCAACGACCAACTGATAGCGCACCGACTTTATGGACGATCTGGCTTCGTGCTAACTCACGAGGATGAACCCACCGCTCCCTGGGGACCCGTCGTTCGCGAACAGCGGTATGAATTGGCTTTGTAAAAGGGCAGACCGGGCACAAAGTAAATTCTTCAAAAAAGTCAGCTTTCGTCCTTGGTAGGATAGCTAACCCGACTTGCAGCTTTCTAACTTGCGCAAGTTTTTAGCAAATGACTATGATCTACCACATTACCACCCGCGCCGACTGGCAACAACAGGCCACAGAAGCGACCTATCAGGCCGACAGCCTGCAAACCGAGGGGTTCATTCACCTCTCCGAAGCGCATCAGGTAGCGGGTGTGCTGGATCGGTACTACCAAAACGTGCCCGACCTGATGCTGCTCCATGTGGACCCCGACAAGCTCACCGCCGACCTGAAATACGAACCCGCTCCCAACAACGAACTGTTTCCCCACCTCTACGGCCCGCTCGATAAAGTGGCGATCATTGAGGTGGAAACCTTATGAAAGGAAAGGTCGTTGTCTTCTCATTTGTGTCAGGGCGTCGACTCGTCTGGGATTGCGCTAACCGGTAATATAGCTCACCCGCGTTGCAGTCCCGCAGGGACTTTACACTCTTTGCCGTTGGCTGAAGCCAACGGGTAAAAAAAAACCTCTATTGGCTTTCCTGAACAAACACAACCGGCATACGTCAACTTTCCAATGGCTAATACACAGTTCGACACAGCCGCCAACCGGCGCGGCTTCCTGAAAACTTCAGGTTTGATAACCGGCGGTGCTCTATTGGCACAACTTCCGTTTAGCGTTCGTGCGGCAGGGTATCATACCTCAGTCGACGATACAATCAAGGTTGCCCTGATTGGTTGCGGAGGACGCGGCAGGGGCGCGGCACAACAAGCACTCAATACCAAACAAAATGTGAAGGTTGTGGCTATTGCTGATGCGTTTCAGGATCGGGTCGATATCGCGTATAACACGCTGATGAAACGCCCCGATGCCGCCCAGAAAGTGGACTTGCCCAAAGAGCGTCAGTTTGTTGGGCTGGATGCCTACAAGCAGGCTATTGCCCTTGCCGATGTTGTGATTCTAGCAACGCCCCCTGGTTTCCGTCCGGGCCATTTTGAAGAGGCTGTTCGGCAAAACAAGCAGATTTTTATGGAGAAGCCCGTCGCGACCGATGCCCCCGGCATCCGGCGGGTGTTGGCGGCTGCCGAAGAAGCCAAAAAGAAAAAACTGAACGTGGTGGTGGGTTTACAGCGACACTACCAGCCCAACTACCGCGAGGCAATCAAGCGTATTCACGACGGCGCATTGGGCGACATTGTGGGTGGGAGCGTGTATTGGGTGAGCGGGGGCGTTTGGATGAACCCACGCAAACCCGAGCAAACCGAACTCGAATACCAGATGCGGAACTGGTATTACTTCAACTGGCTTTGTGGCGACCACATTACCGAACAACACGTACACAATATCGACGTGGCCAACTGGGTGAAGCGCGGCTATCCTGTTTCGGCTCAGGGCACGGGCGGGCGTCAGGTGCGCAA
The DNA here is from genome assembly GCA_004292855.1 of Cytophagales bacterium. Classification (GTDB taxonomy): domain Bacteria; phylum Bacteroidota; class Bacteroidia; order Cytophagales; family Spirosomataceae; genus Rudanella. The sequence goes on from RDXN01000060.1 coordinate 87,771, forward strand.
TAGCAAAGAACACGGCGAAATTTTCGATCACCACGTTGTCGATTTTGTGTATGCGGATGGTACGACTATCAACAGTCAGTGCCGCCATTACGAAGGTACCTATAGCAAAGTCGATGAGCAGTTTGTAGGCACGAAGGGCCGCATCGATTCATTTGGCAGAAACACGGTTCTGAAGACACACAAAGGAGCGGCTCTGTACACGCATCCAAACGATCCTAAAAAACCGGATGGTGACCCGTACCAGATCGAACATAACGAACTGTTTGCGGCTATTGCCAAAGGGGAATATAAATTTGCCGATGCCGAAAACGGAGCAAAAAGCACCATGACGGCTATCATGGGCCGCATGGCGACCTATTCGGGCAAAATGGTCAAGTGGGACGAAGCTCTTAACTCACAGATCGACCTCTTCCCCGAAACCCTCGCCTGGGACGCCAAACCCAAGCTGTTGCCTGGCCCCGATGGGTTTTACCCCGTCGCCGTACCAGGAAAGACGTTGACGGTGTAAATACGACGTTTTTCTAATACCCAAACCCGCACGCCCGGAAACCGCCTGATCAGCCGTTTTCGGGCGTTTGGTTTAGCCACGCTGAACACCTTTGTAAGCGCGTCGGCGCGGTAGCCTTCGGGGGCCATGACGGTCACCCGCACAAAATGCCGCAATCCCAACCCCGACCGTGGATTCATTACGTGCGAGTACCGCTTGCCATTCAAGTCCAGATGTCGATACGTATCGCCGGAAGTTGTAATGGCCGCGTTTCGGAGCAGTACTACAAGGGTGTCTGCTGGGTCAGGGCGCGTGTTCGTGCCCGAACCCACATTAATGCGCCAGCCTTCGGGGCGGTCGGGTGGGGGAGATCCCGCCAGTATGTCGCCCCCCAAATCGAGCAAAAACGAATAGATACCCGCAGCCCGCAGCACCTCGGCGGCTTCGTCGACGGCAAACCCCTGCCCAATTCCCCCCACGTCGAGCCGCATATTGGGCTTCAGTAAACGCACCGAACGCGTGGTTGAGTCGAGTTGCATAAGTCGATAGCCAACAGCGAGTTGGGCGTGTCGACGGTCGCGGGAGGGCGGGAACGTTCGTTGGCGCACCGCCCGTCGCCAAAGTTGCGAGAGTGGACCAATGGTTGGGTCATAACGACCGTTAGAAAGCCGGGCTAGCTGATAACTTTTCTGGAGAACTGCATATAACGGAGCCGACACGGCAACCCATCGCCCCAACCCACTCGTTTCGGACAAGCGATTAATCTCGGAGCCGTCCAGATAGTCGCTCATAATTTGATTGAGCGTATCCATGCGGGCCGAAACCTGACTGTAAGCGGCTTGAGCGATCAGGCTGTCGGGAGCGAAGAGAATAACTCTAAACTGCGTACCCATCAGGCCCCGCCCGAACGCAAATCGTTGCAATGCCTGTGCCCCACAAGACGACTGAAAAGGGCCGGATAATCCCAGAATCAGGAGGAAAAATAGTGATTGGAGGGTGTGCATTACAGGTCGATTGAGTGGGCAAAAATGAGGCCATTCCTCAAATCGCACAAAATTTTTCTGTGATATACGTCTATTCGTGAAACAATTTCGTACGTATATAGGTCTGCGAAATTAGGTAGCCAGAAAATGCAAAATTTTCTCAAAATCAGGCATTTGGGTTGAGTTTTTGACCGATTTTGTATTGATGGCATCGACCAAATTTTCTATTAAATAATTGTGGCCTGAAAAAATTATTTAGCAGGTCTATTGCGCGGTACGTATTTTGTTGGTTACTTTGATTCAAGATTTCTTCATTCGCTACAAAAAACTTAAACGCGCACACACTATCGAGAGAACACTCTACGTTACCTAATTGTCTTACTGAAAATGGAAAAAACCCAGGTAACAGACAGTGAGTTGATTTCTCTGTACATCCGTGGTAGTGAAAGTGCCTTTGCCAAATTAGTAAACCGACACAAGTCTAAGATATACACAACCATCTATCTGATCGTTAAAGATCAATATGTGGCAGAAGACTTGATGCAGGACACGTTCATTAAGGCCGTAGACACCATTAAGTCGGGTCGGTATAATGAAGAAGGCAAATTCCTCCCCTGGATTATCCGAATTGCTCACAACTTGGCTATTGACTATTTCCGCAAGGATAAACGCTACCCCAATGTGGTGTTTGAAGACGGAAGCAATGTGTTCAATACGCTTGAGTTTGCCGAAGACTCAGTTGAGTCAATGCAGATTCGGCAGGAAACACACGAGCATTTGCGCGAACTGATCCAGCGATTGCCGGAACAGCAACGACAGGTTCTCATTATGCGGCATTACGAGGAAATGAGTTTCCAAGAAATTGCCGATGCAACCGGTGTCAGTATCAACACAGCTTTGGGACGTATGCGTTATGCGCTGATCAATCTGCGCAAGCAACTGAGCAAACGTTCGCCGAGCTATGATAAAAACCTTTACTTACGATGATGTAATTCGGTATGTCTACGAAGAGACTTCTACGGAAGAGAATCTCTGTATCGAAGACGCCATGATGTCGGACCCAGAATTGATGACTCAATTCATGGATACGCTCGAACTCCGGTCACTGATGGACAAAATTGAACGTCAGCCCCGCCCCTCGACCCTCGACAACATCCTAAATTATTCAAGATCGTACCCGCCGAACCCGGCGTCTCGCATGTTGGCGTAGGCCACTCCGAGCGTCGGGTTTTGCTGTATCTTTGGTCCAGACAAACGGTTTTATCCGTTTGTCTGGACCTTTATTTTTTATGCTGAAAAAAGAACGTTTCCGCCGTTTCATTGATTACTTCACGACGCACTACCCGGAGGTTCAGACCGAGTTGAATTTCAACAACCCATTCGAGTTGCTAGTGGCCGTTATTCTGTCGGCGCAGTGTACCGACAAGCGAATCAATCAGATTACGCCAGCTCTATTTGCCCGCTTCCCCGAAGCCGAATCGTTGGCGGCTGCATCGGTCGAGGAGGTGTTTACGTATATTCGTTCGGTGTCGTATCCGAACAATAAAGCCAAACACCTGGTCGGGATGGGGCGGATGCTGATGAGCGATTTTGGGGGAGAGATCCCGGCAACTCTTGCCGAATTACAGCGGCTGCCTGGTGTTGGCCGGAAAACAGCCCATGTAATTCTGTCGGTGGTGTATAACGAGCCGACGATGGCGGTCGATACGCACGTGTTTCGGGTGTCGCACCGGTTGGGGTTAGCCCCCCTGACAACAACTACGCCGTTGGCGGTTGAAAAGGCGTTGGTGGCGCATATTCCGAAAGCGTTGGTGCCACAGGCGCACCATTGGCTTATTCTGCACGGGCGATACGTGTGTGTGGCTCGCTCGCCCAAATGCGAGATGTGTGCGTTAACAGATTTCTGTAAGTATTATGAGAAGAAGGGGCAGATCTAGTTTGCTCCTTTTTTGTTGTGCTACCCCCACAAACCCATGTTCTGCGTTCGTTTTTGTTCTGCAATAGTATCCAAACTCTATTTTTTAAGATATTCTGCCCATTTGGTTATTCCTTTCCCAATGCTAAAAATGGGGTTCGTTTGATGGTCTGCTAACGGAGCCATATAAGTATCAAATTTTATTTTATTTTCTCTTTTAAGTGCTGCATTCAATCTTTGAAAACTTCCTTTGATATTAGGATTTTCATCTTCGCCCACGCTTAGAAATAAATAACCTGTATCAATTTCTTGATTTTTTAATGATAATTCTAATTTTTTTATTATCAGGTCGTCAAAACGCCATGCAGGAGTACTGTAACAAAATCTGGCATTGAACGATTTAGGTCTTTCAATCAATGTGTAAAGCACGAATAACCCTGACCGAGAGTGTCCAGTAATAGTTTTATAACCTGATGTCCGATAGCTGCTTTCAATGTAGGGCATAAGTTCAGTTTCCATAAATTTTAGAAACAGGTCACCTTTTCCCAATGGACTGGTAACAGAATCAACTTCGGTTTGCATAAAAGGTGGAGTCAAATCCAATTCACGTTTACCCTTATTATTCATTAGACCAACAACAATACATTCAGGAATTATACCTGCGGAAGAATATGCAAATAACCTATCTGAGATATCAAAGTCTAACTTACTTGCATCTAAAACATACATAACGGGATATTTTTTGTCACCTTCTTTTGAGTAGTTTAATGGAAGATGTACTATGATTTTTCTCTCTTCACTAAGAGTACGTTTTGGATAGGATAAAACCGAGAGTCTGTCTTATCTTGGAGTTCCCCAACTACCAAGATCATGAACGAATCGTTTCAAGAACTAACAG
>RDXN01000001.1 GCA_004292855.1 Cytophagales bacterium
TTCGGTGAATCGGTTCGCTTTCATTTCCCTTTTGTTTACCGTGAAAAGTAAGGTTTTTACTCTATTTTTCACTGGCTCACTTTTAGGGGTTCAAGACACAGCTAAGTCGCGAGGGAATAAGTCTTCAATCAACGACGCCATCACGTCAGGGTCGGAGAAGGTGGCTTTGAAGAGTCGGTCGTGGGGGTGATTCATTACGGTTACGGGCGTACTTTTGCGGCAAGCCTGCAACCTACAACGGTAAACGTGAATTCCAACATGAGCAAGAAAAACCGGACCGGGGTGATCTATTCTACTAACCCTGATTTTGAATATCAGTCTGACGATCAGCCAGAAGCCCAAACATTAATTCCAGCGCAACAGAACCTTAAAATCTGGCTTGTGCGTATGGGCGGGGGCAAGGTGGTTACGAGCGTGCGCGAATTTGTCGGTGCAGACGCCGACCTCGCCGAGCTTGGTAAACAACTAAAAGCCGCCTGTGGGTCAGGCGGCTCAGTGAAAGACGGCGAGATGTTAATTCAGGGAGACCACCGCGATAAAGTGCTCGCGTGGCTCATGGCAAAAGGCTACAAAGCTAAAAAGGCCGGCGGTCAGTGAACAACGAACAGCCAACAGTGATCAGTTTATCGATAGCTGTTGGCTGATCTCTGTTCACTGTATGCCCCCCATCCAGCGTTTCAGGGGTTTGACGAATAGCAGCATAATGCCCCCGGCTACGAGCGCAAAGATGGCCACGCTCCGAAACAAGCCGGGCATTTGACCCACATTACTCTCGTCGAAGCCGCCTGCTAACAAACCAGCTACCAAGTTGCCTAGCGACGAGCCGATAAACCAAACTCCCATTAGCTGACTTGTGAAGCGTTTGGGGGCTAGTTTAGAAAACGCACTCAATCCTACCGGACTCAGAAATAGTTCGGCGAGCGTAAAGAACAAGTACGTGAAGGAGAGGTATAGCGACGACGCCCGAACGCCCGTAACCGCAATGTTTGACCCGAGAACCATCACGACGTAAGCTAAACCTAACAAAAGCAATGATACCGCAAACTTGGCCGGTACGGGGAAGTCGATCTTGCGGTTAGCCAAAAATACCCACAGCGAGGCCAGCACGGGCGAGAAGATTAGGATAAATGCCGGGTTCAGGTTCTGAAACCAACTCGATGGAATAGGCCAACCGAAGAACACCAGGTCGGTGTGGCGTTCGGCGAAGATTTGTAAAGAAGAACCCTGCTGCTCATTACCCGCCCAAAACACAGCCGACGCCAGAAAGAATATAAACAAGACAACCACCCGCTTTTTCTCCACGGTAGTTAGCCCACCGGAAACCATCAGGTATATAAAATAACCAACAGCAATCAGTGAAATGATGGTGCCCATCGCTCTGGCAAGGCCCTGTGCCGTAGTCAGGTCGAGAATGCCCGTCAGTTGCAGACCTGCAATAAGAAGCACAATGGCGGCCACAAAGATTAAAATGGGGCGATTTGAGGTGCTTTGTGTTTCGCCGGGCGTATGCGCCACATAGTTACCGTACTGACCTAAGTACCGCCCGCCAAATAGCTGAAACGTGACGATACCCAAGGCCATTGCAATGGCTGCGGCCCCAAATCCGTAATGCCAACCAACCTTCTGACCCAAATAGCCGACTAGAGAGATGCCCAACAGCGATCCGACGTTGATACCCATGTAGAAGATCGAAAAAGCGGCATCTTTCCGCGCCCCGCCTTCGGGGTACAATTCACCTACGATGCTGCTAATGTTCGATTTCAACAGGCCCGTACCGACTGCAACGGTTGCCAAGCCCAGATAAAACACGGATGCCCCCGACGGAATGGCCAGGATAATATGGCCCAGCATAATCACAATACCACCGTATAGAATAGACCGGCGTTGACCGATGAGGTTGTCGGCAATCCAGCCGCCGGGGAGCGTGAGCAGGTAAACCGATGAGGTGTAAATGCCATATATGGCTGCTCCTTCGGCTTCGGTAAGGCCCAAGCCGCCCCGCACGTTGTCGATAAGGAACAGGAGCAGGATGGCCCGCATACCGTAGTAGCTGAACCGCTCCCACATTTCGGTGAAAAACAAGACAAATAGGCCGTAGGGGTGCCCAAAAAGGGTGCCCGAAGAGGGAGCGGTTTTCGACGCCGTAGCTTCCATTCAGAGAGAAATAAAATCAGATGAAGTTTGGTGAACAACGTAGCACATGGCTACCTTAGACGGTAAACGAAACAGAAATGCTCGTAAATATACTCCTCCGTCGCGATTCAGCCCGCACCATCCCCCTCGATTTCTCCGCCACCAACCCCGACCTTGACCCCAATCGCCAACCCCCACTTGATTTAACGAACACGGCTACCTTCACCGACTATGTGTTTGGCAAGCTGCGCGAAGTTGGGGCCGACGTGGGCATCGGCGGCTACAACGAACACCGCGTAATATACCGCCGGAGCGAACACTTTAACCAAACCGAAGCTCAACCGCGCGAAATTCACCTCGGCGTCGACTTGTGGGCGGAGGCCGGAACGCCCGTGTATGCGCCGATGGATGGGGTTGTGCATAGCTTTCAGGATAACAATAATTTTGGGGACTACGGCCCAACCATTATCCTGCAACATGAGGTCGATGGAAAGCCCCTGTCTAGCTTGTATGGGCACCTAACCCGAACCTCACTGGAAGGATTGTTTGAAGGAAAAGCCATAAAAAAAGGGGAGCCAATCGCCCAAATCGGTCCGTTTCCCGAAAATGGCGATTGGCCCCCTCATTTGCACTTCCAACTCATGACCGACATGCTAGGCAAGCGGGGCGATTTCCCCGGCGTTTGCTCGCTTCATGACCGAGCGTTTTATTTGAGCATTTGCCCTGATCCTGAAAGTATTCTGAACTGTGATTCGTGTGATTGATTTGATTACATTGATTCCCACACCGCCTTTAGAGTATGTTTTGTTAGCTTATTTGGCGAATCGGTTGATGATAATGGAAATGAAGGCAATTCGGAGCATGGCCTCCGAACTTTCTATCGTTTTCTCC
>RDXN01000061.1 GCA_004292855.1 Cytophagales bacterium
GTTCCACACGTACGAATAAATGGGCGTGCCCCCCGTGAGGGTGCTGCTGATGCTACCCGTGTTGGCTCCGTGGCAAAGAATATTGACCGGCGTCGTGCTCAGGCTCAACGCCGTGGGCTGGCTCACCGTCAGCGACTGCACCCTAAAACAGCCATTGCCATCGGTCACCGTCACCGAGTACACACCCGCGCTTAAGCTGCTAACCTGGTCAGCAGTTGCTCCGGTACTCCAGTTGTACCTATAGGGCTGAGTTCCGCCCGACGCGACCACGCGAGCCATACCCGACCGGTCACCGTTGCAGCGCAGGGCGGTGGTTGAACCCGTCAGGCTCAAGGCGGTGGGTTGAACAATAGACAAACTTAACGTGGCCCGGCAGTTGTTGCCGTCCGTGACCGTCAGCGAGTACAAGCCCGCCGGTAGGCTGGCAACTGAGGCAGTGGTTGCCCCCGTATTCCAGCGGAAATCATAAGGCAACGTGCCGCCCAAAACGGTCGAACTCACCGCCCCGGTGGTGCCCCCGTTACAGGCCACCGCCGTGGTCGATCCCGACAAACTCAGGCTCGTGGGTTGCGTGACCGAATACGTCCCCGAGATGGAACAGCCGTTGCCGTCGGTCAGCGTTACCGAGTAACTGCCCGTGGGCAAACTGGCTATCCGACTGGTGGTTGCGCCCGTGCTCCATAGATAGGCGTAGGGCAACGTGCCCCCCTGCCCGCTCACACTCAAAACGCCCGTGCTGCCCCCCTGGCAGGCCACCGCCGTCACCGACGAGACCACGCTCAAAGCCGTGGGCTGGCTCAGGTTCACGCTCCGCACCTCCGCACAGCCGTTGTTATCAATGACGGTTACTGAGTAGCTACCCGAGGGCAGGCCCGTGCGGGCCGAGGTGCTGGCCGGGGAGGCCAACCCGTTGTCAGCCCACACGTAGCGGTAGGGCGAACTGCCCCCACGAGCCGTCACACTCACGGCTCCAGTCTGGTTGCCGAAGCAGGTCAGGCTCAAGCTGCTCACCCCCACGCTCAGGCTCCCCGGCTGACTCACGTTGATAGTCACACTCTCGGGGCAGTCGTTACGGTCTAAAACCGTCACCGAGTAAATGCCCGATACCAGTCCTGATACGTCTTCGGTCGTGGCTCCATTTGACCAGCGATACCGATAAGGCGCGGTTGACCCCGATTACGGCTGGGGTTGACCAATGGTCGTGCTCGTCAGGGCTGTGCAACCATTGGCATCAGTTACGGTTAACGAGTAGGGGCTGCTGCTGGCGGCTAAGCTCTGGGCCGTGGGGTTGGTCGATCCCGTGCTCCAGCGGTAGGTGTAGGCAGGCGTGCCCCCTCGGACCTCGGTGGTGATGGTGCCCGTGGCCCCGCCGAAGCAGAGCGCGTCCGTGCCCAGCACCGATGCCGTGAGCGTCAACGGCTGAGTGATGGCCACGCTGGCGGCAATCGTACACCCGTTGGCGTCGGTAATCACCAGTTGGTAATTGCCTTTGACAAGACCCGTGATAGCGGAGGTGCTGGCCCCCGTGCTCCACCGGTAACGGTAGGGTTGTAGGCCTCCCGAAACCGTCACGCTGGCTGTGCCGTTGCTGCCCCCCTCGCAGGAGACGTTCACCGCTTGTGCAGTCACAGATAAAGCCGGGGGTTGTGCAACCGTCAGTGTAAGAACGCTTGAGCACTGATTGGCGTCCGTTGCCGTGAGCGTGTAGATACCCGCCGGTTGGGCAGTCAGAGTGGGCGATGTACCTCCCGGTCCGCCGTCGCGGGTGTTCCAACGATAGGCATAGGTAGGTGTGCCTCCCAAAGCCGTTACGCTGAGGCTTCCCGTGTTGCCGCCGTTGCAGCTTACAGCCGTAGTCGATCCCGACAGGCTCAGAGCCGTGGGTTGGGTAATGGTAATGACCACATCCGTTCGGCATCCGTTTTGGTCGCGAACAGTGACGGTGTAGGTGTTTGCGGATAAGTTGGTTCGGTCCTGCGTAAAGGGCCCAATTATATCATATCCATCCACCCAGGTGTAGCTGTAGGGCGCAACACCCCCCGTTACGGTCAGGTCGATGGCCCCGTTGCGGCCCCCCGCGCAACTGACGTTTGTGGTTGAGAACGTGGCAACCAGGGCCGGAGGAGCCGTAAGCGATGTGCTTCCCGTGGCGGTGCAGCCGTTGGCATCGGTGACGACAACCGAATAACTACCCGGCATCAGATCGCCGATGTTGCGATCCGTAAAACTGTTGTTCCATAGATAGGTATAGGGTGTGCCCGTTGTAAATGGCATACCCCCCGTAACTGTCAAATTAATGGCCCCCGTGAGGTCACTGGGGCATAGGTTGTTCGTTCCGAGCAGGGTGAGCGACAGAGCCGAAGGTTGCCCAATCGAAACTGTCATGGAGGCTGGGCAGTTGTTCAAATCCGTTACCGTAACCACGTAGGCACCCGCCCGGACGTTCGACAGGTCTTCGGTTGTAGCGACCGGCGTACCGGCCAACGTGGTCCACGCAAATCGGTACGGCGCAATGCCACCCGACACACTCAGGTCGGCGGCTCCGTCGATGCTGCCGTTACAACGGGCGGGTGTGGGGCGCACCATCATCGTGATGAGGGCTGGCTGAGAAATCGAAGCCGAGACAACCTCTGCACAACCCTGACCATCGGTAACGGTTACCGAATACGCACCCGCTGCTAACCCGCTTACTGCCGAGGTCGACTGCCCCGACTGCCACGCATATGCGTAGGGCCGGGTGCCACCCGACACTTCAAGGATAGTGGCTCCGTCGGTGCCCTGAAAACAGCTCGCGGGCGTCGTGCGGGCCGTAACGCGCAGGGGTTCAGGCTGGGTCAGGCTGAACGACCGCGATGTTTGACAGCCGTTGGCGTCCTGTACAGAGACCGTGTAAGGACCAGCAGCAAGGCCCGTCTGGTTTTGCGCCGATGGATTCGCCACCCCACCCGACCAGGTGTAGGTGTATCCCGACGTGCCACCCGAAACGGTCAGGCTAATTGTCCCGTTTGTGCCACCCGCACACGACACGTTGCGCACTGTGCCCGATGCCGCCAATGGCGTGGGCTGCGTAACGCTGAACGTTCTGGTTAGGGTGCATAAATTGGCATCGGTGGCCGTAACGGAATACGTGCCCGCCACAAGGCCTGTTCGGTTGGTGGCTGTATTATTGTCGTTCCAGCGAACGTCGTAAGGGCCAACGCCCCCGCTCAGATTCAGGCTGATAGACCCGGTACTGCCTCCTGCACAGGCCACGGGCTGAACCGTGGCCGCAAGCGAAAGAGCCGAAGGTTGCCCGATGGTAAACGCCCGAAACTGTCCGCAGTTGTTAGCATCCAGAATAGTCAGCGAGTAGGTGCCCGCGCTTAGGCCGGTCCGGTTTGGGGTTGTCACAGCATCGGCCCAGCTATACCGGTAGCCGGGTGTTCCGCCCGAGACAGTTATAGTAATGGCTCCATTCGTGCCGCCGTTGCAGGTTGCGTCCTGTTGGGTGGTCCGAACGGTCAGGGCCGAGGGTTGCGTAATCTGATTCAACAGCGACACCGTACAACTGTTGGCGTCAGAGACGGTGGCCGAGTAGAAGCCCGTCATCAAGCCATTGAGCGTTGGCGACGTTGCTCCTGTCACCCAACGATAGCCGTACGGTCCTACCCCGCCCGACACACTCAGAGCCACGGCCCCGTTACTGCCGCCATTGCACGACACCGCCGACACCGAAGGCATCACGGTTAGTGCGGTGGGTTGCGTCAGGCTCATTGTACGCGTGGCCGTACAACTATTTTTGTCGGTCACTACCACCCGAAACGTGCCCGCCTGTAGGTTCAGCCGGTCTTCCGTTGTTATGTTGTCGGCCCATTGGTAGGCGTACGGTTGGGTACCGCCCGATACGCCGAGGTCAATTGCCCCGGTGCTACCCCCAAAGCAGGCCACGTTTGTTTGGCTGCTCGTGAGGGTCATGAGTGGGGGTTCCTGCACGTTGATAAATACCGATTCAATACAGTTTTGCGCATCGGTCACGGTTAGTGAATAGACGCCTGCGGGGAGGTTGCTCAGGTCCTCGGTGGTGGCTCCCGTGCTCCAGCGATATTGATAGGGGGAGGTGCCTCCTTCGACGGTCGCGTTGATCGACGCGTCGGACTTACCATTGCAGCCCACAGGCATAACAATGGCGTTAATGGCGAAAGCGGGGGGTTGATTTACTATAGCCGAGGTGGTGGCCGTACAGCCGTTGGCGTCGGTGACGACCAGTTGATAGGTGCCCGCAGGTAAACCAAAAATAGTTGGGGAGGTAGCCCCGTTGCTCCAGCGGTAACTATACGGTTCGGTGCCTCCGCGTACTTCGGTCGTAATGTTGCCCGAACCGCCAAAACAGGGCGCGTTGGTTGCCAGTACCGTAACCGACAGCGGGCGCGGTTGGAGAACGGTGGCCCCATAGTCGAAGCGGCAACCGTTGGCATCAGTAATCGTCACCGAGTATTCACCCACAGCTAAGCTACTGATTGTGGGCGTAGTAGCCCCCGTATTCCATACATAACCAAACGGCCCCGTGCCGCCACTTGCCGACACATTAACGCGACCTGTGGCTCCGCCCGAACACGCCACATTAGTCACGCTACCCGTTGCTGTGATGGCCGGGGGAGCGACCAGCGTAGTCGTGGCTACAACGATACAACCGTTGGCATCGGTGGCGGTTACGGAATACGTACCGGCTGCCAACCCCGTCCGGGTGGCCGTCGTGCCTCCATCTGACCATCGGTAGCTTTGCGGCACCGTTCCGCCCGTGAGGTTCGTGCTGATAGCCCCGTTTTTCCCACCGTCGCAGGTTGGATTCTGGGGATTGAGCGTCAGGGTCATGGCCGACGGCTGTGCCACCGTTACCGACAGCGTTCGGGTACAGGCGTTGGCATCAGTCGCCGTAACCGAATACACCCCCGCTGCTAGATTGCCCAGGTCTTCGGTGGTGGCTCCTGTAGTCCAGCGATAGGTGTATATGGGCGTCCCGCCCGAAACGGTCAGGTCGACGCTTCCCTGCGCGGCACCGTTGCATTGAACATTAGTGGCCGTTGCCGCAAGCGTAAGGGCCGGAGGTTCGGTGAGTTGGGTCGAAGCAAGGGCTGTGCAACCGTTGGCGTCGGTAATGGTCACCGAATACGCTCCTGCCGGGAGGCCCGTGCGGTTTTGAGTCGGCGTCCCATCACTCCAACGATAGCTGTAGCCCGGTGTTCCGCCCGAAACAGTGAGCGTCAGGCTCCCGGTACTGCCCCCGTTGCAGGCCACGTTAGTCCGAGTCAGTATGGGCGATATGGCTGTTGGTTGGGTCACCGAGACCACCTGCGTAAGCGTACAGTTGTTGGCGTCCTGCACCGTCACGGTGTACGAACCGGCCGCCAAACCCGTTACGGTTTGTGTCGTAACTCCGTTGCTCCATATATATCGGTAGGGCAACGTGCCGCCGGTTGCCGTAACGCCTGCTGTTCCGGTCAAGGCACCATTACAGAGCAGGTTCGTCCGGCTCGTTGTGGCCGACAACCCGGCTACGTTCGTGAGGGTTGCGCTGAGTGGCCCGGCAACGGGCGTACAGCCAAATTTATCGGTTACTGTTACGGAATATACCCCGGCTGGTAAGGCCGAAATATCTTCAGTGGTTGCCCCGGTGTTCCAGCGGAACTGATAAGGCGAGGAACCACTTGCCACCGCGAGATTGATACTCCCGGTCGAGGTTCCATTGCAAAGCGGATTCTGTTGGGTACTACTCAGCGTGGGCACAGGCAGCACCGTGACCGCCCGCGTAGCCACTGCCGTACAGCCGTTACTGTTCGTGATCGTGGTGCGTAGGGTGCCCGAACTCGTCCAGCGGATGGTCGCGCTGTTACTCGTGGGGGTGCCTCCGGCAAGGATGGTCCCGCCCGTAACCGACCAGCCGTAGGTGCCGGTCGTACTCGTAACGGTGTAGGTTGCCGTAGCCCCCGCGCAAACCGTAGTTGGCCCCGAACCAAACCCGATGGTAGCCGTGTCGGGGCGGGCCGTGATGTTGGTCGTGTCGCGACAACCGTTGCTGTCGGTGACTGATATTCGATAAATGCCCGTAGCCGTCCCCGACACGATTGAGGTGCTAATTATCTGTTTATCAGGCGTAATGGTCTGATACGTATAATTAACACCCGATGCATTATCGGTTTGCGCGGCCACAATGGTCAGGTTGGTCCGCCCACCGGGTTGACACACCACCGGGCTATCAGGGATAATACTGGTGATGAGGTTATTGTCGATGTTGACAAATTCAAGACAGATGATTCCCTGCCGCCCGATGTTGTTCTCGACCTGCACCCGAATGGTATCGCGGGCGCATTTGGGCGCGTTTGCTCGCATGGTGTAGGACAAACAGGCCCCCGAAAACGAAGTTCCCTGCGTGTAGGTGCCGTTTACGATGCCCGTGATGCGGTCGTCGGTGCCACAACTCGTGAGCGTAAGGCAGTGGGGCGTGGCAACACCCGCTACCACCTGTGCCACCGTATAAAAGTCGTCGGGTTGCTTCGTGACGGGGTTCAGCACGTCGACTTTGGCTTCGTAATTGGAGTAAAACCCAAAGTTGCCCGTGCTTGCCCCGCCCGTGTTGCTCACCACGCCCACATGAAACCGCTCGGTTGAGATAAGCGTGTTCACCGTGCCCGCCGGGGCAATACTCCCGTTAGGAAAACTCACAATACTGTGGGCCACCCCCGCGATGGTGATGTTGTCGACCACGGTGCCATAGGTAGTGTAGGCGGCCCCGCGAAAGGTCAGGCTTGCCAAACCCGCCGTTGGAATCGTGACCACGGCCTGATCGTTCGAGCTACCCGTAGTGCGGTAAAAATCAATGCGTTTACTACCGTTACAGGGGTTAATCGTGGGCAAAATACCCATACCAAACTCGTTGGCGGCATACGACGACACGTGGTACACGTAGGCGCGCTTATCAGTCGTAATCGAATAGGCCCGGTTCGGCACGTTGGGCAGGTTGTACGTGAACACCTGCCCTGCACTGAGGGTTGTGGTCGACAAGACCCCCGCCGTTCCACTCACCGCCGATGGCCCCGAAATGCTAACAGTGGTATTATTTTCGGTAGCAATCACAAACACATAGTCCGAATTGTTTGTCGTGTTCTGGCTGTGCATGGCCACGTAGCTCGTGCCCGTCGTTCGGATTGGCACGAGTTGGTCCATGCCTGCGTCGCGGTTACCGCTGTACGGTTGCGATGTGTGCTGTGAACCGGAATTCACTACTATTGGCTGGTTCGACGTAATCAACACCCCCGCCACCGACTCATTAGCCGAGTTCCCCCCGTTGTTGATCAGGCGCGAGGCCAGCATGTACGTCTCGTTGTCTTGAAGTGTTACCGAAAGCGGAAACGTATTGACCCCGTCGAACGCAATGGGGCTTCGGAATGTGACGACTGTATTGGGTTGCGTAGCCATCACCGCCACAAAATGCCGCTCGTTTGCAACATTTTGTGTCGTCAGGCGGGTTTGGCTTCCGGCGTAAAACGAATAACCCAAGGCAGCCCGGCACTTAAGCGGCACTATATCCTGATTGAGTCCCGGCGTTTGCCGATAGGTGACCTGCACTGGCTCGTCGGAGGTGATAATCAGGCCCTTATTGCGCTGAATGGTATTAGGCGAGTTCGACATCACCACCGCGAGGGGCAATTGCACGATGGTTGAACCTGTGGCCGTAACGACTACCGTTCGATTATAGGAGCCATCGGGGGTTCGGATATTGACGGTCGTAAACTCGGCGTTGGTTGAGAGCACCAAATCCTGTGCTCCGTACACGCTGTCGCCCCCATCCGATAACGCGGTGGGCGATTTAGGGTCAGCCCAAATGGGGGGCATATAGCACGTGTTTGGTTCAACACAGTTGATGAAACGGGCGCATTCCGGGCAGTCAGGATCTTGACAATCAACGAGTCTGTCGCCATCGTCGTCGATACCGTTGTTGCAGATTTCAGTCGTTTGTGCAAACACTGTGGTTGCCGCCCCCGGCCCCATCCAGAGCATGAACAAGCAGGCCATTGGCCACAACTTACATAATCGTATAAATTGACTCATAGGGTGGTCGTATGGACTCCCCTGAACAGAACAAAAAACATGCCGTTTGTAACCAAGAACTAAAATACTACTGTTCCTGTAGATATAGATATCATCAATTTCAGATTTCTTTTAGCCTTCGTTAACATTAGTTCAACTGTACCTTTGTCCCGCATGAATTTCCAACAGGCCACCGACCAGATGAACCAGTACGGACGCCAACGGCAACCGTTTCTGTTTATCCTGGATTTTGACCTGAAACACCCCTTCGTTCTGCGCCCTGATGAATGGGCCGACCACGACATTGCGTTCGATTTTTCGGGCACACCCGCTCCCCCCTCCCCTAGTCAAGAACCGTTTTGGTTTAAAAAACAACCGATGCCGTTTGAACAGTACCAAATCGGCTTCGACTATGTGGTAGCCAACATCCGGTTTGGCAACTCGTTCCTGGTGAATTTGTCGGGCCAAACACCCGTTGAAACCAACCTCACCCTCGGCCAGATTTATGAGCAGGCGTCGGCCCGCTACAAGCTCCTGTTGGGCAATCAGTTCGTGTGTTTCTCGCCCGAATCGTTCGTGCAGATTCAGGGTAACCGGCTGGCCAGTTTCCCCATGAAAGGGACCATCGCGGCCCACCTGCCCAATGCCGAAGTCACTATTTTGGCCGACCCCAAAGAAGCCGCCGAACACGCCACCATCGTCGACCTGATCCGTAATGACCTAAGCCAACTGGCCGAAAAAGTGTGGGTTGAACGTTACCGATACATCGACCGGGTCGAAACCAGTGGCGGGGGATTGTTGCAGGTGAGTTCCGAAGTTGCCGCCCTGTTGGCGAACAACTGGCGCGATCAGATTGGTACAATTCTGGCTAGCCTGTTACCTGCGGGGTCGATCAGTGGGGCACCCAAACCAAAAACAATCGAGATTATCCGCACCGCTGAGGGCTACGAACGGGGCTACTACACGGGCGTTTGCGGTTATTTCGACGGAGAAAATCTGGACAGTGGCGTGATGATCCGGTTTATCGAAAATCAAAACGGGCAACTCGTTTTCAAAAGTGGGGGCGGTATCACGGCCCGCTCCAACGCCCAACAGGAGTACCAGGAAATGATCGACAAAGTGTATTTACCTATTCTGGACGTTGGATGTCGGACGTTAGATATTGGAACGACAAGAAGTCAGATTAGCCAGAACACGTAGCCAACTATGTCTAACGTCCAAAATCCAAAATCCAATGTCCCCCTTTGCATTGAAACGATTTGCGTGCGCAACGGGAAGCTCCAGAATCTGGACGCCCATCAGGAGCGGTTTGATCGCACCCGGCTTGGGCTCTGGGGGCAAGACGCACCGATTTTACTGGAACAGGCCATCATCCTGCCTACTTGGCTCCTCCCCGACCAAACGTACAAATGCCGGGTTACGTACGGGCTAGCTGTTGAGAAAATCGAGTTTGAGAAGTACCCCGTCAGGCCGGTACGTAGCCTGTGCTTAGTTGACTGTGGTGATCTGGATTACCGCTATAAATACGCCGACCGAACAGCCCTCAACGCCCTGTTTGCGCAACGCGGGCGGGCCGACGATGTTTTGCTGGTGCGCGATGGCTTGCTCACTGACACCTCCTACGCCAACGTAGCCCTGTTCGACGGGACCCGTTGGCACACGCCCGCCCATCCTCTGCTCGAAGGCACCCAACGCGCCCGACTCCTGCACGAAGGCAGGCTTCACCTGGCCGATATCCGGGTTCAGGACTTGCCAACTTTTGCGTGCGTCCGTCTACTCAATGCCATGCTCGATTGGGAGCAAACCGAATCGATCCCGATTAGTGCAGTGATTGGGTGGGACGGTCCGACGCATCGCGGTCCGACGGGTCGCGGTCCGACGGGTCGGTAAGGTCAGAGTATAGTTCAATAGCTTGCTGTACTCCTCGAATCACTTCATCTTCGTGCCCTTCGGCACGGTTCGTTACATACGTTGCCAAACTATGAGTGGCTGAGGGGGCACTAAAAAACCGCGAAATACGAGCCATTGGCGGCACTAGCGGGTTTTGTTTTAGAGCTTCACAAACCTCTGTAGCCTCGGTGGCCAATCCCTCCCCAATGTATACAGCCCCCATCAGTTGCCAACTCGACCACGACTCGAAATACGCCGGGTAGTCTTGAGGAATGGGTGCGCCTGTAGCCAGCAAATCGGCCACCAGATAAGGCGTACGACACTGCAACAACTGGTCGTAACCGGGCAAATAGGGGGCTTGGTGCGTAAGAGCTGTTTCCAAAGCCCGGTGGTAGGCAAGGTTAGCGTACAGCAGTTGTTGGTACCGTTTCAGTGGTAACGTCCGTTGCTGCACCGAATCTTCTTTCGGGCAAATAAGTGATCGAATCTGACCCTGTAGCTGCTGGGTCTGTTGGTGAAGAAGGTTCAAAAAATTCATGGCTTAATCTGGAGGAACCGACCTTGTATGCAACGCCCACGTGCCCGTAAATACCCTTAACTATCTCTAGCCCGGTTAGTCTATCAAAATTCCCTACAATATAGGAATATTTAACCGTTCACGTCAAGTAAAAATGAGGTATCGGTCCACAATCTGCTCTGTCATCCACTGTGTTGACTCTCCACCATCGAGCCACTCAATAGTCAGGCCATCGCGCTCCATTTTGCGAAAAAACGTCATCTGCCGCTTGGCAAACTGATGAATAGCCGTTTCGAGCCGGGCGATCATGGTGGCATAATCAAGCTCGCCAGTCAGGTATTGAACAATAAATTTGTACTCTAAGCCATAGAAAACGAGCTTTTCGGGCGAGACACCGTTGCGGATCAGGTCTTCCACTTCGCGTACCATCCCCTCGGTTAGGCGGTCGTGCAAACGGGTCGTGATTCGCTGACGTCGGACGTCAACCGGCACGTCAACACCAAAAATCCGGTAGTTATACCGGGGCACTGATGACTGCTCAACGGCACCGGGGTTTGCGTTCAAGTATGCGCCAATCTCAATGGCCCGCATGAGTCGCTTTCGGGTCGAGGTGTCGGCCAACGGGGTGAAAGGCGACGGCTGAAGAGTGAATCGGTGGAGAAGTTCGGCTTCGGTCAGGGTCTCCAGTTCATCACGGAGGGGTTCGTTCACGGGTACGGCAGTGTAGGCATGATTTTTCAATACAGCCTCGATATACAGGCCCGTGCCGCCACACAAGACCTGCACCCGCCCGCGACTCTGAATGTCGGCTACGGCCCGGTGAAAATCCTGCTGATACCGGTGCAGGTTGTAGTCTTCGCCTGCATCGACCAAGTCGATCAAATGGTACGGTACAGCCTGACCATCAACCACATACTCACTCAAATCCTTACCCGTCCCGATGTCCATGCCCCGGTACACCTGCCGTGAGTCGGCACTGATAATTTCCCCACCGAGCCGATGTGCCACTTGTACAGCGAGTTTGGTTTTGCCGCTCGCCGTTGGGCCGAGAATGATTAGGAGAGGTTTCTGTTCGTTGTTCACTGGTCAAACTTAATACAGAGGGCAGACATGTGCTTAATACAGAGGGCAGACACGTGCTTAATGCAGAGGGCAGACACGTGCTTAATGCAGAGGGCAGACACGTGCTTAATGCAGAGGGCAGACACGTGGGTCTGCCCCTACAAATCGTTTTACAAACTTAATACTACCCGCGTTCCAGATTGGTGTCAGGTCAGTTGTGTCGTTAATCCGATGCGGGTAATGCCGGACGTTCGTCTGCGGGTCGAGCCAGAACAATTGGGGGTCGGTCTCCCCTATCCGCTCGAAGCCCAACCGCTCGTAGCTGCGCCCGTCCGACCAATCGCGGTCGGCATAAGTCATCACATCGTCGGGGTGGTGTTCGGTGGCAAACGCTTTCAGGAGTTTGTCGAATCCGCCTACTACGGTACAGTTCAGGCGGTTGGCAAAGCGAACCAACTCATACGAGCGAAACGGGCGACCGTCGCGAGGAATCGTTCGGGGCTGGCTAAAGGTGGCAACAGCCACGAGCAGTTCGTCGGCAATGGCGGTCTGCGGGTCCAGAAAATCGGGGGGCAACACCCGGAAATACCGTTTGGGCAACCACAGGCCGTATTTGTATTTCGATGCCATTGCCACCTGCAAATGGTTCTGATCCAGAAAAACCATTGCTGTGGGCTTGTCGATGCGCCTTGCTTTAGTGAGCCGCGCGGGTACTCGGACGCTATCGCCCGCCAACGCCCGCAAGCGCGAGGTCACCACGTCGGGTTTGGCGCGGGCCACGTCGTCCCACAAATGGATCACTAATCGGCCTTGCTGGCGGAAGTGCTCGGTTAGATTGCGAAAGAAAAACTGGGGATCATTCGCCTGCCGGAACTGTTCGTACGTGGCAAGGTCAATTTGATGAACAAGCGTTTGGGTGCCGGTAATCTGACTTAGGGCAAAGGGCGTAGGGCCGGGGAGAGATTGATTAGAAACGGGAATCAAAGAGCAAATAGGGCGTTAACGTCGAGCGTCAGACCGGGCAGTAAATTCGAGCTGATGACTCCCTCAAACGGAGTTGCCGCGCTCAATAGTTCATATCGCCCATCCTGCAACGCACAAACTTCAATCAACAACTCCTGTGGATCAACTAACCAATATTCCTGCACCCCGTGTTGCTCGTACAGTTTCTTCTTTGTAACCCGGTCCCGATAAATCGATGTAGGCGAGATAATCTCCACCATCAACGTAGGTACGCCCTCAATTCCATCGTCCGTAACAATATGGAGCAGATCGGTCGGAATAAACAGAATATCGGGTTGTACCGAACTAAATCCGTCCAGAAAGACATCAATAGGAGGTATATAAACCTTTCCTAATTTTTGCTGCCTGACATGGCTGCTCAACGCTTCGACAATTGCCAATGATACTTCCTGATGCCGGGGGGCAGGGGCTGATTTTTTCACAATTTCTCCGTCAATGAGTTCGTACAGGTGGGCGTTGGGATCGTCAAAATCCATCTCCAAAAACTCCTCGACCGTTATCTTCTGAATGGCAACCGCTTCCATCGCATTTCGTTGGTTTTGAGTAAAGATACACTAGATTGCGTATAATCCATAAACGTCGTATGCGCTCTTTGTTACTATTTTTCCTGATTGGCTGTGCGTTGTCGGCTTCGGCCCAATCGCCGTTCCGGCTTTCGTGGCACAAAAACATGCTCACCATTCATGGCAACACCTTGCCGGGTGGCACTATGCCTATTTGGTACATCGAATCGTATTGCCGTAACAACGCCCACCTGACCGACTGGAACGAACACACCGTGATCAAACACACAACCGAACTCGTTTCGGCCCGGCGCGACAGTTCGCGGCTCGTGTTGCGCTGCACCCTGTCCGACGGGGTCACGGTTATGCACACCATCACCGCCGAGGCCGACGGCGTAAGCTTTCAACTCGTGGCCCGCAACCGGACCAACAAACCCTCGGAGGTGAGTTGGGCGCAACCGTGCGTGCGTGTGGGTGCGTTCACCGGCCTCGGCGACCCGAAACAGCAACAAACAGACGCGTATTTACGAAAGTCGTTTATTTTTCAGAACGGGCAATTGGCCACTCTCCCCACGGCCCGTTGGGCTACCGCTGCTCGCTATACGCCCGGACAGGTGTGGGCCGCCCCCGGCATCGACTCGCTCGACGTGAACCCGCGCCCGTTCAACCCCGCCCCCACCGATAATGGCCTCATTGGCTGTTTCAGTGCCGACGATACGTTTCTGTTTGCCACCGCCTGGCAACCCTACCACGAACTCTTTCAGGGCGTGATTACCTGCCTTCACAGCGATTTTAGCATTGGCGGCTTACAACCCAAAGAGATCAAACGGATTCGAGGTAAAATTTACATTGTTCCCAACGATGTTCCCGCGCTGCTGCAACGATACGCTCGCGACTTCCCGGAGCATAGCCGGAGAGAAGGCATCCGCTAATCCATCAACCCCTTGCCCATCAGAATCTGCGGCATCAGTTTCTCCACGCGTGCCTCCCGTGTTTTGGCTTGTTTGGGGGCCGCGAAATGCAGCAGATACGCTCGTTGCCGACCGGGGGTCAAATTTTCAAATGCCGTTTTTAGGGCCGGGTTTTCGTCCAGCTTTGTTTGAAATTCTTCAGGAACGGAATACTCGGCGGTCTTTTTATAGGTTATATCCAGCCCTGCCCTCTCCACTTCGATGGCTTCAAAAATGTAGGCATTCAGCGTTGGTACGCGCTCTACGATCTCCTTAACACTCGTAAAGCGAATCTGCCGACCGGCCTGCACGTTCTCCGTTTGCTGGATCAAAATCCCCTCGGTGTCCTGTAACAGGGCACCTTTGAAAAAATTGAGTGCGCAGTATTCCTTAAATCCGTGAATAATCAGCACGTTATTCTTCTGAAAGGTGTAGCAAGGAACACCCCACTTCAATTCTTCGGTCAGGCCGCAGTCCAGAACGATGGTCCGCAACCGCTCCGAGGCTTCCTGCCACTTTCCTGCCTTGTTAAAATAAAAATCGACGTTCGGGTTCATGGTAGTTGTCTATTGATAGGCTGAAACGAGTTTCCGATCTGCGGGTCGCAAATACCACGATATCCCTGTCAACACTAACAACAATAGCGAAGGAGCGATTTCGCTAAAAGTCCCTCCCGATACCATTCGTGAATAGGTCGCTCCCGACATGGCAAAAAAGAAACCTGCATACGCCCACTCTTTCAGCACAGGAAATCGGGGAATCAGCACGGCGACAACGCCCAACAGTTTCAAGACACCCAGCAAGGTCAGCAGATAGACCGGATAGCCCAATTGTTTGAAGTTGGCTGCTTCCTCGTCCATTTTTAGTAGCTGTACAATCCCTGTCGACAACATACCCAATGCTAGCCAAATGGTAGCAATCCAATAGATGATTTTTATTCGTTTTGTCATGACCTATCTGGTTAACTGGATTACAATGTCCTGCAATCGGTTATGTGCCCTATTCAGCCCCTGAGCAAAGGGCATTTTCAACATCTGGTCCCGGTGCGCGACTGACCGATACACAATTTGCATCGTGAGTCTGCTGGTATTGTCGGTGAGTTTTTTAAAGTCAAGGAACTCAAGCTGAACACCGAAGAGGTCTGTCTGCGCGGTTGCAAGCTCCATTTCAAATGTCCGGGTGATTTTCTGGTTAGGCACAAACTCATGAAACACCCCACTGCTTCGGAATACCACATTACCTTGGGCATCGGTTGTTTCAAACTGGTAACTGCCGTACTTTTTACTCTCTAGCTTCAGCACCTTCGTCCCCATCCATTGCGCCACAATGTCGGGGTCTGCGTGTGCTTTGAAAAGCAGTTCGACCGGCAAGGCAAACTCTCTCGTGATGGTCAAATCCTGCTTGCCCGCTTCGGCATGGACTTTTGTTTTCGTTTCCATGTCGCCTTATGGGTTGGATTGCTGGGCTTTCATTAGAACTTCCAGTTTGTTGAACCGGTCGTCCCACATCTGCCGAAAGGGTTCGATAAAATCGGCTATCTCTTTCATCTTTTGAGGATTTAGATGGTAATAGATTTCCCGACCGGTTTGCTGCTGGGCAAGCAAGTCGCACTCCGTAAGGATCTGAAGGTGCTTAGAAACGGTAGGCCGGGCCGTGTCGAAGTTGGCGGCAATGGCTCCGGCGGTCATAGCCTGTGAAGCTACCAATAGCAGGATGGCCCGCCGGGTTGGGTCGGCGATGGCCTGAAAAACGTCGCGTCGTAAATTCATTGCGTAGTCATTTGACTACAAACATACGCGTAGCTATTTAACTACGCAAATTTTTCAGGAAGGATTTCAAAGCTGTTTGAGTTAGCGATTTGGGACTACCACGGGGCGTTCTTCTTCACTTGATAAAACCGAGAGCCGTTGAACCGATAAAGACCTTGCCCTGCGCCCCACCACATGTTTCCCTGCTTATCCTGATACATACTTTGGACACAGCAGTTCAGGCCGTCAGCCGGCGTAAACACGGTAAACGCGTTGGAATTTGACAAAGGAAGAGAAGGGTCAAAACGCGTCGTGCTGCCTCGTGCCGTAACCCAAATAATCCCTGACTGTTCGATGTAGATGCCCCAAAACTCAGTGCCACCTAATCCGTCTTCGGGGGTGTATTCGGTTAACGTTTTTCCATCGTATTTGGCAATGCCGTTTTTCATGGTGAACCACATATTCCCGGCTTTATCCTGTGCGATGCCTCCCGCATAGTTCTCGCCCAAACCTGGTTTTTCTGCAAGATTGGTCATTGCTTTTCCGCCTGTCTTGAGCGAGGCCGAAGGGTCGTAGCGAAAGACACCAATGTTGGAAGTAGCAACCCAAATGGCTCCATCTCTGTCTTCCATGATGCCGGCCACATTGATAGACCCAAGCTCCTGAAACAAGGAAAAACTTGGTTCTCCTTTGCTATCGGCAACCGGATTATAGCGGAAAACACCGCTATGCGTACCCACCCAAACAGTCCCCAATTTATCAACAAGGATACCTTTTCGGGTTATGTCCAGGTGGCTCAGGCCATCTTTTTGCGCGTAGTTTCTGAACGTTTTCCCGTCGTATCGATAAACCCCCTGATCGGTCCCAAACCAGAGATTACCCTGTTTATCTTCATTGATCGCATACACCGTGTTGTTGTTAAAACCATCTGGATTAGAAAAGTAGGTCAGTGTTTTTTCATCATACCGCGCTACGCCTTCGCCCAACGTACCAAACCATAAATTTCCTTTCGAGTCCTGAAAAATACTGCGGATATATTGACTGACTAAGGTCGTGTCGAAGTCGGGAGCCAAACCAACTGCCTTAGCCTTTCTGATTACAATTGGGCTTGGTTTTGAGATAGTTGGCCCGTTGAAGGTGTTTGATTTTTCTTGTCCGTTGCAGGAGACAGAAACTGCCAAAAAGCTAAGAATCACTAGTTTGGTCAATGCCATGAGTATGATCGTTACTGTTTGCAGTGATTTTGATGTGTCGAATTATTTTGGCAAATGTGCAATCAACTCCACTTCTAATTTTGCTTTCGGCATATACAATCGTTGTATTTGCACCCAAGTGGCTGCTGGAAAGTCGTTTTTGTAAAATTTCTTTCTGACGTAATTGAATTTTTTCATTTCCTCAATATCCGTAGTGTATAGGTTCTCTTTTACAACATTTTCAAATGTGGCACCATAACTGGATAGCGAAGCTTTTAAAGCGTTATAAACCGATGTAATTCCTTCAGGAGTAATATCGTTTGTTACAGCACCTGAAATGTATAGCACGTTATCTACTTTTAAAACTTGAGCATAGCCTGCAACTGTGTCTTGTTTTGACTCGTTGTTCCAATGCCATTTCTCTTTTTTCAGTTGTGTCTCTTGTGAAAACGTTTTGCAGGAAACGAGAAGAAAAGCAAGCAGGATGAAATAGCGCATGGTTGTTTAATTTGAGGTACTGGTTGAAAAGATTCAGCCATTGTATTTTTAATATACGAAACGAATGGTTTTCTCAGATCGGAGTAACGGCTTCAGAATAGTCGTCTCAGTTCGGTCGGCAAACCCAAAAACTGACCAAAATTGGCGGCTGCTGCTGCCAGTTTCTCAACTGGAACAACTGCGTTTGGGCCGAAAAACTGGGTTTCAATCACCACTTTATTTTTCTGAATAGTCCGTTTCCACAAGCCTTCTATCTTGCCATTAACGACGATGATGGGCTTGAAAATTCCGTTGCTGGTGATTGCGTTTCCCTGCCATTCAGCCGCAAAAACATCGGTTCGGTGTTTGTAGCTGACGCAATACTCGTCGAACGCAGGCAATAAAAACAGCGAACTCCCCTCTTCATCAATTCCGGTTTTTCCCGTTAAATTTTGCCGGTCGAACGTCCCTGCGTGAAAGAAATAAGCCCTCCCGCCAAGCTCGACCGTTTCCAGCTCGCTTCTGATACTGGCCAAACCAGCCCTTGCATCGGTCATCGACAGCCCCGACCACCATTGAAAATCGGGCAGGGTGGCCGGACCATGACTCGTGAAATAGCGTTTGGCTAATTCGGCGAGGCTTTCCTCGCGGGTCAGGATCAATCCTTTGTCGGGCACTTTTTCATCGAGCAACGCATACGTCTGCTCTTTGCCGCGTGGAATACCGTTGCAAATGAGGGCATCGGTTTCGGCGTAGGCCATAAAGTGAACGGCGCGAGACGGGTCCGTTTTGACCCCATTTTGCTCCAAAAACTGCATAATCTCGGCGCGGGTCAAGTGGTTATTGTCGGCCAACGCCTTACAAATCAGATCGTTCGTGCGGGCGTACAAGGCTACATCAATACCCAACTCACGGTCGCGGGAGGCCGAAGCGGCTTTGATGGATTTGCCCGTCAGGGCCATCATCCAGCGCACGTGCTGAGCCGCAACGATGTGCCAGGTTGGTCTCAAAATATGCGTGCGAACGAGCTTGCCGGTGTTCAAGGCTTGTTCAATCGCGGCATCCGTCGCACCGTGTACTCGCAGCCCAATGGCCCAGCGTGCCATCGGAAAGTCCTGTGCTTGAATAGCCCCCATGTAGGCAACGAGCTGTTGGGCTTCGCTGAACTGGGGCGCGTTAATGTGTTGATTGGCAAGTCGGGCGTTCGGAATGTTCATTTTTTAGGTAAGCCGATTGATGGGGTAATTTCTCATTTTCCCGATGTTTTTCAAAAACTGAGGTTTGAGCTATTAAAATTGACAATCCCTGTAGCGTTTATAAGATTGGCTTCGTCATGGAGTTGAAAACCAAACTTTTTACGTCTATGAAAACCATGCAACCCTCCCGGCAAATGAAACGCTTACTTGCCTATTCGTTTGCCCTCTGTACCTTCCTGACTACGTTCGCCTGTCGGGAGCAGTCGGCTACCCCAACGCCGGATTCGTCCACCATCAGCGCGGCTGATTACCGGGCCATGCGGGTTAGTTTCTCCTCACTCGAAGGCGATTGGTGGCTAACGACCTACCAGAACGCCCCCCTGCCTCAACACCTGCAAAATAAAGCGTGGCTCAGACTCGAAAAGCAGTCGGCTGACATGCTACGGATGGGGGGCGTCGGTTTCCCCAACCACTTTGGCGGCACCTTCCGGTTAGATGAAACCAAAGGGTTAGTGGTTCTTACGGATGGAATTGTTCAGACATTGATCGCTGGCTCGGAAGAACAGATGAAAGCCGAATCCCGCTACTTTGATAAATTGCAAAAAGCCAAATCGTTTGAAGTAACGGCAAATGGTCAGCTCAAAATCTATTCGGGCGACAAAGGCAACCCGGCCACTGAGGTGATCGTGTTTACCAAGAAGTAAGCCCGACATTTGCAGTCAGAAGGCTTGATCGTTGCCAGTGGGTCTATTGTGTTTATAGGCCCGCTGGTGTTTTTTTGTTCATTTAACCGACGCGGCATGACGCCGGACACTTCGCCGTTTGAGAGACAACTGATCGAGGAATGCCAGCAAGGCAGTGTCAAACACCAGGAAATGCTTTACAAGCAGTTCTTTGGTTTTGCGATGGGCGTGACGTTGCGCTACACAACCGCCCGCGACGAAGCGATGAGTATTGTCAACGACAGTTTTATGAAAGTGTTTGCCACAATTGACCGCTACGTTTTCGAGACCAGTTTTCGGGGTTGGCTGCGCCGAATTGTTGTGAACACTGCCTTAGATTACTACCGCCGTTCGGCCAAATACGAAGCCAGTACGGTTCAACTCGATGAAGCCGAGAGTCCGTTGACCGTCAGCGACGCGGGCATCATCAGCCAACTCACGGCAGAGGATATTCTGGCTCTGTTGGCCCAACTTCCGGTTCAATACCGGATCGTGTTCAATTTATATGAACTGGAAGGCTACTCACACGACGAAATTGCCGGACAGTTGGGGCTGTCGGTAAGTTCGTCGAGGGTTTATCTGACCCGTGCCAAAGAGCAATTAGGCCGCTTAGTGAAACAACATTTTCATCCTATCGATGGACGATTCAGTCGATAAACAACTGGCCGATCACCTTCGGCAAACGCTCGACAGCTACCAGGCTCCCTACCAATTGAGTGCCTGGGAACAGTTTGATCGCGCCCGCCAACCCGCCAAACGGCGATTAAGGGGCTGGTATCGGTATGTGGCGGCTGCCTGTGCGCTGGGAGGTCTGTTGCTGGCTCCCCTTTGGCTGGATGATGCCCGCCTGCCATCGCCAAACGCGTCCGGTTTACCAACCAACCGCACAACGCAACCGGACAGAGCGTTTAATCATAAAAAGCAATCACCCTCATTACCAGCAATTTCGACCCCTCCATCCGGCGAACCCGTTGTGGCTGCGCCCCAGTCTAAGCCCCAAAATCGTCCGATAGCTGGTGGTTCACCCGTTCGTTTAGCAATGGGCAAAACCCCGTCCAGTGCAGCACCCGGCGGTGCGCGGTTTGTGCCAACGAACAAATCCAGCGACGCTGGCATTGCGAGTAAATCAGGTAAACCCAACAACGCTGGTATAGCGGGGCAATCAGGTTTCGATAGCTCAGGAGTCAACAGGCAATGGGTGACTGTCCCGTTGAACCAACCGCTCAATCCGGTTAGAAACGAGGCCGGTCAATTGGCAACCGCTCCCGTTGCGAGTACGCCAGCGGTTACCCCAACGATGCCTGTCTCGGTGGCTACCGCTGTAGCCGTGAACGAACCGGCTTCACCCACCACCAAGCGCGAACGTCGCCGGGCCGTTACCTGGAGCCTCGCGTTGGCCCCCCAAACGGCCTACATTCCCAACGGGCGGTCGTCGCTGACGGTAGGTGGAGGTGTGGTTTCCGACATTGCGTTGAGCCGCCGATTCAGCGTATCAACGGGCTTGGCGGTCGCGCAGCAGCGGGTGGGTTTTGCGCCCCCGGCCAATCAGGTTATGACCACCTCGCTTCGACAGCTAACGGGTACGAATGCCCGCCTTATGCTGATCGATCTGCCCCTGAATCTGACCTATCAGGTTGGTAAACAGACAAAACCTCTGTTTCGGGTTAGTGCAGGGTTGTCGTCTCTGGCGTTTTTAAGTCAGCAATACACCGACACCTTCCAGACCCCCCAAATACGGATAACACCAGTGACCACCCCGACCGGCACACCACAAGCGGGGCTACAAACGACGATGATCGAGACCGTTCAAACTCGGCCACAAATGGGTTTCGGGGGCATTTATTGGGGGCGGCTGCTGAATCTGTCGGTCGGGATTGAACGGACGCTCAGCCCCAAAATGGTTTTTGCCGTAGAACCCTATCTGAAATACCCACTTGGTCCACTCACCCAGAATAATTTGTCTATCGGGTCGGCGGGCGTGAGTCTGCGGGTTGGTATCCGCTAACCATAAGACATGCGTTCTGTCAGATACGCACCACCAAAAGACAACTAGTTTGTGGGGTTGATTGACGCAAAAATAGTTGTTCAATTTTCGGTTGCTGCTCTAGGCCGCACCCGGTAGCTTTGTTCGCCAAAACAAACGAACAAATGACTTCACCAACCCATCAGTTCAGACAGTTACACCACCAACCCACCGCGCTTTTGTTGGCGAATGTCTGGAATACCCAAAGCGCACTCATTTTTCAAGAATCAGGCTATCAGGCTGTTGGTACGTCGAGTGCTGCCGTTGCCAAATCGCTTGGTTACGAAGACGGACAGAATATCCCCTTTGAGGAGTACCTGTTCATTGTTCGGGCAATTCGGCGTATCTGCTCCCTACCCTTGACCGTTGATGTAGAGGCCGGTTTTGCCGAGTCGGACGAGGCTATTGTGGATAATCTGGCGAAGCTGCATCAGGTAGGGGTTGTCGGTGTAAACATCGAGGATTCAAGGTTGGAAAATGGGAGTCGCATTTTAGAAGACGCAGCTATTTTTTCTGAAAAAATCACCCAAATCAGTCATCTGCTCAAGGAGAGGGGCATCGATCTGTTTATCAATCTCCGAACCGACACGTACCTGCTCAACGTACCTGACAAATTCGCCCAAACGCTACAGCGTATCGACCTATATCAACAGGCAGGAATCGACGGAATTTTTGTGCCGTGCCTTAATGATCCAGGCGATATTGAAGCGATTTGTTCGCACGCCCGCGTACCCATCAATGTCATGTGCATGCCTGATTTGCCTGATTTCGATACCCTTGAAAAAGCTGGAGTCAAACGAATCAGCATGGGCAATTTCCTGTACGAAAAACTGTATCAGGACTTACGCACTAAAGCCGGGCAGATCAGTGATGAAAAAACGTTTAATTCTATTTTTTGATGCAACTGACCTTTGAGCTGATGTATGCGGCCTGCCTCAACAAAGACACTTCGTTTGAAGGGGTATTTGTTACGGCAGTCAAAACGACGGGCATCTTTTGTCGGCCCTCCTGCACGGCCCGGAAGCCCAAAAAAGAAAATGTAGAATTCCTTGCCACCGCCGACGAGGCTACTACCAGGGGCTTCCGGGCCTGCAAGATCTGTCGTCCACTCGAAAAATTGAACGAAACTCCTGCTCACTTCAAAGCGATTGTGACTGAGCTACTGAGTAATCCACAGCAAAAATGGAGCGATAAAGACCTGCTGGCGAAAGGTATTGAACCCAGTCAGATTAGACGCTGGTTTGTGAAGCATCACGGCATGACGTTCCAGGCATTTGGACGACAGCTTAGAATCAATGATGCCCACAAAAAACTACAGGACGGAGCCAGCGTTACCCATGCCGCTTTCGAGTCGGGCTATGAATCACTCAGTGGTTTCGGCGATGCGTTCAAAAATCAGTTTGGGGTTTCGCCCCGCAGGGCAATCGAGAATAACTCATTGATTTTAAGCGAGTAGAAAGCTCACTCGATAGTAGGACTTCGTAAGCCCTTTTGCCTAGGTTTGCATAGCTCCTCACGTTAGATGATTGTAACGGTTGACAAATCGGCTCCCATGCCTTTGAGGACGGCATAGGTCAGCTTATCCATCGTTGCCCCGTCGAAGCCCATAGGTCTTTTCTTCGCCGTATAGGCCCAATGGAACGATACATTCTTGAGGGTTGCGCCCTTAAACGAGACATCGTTCAGAACGGTCTCTTCAAACTTGGCCCCCGTAAAGGACTGCCCGTCCAGACATAGCCCCCGCAGATCGGAATGCCGGAAGTCCACGCCGTTGAAGCTACAATTGGCGAAGATCGTTTTTCTTAAGTCGGTTGTGGTCAGCTTGACATCGACCAAGGCCACCTCTCGAATGGTCGCCCCGTTCAGACCCGACGCGCTGAAGTTGGTGCGTACCAGAATGGCGTTGTCAAGTTGAGCATTTCTGAGGTCGACGCCCGTAAAGTTACAGTCGGTCAGGTTGGCACCCGTAAAGTTGGCTTCGCGCAAATCGCTGCCCACAAACGAACTACCGGTCAGGTCGGCACCCGCAAAGTTGGACCCCCGCAACGCGCTTCCTTCAAAATTGCCTTTTTGCGCCGTAACACCCCCGAAATCACTTTGGGGCAAGTCGCTCCCGCTAAAGTTCACAAGCACCTCCCATTCCGGTGAGGGCGAAAGCGTATCAACTAACCGTTCAGCTTGTTCCGCGCTGTCGTTGGTTGGCTGAGGTGTCGGTTCACCGTCCGCTGAGGACGAACCGTTCAGAAAATAGGGTATATCAACGCCCAGAATTTCCGCGAGCTTGTTGAACGTAATAATGTCCGGCATCGACTCGCCCCGCTCCCACTTCCCTACGGCTTGTGGGCTAATAAACAGACGTTGAGCTAGTTCGGCCTGCGAGACGAGTGTCCTCTTACGGGCTTCGGCGATTTTATCGCCAATCGTTTTGGTATTCAGCATGAGTCGTTGTCGTTTCAGTTTCGATGGGGCAAAGGTATTCGGCCCTTTTACCAGCATCACAAAAAACGCAACTACTTCTGGTTGTAATTCCGCTACTTTTAGTTGTTTTTGGGGTGTATTTCGTCCATCAACTCATAGTTGGTGCTGCGCCCGCCTTCCTGTTCCTGTTGCAAAATCCCCTTTTCGATCAAGTCCTTAATGTCGCGCAAGGCTGTGTCGGGTGAGCATTTGGCGATTTTGGCCCATTTTGAGGATTTCAGTTTCCCGGTAAATCCGTCCAGCAGTTTGTTCAGCACCAAGCGTTGGCGTTCGTTCAGGGGCGTATGCTCGTGCTTGTTCCAAAACTCGGCCTTGCGCAGAACGTTTTGCACAATATTCCCGGCTTCCAGCAACGCATTTTTCAGGCAGTTCAGAAACCAGACCAGCCACTCCGTAATGTCGCCACTACTGTGCTGAACAGTCTGCAACACGTCGTAATACCGTTTCCGTTCAATTAAAATCTGACTCGACAGGCTATAAAATCGCTCCGGGCTGTTCTCGGCACGGGTCAGCAACAGGTCCGAAATAGCGCGGGCAATCCGGCCATTCCCATCGTCGAACGGGTGGATGATGATAAACCAAAAGTGAGCGATAGCTGCTTTCAGAACAGGGTCCAATTTCGTTTCTTCATTGACCCACTGGAGAAACACATCCATTTCCGACTTCACCAACAACGGTGCAACAGCCTCATAATGCACGCGCTCCTTACCCATCGCCCCTGAAACGATCTGCATGACGCCCGTGCGGTATCGGCCTACCTCAATTTTGTACATGCCGCTGTGACCTGTCGGGAACAGGGCCGCGTGCCAACCAAACAAGCGGTTTTCGGTCAGGGGTTGCGCATAGTTTTGGGTAGCGTCGAGCATCATGTCTACCACGCCTTCCACGTTGCGGTCGGCGGGGACCAATCCGGCAACGTCTATTCCCAAACGCCGGGCAATCGACGACCGAACCTGCTGCTCATTGAGCGTTTCGCCCTCGATCTCCGACGATTTTACCACGTCGAGCGTCAGGGTGGTGAGCGAGGTTTCTTCTTTCGCCGAAAAACCAACCGCGCTCATCTGCCCTGCAATCCGGCCCTGAAGGTTCCGAACCTCGCCAAACAGGGTGTTAATTGCCGTGTCTTCCCACGTGAAATGGGGCCAGTTTTTATGCTGATAGATGTACGTTGCCACCGCTCCTAAAAAATGATGCGGCAAATAAACGCATTATTTGCCGCATTTTTGCGGAGAATAGACAGAACACTGTTAGTTCCTTTGGTCAGTTCAGGAATCCATTTTGCTTCAAATGGTCGAAGATCAACTTATCGACGCCCACAACTTTGTCTTTGTCGGCATAGCTGAACCATTCAATGGCTTCAATCTCAGAACTCGCCTGTAGGTTGCCCAAATAATCGCCTGAATAACAAGTCATCTTCACCAAAACGCCTTCCGGTTGTGCGTGAGCCTGAGCCTCGAACACCCCGATAAATTTCATTGTCCGGGCATCGACCGTCACACTCAGTTCTTCGTGAATCTCGCGGGTTAGTGCCTGCTCGTCCGTTTCGCCGATTTCCCGTTTGCCCCCTGGGATATAGAATTTATCCTTCCCGTAGCTTTTCGTCAACAGGATCGAATTGTCTTTGATCTCGATCCAGGCGAGTTTGTCAATTTGATTCATCAGTGTCTGATTTGAAACCCTCTGTTGGTGAATGTTTCTCAGGGTATGACAAGCGTTAAGTTTCCGTTGCTGGCAATATTTTGTGCAAATTCTGGAGCGTTTTGCCAATACGCTTCGTCCACAAAAAACTTAAACTCGTATACTTTATTCTTCTCAAATTTGGTCAGGGGAATTTTTAACTCGTACGTCCTGCCCGATCTTAACGTAAGCCCGTAGTCCTCGGATCGAGGATTCCAATCATTGAATGTCCCTGCAATTGTCACGCCTTTGATAGCATCAGTCTCGTATTTTGTTGGCAGTTCAAACTCAAAAATGATATCATTTTCCGCTTGTCTGTAGCCGAAATTGATTTTTGACCCTTTGAACTCTGTGTCTTTTAACAAAGTGTCTCTTTGGGCAACAGTTAGGGTATTCAGCACGTCAAATGCTTCTGGAAGAAAATCCTGGAAGGTTTTGTACTTGTCTTTATTCGCTTCGTATTCTTTGAATCTCTCTTCAAATGCAGGAATCAGAACAAATTTCTTCCCCTTTATGTATGATTTTCTTAAGCGTTGTGCGGTTTCATAATTCTTTGTTGATTCGGCAATCCGTATCTCGCCGGTGCGTACAATATGTTCGTTTAACACATCTACCCACGTGTAATATCCGATGGGTTTCATTTGCTCCTCCCATTTTCCACTATACAGAAAACTCGTTTTCTGTAAGCTTTGCTTGAGTTTGTCATTGAAATCGCAAAAGGTGTGACCAAACTCATGTACCACCATATCTTGTAACCATTCATTATCGGCAAATCCGAATTTCTTATAAACTCCATTCGCGTTTAATTTTACATCTACGTAAGAACTGCTCAGAAATTGAACATTGTTAAAAGCTTTATTCTTGAGCGGAATTTTACAGGCGTTGGCTTGCCATTCGCCTTTCGTAAACGCTCTGGTAGGTACTATATACACAGAGTATTCATCGTTTGTCTCCTTCCGATAGTAGCTCTCCAGGGTTTGTAGCATCTCTCGCGAAACCCCATCTTTCACTTCGTTTACAGCTCCATCATAAAAATATTGGTACTTTTTAATAAATGAATCAACTCTGTTTTTTACATAATACTGACGCAACTCTTCAATTAATATTGAGATTTGCCGGTCAATGTACTTGTTTGTCTCCGAACTCAAACTTGAGTTCTTGAACGTATAATCAGCCTCATTCCCTTTTTCAGGGAACCTCTTCGCATGAGACAACGCGTAAAAAATTTGGTCCTGGCCGCCAACCTTTGAAGCAATGATTGTATCAATCAGTGCTGCCATGTGTTTAGCTATTGATTCATTATCAAAATGCTTGGAGTACTCATAGGCATAATGCACCATCGGCCTTGTACATTCCTGATTTTTCAGCAATTCATCTCGATTTTTCAAAAATCTGGAATGCTTGTTCGCATGCCTCTCAACCATTGCGAACGTTTCCAGATTTGGGTTTATTCCAATTACCATTTCCTTATTGTTCTTCCTCTCAGTTACATGTTGAGAAAAACAATCCAGTGTCAAAAAAAGGGAAACAACCAGGAGTGTTACATTCTTGCTCATACCGTAAATCATCCTCACGAATTTTGTTTTTTGGCACTAACCTCTACAATTTACGAACGTTCCGTACTGCTTTTTGTGCTTACTCAAATGATTACAAAGAAGTATTGTGCTGTTTTAACTGCGGTTGAAGACAACCGCGTTACGAAATCCGCCCCCAGTTGCTCTCCTTTTTGTCCTTCAACCGATCTAACTGATTGCGGATGGGGGCATGTTGGGGTAGGACGAGGTGGGGGTCCATTTCCAGGATTTCCTGGGCCGATTCGCGGGCGGCTGTCAGGACGGCCCCGTCTTTGGCGAGGTCGGCAATCATCAGGTCCATGATGCCGCTTTGGGCCGTGACGGTGAGGTGTTAAAGTTTAATGTTTAATTGCAAATGTCCCCCCAATCCCAACTCAACGATCTTTTGAAGGGTCGAGAGCCGGACTTCTTTTAGGTCATTCTCAATTTTGGAGATGTAGGATTTTGAGGTGCCAACCTTGCGGGCAAGTTCTTCCTGAGTCATTCCTTTTTCTAGCCGTGCGTCATGCAGCAACGCACCGATCTTAAACGTCTCGTAACCCGCTTCTAACTCATCGCGTTTAGCCGTGCCACGCACCCCGTAGTTTTTGTCTTTAAACTGATCCAGGGTTATGAGGTTGTTAGTTTCTGTTTTCATAGTCAAGTTTGATTTTCAGTGCTTTGTCAATTTCACGTTTGGGGGTTTTCTGTGTTTTCTTCTGAAAACCATTCATTAACACGACCAGTCGGCCCTGATCGAAAAAGCAAAAGATTCGAAAAATGTCCCCCCCCTGCTGAACCCGGATTTCATAAAGCCCATCTGTGTTTTCGATGTGCTTCAAATACGTTTCTGGAATTGTTGGCAATTCTTCAATAAGTTCGAGCGTCCAGACGATTTTGTCTTTTACCTTGTCACGTAGCCCTGCAAAAAAATCCTGAAAGTAGTCTTTGTAAAAAACGATGGTCCGGTTTGTCTGCTTTTGCTTCACGTTTCAAATAAGCTAAAAGTTTCACTAAAGCGCAACTTTTACAGCACAAGGCAAATCACCAACTGCGGTTGAAGACAACCGCGTTACGAAATTCTGCCCCAGTTGCTTTCTTTTTTGTCCTTCAACCGATCTAACTGATTGCGGATGGGGGCGTGTTGGGGTAGGACAAGGTGGGGGTCCATTTCCAGGATTTGTTGGGCCGATTCGCGGGCGGCTGTCAGGACGGCCCCGTCTTTGGCGAGGTCGGCGATCATCAGGTCCATAATACCGCTTTGGGCCGTGCCGGTGAGGTCGCCGGGGCCGCGTAGTTGGAGATCCACGTCGGCAATCTCGAAGCCGTTGTTGGTCCGCACCATCGTTTCGAGCCGGGTGCGGGTGTCGGTGCTTAGTTTGTAACCCGTCATCAGGATACAATACGACTGATCGGCACCCCGGCCCACGCGCCCGCGCAACTGATGCAACTGCGAGAGGCCAAACCGTTCGGCACTTTCGATTACCATCACGCTCGCGTTGGGCACGTTTACGCCTACTTCGATTACGGTTGTGGCCACCATAATGTGGGTTTCCCGGCGCAGAAACCGCTGCATCTCGTCGTCTTTCTCGTAGGGCAGCATCTTGCCGTGGAGCATCCCCACCTCGTATTGGGGGCGCGGGAACGCCCGTTGGATACTCTCAAACCCGTCCGTCAAGTCCTTGTAATCCAGCTTCTCCGACTCTTCAATCAAGGGGTACACGATGTAAATCTGCCGGCCTTTTTCGAGTTCAGTACGCATGAACCCGAACACCTCGTTCCGGTGCTTGTCGTACTTGTGTACGGTCTTGATGGGCTTGCGTCCGGCGGGTAATTCGTCAATGATCGACAGGTCGAGGTTGCCGTAGAGCGTCATGGCCAACGTGCGCGGGATGGGCGTGGCCGTCATGACCAGGATATGTGGCGGCACCACCGGATTTTTGGCCCACATCTTGGCCCGTTGCGCCACCCCAAACCGGTGTTGCTCGTCGATGATGCACAGGCCGAGGTTTTTGAACTGCACGGTGTCCTCCATCAGCGCGTGCGTGCCAATCAGGATGTGCATCTTGCCCGATTGCAGGTCGGCGTGGAGGGGCACCCGTTTCTTCTTGTTCGTGGAGCCGGTCAACACACCGATGTGCAGGCCCATCGCGTCGGCGTAGGGTTTGAGGCCGTTGTAGTGCTGATCAGCCAGAATCTCGGTGGGGGCCATCATACACGCCTGCGCCCCGTTGGCAATGGCCAGGAGCATCGCAATAAACGCCACGATGGTTTTGCCGCTACCCACGTCGCCCTGCAAAAGCCGGTTCATCTGCTTGCCCGTGTTGCAGTCGGTGTAGATTTCCTTCAAAACGCGTTGTTGCGCCCCCGTCAGCGGAAACGGTAACAGCGTGTCGTAGAAGTGTTTGAGCAGGCTCGTATTCTTGAAAATAGCCCCCGGAAACTCCTCTTTTTGCAGGAGCTTGTTTGAAATGAGTCGGAGTTGATTGTAGAACAGTTCCTCGAATTTCAACCGGCGGGTGGCCTGTTTGAGCCACGCCTGATTCTGCGGCAAGTGGATGTTCCAAAGGGCTTCGCGTTTGCCAACAACCCGGTATTTTTCAATGAGCGAATCGGGCAGGGTTTCGCTGATATGGGGCCACGCGCCTTCGAGCAGCGACCGCACCGCCTTCTGAATCACCTTACTATCGACCCGGCTCCGGGTTAGCTTCACCGTCAGGTTATACACCGGCTGCATGCCGGCTTCCAGTTCCTTGTCGGCCACCACCAAATCGAGTTCGGGGTGAACAATGCTATACCGCCCGTTGAACCCCTGCGGCTTGCCATAGGCCACATATTCACCGTTTTGACGGAGGGCTTTTTCCACCCATTTCAACCCCTGAAACCACACCAGTTGCAAGGTGCCGGTGCCGTCGGTGAAGTTGCCAACAATGCGTTGTTTGTGGCCTTCGCCTTCCGTGGCCCAATCGCGCAAACGCCCCCGCACCTGCGCGGCTGGCATACTCTCGTCCAGTTCGCTGATGGTGTAAAAGCGGGTGCGGTCGTCGTACCGGAACGGGTAATACTGAATCAGGTCGCCGTAGGTAAAGATGCCCAACTCGGTGTTAAGCAAATCGGCCCGCTGCGGCCCCAACCCTTTCAGGTATAGGATCTTGGTATCAAAAAAGGACTGCTGTTCGGTCATGTTTTGGGACACGGAGTTGCACGGAGTCGGCACGGAGGACCACAGAGTTCTTAATTAAACTATCCATTATAAAACTCTGTGATCTTCCGTGTCATCTCCGTGTACCTCCATGTCTAAAGTTTCATCGATTCAAAAAATACGACCGGAATTCGGCCATTTCAGCCTCTTCCAGCGAGACGTATTTCTCAAAAATAACATCGCCAACCTGTTTCTGCAAGGCCGAGATTCCAACGTCGATCAACCGCAAGCCTTGTTCGGTCAGCAGAATATTGTCGAAGGCCAGTCCCCCAATGTCCGAGGGGCGTTTGAGGTCACGATGCACAAACCCGGCCCGATGCAGAGTACGTAGCTCATCGTCAAACACATCCAGCCAAAGCTCCCGTATTTCCACTTCGTAAGCCCGGAAGTCAATAGGCCGAATCCGTTCCATCACCAGCATTTCGGCCTGTAATGTCTCGTTATAATCGAGCCGACCAAATTGCACGACCAAACCATTCACTGCATTGGCAAAGCGCATTTTTTCGGCCTCAGAACCAATATCCGAGCGGGTATCGCTGGTGTACAACTTCGCCACTTCGGTATCCGACAAGACAATTACCGTGTTGTTGGCACCTGCCGAAAGCTTGCGCGGGTATTTCATTTTCTGTAATCCAACGCCGGTTTGCGATTCCCCAGCAGGGCCTCATACTTGAAGTCGGCTCCGCCCCGTGCCTCCAGCCATTCCTGGCGGGCTTTCTGGAGCAGGGCCGGGTTCTGGAACAACTCCATCGCGGTGAGGGAGAGGGTTTTGGCGGCCACCATCATGCCTTTAGTGCCGATGCCTGTAGCTCCGGCGGCAACGGCCTGCCAGCTATGGGCTGCCGTGCCCGGCACCCAAGTCGCTGCTGCCATGCCCACCGTCGGGACGGCCCAGCTTACGTCGCCCACATCGGTGGAGCCGCCCGAAACGGGGTCGTTGGCCACGCCCGCAAACGGCGAAACCGTGGCCGCTTCACCCGATTTGCGGATGGAGCCAAACGAGGCTCCAAAGCTCTCGCTCAGTTTTTCGGCAAACTGCGTTTCTTCGGGGGTATAAGTCACGCCCCCTACTTTGCTCAGGTTTTGGTGCATCACCTTCGCCAGCGTTTCTATGGGCAACAGGTTGAACACACCCCCAATAATTTCGACCTCCATTTTGGTCTCCGTCCCCAGCGCGGCTCCTTCGGCGGCTTTCACGATTCTGGACCACACGTTTTGCAACACGGCCCGGTTCTTATTCCGGCAATAATAATAGACCTCGGCAAAGTCGGGAACCACGTTGGGAGCCTCACCGCCTTTGGTAATCACGTAATGCACCCGCGTGTCCGACGGAATATGCTCGCGCATCAGGTTGACCATGTTGTTCATAGCCTCTACCCCATCCAGAGCCGACCGACCCCGGTCCGGGGCCGCCGACGCGTGGGCCGAGATGCCTCGGAACCGGAACTTGGCCGTGATGTTGGCGAGCGAGGTCGACGGGTCGGCAGCGTTACGGTCGGCGGGGTGCCAGTGCAGCACCGCGTCGACATCGTTGAACAGGCCCGCCCGGACCATGTACACCTTGCCCGAACCGCCCTCTTCGGCGGGGGTTCCGTAGAGTCGAACCGTGCCTTTCTGGCCCGTCTGCTGCATCCAGTTTTTCACTGCCACCGCAGCCGCCATCGACCCCGTACCGAACAGGTGATGCCCGCAGGCATGACCCGCCCGCTTGCCTTCGACTGGCTTGCGCTCCGGCACGGCATCCTGATTGATACCGGGCAGGGCGTCGTACTCAGCCAAGATGCCAATTACGGGTTTGCCACTGCCAAACTCAGCCACAAACGCGGTTGGAATTTCGGCCACGCCCGCTTTCACGGCGAAACCCTCCTTGCGAAGTTCGTCTTGCAACAGGGCCGAACTTTTGGTTTCCTGATAGCCTACCTCGGCCCATTCCCAAATTTGGCGGGCCATTGTGCCGTATTGTGCCTGTCGGGATTCAAGACCCGTCAGAACGGTTTTTTGGGCGGGGGTTAGTGTTGGGCCGTTTTGGGCCAGGGTCAATGAGCCGGTCAGAAGCAACAGAGCGGCAGT
Source organism: Cytophagales bacterium (assembly GCA_004292855.1). GTDB lineage: Bacteria > Bacteroidota > Bacteroidia > Cytophagales > Spirosomataceae > Rudanella. Next base: position 32,349 of record RDXN01000061.1, read on the forward strand.
GTGTTGTAAAGGGTAGCGCATAGGATTTGAGTTACAGAGACGGCATCTTTCTAAATAAGTTGTCGTCTCGATAGTCAAATTTAGCGATTTTCGCGGAATGATTCTCCTGATTGTGCCATTTCTGTGGGTTGACGGCATGACGCTGTGGCCGTTTGTGCTGGTTCGTCGGCGGCACCCCAGTGCGTTTTTGCTGAACCACGAGCGTATTCATCTCCGGCAACAGTTGGAGTTGGGGCTGGTGGTATTTTACGTCTGGTATTTTATGGAATACCTCTACCGACGTTACCAATTTAAAAACCATTACCTCGCTTACCGCAACATCAGTTTTGAGCGCGAGGCCTTCGCCAACGACCGAAATATGGCGTATTTGTCTAAGCGGAGGTGGTACAGCTTCTGGCGATATGTTTAAGGCGTATATTTGTTTTTAAGAAACAACAAACGAGCAGCACAATGGTAGCGGTTGATAATCTGGCTCAACAACTCATCGAACGGCTTAAAACCGAGGAGTTTTTTCGTGTTCCGGCTTCGGAAGCCGAGTATCTGGACATTGCCCCCGAATTTCCGGGAAAGCTTGAATATCACAATGGTGAAATTATAGCGATGAGTTTAGCAACTGCCCTTCACGAACTGATTGTTTCAGTAATCAACTATCTGCTCTATAGCCACTTCCGTAATAGAGATTTCCTCATTACTAGCAGCAACGCTGGGCTTCAGATTCTCCGGCCTGACGGAAGTTATTGCCAACCTGATTTGATGGTAACGCAGGGACAATGGCAGTTCAAAAAAGGGTCGCAGTGCATTATTACGAATCCGTATCTTGTTGTTGAGGTTCTGTCAAAATCGACTGGGAAATACGATCAGGGCGACAAATTATCGGATTACAAAGAGGTTCCTAGTTTGCACTACATCGTTCACGTTTGGCAGGATCGCCCAATCGTGTCTGTCTACCAACGCACCGACGACCCTGACACCTGGCTCAATACCGACTACAAAACCCTCGACAGCGTAGCCCGGCTCGGCGACCTGAGCCTACCCCTGAACGAGGTGTACCATAAGATTCAATTTTAATGAGTGACTTCAATTCCCTCCCCCCCCGCCGTCAGGAACAGTTGATGGCCTTTGATCGCTTGCTAACCATCATGGACGAGTTGCGCGAACAGTGCCCCTGGGATCGCAAACAAACCCTGGAGAGCCTGCGCCACCTGACCATCGAAGAAACCTACGAACTCTCCGACGCCATTCTGGAAGGCAACCTCCCCGAAATCAAGAAAGAGCTGGGCGACATTCAGTTGCACCTGATTTTCTACGCCAAGATAGCCTCCGAACTATCACTTGACGATGAACGCCGGTTCGATATGGCCGATGTACTACACGCCATTTCGGACAAGCTCATCAGTCGGCACCCACACATCTACGGTAACGTTAAAGCCGATACTGAGGCTGAGGTTAAAGCCAATTGGGAGCAGTTGAAGCTGAAAGAAGGGAACAAGTCGGTGCTGGGCGGGGTGCCGGGGTCGTTGCCCGCGTTGGTGAAGGCCATGCGGATTCAGGAAAAGGCACGCGGGGCGGGCTTCGACTGGGACGAGAAACAGCAGGTTTGGGAGAAGGTTGAAGAGGAAATGCAGGAATTCAAGGATGAATTCAACGTGGACACAAACGAAGCTGTCGACACCAAAAAAGCCGAGGGGGAGTTTGGCGATTTGTTATTTTCGCTCGTTAATTACGCCCGGTTCATTAACATTAACCCCGAAACGGCTCTCGAACGCACCAACAAGAAGTTCATCAAGCGGTTTCAGTATCTTGAAGAACGGGCCAAAGCCAACGGGCAGCAACTGCATACCATGACGCTGGCCGAAATGGATGTGTATTGGAACGAAGCAAAACAAATCTGAACTGTGATTCCGCTGATTAACTGATTAACTGTGATTTACCTGTACACATCAAGACTAATCAGTTAATCAGTGTAATCACAGTTCAGACACCTTTTATGAAAATAGCGTTTATAACCGACCTACACCTGACCGAAACCGACGAGATGCCGCAGGGCGTCGACGTGCGGGGCAACTTCCTGAAAGCCCTCGACTTTGTGCGGGCCATGAAACCCTCGTGCCTGGTACTGGGGGGCGACCTCTGCTACGACGTGGGCAATCGGGCGGTGTATGCCTGGGTGCGCGAGCAGTTGCGGGACTTACCCTGCGCCTGGTTTGCCATTGCGGGCAACCACGACGATTCCATGATGATGGCCGAGGAGCTTCACCTGACCCACCATCTGCACGGCTCGGAGTTGTATTATGCCAGCCCCCTCGAAGGTTACCCGGCCCTGTTCCTCGACTCGTCAAAAGCGCAGTTTTCCCCCGAACAGTGGGCCTGGATAAGCGAAGAGCTTCGATCTATCCATCATAACGTGCTCATTTTCTGCCATCACCCGGTTATGTTGGTCAACGCGATATTTATGGACACGAAGTATCCGTTCCGGCAAACCGAGAAATGGCAGGAAACCACGGGAGAGTTACCCTGCCAGATGCAGGTGGTAAGCGGGCATTATCACACCGATACCATTGCCCAACGAGGCAACACAACCGTGATGGTAACACCCTCCACCTATATTCAGATCGACCCGGCCAACGCGGGCATCAGCCTTATAAAAACACCCCCGGCAGTTCGGGAGATCAACGTAACACCCAACGGGCTAACCAGTCGGGTGCATTACGTTCTGTAGGCAAACGTTGCAAAAAAACTAGCCCGCAATCCAGCTAAACTCGTAGGCAAGCGAAGGCACTTTGGTGCGCTCAGCAACGCGCCGGAGCCGGTCGGGCAGGGCCATCAGATAGTCGCGGGCACGCTGACTAGCATCGTTCAGGTCGGTAACGGCGGCAATGTTCCAGTCGACCAGCAGCGAATCGAGCACGTCGATGTAATCCTGGGTGGTATAGACGCCGAGCCGCTGGGCAGCGTCGGAGAAGTGGCTAAACGTTTGGCCGATTTTTACGCCGGTTTCGCGGAGGAAGTGAGCTGGCATCACAATTTTCTTGCGCATCATGTCTTCAAACGCCAGCATAATTTCGGAGGGGTCGACGGCCATAATTTCGCTCACAAACGCCTTGTAAGCTTTGGCATGGCGCATTTCGTCGGCGGCAATAAGCCCGCAAATTTTGGATAACTGCGAGCAACCAGCCTGCTTGGCGAGGGTGGCCGTTCGGCGGTGCGAGAGGTTGGTGGCCAGTTCCTGAAACGACGTATAAATGAAATTCCGGTAAGGGTCTCTGCCCGTCCCGATGTCGAACCCGTCGGCAATCAGGTACTGCGTGGAGGTCTCCATCGCCCGCATGTTTACGCGGCCTGAGAGGTACAAGAACTTGTTCAGCAGGTCGCCGTGGCGGTTTTCTTCGGCGGTCCAACCGCGAATCCAGCGTGTCCAGCTATCGGCTTTTTCCTGTTCCACCCCAATCATATCGATCAGCCACGACTCGTAGGTAGGCAGGGCCTCTTCGGTGATGGTGTCGCCAACCAACACGGCAATATAATCGTACGACAGTTCGCGGGTGCTTTCCTGCAACTGCCGAACTTCGTCGAAGAAAGTCTCGCGGGAGGCATCGGGCAGCAAGTCGGCGGGTTGCCAGTTCGTTTCGATAGGCTTGAGAAATTCGCTCATAAACGAGTCGATTTTCTCGCCGACGAAACGCATTACGTCTAATCGAGAGGGAGAGAGTGTCATCGTGTGTTCAACCAACAAGTATTTATCCTGCAAAGTACGTCGAATTTAGAGGGCATGTTATACGTAACCCACTATTTTTGGCGGCATGAAAATCGTAGTTGACTACCTCCTAAGCATCGTTTACCTCGTTTATTTCAGTCTTGTACTGATCGTTTTTCATGGGCTACAGGTCTTTACCTTCGATTTGTTCGACCGACCGGCCCAAAAACGCGTGGTCGAATGGATGAATGCGGCCATCACGTTTGGCCTCTATCTGACGGGCAGCAGCGTGCGATTTCGGCAAATGACTCCCCTACCCACGGACCGCCCCATTATTTTTGTGGCCAACCACCAGAGCCTGTTCGACATTTCGCCGATGAGTTGGTTTCTGCGCCGACACACACCCGCGTTTGTGTCCAAGATCGAGCTGAAATACGGCACGCCCTCAGTGTCGTACAACCTGCGCCGAAGCGGGGCCGCCCTCATCGACCGCACGAATCCCCGGCAGGCCATGAGCGAGTTGGCCCGGCTGGGTAAGCAGATTCAAGACCGGACGGAGTCAGCGGTGATTTTCCCGGAGGGCACCCGCTCGGTTACGGGCGAAATGAAACCGTTTCAGTCGGCGGGGGTGGCTATGTTGCTAAAAAAAGCCCCCTCGGCGTTGCTAGTGCCGGTTGCGATTCAGGGCACGGGGCAGTTTAATCCGCGCAAAATGTTCCCATTGCGGTCGTTCTCACGCTTATCGTGGACGGTCTTGCCGGGTATTGAACCCGCAGGGCAGTCGGCAGACGCACTTGTGCAGCAGGCGCAGGCCGCCATTGGGGCGATTTTGGGCCAGTAGGTGTCAAATACTGTACTTCTCCAGTCGCCGGTAGAGGGCTTGCCGTGAGAGACCCAGTTCGCGGGCCACGTCGGTAATGTTGCCGCCAAACCGTTGCATGGCCTGCTGAATCATGCGCCGTTCCATATCGTCGAGTTGCAGCGAATCGCTCAGGGCGGTAGTTGCCTGAGCCGTACCCGACGCGCCCAATCCCCCAAAAAAGTCGGTGGATTCGAGAATATTGCCCTGCGCCAGAATCACGGCCCGCTCCACGGCGTGTTGCAATTCGCGCACATTGCCCGGCCACCGGTGTTGTTTTAGCTGCCGAATCAGGGCCGGACTCAGGCCCGTAACAGGACGGTTGTATTGTTTGCGGTAGATGTTCAGGAAATGGTTGGCGAGTGGTTCGATATCGTCGGGGCGGTCGCGGAGGGCGGGCAATTGAAGTTCAATCGTGTTGATTCGATACAGCAAATCTTGCCGGAATCGTGGCGACGAACCGTCTCTGCTGGCAACCTGCTCCTGAATATTTACATTGGTGGCGCAGATGAGCCGCACGTCGATTGGTTTAGGCTTATTGCTGCCGATGCGCGTTACCTGCCGCTGCTGCAAAACGGTGAGCAGCCGAGCCTGCTGAGGTAGCGTAATATTGCCAATCTCGTCCAGAAAAATGGTGCCGCCCTGTGCCTCCTCGAACCGCCCAGCCCGGTCGTCGCGGGCATCGGTGAAAGCCCCTTTGACGTGGCCAAACAACTCACTCTCAAACAATGATTCACTCAACGCGCCCACATCGACCGATATAAATGGCTTTGCACTCCGCCCCGACTGTTCGTGAAGCATCCGGGCAATAAGGTCTTTACCCGTGCCATTCTCCCCCAGAATCAGCACATTAGCATCGGTATTAGCCACCCGGCCAACGGTGTCGAGCACCTGCCGCATAGGGAGGCTTGTGGCAATGAGCGAATGGCCGGCTGACGAAGGTTTTGCTTTAGGTGATTCACTCTTTACATCTTTCACGGAGACACCAGCCCGGTTCTCGCTCATTGCATTTTTGAGCGTCTCCAGCAGTTTGTCATTTTGCCAGGGCTTGAGTACGAAGTCTTTGGCACCAACTTTCATGGCGCGAACGGCCATTTCTACGTCGCCATAGGCCGTGATAAGAACCACGTTGGCCGAGGAGTCGATATCGAGAATGCGGTCGAGCCACATAAATCCTTCGCGACCGCTGCTGAGGTCGCGCTGGAAGTTCATATCGAGCAAAATAGCATCGTATTTCCCGTTTGTGACCAGAAACGGAATTCGTTCGGGGTTTTTCTCAACATCAACATGGTCAAAGTGCCGCTTGAGCAGGAGCTTGGCGGCCATTAATACGTCGGTATCGTCGTCGATAATCAGGATTCGGGCCATTGGGCAGGGAACAGTGAGCAAATAGCAGTGAACAGGTAAACGCATACAACAGACGTTTATGATTGGTCCATCGTTGCACCCTGTTAACGGCGCAATATACAATCTCTGCCAAGTTCGTCCGGTTACGGACAAAAAACAAAGAGTGAAAGAGTGAAAGAGTGGCTGACGCATTCAATTCCTGCGTCAGCCACTCTTTCACTCTTTCACTCTTTCACTCTTTCACTCTTTAAAGCCTACTGTTTCACTACTTTCACTGTCTGACTCCGGGTGGGCGTCACCGCCTGAATCAAATATACCCCCGGCACGCGACCCAGCTTGAGTGTTTGGCGTTCGGTGGTGGTTGCCCGCTCCACAAACTGTGTACTCACGGCCATGCCCTGCTCATTCACGACGTTCAGAACGAGAGGATTATTCTCGGCTCCCTGCACGGCAACCGTTACGAATTCATTTGTTGTCGGGTTACCCAGTACGTTAACGGTCAACACGTTGGCTGCCTCATTAGCTATACGAGCACCAGCGCAGGCCTGCCGGAAGTTGAACACAAATGGTTGAGCCACAGCCCCTCCCATTCCCTGCTGCCGGGCCATAATCGTGATGGTACTGTTGTTGCGGTCGGCCACCACGGGGGCCTCGATAACTGCTATTGGGTCGGTCGACCAGTCGCGAACACCAACGGCCATGTACTCAACCGGGATCGCCACCGTCAACAGGCTACTGCTTCGGAACGTCAATTGGCGTGTAGCACAGTTGTAAAGCGGGGGTTGAATCACCAACGAGCTAGGTTGCGGGGTTGGGGTGTTACAGGCTTGCCGGAAGTTGAACACAAACGGCGTGGCCATAATACCGCCCTGACGAGCCATGATCGTAATGGTGCTGTTGTTCTGATCGCCGACAACACCCGCTTCGATTACGGCCACAGGGTTGGTGGTCCAGCCCGTTACGCCTACAGCCATATACTCAACCGGGATGGGGGCACCCAGCAGGCTGCTGCCCCGGAACGTGATTTGGCGCGTTGTGCAATCATAGAGCGGGGCCAGAATCGTGAGCGGACCGGCTACCGTTTGGCTCGGCGGGGCCACCGAAATCTGATACACCGAAACCGAGTTGCTGATCTCGTTGGCCAATACCAGCAACGGCTGACTGTTGGGGCTTTCGGCGGCTGGAATATAAATAATACCCTCGGCTCCGCGATCTTCGGCGTTCAGGTTGGGCGTGGTGCTGCGGTTGTTGGTGTAACTCACAAACTGGGGGGCTGTCGGGTTCGTAACGTCGTAAATCATCACGCCCCCCACGCGTTCGAGGGACACAAATGCGTACTGCCGACCGTTGAACTCTGCCGTCGTTACCCCCTCTGGTTCAGGCCCTTTGTTGTCGGAGCGGTCTTTAGGGGTTACGGCAGTCGTGTTGCTATTGTTGATGTTGAACAAAGCCGGGCTAACCGAACGGGTGTAGCGTTCGATGTCGTCGCCACTGTCGTAAACCAAAGCTCCCTCGCTGTTCCAGATCGAGAATGAACGGCCACCCAACACGTGAATCTGGTCGAAATCACCATCACCGTCGGTATCACCTGTTGCATTGGATACGGTCAGGCGACCCAGCAGGAGGTTGTTTTTAAGTTCGGCAGCAACCGGGAACACCGTCGGATCGAGCACGTAACTGGATGCCCCCACGCGCACCTCTTCGCTCAGGCCGGTATAGTCGCGGGCGTCGCCTTCGTTGGCCGTGATGTAATACGTTTGCCCACCCGTTACAAACGACGTAATGGCGTCGGGCTGGTACATGCCCATGACCGGCAATCGCTGAAGAGTCTGCACCCCACCCTGATCGGTCGGATCAAAGGCGTTGGCGTCGGTGTTATGGTTTTTAAGGCCTAACGAACGAATCGGGTTTGGGGCCAGCGACTTGGTAGTGAGGTCGATAACGGCCAACGCATTGTTCTCCTGCAAGGTCACGTAAGCAAAGCGCGAGTCGGGCGAGAACGCCACGTATTCGGGTTCGAGATCCTGCGCCACGGTGCTCCCGTTGGCCGCGTTGCCCGCCCGACCGTAGATCCGCACACCTGCCGCCCGGAGCGCGTCGCGCTGACCATTGAGCGAGGTAAAGCCGACGGTAGTCACGTTAGCCTGCGTCAGGCCGGCCACGCCACCCGCCATATCAATGATACTGACGGAGCCTTCGGGGTCCACACCCCCGGTTGTGTAGCTGTTGGGTTCGCCTTCGTCGGGCGTAACAACATAGCGACCATCGGGCGAGAAGCCAATCATGTCGGGCATGGCTCCCACAGTCACCTGTTTCTGGAAATTTCCGTCAACGTCGTAAAAAGCTACTGCACCATTTGCCTGCGGATTGAGGCCCTCCAGAGCCACGGCCACAATACCCTGACGAACGGCCACACTATTGATGTTACCAAGCGACGAAATGTCAATCGACGTCAGAGCCGACGGAGTCGACGGATTGGCAAAGCTCACAATATCGAGCCGACGCCCAACCGAGTTAGCGATAAACAATCGCTTGCTGTCTTTGTCGAACGACACAATCTCCGCCGACCCGGCGGTTGGGTTTCGGTAGCTCGTCAACAAACTCAATGAGAGCGCGTTGGTTGGTATGGGGGCTGCTTTGTCGTTATCGACAATCTGGATCAGGTGGGTTGGTGTGCTACCCGCCGTTGCGCCCGACAGGTTCCGCATCCGCAAAAAAATGTATTCATCAGCTTCGGGAAACACATCGTCGGTCACGTTGAGGGTGACCGATTGTGGGGCCGTGCTACCAGCCGGAAACGTAACTGTGGTAGTATTCAGCACAAAATCGGCACCCGTGAGGCCGTTCGTTGCCGCAACAAACACCTCGACAGAGGCCGTGGCCGTCGATGATGCGCTGAGTGATAGATTAATCAGAACCGTGCCTGCCGACTCCGAAACCGTCCGGCTGGCTCCCACGAAGGAGATAGTTTGTGAAAACGCGGTAGTTGCCAAACAAAGCAGGCAACCAATCAGGAAGGAGAATTTGTGCATAGTATGAGATAGATAGTTGGCTTCTAGCCAGTTAGAACGCACAAAGTTCTGATCTGTTGTATTACCGGACCGTTAAGCTTTTTACGTACCAATTCATAGTCTGATAATGCGGAGGGTGATTGTCCGCTTTCGGACGTAATCTTGTCCGCACTTGGACGAAAAAGAAGGTTGTTTCTAATACAAATCACTGATTATCAATTATGTTGATTATGTGGCACAGCAATTGAAAAGAGTGAAAGAGCGAAAGACAGAACGAGTAGCTAACAGACTCACTAATCGTCGGAGCTTCACTCTTTCGCTTTTTCACTCTTTCGCTCATTAAAAAAATGGATCGCGCATTACCCAAACGTTTCTGGACCCAACAACGCATCGCTATTGCTGCCGGTGGAACACTGGTTGGGGGTCTGCTGGCATACACCTTTCTGTTTGCCGATCATCGCTCAAAATTGAACGTCGAGAAAGACAAGATCACCATCTCGCCCGTTTCGACTGGCTCGTTCGAGGAGTTCATTGCCGTAACGGGCGTGGTTCAACCCCTCAAAACGATCCGGCTCGACGCCATTGAGGGTGGCTATGTGACCCAAAAGCTCGTGGAAGGTGGTTCGCAGGTAGCACAGGGGCAGGTGCTGCTGAAGCTCGAAAACCAGAACCTCAAACTGAGCTTCTTGCAGTCGGAAACAGAGGCTAACCGGCTCGTGAACGAACTCCAAAACACTCGCCAACGCTTGCGGGTGGAGCGGTTCGCGCTCCGCAAGACGCTGGCCGATCTGGAAGCTCAAATTGAGCAGGCCAAAGACTCGTACGACCGGCAGGAGAAGCTCATCAAAGACAAGGTGGTATCGGAAGAGGATTATTTGCGGGCCAAGCGGTCCTACGAGCGGCTTGTTAAGCAACGCGAAATCGACGTGGAGTCGCAGAAGTACCAGGAAGACAACGCCAAGCTCCAGATTCAGCAACTGGAGGGCACGTTGCAACGCACCCAGAAAAACGTGGCTCTCTGGCAGGAAACGCTCAGCAATCTGGTGGTGAAGGCCCCCGTGTCGGGACAGTTGTCGAGCATCGACGTGGAGGTGGGTTCCAACATCAACCGGGGGCAGAACATCGGACAAATCGACGACCTGAACGGCTTCAAAATGCGCGTGGGCATCGACGAACACTATATTAGTCGGGTGTTTGCGGGCCTGGGTGGCTCGTTCGAGTTCAACGGGCAGACGTTCCCGCTCACGATCAACCGGGTGTACCCCGAAGTACGAAATGGCCGTTTTGAGGTCGATATGACGTTTCCAAAGGGTGCCCCGGCGGGTATCAAGCGGGGGCAGTCGTCGCCAATTCGGTTGGAGTTAGGCAAGGCCGCCAAGGCTCTCCTGTTGCCCGTAGGCGGGTTCTTCTCCGACACTGGCGGCAACTGGGTCTATGTCCTCGACAACTCCGGCAAGCGGGCCGTGAAGCGAAACATCACCCTGGGCCGCAAAAACCCCGAATTCTACGAGGTTTTGGAGGGTCTGCAACCCGGCGAACAGGTGATTACAAGTTCGTACGAGAACTTTGGCGATAATGAAGTATTGGAATTTTAAATCAGAACTGTGATTCGTGTGATTAAACTGATTCTTTTGATTTTGCTTACATCAAAAAATCATTGCAAATCAGTTTAATCACACGAATCACAATTCAAAGACAGATATGATCCAGACAATTAACCTACAAAAACTCTTCGCGACAGAAGAGGTAGAGACCACCGCGCTGAACGGCATTTCGATGGACGTTAAAGACGGTGAGTTCGTGGCCATTATGGGGCCATCGGGCTGTGGAAAATCCACCCTGCTGAACATCCTGGGCTTGCTCGACAACCCTTCCGATGGCGAGTACAACTTCTACGGAACGGCGGTGGCCCGGATGACCGAACGCCAACGGGCACAACTCCGCAAAGGCAGCATCGGGTTTGTGTTTCAGAGCTTCAACCTGATCGACGAACTAACTGTTTATGAGAACGTTGAACTACCCCTGCTGTATTTGAAGACCCCCGCCGACGAGCGCAAAACTCGTGTGGAGGCCGCCCTCACACGCATGAACATCATGCACCGGCGTAATCACTTCCCGCAGCAACTGTCGGGTGGTCAGCAGCAACGCACGGCGATTGCGCGGGCCGTAGTGGCCAAACCCAAGCTGATCCTGGCCGACGAACCCACGGGTAACCTCGACTCGGTAAATGGCGAGGAAGTGATGAAGCTCCTGGGCGAGCTAAACGACGAAGGCACCACGATCATCATGGTAACGCACTCCCCCTACGACGCGGGCTTTGCGCACCGGATCGTGAACCTATTCGACGGCAAGGTGGTAACGGAGAATTTCCACGTGTAGAGTCGGATCAAACCGGCCCACCCCATGTTCACGAACTACCTCAAAATCGCGCTGCGGGGCCTGCTCAAGCACAAGGTCTTCGCGTTTATCAATGTGGGCGGGCTGGCTCTGGGGCTATCGGTTTCGCTGCTGATCCTGTTGTATGTGGCCCACGAGGTCAGCTACGACCGGTTTCACAAAAACTATGACCGGATTTTTCGGGTTCACGGTCTGGTTACGATGGGCGAGATGCAAATCAACATCGCCAACATGTCGGCCCGGTTGGGCGATGCTCTTCGCGAGGCTACCCCCTCGGTGCAGCTCGTGGGCCGCAAATCGGACGAGGGCGAGGTGGTCATGGAGACCGACCGCAACCATCGCTACACCGAAACCGGGCTGATTTTTGCCGATGCGGGTTTCTTCCAAATTTTCAACTTCAGGATTTTGCAAGGCAATGTAGCGGCTCTCGCACGGCCCTACACGGTTTTCCTGACGCCCGACATGGCCCGGAAGTACTTCGGCACCCAAAATCCGCTTGGAAAAACCATCCGCTGGAACAAAAAGACCGACCTGGAAGTGGTGGGGCTAGTCGAGAAAAACCCCTCCAACTCCAGCATTACCTACAACTTCGTGGCCTCGCTGCCCACCCGGCTGGCCGTGAACAAGGCCGCCCACCCCGACTACTACACCGACGCCAAACTGAACCGGATCGGGCCGGGGGATTACGAAACGTTCCTCCTGCTCGACCAGCCACAGAATAGCCCCAACGTGGAGCGAGCACTACGTCGGCTGGCTAGCCAAAACCCCGACAATCAAAACATTACGCTGTCGATCAACGACTTCGCCGATCATTTGGGATTACAAAGTGGGACACCCAATCAGCTATTCACGTACGTTTCGGTATTTTTGGTGATTGCCCTGCTCATTCTGTTGTTGGCCCTCATCAACTTCATGAATCTGACCACCGCCCGGGCCAATGTTCGGGCCAAAGAGGTGGGCATCCGTAAATCGGTGGGAGCGGGCAAGGGGGCTTTAGCTACGCAGTTTTACCTGGAATCGACCCTCACGGTGCTACTGGCTCTGGGACTCAGTCTGCTCCTGTTCCAACTTCTGAAACCGCTCTTTTTCACCCTGCTCGATAGTCAGATCGACACCTCTTTTTTGGTCAACCCCTACTACCTCGGCGCGTTTGGGGGCGTCGTTCTGCTCAGTATTTTGCTGGCGGGGAGCTACCCGGCCCTGGTGTTGTCGCGCTTCAACCCGGCCCTCGTGCTGAAGGGTGTGGTCAAAAACGGGAGCAGCGTTGGTCTTCGTAAGGGGCTGACCGTGTTCCAGTTGACTGTCTCGACCACCCTAATCCTATGCCTGTTTGTAATTTATGGGCAGATCAACAGTATGCGCAAGCGGGATCTCGGCCTGACCAAAGATCAGGTGCTGACCATCTCGCTCGATGGGGCCGCCCGCACCCGCAATCAGGCGTTGTTAAGTGACCTTCGGCAGGTGCCGGGCGTGGTGGCGTTGTCGGGCGCGGGCAACCGACTGTTCTACGAGGGCTTCAACATGTATGGCGTCCATAAGCTAGGCGACAAAACCCAAAACAACGTTGGGACAATCATCTTTTCGGTCGATTCCAGTTTCATTGACCTGTTCCGAATGCAGTGGCTCCGAAAACCCGTACGGCTCCCCGCCGACCTCACCAATCAGGTAGTCCTGAACGAGTCGGCAGCGCGGGCGTTGGGCGGAAATCTGGCCGACCTGAAACAAGTAGACATGGGCACCGACGGCCCCGTTGAGGTGCTGGGTGTGGTGAAGGACTTTCAGTATGTGAATCCCAGAAATCAGATCATGCCCCTGCTGTTTCAGTTTATCACCGACCCGCAGAAAATAGGCTTTGTAAATCTGAAAATTGCCCAAACCGCCGACGTTGCCGCTACGGTACAAGCCGTTGAGGCCGTTTATAATCGCTACAAGGTTGAAGAGCCATTCACTTACACCTTTGCCGACGAAGCCTTCGACCGGATGTTCAAAGCCGAAGATCGTTTGTCGGGCATTTTCGGGGTGTTCACGGCCATTGCCATCTTCATTGCCTGCCTGGGCCTGTTTGGTCTGGCTACCTTCACCGCCGAGCAACGCACCAAAGAGATTGGCGTTCGTAAAGTACTGGGAGCCAGCGTATCGAGCCTGGTCGTGTTGCTCAACAAGGAGTTTTTGAAGCTGGTATTGATTGCGCTGTTGTTGGCCTCGCCCCTAGCCTGGTGGGCCATGAATCAGTGGCTTCAGGACTTCGTATATCGCATCGAGATCGAGTGGTGGGTGTTTGCGCTGGCAGGCCTGCTGGCGGTGGGGATCGCCCTGCTAACGGTCTCGTTTCAAAGTGTTCGGGCCGCGTTAATGAATCCGGTAAAGTCACTTCGTTCAGAATAAATAATGAGCACCCCAACAACATGCTAACGAACTATCTCAAAATCGCCTGGCGGAACCTGCTCAAACAGCGCGGGCTGACGTTTATCAACATCTTTGGGCTAGCTCTGGGTCTGGCCTGTTGCCTGCTCATTATGCTATACGTGGCCGATGAGTTGAGCTACGACCGCTTTCACACCAAAGCCAACCGCATTTACAGGATCGGCATCGACGTGAAATTTACGGGCGTGGACACAAAAATGGCGGCTGCCGCCGATCCGCTCGGCCCGACTCTCAAACAGGATTACCCACAGGTAGAACAGTTTACACGGCTGCACCCACGGGGAGCGTGGCAGGTGAAACGGGCTGGTACCGTCAGCAGCATTCGGGAACAAAACGTTCTCTTTGCCGACTCCACCGTGTTCGATGTGTTCACGCTGCCGCTCGTGGCGGGTGATCCCAAACGCGCCCTCACCCAGGCCAACACGCTGGTTATTAGCGAGACAGCCGCCCGCCGTCACTTCGGTAATGCCGACCCGATGGGTAAGACCCTCACCCTCGACAACCGCCTGACGTTTACCGTTACGGGCGTCATGCGCGACCTCCCTCAGAACAGCCACTTCAAAGCCGATTTTCTGGCTACGATGCTCAACGACGAATACACCTGGGGGCAATGGTTGGCCAACAATCATTACACCTACATTGTGCTGAAAGAAGGTCGGGATGGCGTTCCGACTGACCCAACTACGTTCGCCAAGAATCTGGATGCCGTCGTTGATAAGTACGTAGGGCCACAGTTGATGGGTGCGATGGGCATTTCGCTGGCCAAATTCCGCGAAGCAGGCAACCGGTTTCGGTACACCATGACGCCCGTAACCGACATTCACCTGCATTCCAAACACATCAATGAGTTAAGTCCGGGTGGCGACATTCAGTATGTCTACATCTTCTCGGCGGTGGCCTTGTTTATCCTGCTCATTGCCTGCATCAACTTCATGAACCTCGCCACAGCCCGCTCGGCAAAGCGAGCACGGGAGGTGGGCGTTCGGAAAGTGCTGGGATCGGAGCGGGGGCAGTTGATGGGTCAGTTCATGTCGGAGTCCGTTTTGACTACTGTTTTGGCAATGGCTCTGGCTCTTTTGTTGGTAGGGTTGAGTCTGCCCTTGCTTAACGATTTGGCCGCCAAACAAATCCAGTTCGGTCAGTTGGCAACGCCCCGTTGGTTGGCCGTGTTGGTGTGTTTTCCGATTGGCGTTGGGGTGCTGGCGGGGGTTTATCCGGCCTTTTTCTTGTCCGGTTTCCGGCCTATTCAGGTGCTGAAAGGTGGCCTCACAAACCCGGTGCGAGGTCGCTTACAAGGGAGTAACTTCAATTTGAGGAGCGGGTTAGTGGTGTTTCAGTTCATGATGTCGGTGTTGCTCATCATCGGTACATTGGTGGTGTACCGGCAGATCACCTACATCCAGACCAAGAACCTCGGCTTCCGACGCGATCAGGTGCTGATTATCAATGACACGTACGTCCTCGACAAAAGCATCGACGCCTTCCGGCAAGAGGTTTTGCGGCTTCCCGGCGTGGTGAGCGGCTCGGTATCGGGCTTTCTGCCCACGCCCTCCAACCGGAGCAACACGGTTTTCTTCCCCGAGGGGCAGGTTGATCAGAACAAATCAGTCAGTATGCAAAACTGGGCAATAGACTACGACTATGCCAAAACTATGGGCATGCAACTCGTGGCTGGGCGCGACTTTTCGCGGTCGTTCGGGTCCGATTCGTCGGGCATTGTCTTGAACGAAACAGCCGCCAAGTTTTTCGGTGGTGTGAAGAACGTGCTGGGTAAACGCGTGATGCGGTTCGACGATCCGGTGCAGAAAAACTTTCGGGCTTACACCGTGATTGGGGTGATCAAGAATTTCCATTACGAATCGTTGCGCGAACAAATCGGGGCCGTATCGCTGGTTCTCTCACCCAACAACACCGCCACTTCGTTCCGATTACAGGAGGCCGATATACCACAATTGCTACGTCAGATTGAGGCCAAATGGAAGAAGATGGCCCCCGGTCAGCCGTTTACCTACGACTTTATGGATGACAGTTTTGCGCAGACCTTCCGCGCCGAGGAACGTGTTGGCACATTGGCTCTCGTGTTCGCAGTACTGGCCATTCTGATTGCCTGCCTGGGTCTGTTTGGGTTGGCGGCTTTCACGGCAGAACAACGCACGAAAGAAATTGGCGTCCGTAAAGTGCTCGGGGCCAGTGTCACGAGTCTGGTAAGCTTGCTCGCTAAAGATTTCCTCCGATTGGTGCTGATCGCCATTTTGGTAGCCTCGCCCCTGGCCTGGTGGGCCATGACCCGCTGGCTGGCCGATTTCGCTTACCGCATCAATCTGGAATGGTGGGTGTTTGTATTGGCGGGCCTGTTGGCCGTGGGCATCGCGCTACTGACGGTGAGCTTTCAGAGCATAAAGGCCGCGTTGATGAATCCGGTGAAGAGTTTGCGGAGCGAGTAAATTCTGTTCGGATTCCTGTCCATCCCCGAACGTCGATTGTCCAAAAGCGGACAATCGACGTTTTTGTTTTGGGGCAAAAACGGCTCTGCTTAACACTAGGCGGCATTGGGCAAGTTTGGTCGTCTATTTGTACGATAAAATACAAACTAATCGAGTACTGCCATGCGTCGAACCTATTTGGGCGAATTTGAAGAGGTTGTGCTGCTGATGGTCGCCATCCTGGACGGGGATGCGTACGGCGTCACGGTCAGTCAGGCCATCGAAGAACACACGGGGCGCGTCGTTACGTTTGGCGCGGTGCATAACACGCTCATCCGGCTGGAAGAGAAGGGTTTTGTGTTGTCGGAACTGGGCGGGGCCACCACCGAGCGGGGCGGTCGGCGCAAGCGGCTGTTTCGCGTAACGGCTCTCGGCAGTCGCGCCTTGCAGGAGGTGCAGCAACGCCGGCAGGAACTTTGGCAACTGGTCCCACCCGGTACGCTTCGACTCAGCGGCTTATGAAACCAGACGTCCGACCACCGCGCTTTGCACGCTGGCTGCTGACCCACCTCCACCCCGACGACACGCTTGAAGAGGTTGAAGGGGATTTGGACGAACTCTACGAGCACGACTATACCCGCGTGGGCAAAACCCGGGCGACTATGCGCTACCTGCTCAACGTGGTGTCGGTGCTGCCGCCCTTTGTGCGGAGACGAAAATGCAAGCAAGAATATTATCAATCACCTTCAATTTTGCACCCGGATATGTTACGGAATTATTTCAAAATCGCCTGGCGGAACTTGGTTCGCAGCAAGACCTTTACCACCATCAACGTACTGGGGCTGGCCGTTGGACTGGCTACCTGTCTGCTGATTGTCTTGTTCGTGCAACATGAACTGAGCTACGACCGATACCACGCCAAAGCCGACCGACTCTACCGAATGACTCTCCATGCCCAGCTTGGAGGAAAAGAGCTTAACTCTGCGGAGGTCAGTGTACCGACTGGCCCGACACTGATGCAGGAGTGTGCAGGCGTTGAGGCCATCACCCGCCTACATCGGGAGGGAACGTTCATTGTTAAACGCGGCACCGAAACGATCAAGGAAGAACACGTCGTTTTTGCCGATTCCAACGTCTTTACTGTATTCTCCATCCCATTGCTAAAGGGAAATGCCAAAACGGTATTGACCGAACCCAAGACTGTGGTCATCAGCGAGACCATTGCCCGAAAGTATTTCGGCGAGCAAGACCCAATCGGCCAAACGCTCACACTGGGAACGCGAGGGCTTTTCCGGGTAACGGGTGTATGTAGTGATGTACCATCGAATACCCACTTTCATTACGATATATTCGGTTCTATCCGGTCGGTTCAACTACGGTCTACCTGGTTGTCCAGTGGCGTACTTACTTATGTCCTGCTGCGACCGGGTTATTCAATTGACGACCTGACAGCGAAAATGCCCAAACTGGTTAACAAGTACGTCGGGCCGGAAATGCAGCAACTTTTGGGCATCAGTTTGGGCGAGTTTTCCCGGAGGGGAGATCGCTTTGGCTTTCGGTTTCAACCCGTTACTGACATTCACCTGCACTCAAATCTGAATGCCGAAGTAGAACCCAACAGCGACGTCAAATACATCTATATTTTCTCGGCCATTGCCGTATGCATGCTGCTGCTAGCGTGCATCAACTTCATGAATCTCAGCACCGCCGGATCGGCAGCACGCGCTAAGGAAGTAGGTATGCGAAAAGTGCTGGGTTCAGTCCGACAGCAGCTCATTGGGCAATTCCTGAGCGAATCGGTCTTGCTTACGTTCATGGCGTTGCTGGTGGCGTTGGGTATCGTGGCCGTGGCTCTGCCGAGTTTTAACCAGTTGGCCGGAAAGCAGTTTGGCCTCAGTATTATCACGAGCGGATGGATGCTGCCCGGTATCGGGCTGGTTTCGTTGTTGATTGGCTTGCTGGCGGGGAGTTATCCGGCGTTTTTCCTGTCGTCATTCAAACCCGTTAGCGTACTGAAGGGAGCTATTCGGACAGGAACCAAAAGTGGCTGGCTCCGTAACACGCTCGTAACCATTCAGTTTTCGGTGTCGGTTGGCATGATCGTCGGCACGCTGGTCGTGTATCAGCAACTTCATTTTATTCAAAATAAAAAGATAGGTTTCGACAAAGATCAGGTGCTGGTCCTGCACGACACCTACACGCTAGGGCCTAAAGCGAATGCGTTTAAGACCGAATTGATCAAACTCGCCCGGGTACTCAACGTCACATCAGCGGGGTATTTACCGGCTGGCGCATCCAATAGCGGGGCAGACGGCTTTACGCCTGAAGGTGGAAAACAGCAGTCGGTTACGTACCGGAACCAAACTTATTACATCGACGAAAACTACCTGCCTACCCTGGGCATAGGAGTGGCACAGGGCCGAAATTTTTCAAAAGCGTTCCCATCCGATAGTGCCGCCGTGTTAATCAACGAAGCGGCTGCCAGGCAGTTTGGCTGGAAAAACCCCATCGGCAAACGACTTTTTGCGGTTGGAAATGGTAGCCAGGAAAGTAAGCGCGTTTATACCGTTGTTGGGGTCGCAAAAGACTTTCACTTTACGTCGATGCACCAGCGTATTGACCCGTTGGTTATGCTTTATGGGCACGACAACTATCAGATGGCCCTGCGTATTCAAACGGCAGACATCCCCAGACTCCTAAAAACGGTGGAGCAACGCTGGAAGGCGCAAACCAATACCCCGTTCACGTACTCCTTTCTGAACGACCGGTTCAACACGATGTACCGATCCGAACAACGTGTGGGTCAATTGTTTGGCATCTTCGCCGGACTGACGATTCTAATCTCCTGCCTGGGTCTGTTTGGTTTGGCCATGTTCACGGCTCAACAGCGTACCAAAGAAATTGGGGTGCGGAAGGTGCTGGGGGCGAGTGTTACGGGTATCGTCGCCCTGCTCTTGAAAGACTATTTGAAACTGGTGTTGATTGCCCTTGTCCTGGTTAGCCCGATTGCCTGGTACACTATGAATCAATGGCTACAGGACTTCGCCTACCGAATTGACATTGACTGGTGGGTGTTTGCCCTGGCGGGCTTGCTGGCAGTGGGTATTGCCCTGCTAACGGTCTCATTCCAAAGCATCAAAGCCGCTTTGGTCAATCCGGTGAAGAGTTTGCGGAGTGAGTAAATCACGCAAAAATAGCGGCCAATGGAAGCTCAAATCCTGATTGAACGTCGTGCAGGGTAGAATCTTCGTAGAAAAAAACGTAGTGGCCGGGGCGGTCGAACACCATGACTGCCCGCAGACTAGGCAACACAACCCAGCAGGACTTTACGCCAAACTCGAAGTAGATATTGGTTTTGGCAACCATCTCCTCATTGCTTTGAGAAGGCGACTGGATTTCAATACAGGTAAGCGGTGGATCAGGCCGTTTAGCCGGTTCGTTGTTATAATCTAACCTAATGTTAGGGTAAACAACGACATCAGGCGTGGTTCCATCAGGTTTAGTAGCCAGCGAGACTTCGGACATAATCCGGTGAGTATCGCGATAACGAAGCTTTAATTCAAACGACAAGTTTGCCTGAATGGCACCATGAACGGCATTTGGCATAGGTTTCCCGCGTTCGAGTTCGTAGGCTGAAATGTCAAGGACTGCTTCCATAATCGTTAGGCCGCCGAAGCGAAGGAGTTTTTTCGGAGTGAAACAAAGATAACCAAAATTGATATGCCACCTAACCATAACCCCGCAAACGAGGCTTAACGTTTTTTAACAAGCTGATGGTTAGCATTGTCCGTACCTTGATCGCTCATTCAGGTACGGACATTTATGTTTCAGAGCTACTTCAAAATCGCCTGGCGGAGCCTCGTCAAAAACCGGTTTTATACCGTAATCAACCTGCTGAGTTTGTTGGCGGGCATCTTATTCACCTTGCTGATTGGTATGTACGTCTGGGGCGAGGGGCAGGTGAACCGGCAACTTCGCCATGCCGACCGGCAGTACATTTTGTTCAGCCACTGGAAAGACCCAAACATGGGGTTGGACATTACCACGCTGGCCCCGCTGGCCAAACAACTCCACGACCAATACCCGGCGTTGGTTGCCAACTACTACCGCTGGGACGGCCTGACATCCATCGTTTCCAGGGGCGACAAACACCTTCGGGAGAGCATTCAGTTGGGCGACCCGACGCTGCTGAGCATGTACGGCTTCACGGTGCTCCACGGCGATCCGCAAACGGCCCTGCAACGCCCCTTCTCGGTGGTTCTGACAGCCGATAGAGCGTTGAAATATTTCGGCAAAACAGACGTAGTGGGGCAAACCCTCAACATCCAGAGCTTCGCGGGCGACAACAAGGTGTTTACCGTTACGGCTGTCCTCGAAAACCTGCCCGAAAACTCCGTAACGCAACTCAACGCTGACCTCAAAAGTGGTCTGTTCGTGCCTACAAACACCTTCGCCTATTTCGGCCGGACTGATTTTGATTCCTGGCGCAATACGGTGTTACCTTCTTACATTGAACTGCAAGAAGGCGTCTCTCCCGATCAGTTGACTAAGCCCATTCAGCAGTTAATCGCCCAAAATACCGACGGGATTGTCCAGAAAAATCTGCGCGTGGAACCCGTTGCTCTCACCGATTTTTACCGGCAGAAAGACAACGGATTAGTTAAACGAATGACGCAAACGCTCGCCTGGGTTGGGCTGTTTATCTTGCTGATGGCTGTTATCAATTTCATCAATCTCGCCACGAGCCGCGCCCACAGCCGGATCGGGGAAATCAGCATCCGAAAAATGCTCGGCAGTGCCCGCCGACAGTTGTTGGCTCAGTTCCTGCTGGAATCGCTCATGCTGACGGGCATCGCTACTGTGCTGGCCATTGGGTGTTATTTCCCCCTGAAACCGCTCTTTGAGCAGGTGATTGGCAAACCACTCGTACCGATTGGAGCACTTCCAATTTACGCCATCTCAACGCCTATCTTACTCATAATCAGCATCGGACTACTGACTGGCTTATACCCGGCATTGGTATTATCATCGCTGCCTATGATTCAGGCGATCAAGGGTAAATTTGGGAAAGTGCGCGACACGATCTGGCTTCGTCAGGCGTTGGTGGGGGTTCAGTTCTGCGTGGCTGCGGTTGTGCTGGTGGGGGCTATCGTGGTAAGCGGGCAGGTGCGTTATCTGTTCGGTCAGCGGTTGGGCTACAACAAAGAGTTCGTCGTATCGGCGCAGGTGCCCCGCGATTGGACGCCCGCTGGTGTCCAGAAAATGGAAGCCGTGCGTCGCGTGTTTGCGACCATGCCACAAGTTACCCAAGTGAGCTTATCGCACGAAATTCCGAATGGCAACAACGGCGTGCAACCGATAGTCTATAAAAATGGAACCGACTCCACGCAGGGCGCGTCGATGCAGGCGTTGGTAAGCGACGAAAACTACCTGAATACGTACGGGATCGGACTGGCAGCGGGCCGTTTTTTCGAGGGCCGCGATTCGGATTCGCTGACCGTCGTCCTCAACGAAAAAGCCGTTCGCGTGCTAGGGTACTCCTCCCCCACCGACGCCATCGGCAAACAGCTACGTGCCACGGGCGACAATCGTCTGTTTACCGTCCGGGGTGTCAGTCGCGACTTTCATTTTGGCTCCATGCAACAGGCCATTCAGCCCATGTTGTTCTTCTCGGTGAAAGCCATCACGATCTACCGGTACTTGTCGTTCAAGGTCAAACCGGGTGCTGTTCAGGAACACATAGCGGCTATCGAACAGCAATGGGCGAGGCTCCTGCCAGGAAGTTCGTTTGAGTACACGTTCATGGACGAAACGCTCCGCAACCTGTACCGAACAGAAGTCCAACTCCAACAAGCAGCTTATTTATCGACTGCATTAGCCATCCTGATGGTGGTCTTGAGCGTGATTGGCCTGGTTTCGCTGAGTGTGGCCCGTCGCACCAAAGAGGTGGGTGTGCGAAAAGTGCTGGGTGCGTCGGTGGGTAGCCTCGTGGGTTTGTTCCTGAAAGAATACGCCTGGATTGTACTGATCGCCAATGCCTTGGCTTACCCATTTGCGTATTGGCTGCTCACAAGTTGGTTGGCTAACTACGCCAGTCATGCACCCCTGGGTTGGGAATCATTCATTCAGGCAGCCTTGATTTTGATCGCCCTGACCGGGGCCGTGGTCAGTTATCAGGCCATCAAAGCAGCCTTGGCGGACCCGGTGAAGAGTTTGCGGAGCGAGTAATACGAGCGATACCCTACTTTTGCAGTTGATTAATCAACACAACATGAAGTTCTGCTTTATACTAGCCCTTTCTCTTATTTGCGTTGCCGGATACGCGCAAACGTCGTTCACAACAGACCCGGACAAACTGGCCTACAACGTCTCGGACGTGGTCAGTTTTTGGGCGGCCTACGACCAACTAGCCAATGCCAAAACCCACGCCGACAGTGTCAGGATTATGGATGAAGCCTATCTGCAAAAAGGGACGCGGGGCTTCAAACTGTACCAGAAACTATCGTCGTCGACCCCGGAACAGTTTGTGGACGTCGTTCGGAAACATCCGAAGTTGCTGCGCTCCATCCGGGCGTCGTCGTTGTCGATTCCGCAGTACCGGAAGGCCGTTGTGGCCGGGGCCAGGAAGCTCAAACAACTCTATCCCGACGCCAAATTCCCCGAGTTGTTTTTCTGCATGGGCAAGTTCGAGGTGTCGGGCAGTCGGGAGGGCGATGTGCTGTATATCGGGGCCGAACTAAACTCGTTGACCGACGAGTCGCCAAAAGACGAACTGACCAATCCGTATATCCGGGCCAATGCCGGCACCATCGACCGGCTCAAAGCGGTCTGCCTGCACGAAACAGCTCATTATCAGCAAAAATTAACCCCAAAAAACCATTTAGAAGCCGCTCTTGTCGAGGGTGGGGCCGAGTTTGTAGCCCTCCACATTACCGGCAAATCGACTATGCAGCCCGTGTTCGATCAGATGACGCCCGAACTGGAACAAGCCATCAAGCGGGAGTTCACGGCCGTAATGGAGAAACCCATCGACGCCAAATGGTTTCTGGCCTATGGCGACCCCGCCACCAACCGCCCCGGCATGTTGGGGTATGTGATCGGGTTCCGCATCTGCGAGGCCTACTACAAACAAGCCACGGACAAAGCGGCAGCCATCCGCAACATTATTTCGCTGGAGAATTACCGGGAGATTTATGAAAAGAGCGGGTATGGGCAGTAAGGTTAGTCTATTCCTAATGTAACCCCAGAGGGGTGACATGTTAATAGCAACAAAAAGGCAATTAATCCGTCTACAATAGCCCCATCGGGGCGATATGTAAGAGGTGAAGTCTTAGAAGCTGTTTGAGTTAGCGATTTGAGGCTG
This sequence comes from Cytophagales bacterium, assembly GCA_004292855.1. Taxonomy (GTDB): domain Bacteria; phylum Bacteroidota; class Bacteroidia; order Cytophagales; family Spirosomataceae; genus Rudanella. The sequence goes on from RDXN01000061.1 coordinate 55,867, forward strand.
CAAACAGTGGATTTTGGTTGCTGACGAGACACTTTTTGCAGGTCGTAGCCGTAGCTACGGCCCAAAAAAGTGACGATGTTAGCGACTAAAAGCCGCCTTTGCAGACCAAAGCGATTAACTCAAACAGCTTCTTAAACATACCGCCCCGATGGGGCTATAGCCTACTTGTCTGCTGTTTTTTTCTATTGACATGCCGCCCCGATGGGGCTAAGCTATTGTGAGTGCATGGGATATCCCCCTTTGTCACCCCAATTGTCGCGCTTTCTCCTGCTGAAAACACCGGTAGGAATACCAGACAGTAATCACGGCCACCAACACCGGCACACCGATGAGTACTATTGGCCCAAGTGAAGCGGGTACGACCCAGGACGAAGCAATTACGAGTAAGCCCCCACCAACAAACAACCGGGCTGCAAAATGGTGCGTGCGTCGCCAGACGGTCTCGCTGTCGAGTGTCCAGGGCGTGCGGATACCCACAAAGTAACTTGGCTTCAACGAATTCATCAGATTTCCCAGGCCAGCAAACAATACCCCTACGGCAAGCGTAACCAGTTGGTTGAGCGTTTCCGGTGCCACGCCTTTCCAGGAAACGTACCAAAACCCCGTCAGAAAGACCGCCCAAAACAGGGTGATGAGCAGACGGATTTTCCCGTATAGTTCTGTGTTCAGGTTACGGCGCGGATCGAACCGGGGCACGAACCGAAGAACCAGATAAACAAACAGCGTTACGGCAGCCATTACCAGAGCCAGTTGTTCCTTTGGGTCGTAGCGGTCGGCAGTGCCATCTACCCCATAATGGCCCGGAATCTGGGCGGGTAGTTGAGACCAGATCATGGCCAGGAACATAAACGGCAACATCATCAGAGTTGCAAGCAGGATTTCGGAAGTGAGCTTAGTTTTCATTGTGTTTGGAAATTGAGGTTGTTGAATCATGAGTAGGTACGGTGTTTTCGGAGGTTTTGAAGCCCATCAGCCAGGCCAGTAGCTCGTCTAATACCGTTGTGTTGAGCGAGTACAGGATAAACTGTCCCTGCTTCACCGACATGACCAATCCGGCCTGCCGGAGCAAGTCGAGATGATGCGAAATGCTCGGTTTGGTCATGTCGAACCGCTCGGCAATCTCACCCGCGTTCAGGTCGCCCTCCCGCAACAAATCCAAAATCTGTCGGCGGGTAGGGTCGTTTAAGGCTTTGAATAAGGTGTTCATTGGTTGTGCTGTGAAATATTTAGCCAAATATCTAATCAAACAATTAGCCGAACATCTAAATAAGTGCGAATGGTTGGGTGAAATGACGAACGGCAACGGCGGAAATTTTTGTTATTTCGAGCAGTACCTGTGGTGGTTATCTACCCTGTCCGCTGCCGTACAAACTTGTCCGTTTGCGGACAAGTTTGTACGGCATTTCTACAACCAACCCTTTGTTAAACAAACAGTTAATGTTAGTGGCATGATCGTGGCAGAGTAAAAGACGTGGGCGCGAAACAAGGCATTTCCTTGCTCCATTCTCCACTCGCCAAACCCTCAACAGCATGCTTTCAAACTACCTCAAAATCGCCCTACGCACCCTCTGGCGGAATCGCCTTTTCACCGCTATCAACGGCCTGGGGCTGGCCATTGGCCTGGCCTGCGTGGTGGTGCTGGTGCTGTTTGCCCAAAAATGCCTCACTTGGGACAGTGCCCACGAAAAGCTCGACCGAATTTACTATGTGCAGACAGCCGCCCCCGACGGGCAGACCTACGGCGAAACCGTGTACCCGCTGCTCGATCAGATGCTGCGCGACTACCCTGAGCTGGAGACCGGCACCCACCAACAACGCTGGAACAACCCCTGGATCGAATACGGCGGCAAGAGTGCGCAGGAATCTACCAATTATGTCGACTCCACGTTTTTCGACGTATTTACCTTCCCGTTTAAATACGGCGACCCCAAAACTGCCCTCCAAAACAAGCGTTCTGTTGTACTGGTCGACTACGTGGCCGAGAACCTATTTGGCGACAAAAATCCGGTTGGCAAAACCGTGACTGTAAACGATACCCTGCAATACACCGTAACGGGCGTTCTGGAAAAACTCCCGGCCAACTCGTCGCAACAGTTTGCCGTGTTGCTGCCAGTGGCCAATCTGATGGACGATCCGGGCTTCCGCCAAAACGCCGACTGGTATAACACCTTTGCCGTTACGTTCCTATTGCTCAAGCCCGGCACCGACCCGGCCCGGTTGCAGGCCAAACTGCCGCAGTTGGTCAAAAAGCACTTTAATGCCGACGCCCAGAAGCAGCAGTTGCGGCTGGCGGCCTTCAAAAACTTTATTTACGAGGAGAATCCGTCGTTTCGGGGGCTGATTTATGCGGCTTTCGGGATCGCGGCTATTTTGTTGCTCATTATCAGCATCAACCTCATTAACCTGAACATGGCCTCGGCCCTGCCCCGCGCCAAAGAGGTGGCCATGCGGCAAGTGGTGGGAGCCAACAAACGGCTGATCATGAATCAGTTCTGGGTCGAATCGGCCCTGGTGGTGGCCGTTTCGCTCGTGCTGTCGGTGTTGTTTGCGGTGTTCTACCTGATCCCTCAGTTTAATCAGCTCCGCGAAGGACGCATGCAGTTGTCGATCTCCCTCGCCGACGATTACCCCACCATCCTGACCGTTCTGGGCCTTGCGCTCGTGGTGGCTCTGGTTGCCGGCACGTACCCCGCTCTTTACCTGCTGGGCCTTAAAACGACCGAAGCCGTGAAGGGTAAACTGTCGGGTAGCCCCAAAAGTGGGCGACTCCGGCAAAGCGCGCTGATTGTGGTGCAGTTTACCCTCGCCGTAGTGCTCATTTTGGGGACTATCGGGATGCGCGAGCAGATTCAGTTTATGAAAGAGGCTCCCCTGGGCTACGACAAAGAGAATGTGCTGGTGTTCAAGACCGATCTGGCTTACCGCAACGAAACGGCGGCCCTCTCGGCGGGACGAGGCATTATGAACCGGCTCCGCGAAAACCCGGACGTAGTTTCGTTTACGAGCAACTATTTCACACCCGCATCGTTTCAGGACAATTTCAACATGTACCATCCCGATGGGCAGGAGAACCGAGCCGTGCGGCTGCGTCACATGGGTGGGGCTGTGAATTTTACGGAAACCTACCGGATTCCGATGCGCGAAGGCCGCAACTTCTCCGATGCCACGCCGGCCGATTCGGCTAACAACGCGGTGGTTATCAATGAGTCGACCATGCGGGCGTTTGGCTGGAAATCCGCCGTGGGCCGCAAGCTCCGGCAACTCAACAACCCCACGATTTACACGGTCGTTGGCGTCACGAAAGACTACCATTACCGCAGTCTGAAAGAGGCCATCGGCCCCACGTTGCAGTTCTACGGGGGGCGCGAGAGCCTGAACAGTTTCCTGTCCGTACGCGTCACCAACGCATCGAAAGCACCCGCCCTCGTGGCCGACCTGGAACGGGAGTTCAAGAAAATTCCAGCCCGCCGTGCCCTCACCTACACCTATCTTTCCGACGACGTGGCGCAGGCGTATCAACCCCTCGGCAACGCCTGGCTGCTTATTAGCTTCGTCACGTTTATTGCCATTCTGACGGCCTGCGCGGGCATTTTTGGGCTAATTACCATCGTGGCCCAACGGCGTACCAAAGAAATCGGCGTGCGCAAAGTGCTGGGAGCCAGTGTGGCGAGTATCACCACCCTGCTGTCGATGGACTTCTTGAAACTAGTCTTTTTGGCTATCGCCATTGCCACGCCGGTTGGTTGGTGGCTAGGCGGGAAAATGCTCAATTACTTTGCCTATCACACCGCTGTGCAGTGGTGGTATGTGGTGGTGGCCGCGTTGCTGGCTATTGGTATCGCGATGGGGTCGGTGGTTTTCCAGGCGGTCCGGGCGGCTGTGGCAAACCCAGTAAAGAGTTTGCGGAGTGAATAACTAAACAACAACACTAATGATACGAAACTATCTCAAAATCGCCTGGCGGAGTTTGCAGAAAAACCGCCTGTTTACCCTGCTCAACGGACTTGGGCTGGCCATCGGTCTGGCAGTGGCCTTATTGCTCTTGCTCTACGCCCGCGACGAAACGGCCTTCGACCGGCACCACCAACACGCCGACCGGATTGCCCGCGTGACCCTCGCAGCCACATTCGATGGAAAAACCGAACGGTGGGGCAACGCCCCCAACGTGGTCGGGCCAACGATGAAAACGCAACTGCCGAACGTGGAAAATCAAGTCCGGTTTATGCGGCACAAATTTGGGCAAACGGCGTTTGTGCATTCGGGGGAGGCCCGGTTTACGGAGAAAAACTTGTATTGGGCCGATAGCACCCTGTTTTCGGTGTTCGATGTGCCGTTGCTGATGGGCAACCCCAAAACGGCCCTCGTCGGACCTAATCGGGTGATCGTGAGTCAGTCGGCGGCAAAACGCTACTTCGGAACGGAAAACCCACTGGGAAAAGTGCTCGACGTTGACCGCAGCAATCAACTGGAGGTAACGGGCGTGTACGCCGATTTTCCGGGCACCTCAACCCTCGATGCCGATTTGATTGGTTCGTTTGCCAGTGTCGGTTGGGCCAGCGACCCCACAAATCAAAGCTGGAGCAATGCCAGTTTCGAGACGTATGTGTTGCTGAAACCACAGACTGATCTGGCCAACCTCGAACGGCAACTGGCAGGGCTAGTCCTCAAAAACGTACCCGAACAAAACCGGTTTTACACCCTCCATCTGCAACCCCTGCCCGCTATTCACCTTCACTCTGCCGACATCAAAAACACCAGCTTCACCCGCGTGGGCGACGCCCGCCAGGTGAGTATTTTGTACGGACTGGCACTCATCATCCTGGTTATTGCGAGCATCAACTACATGAATCTGGCAACGGCGCAGGCCCAAACCCGCTCCAAAGAAGTGGGTATCAACAAGGTAGTGGGGGCCACCCGAATCCAGTTGATCGGACGTTTTTACGCCGAAACCGCCTTAATCGTGTGCGGGGCCGTGTTGCTGAGCATTGGGCTGGTTGTATTGGCTCTACCCTGGCTCAACACATTGGTCGAAAAGCAGCTTACATTAACGGCCCTGTTCAATACCGAGATGGTGCTTAACCTGTTGGGGTTGGCCGTGGGCATTGTGCTGTTGGCGGGTCTTTACCCAGCCCTGATTTTGTCGGGCTTTTCGGCCCAAAACCTGCTTACGGCTTCGCTACGGGCAACAACGGGGGGCGGTGGTCTCCGGCGGTCGCTGGTAGTTACTCAGTTTGTCGCTTCGCTTGTATTGGCCATCTGCACCCTGTTTTTTTACCAGCAATTGCAGTTCATTCAGCAGCGAAAACTCGGTTACGAACCCACGCAGGTCGTGGCGGTTACCACAGCAACGGTGCAGTCGAAAGAGCAGATGGACCGTCTGAAGAATGATTTTGAGGCACTGAGCACGGTAGACAACGTTTGCCGGGCGCAAGCATTTCCGGGGCGGGATGGCAGTGGGCGCAGCCTCACAAAACCGCTCGACAGTAAGGCCACGACCTATATCACGTCCAACCGGGTCACGTCGACGTTTGTTGATGTGTTGAGCTTAAAACTACTAGCGGGCACGACCTTGCCGGTCAACAAAGACGCCAAAGACACGACCGTACAGGTAGTTCTGAACAAAACAGCCGTCGATTTTCTGGGCTACACACCTGCTCAGGCCATTGGCAAAATAGCCCCCGGCGTGTTCAATAATTCAGCCCAAATTGTGGGCGTTGTAGCCGATTTCCATTTTGAGTCGTTGCACCAGCCCATCAAGGCCTACGCGTTTCACAACGCCGACACGGAAGATCGCCCGTTTATGTTGGTCAAAACCCGGACCCAGAACCTGCCCGAAACCATGCGGCAACTGGAGGCCGTTTACCAGAAAAGCCTGCCCGATTCGGCCTTTGAATTTACCTTTCTGGACCAACACCTAAACAGCCTGTATCGCAGCGAACAGCGCACGGCTACGATTGTCCTGATTTTTGCCGGACTGGCCATTTTCATTGCCTGCCTCGGTTTGTTTGGCCTGGCTACCTTTACCACCGAACAGCGAACGAAAGAAATTGGCGTCCGTAAAGTATTGGGAGCCAGCGTGGCGAGCATTGTGACTTTACTCAGCAAAGACTTTTTACGGCTGGTGGTCATTGCCATTCTGATTGCCTCACCCCTTGCTTGGTACGCCATGACCCGCTGGCTGGAAGGGTTCGCCTACAAAGTCAATTTGGCCTGGTGGGTGTTTGCCGGGGCAGGCTTGTTAGCCGTGGTTGTCGCGTTGCTGACCGTGAGTTTCCAAAGTGTGAGGGCCGCCCTGAAGAACCCCGTTAAATCATTACGTAGCTAGTAATCAATCGTTTCAAACACAAATACAATGAAAACCATCTTAACATCCCTCCTACTGACGTTGAGCCTGTCGGCAATGGCCCAGCAATCGCGCACCTCGATGACGCACTCTAGCATCGACGACGATGACAAAACGATGTCGATTAAGGTCGATGGCACCGTGAATGGCCGGGAGATCAGCTACAACCGTCGGTTCGACGTGCGCGGCATGAACGGTTCCCAAAAAGACGCCCTCAAACAGCGTGTTTTCGACTCGCTCGGCGTTGGTGAGTCACCCAAACCACCCAAACCACCTGTGCCTCCAGCCGCCCGCAGAGGACCAAACGGCCCTGTTGGCCCACAAGACCCTGAGCCATCACGCCGTCGGGAACACACGTCGGAGCACTCTGACGACGATGCGAATAAGGAATCGGTAACGTTTGTGTGCAAGACCTGCACGGGTAACATGAAACTTGAAATTCTGGGGCACAACTTCGGCTTCACGCGCGAAGCGAAGACCAACAAAGACCGCGAAAACCCATTTCCGATGACGGTCGATATGGCTCCGGGCAAATACGAGTACATCTACTGGCAAAATAGCGTGCAACAAATGCACCTGCTATTCGAGGTAAAGGCCGGGGAGAAAAACGAAGTGACGGTTAAATAACCAAAACCATGTTCCGAAACCAACTCAAAATTGCCCTGCGCCACCTCTGGCGAAATCGCCTGTTTACAACGTTGAACGTGCTCGGCCTGAGCATTGGCCTGAGCGTTACGTGGCTTATTTTCAGGCTTGTCAGCTATGAGTTTGCATACGATCAACTGCACCCCGACAAAGAGCGTATTTACCGGGTGGTGAGTTGGTTTCGGTTCGATGGAAAACCGTCGGGCAACCCCGGTACGCCCGTGCCGCTCGCGCAAACGGCCCGCACAGCCGTGCCGGGGGTTGAGCGGGTAGTGCCTGTTTTTCAGGAGTGGACAAGCGTACGGGTGCCGGGGCCAACCAAAAAGCCGACCGTTTTCAAAGAGCCGAAAGACTTAGTCGCGACCAACGGCAACTATTTTGCCCTCTTCCCCCACACGCGGCTGGCGGGTGGCTCGTTGACCCGACTCCTGTCACAGCCGAATGAGGTTGTTCTAACCCAAAGCCGGGCCGCTCTGTATTTCCCCGGCCTGACGCCCGAACAGGTCGTAGGCCGCACCATCACGTATTTCGATTCGGTGGCCGTAAAAGTGACCGCCGTGGTGAGCGACCTCCCCTACCTGAGCAGTTTCGACAATAAAGAATTTCTCTCGGTGTCGACTCTGCGACTGTCAGACAACGATAATGACTGGGGTAACGTAAATAGCAACCGGCAGATTCTGCTCAAACTGGCCTCAACGGCCAACGCAGAGCAAGTACAGCGTCAGCTTACGCGTATTTCGTCGGGCAAAGCGGCCAAAAGTCTGGCAAGTTTTAATATGTCGCCCAATGACCGCTGGCATGTGTTGCAACCCCTCGCTGACGTCCATTTCGGCACCGAATTCGGCGACTCCTTCCGAAAGGCCAGCCGGACAACGCTGTACGGGCTAATGGGTATGGCCTTATTTATCTTGCTACTGGCCGTTATCAATTACATCAATCTGGCCTCGGCGCAGGTCCCCCAACGTGCCCGCGAGATCAGCATCCGCAAAACGCTTGGCGGGCGTGCGAGGGGCCTGATCGGGCAGTTCGTGGGCGAAACGCTGTTTGTTACGCTACTGGCTCTGGGTCTGGCGTTTCTGCTGTCGCAGGCATTCCTGACACAGTATGGCGACCTCCTGCCCGAAGGCAGTCTAATCTATATTAATTGGCCGCAGGTAGTGGTGTTTCTGGTGGGGTTGGTGGCGTGTGTGGCCCTGCTGTCGAGTTGGTATCCGGGCTGGCTCATCACGCGGTTTCAACCAGTGGCGGTGTTACGCGGCCAAACCAACCTGAGCCTGGCTCCCCGGCTCACCCTGCGCAAAAGCCTGATTGTGTTCCAGTTCGTGATTGCCCAAGCGTTTATTGTGGGGGCCATGCTCGTGGGGCAACAACTGCAATACGCCCTACAACACGACATGGGTTTCGACCGTGAAGCCATCGTGACGGCTTCGCTGCCGTTTCGGGGTTGGAACAACCCCAAAGACAACCCCGACAAAATGGCCTTTCTGACCCAAGTCCGGCAACTCCCCGGCGTGGCGGGGGCGAGTCTGGGGAACCTTCCCGCCAATATGTCGTATTCGAGCAATGTATGGGAGTACACGAACAAGAAAGGCAAGGTGTCGTTCAACGTGTTTCGGAAATACGTCGATACGGCGTTTGTGGGGCTTTACCGGATGCCGCTGGTGGCCGGGCGCAACCTGCAACCAAGCGATACCGTCCGCGAATTTGTGATTAACGAAACCGCCGTAAAAGCAATGGGCCTGAGCAGGCCACAGGACGCCATCGGGCAAATTATCCGTGAAAACGGTGGTCGGGCCACACCTATTGTAGGGGTTGTGCGGGATTTTCATACGATGTCGTTTCACCGCAAAGTAGAACCCGTCGCGCTTATGAGTAGCAAAGAAAGTTGGGGGGCTATCAGCATCCGGCTGGCCTCAAAAAACCCCGCCGACTGGCAGGCGACTATCCAGCAGATTGAGCAACGCTGGAAAGGCATCTACGCAGGCGAGGGCATGGATTTCGCCCCTACGTTCTACGATGAAACGATTCAGATGTTTTATCTGGAAGAGCAAAAGATGACCCGCATCATCAACCTCGCCACGATGATCGCCATCCTGCTCTCCTGCCTGGGCTTGTTTGGGCTGGCTACGCTTACGGCTTTCCAGCGCACCAAAGAAATTGGCGTGCGCAAGGTGCTGGGCGCGAGTGTGGCCGGTATCGTGGTGTTGCTCTCTAAAGACTTTTTGAAGCTGGTCCTGATTGCCCTGCTGCTGGCCTCGCCCCTAGCCTGGTGGGCCGCCAGTGAGTGGCTCAATGGCTATGTCTACAAAGTCCAGATAAGCCCCCTGCTCTTTGTGGGAGCCGGTTTGCTAGCCGTGGCTATTGCCCTGTTTACGGTTTCTTACCAAAGCATCCGGGCGGCTCTGGCCAACCCGGTAGAAGCACTAAAAACAGAGTAAATAAGCCTGATTCCTATGCTCCGCAACCAACTCAAAATCGCCCTGCGCCACCTCTGGCGAAATCGTTTGTTTACCACCATCAATGTGCTCGGTTTGAGCGTCGGGCTGGCGTTTGTGTTGTTGATTTTCACGATCCACCACACCCTGCTCACGACCGACGGGTTTCACCAGAACCGCGACCGGATTTACGTAGTGCAGGAGGCCTCGGCGGGGGCCAAACCAGCGCAGGTAACCGTGGCCCCATTGCTCCCACTGGTGCTGCAAACCCTCCCCGACGTGGAGGCTGGCACCCGGATTTTGCAAAACTACTCGCTGTGGGTGGGTGTCGGGGGCAACGAGTTCAACGAGTCGGTGGCCTACGTTGACCCCGGCATCTTCGACGTATTTACGTTTCCGTTGCGCTATGGTGATCCTAAAACAGCCCTTTCCGAGCCGAATTCCATTGTATTATCGGAGTCGGTGAGCCAGAAAGTTTATGGTGCGACAAACCCAGTAGGGAAACCGTTTCAGATGGGCGACCAATCGGTTGTAGTACGGGGCGTGCTCGAAAAAATCCCGGCCAACGCGACCTTTTCACCCAACATCCTGCTGCCTATCAGCGCGTTGGCAGCTACCGACCCCAACCGGCTCGCGAGTTGGTACAATACAAACGCGCCAACCTATTTGCTCCTGCGGGCAAATTCTGACCCCGCCCGCGTAGCCGCCCAATTCCCTACCATCGTTCAACAACACTACGCGCCTGAAGGCCGCAACCGAACGCTCTCGCTACTGCCCTTTACCGACATCATCAGCGAGCAACGTGGCCCTTCGTACGTGGTTATTCTGTGGGGCATTGTCTTTATCGGGCTATTCATCCTGCTGATCGTCAGCATTAATTTTCTCAACTTAACGTCGGCGGCTTCATTAGCGCGGTCGCCGGAGGTGGCCATGCGGGCAACGTTGGGGGCCAGTCGGAGACAGGTCGTGGGGCAGTTTTTGCTCGAAGCCCTGTTGATTGCGTCGGTCTCGGTAGGGCTGGGGCTTTTGTTGTTGCAAGCCGCGCTCCCCGCGTTTCTGGCGTATTTTGAGGCTACGTTTCTGCCCCTTGCCATTACACCCACGGTGATTGGTGTGGCTGTCGGGATGGTGTTTTTCACGGCTCTGGTGGCGGGTGTAGCCCCAGCCCTGCATCTCACGCGCCTGCCCCTGATGCGCTCGCTACGGGGCAAAACTACCGTGCTCACCCGCACACCCGTACGCAACGTCCTCGTGGTGGTGCAGTTCATGTTGGCCGTGGTGATGATGGCCGCCGTGCTTATTATGCAGCAACAATCCCGCTTCATCCGCCACCTCGACCCCGGTTTTACCCTGAACGATGTGGTGGTGTGCGACCTCGACCTGGACTACCGCGACCCGGCCACAGCCACCACACAGGTGAACTCGGTTATCGCCAACCTACGCGCCAACCCCGATGTGGCTTCGCTCAGCACCTCGCAGGTAATACCCAGTGGTTCGTGGGGCGACTACAACGACTTCGCGCCCGCCGGTAAAGGCGAGGATGCCAACGTAAAACTGCAATGGGCCGTCGTAGACGAAGGTTTTTTGAACACCTACCAGATTCGGTTGCATGAAGGCCGAGGGCTGTCGAGCCAGTTTTCGGGGGATGGGAAAGCGGGCGAAAGTAGCACCAACGTGCTCATAAACCGCCGGGCGATGGAGCGATTCGGCTGGACGTCGGCGGTAGGCAAACAAATTCGGGCCAACAGCGGGACCTACACCGTGGTGGGCGTTACGAACGATTTTTATTACCGGGGCACCAACCGGGATGTTCAGCCGGTGGTGTTGTTTGGGTCGGGCGCGGCCCGGCGCGAGGGTAATGGGTACCTGAGTATTCGGGCGCGGTCCGGGCGGGCACCGGCCCTCATTGAAACCCTCAAACGGGATTTCGGCAAGATTCCGTCGCGGTGGGCATTTTCGCCCTTTTATGCCCAGAACAATTTTGATAAGCTGTATTGGGTACTCGACAAAACCTTACGATTCAACGCGCTAGCGGCTTTTCTGACGCTCCTGCTGTCGTGCGCGGGGTTGTTCGGGTTGTCGTCGTTTGCCACACAGCAACGCACGCGGGAGATTGGCATCAGAAAGGTGTTGGGAGCCAAAGTGGGCAGCATCGTGTGGCTGCTGTCGAAGCGGATGTTGCTGCGCGTTGGCGTTAGCTTTGTGTTGGCGGCTCCGCTGGTGTATCTGATGATGACACAGTGGTTGCGGACATTCCCCCTCCAGATCAGCTTTCCCTGGCTAACCGTCAGTGTGGCGGGATTGCTGGCTGCTTTGATTGCCTTCCTCACCACGAGCTATTTGTCCGTTCGGGCGGCAACGGCCAACCCCGTCGAGAGTTTGCGAACGGAATAGTCTGTCTCGTCCTGAAATAGGTTTACAGTTTTGGATGCTTGTCAACCGCTTAATCCGTCTGTAAGTTTACAACTTATTCTAAGCCCGGCCATAGCTTTACACCTTTTTTGTTCAACCCCTACAGGGGCCGCGTTGAGTCTGCTTAAGGGCCTGCTTTTTCGGTGGATTTGCCGACTGAGTCAGTTGGCACTTTACCCGGATCACGCCCCTTAAACGGATACGATTTCCAGCGTCGCCTTAGCACACCCTGCTGCTCATGGGCCTGCGAAGGGGTGAGCATATTCAGGCTTAGGTGAGGACGCTCTACGTTGTATAAACTGATCAAACGAGGCAGTGCCTGCCGGGCCTCCTCTAAACTCGCATACCGTTGAGTAAGCAGTTCACTTTTCAGTATTCCATTGACCCGCTCGGCGATAGCATTATCGCGTGGGTCTGAAGTCTGGGTCATCGAGGGACGGATCTTGGCTTTGTTGAGCACAGCCATATACTCCCAACAACAATACTGGATGCCTCGGTCCGAGTGGTGAATGGTCTCAACGCCTGCCCCTCGTTGACCCACCGCCATCCGCAAGGCGTTCACCGCTCCCTGAGCGTGTAGACTTGCTTCCAACGAATAGCCAATCACTTTACGCGAGTAGGCATCGGTGAGCAGAAACAAGTACACAAACCCATCGCCCACCACTACATACATAATGTCGCCCACCCACACCTGATTCGGCTGAATAATAGCCAGATCGACAATCAAATTGGGGTATTTGCGATACCAATGCTGCGATTGAGTCGTCTTAGGTTTACGGCTCACGCGTCGCCGAATCAACAAGCGATGTGCATTCAACAAAGTAAACAACGCATCGCGGCCCAAACGAAATTGGTGTTGCTCCAAAAAGGTTTTCATCTTGTAGAGCAACTTGCAGGTTCCTAACCGGGGTAATAACGCCCGGATACGCAACACTTCAACCAGCACCAGGTCTTCTTCAAAAGCCTGTTTGGTCTGCTGACGGAAGAACGCGTAAAAGGACTCCGGGCCGCCGGTGCGGTCGGGTAAGACCAAGCAACGGACAAAGCACGGCAACACTCATTTGCCGGTTTTTTCCCACAGTCTGGATAGCTTGGTAGTGAACTTTTTTGGCACTTCAAGGCCCTGCTCGTCGTGGGCAATACGAATGACTTCTTCTAAAAGAGCAATCTGGAGTTGGGCCTGCTGTAACTGTTGTTGCAGTTTGAGCTTCTCTTTATCGACGGGTGGAAGGGGTAGAAGGGGCGGTGGTTGAGGAGCTGGGGCCGACGCAGGCGAAGTGCCAGCGATTGCATTTTTCCGTTGTTTCGCCTTTTCGTATTCTTGGGTTCGGTCGGGTCGGATGCCCTTGTGCCGCTGGACCCAATAGTGAATTCGGGCATGATCGATGCCGTACTTAGCTTCGAGTTGTCGATAGGTAACGCCCCCGTTGAGATACTTTAGGACGATTTTATCGGGGTTTGGAGATGGAGTTTTGTCAGCCATAAGTTTACGAAAGTTAGTGTAAACCTATTCTAGGACGAGACAAAGGGCCGCTCAGAACCTGTTGAAGTTTCTGCTTTTGGGGGTAGCTTTGTCAACTGAAGTAGTTTGTACTTTACCGGGTTTACGCCCCTTGAAAAGGTATGCTTTCCAGCGTCGTTTTAGCACGCTCTGCTGCTCATGGGACTGCGAAGGGGTGAGCATGTCCACCCAAAACTTACCCCACTTAGGCGTGCAAACTGTCACACATATCTTTGCTTGCAAGCAAGGTAGCTAAAAAAAGTGCAACTTAGCCAATGCCATTGGTGAGCAGAAGAAGCCATAAATTGTCACAAATGCGTCCCCTCAGGACGACATAGGGTTCGGGGATCAGCCCTGCTCACCTTCTTTCCATCAACTTGAACAAGTACCCAATGGCGCGGGCTACCCTCGACCAAGAATCATGTGCAAAATTCGGAAAGAGTACTGGCCACTTTGTTCCATCTTCTAATGTCGCTAACCAATGGAAACTCCCTTCAATGTCAGTAAGTATGGAGTCGGCATCGACATGGGTAAGGACGAATTTCACGTCTGCCTAAGTGCGATTGACCAAACCCAACGCGTCAAAATCAAAGCAACGCGAGCCTTCAAAAATACCCTCAGAGGCTTCGCTGAGTTTAGTAAATGGGTGGACCATCACGCCAAAGAGCCAGGCCTACCTGTGCATTTTCTGATGGAAGCGACAGGTGTCTACTACGAGCAGTTAGCTCTATTTCTTCACCAACGACAAGCCCACGTGTGTGTGGTCTTACCCCAAAAAACAGCGTGCTACATTAAGGCCCTGGGCATCAAAAGTAAGAACGACCGCATTGATGCCCAAGCCCTAGCGACGATGGCCTGCCAACAGCGGCTTGATGCCTGGAAGCCCATCACCGAGGCCATGTACAAGCTGCGTCAATTGACCCGACAACACACTGAACTACAAGAGCTTAAAACGCAGCTAAGTAACAAATTGATGGCCGTCGAACTAGGAATGTATCAATCAGCGGTGGTCCAAAAACAGCAGGCTCAACTCATCAAGGCGATTGATAAGCAACTGGCCGAGTGCGTCAAACTCATCCAAAAAGCCATCAGCGAGAATGCCGAATGGAAGCGTAAGGTCGAGCAGATCTACGCCATCAAGGGGGTCGGTGTGCTGACCGTAGCCCAAATCATCACCGAGACCAATGAGTTCGCTCTTTTTGAAAACCAGCGGCAGTTAGTGAGCTATGCGGGCTATGATGTGGTCGAGAGTCAGAGCGGCAAACGGGTGGGTAAGACGCGCATCAGCAAGCGGGGTAACAGTCGTATCCGTCGAGCGATGCATATGGCCTCCTTGATGGTGGTGCGTTATGAACAACGCCCCTTTGTGAGCTTGTACGAACGGGTCTTTGAGCGGACCAAGATCAAGATGAAGGGTTACGTAGCCGTGCAGCGCAAGTTGCTCACGCTGATCTATGCGTTGTGGAAAAAGGACGCCCTGTACGAGGAGAATTTTGGCAGTGAGGGTCAAAAAAAAGTAGCCCCAACCAAGGGGGCTACGCTGCATCGGCCACAAGTGGACGTGCTTGAGAAAGCAAATATGGTTGAAATGATTGATTCTTGAAATAATTACACCACTTTTCTTGCATTCAAAGACAGTACCACGAAGCCCGACTTGGAAGCACGGGGAAGGCTTCGCCCAACGCCAACAGGGGCTGATGGGGCGTAGCCCCTTTACACCCCTGTTCGTGTTGGGAGCCTCAATTTCACTCCGGTGGCGAGCAACCTGTCAACGGAAGGCTGGCAGCGCGGAGCGATTTATTCGACTACTCGTCAGAAGCTAATTCTTGCTGAACTTGAAGTACAAAATCCATAGAAACATCATGATCCTCCGCTATCTCTTCAGTCGTGAGTTTGCCCCGATGAAGTGCTTTCACAATAGCTTCCGTTTTGACCTTCTGAATTTTTTTATTCTCATTCTTGATCGCCAGCGCGTTGGCCGAAATCGTCATCTCGTAGCTCAACCGCTGCTCAGGACTCAACGCCCGCTTATCCAACTCCTGAATCGCCACTCGTAACCACTCCTCATTCCAGAACGCCGGAAACTGCGTTGGTTCGCTCACTTCATGGATCGTCTTCATCGTGTAAATCAGTTTGTCCAAGTCGCTTTCAATCTCAACCAAGCCCTTTGTGAACTTGTCTAACTCCACTGTGATAAACGTCATCTGATCGTCGATCAGTTCGTTTCTCTGATTCTTCAACACTGCAACGTTATGATAGTCAACAACGTGCGAAAAAATACTGACTGACAAAATGCCGATGCAGTAGATTTTAGGCAAGTCATCAAACTCGTAATCACCCTTCCGAATCAGGGTGTTCAACCGATAGAAGGCGTAAAACTTCATGCGTTGGATGAACTCCGGGTACTCACTCAACTGCATCTCAACGATGAACTCATTGCCCCGCTCGTCTTTACAAAATAGATCATAGATGCCGCTTCGGCTGTCGCGAGTTACGCCTTTGATCTCGTTCTGAATGAAGGTAACCTGCTCAATCGCAACAGGTGAGTTGATAAGTGCCTGTAGAGCTTTTCGCAAAAAGCGGGTATCGGATTCGTTGCCAAAGGTGGCTTTGAAGCCATAATCAGAGACGAGAGGAATGAACCGCTCGTTATCGTTGTACAAGTCCATGGGGTAAAGTTAGCGAAAAAGGCTCACCTAACCGGGGTGTATCCCATGTCGCGCAAAACTTGAAAATGCACGCCAACTTGACTCACTCAGGAGTACGGTTTGTAAACGGAGCAATGGACCTAGAAGCCTAAAACTTGCCCCGCTCAGGCGTGCGATTTTTCGCCCGGAAGCTGAAACACGCACCGCCCGACGACTCCACAGGCGTGCGGCCTGTCACACGCAAGCTGGAAATGGAAGCCCACGGATGGCGACCGCCCAACGCGCCGGGGGGCTGATGACGAGCGCAGCGAGACATTTACACCCCCCGCTCGTTGGGTCGTTCTCAACTTCGCTCCGCAGGCGTGACTCCTGTCGCACGCAAGATGGCACTCCGCCAAACCCCCAACTTACACCAGTGCCTCGCCAAGCAAATAAAGGAACCTCATACTTGTTCCAGCATACACTAAACCTACAAACCTGTGTAACAAATGACTCTGTTTCATCATCAGAACCGCTATAATTGGTAAAGTGGCCCCTGCTGTAAAGCTAACCTTCATTACGAATGAATAGGAATATAGAACAGACGTAACGGATGTGTAAGGGCTAATGAAGTCAGAATATGTAAACAACAAACCTATGAACGCATAGCTATTGAGAGCTATCAAAAGTGGCTTTCCAAGAATCCCCCGACTAGCGAATTGCATCTTTGGGCTTCGTGGAAATAACAGATAGATGGTCAAATAAACAACACTAACAAACCAACAGAAGATTGCTACAGGGTTCATTTTTAGGTCATTAATGTGGCGTTCACATAGTCAGCCGAAAGCCGAACGTTGAAGCACTGAACTTGACTCACTCAGGCGTGCGAACAGTCAGCCGAGAGACGGACTTGCAAGCCCAAAACCTAACTCACCCCGGCGTGCGAATTGTCAACGGAAGCTGCCCTGACGCACTGCCCGACGGCTCCAGCAGCCAGCAACCTGTCGAACGCCCGATAGAATACACGCCCCGGATGGCGACCGCCCAACACCTGCGGGGGTTGATGGCGCAGCGTAGCGAGCCTTTACACCCCCGCTCCTGTTGGGAGCTTTCAACTTCGCACCACAAACGAGCAACCTGTCGACCGAACGACGGCCCCAGCGCAAAATAACAACGCACGCACCGCTCTTTGCACAATTCAACGCGAAGCTCAACAACGCACGCTTCCAAGCTCCTCGCCTAACTGGGGCGATGGCCCCGTCGCCCGGAGCAGACTAACGCAGGAGACAAACAAAAGCAACTGACTAACAGCTATTTGCCTTACTCAGGCGTGCGGTCTGTCACACGAGCGACGGACTTGAAAGCCCTCCACTCGACCCACTCAGGCGTGCAAACTGTCACACGCCAGACGGAACACGGACCACCCGACGGCCCCTGAGCCGCGCCTACTGTCACACGCAGCCCGGAAATGGAGACTTTGCATGGCTGGCTTCGCCCAACGCCCCGGGGGGTTGATGGTGAGCGAAGCGAGCCTTTACACCCCCCGCCCGTTGGGTCGTCCACAACTCGGCCCCGCAGGCGTGCCCCCTGTCGCACGATGGACGGACTTTGAAACTCATAACTTGCCCCATTCAGAGTTGCGGCTTGTTGTAAGACAGCCTACCCAGTAAATTTCTCTACTGTGTCTTTGGGATTGGCGTTTAAATACTCTCCCTGTTCGCTCATCAATAAAACGGCAATGTCTGGCTGGTGCGTGAATTCAATCAAACCACCGTAAATATCATTAAACTGAGTGATGGCTATGCCTTCTACTAGCTCGCTTTCAGTGCTGCTTATTGTTGCAGCGGTGGAATTGTCGTACACCTTGTATCTGACAGAGGCAACACTTCCAATCTTGATGATTGAAAAAGGCCATTCTTGCTTCTGCTCATCATACTCCGAATAGGTTCTATTCCAGAAGGCATCCAATTGAATAATCAGGATATACTCCAAATATGGGTTAGTAAACGAACCGATCCAATACGAATCATGATACGTTACGTACTCCAACAATTCTTGGAAAGTTGTCTTAGAGTACGTTTTGGATAGGATAAAACCGAGAGTCTGTCTTATCTTGGAGTTCCCCAACTACCAAGATCATGAACGAATCGTTTCAAGAACTAACA
>RDXN01000104.1 GCA_004292855.1 Cytophagales bacterium
TCAGATTACTCGGATAGTTCATCGAGGTAGTTTTTAAGTTCGCACCTCAAAACTACCTGACCGGCTCTCACTTTGCGTGAAACTTTAGACAACCTCTTAAACGCCCACCATGTCGGTTTCGTCGGCCCGAATTTTCTCTTCAACATAGTGAATAATGTCGGTGGCAATGTCGCGTCCGGTGGCCTTTTCGATTCCTTCCAACCCTGGCGACGAGTTCACCTCCATCACAAGCGGCCCCCGGTTCGAGAGGAGCATATCGACCCCGGCTACGCGCAGGCCCAACGCTCTGGCGGCTCCTAGGGCGGTTTGCTCAATGTCGGGTGTGAGGTCGATGGCTACGGCCTTGCCACCCCGGTGCAGGTTGGAGCGAAACTCGCCTTCGGGTCCTTGCCGCTGCATAACGCCCACCACCTGATTACCCACCACAAAGGCTCGCACGTCGGTGCCTTTCGATTCGGCAATGTACTCCTGCACTAATACGTTCTGTTTCAGGCCCGTAAAGGCTTCAATAGTCGATTTGGCCGCTTTAGCTGTCTCGGCCAACACCACGCCGATGCCTTGCGTGCCCTCAAGCAACTTGATAACTACGGGCGGCCCACCAACGAGTTCGATGAGTTGCTTCACATCTTTGGGGTGATTCGCCATGACGGTTTTAGGCAGACCCACGCCCGCTTTCGACAGAATTTGCAGGCTGCGGAGTTTGTTGCGGGCACGCCCAATGGCCTGCGATTTGGCCGTTGTAAAGACTTTCATCATCTCAAACTGCCGGACAATAGCACAACCATAGTCCGTCACCGACGCACCAATACGGGGAATAATGGCGTCGATACCTTCGAGCACTTGATTTTGGTACAGAACCGCCGGGCGGTCGTTTTCGATCACCACCTGGCACTTCTGATGGTCGACCACAACAGCCTCGTGCCCCTGCACGCGGGCAGCTTCCAGAAGCCGTTTGGTCGAATACAGCTTTGCGTTGGCTGAAAGAATAGCAATTTTCATGAAGTGAGTAAAACTCCGCTTTAAGGCTGATTGAACGATAAATTCGTTTGGGAGACGTCGACGATAAACCGGTTTCGGAGCAGTTTGCGGCCTAGCAAAACCGGGTAACGCATGCGCTCGCGGTCGGCGAGGGTAAATTCGGCCCGGATTTTCCGGCCAAACAAAATGATTCTGGTTTTAATGACGTACCGTTTTTCGGCCACGCCGAAGGAGTTGCGGATGGTTCGTCGGGTAAAGGTATCGCTATAAACCCGGCGCGTCAAGACTCCCCCCGGTTCGATCACACAAAAACTTAACATCGTGCCACGTTCCGTTTTTATAAGCCTAACATCTTTGCAGTGCAGGGCCGAGGTATAAGCTCCTGTATCGATTTTGGCTTCCACGGCCAGCAAGTCCAAATCCGGAAAATCGGCCCGGTCGGTCATACCGATAACTTGTTTGGGTTTAGGCGAGCGTTTTTTCTTGAGGGCCAATTTGTGCGGGGAGTGTATCTCGTTGGGGTACGAACCGAGAGGCTAATTTATTGCAAACTCGGTTGAAACCTATACCAGATTTTGTTCAATACGAGCGAGTGAGCAAAGCTTTTCGTAACATTAAGCCCCTAAATCACTTGAACCCCTTTTCTCTGTTCGCGTTTCATGCAAACCCTGTCTCATTCTCGCACATCGCTCCGGCCTTTATTGGCTTTACCCGTGATTGTTTCGGCTCTTGGTTTTTTTGTCGATGTGTATGACATGCTCATTTTCAGCATTGTACGCGTGCCCAGCCTAGAGTCGATGGGTCTCACCAAGGAGCAAATTAAGATCGACGGCACGTTTATCCTGAACTGTCAACAGGCTGGATTGGTAATCGGAGGCATCTTGTGGGGCGTCATCGGCGACCGGCGTGGGCGAATGTCGGTGCTGTTTGGCAGTATTGTCATGTACTCGCTTGCCAACATCGCCTGTGGATTCGTACAGACGGTGGATCAATACGCCGTACTGCGGTTTATCGCGGGCGTGGGTCTGTCGGGCGAGATTGGGGCCGCTATGGTGCTGGTGAGCGAGATTCTGCCCAAAGAAATTCGGTCGTATGGCTCCTCGCTCGTGGCGGGGATTGGGTATTTGGGGGCGGGCGTGGCCTACGCAACCCAGGCCCTGTTCGACTGGCGAACGGCGTTTTTCGTGGGGGGGGGCATGGGTCTTCTGTTGCTGCTGCTACGAGTGAGTGTGTTTGAGTCGGGTCTGTTTGTCCAGATGAAAGAAGGGCAGAAAGGAGTGAGCCGGGGCAACTTCTTGCAATTTTTCAGTAGCTGGTCTCGTGCCCGCAAATACCTGCGCTGCGTGGCCGTGGGCATTCCAACCTGGTTTATCGTGGGGATTCTGGCCACCTTCGCCAACGAATTTGGCGAGGCTATGGGCATCGCCGAACCCGTGAAGCCGGGGCAGTGCGTAATGATGATCTACCTCGGTTTGGCCGGGGGCGATCTGCTGTCGGGGCCGTTTAGTCATTGGCTGCACTCACGCCGAAAGGCAGTTATTTATTTGCTCATTTCGAGCATGTTGCTGGCGGGCGTGTATCTGTTCGGGGGCATCAAAACGGCAAATGGTCTCTACACGATTTGTCTGTTTCTAGGCTTCTGCACGGGTTATATCGCCATGTATCTGACGATGGTGGCCGAGCAATATGGCACCAATCTGCGTGCTACGGCTACGACTTCGGTACCCAGCATTGTTCGCGGAATGGTGATCCCGATGGCCTTTATCTATCAGGGATTGCAACGCGAGTTCTCGATCTCTGCAATGATGTCGGCTGGCTTGGTTGGCGTAGTGGTCTACGCGCTGGCGTTTTGGTCGCTGGCTAACATCGAGGAGACCATTGATAAGGATCTGGCGTTTGTGGAGGAGTGACGGAGTTTCCATTAATATCTGCAATTTTGCCCCATGAATCTGCACGAATTTATCCGAATGGCCCTTGCCGAAGACGTTGGCGATGGCGACCATACGTCTCTTTCAACTATCCCCGCCGATGCACAACGACGCGCCCGACTGCTCGTAAAAGACACGGGCATTCTGGCAGGCGTGGATGTTGCGCTGGCTATTTTTGAGGAAGTAGACCCGACCTTCGAGGTGGAGGTGCTCATGGAAGATGGGGCGTCGATGAAACCCGGCGATATTGTGTTGACCGTTTCGGGCGATGCCCGCAACATTCTGACTGCCGAGCGGCTCGTACTCAACTGTATGCAACGCATGAGCGGCATTGCTACCCAAACGCGCCGGATGGTCGATCTGATTGAGGGCACCCACGCTCAACTGCTCGACACCCGCAAGACCACGCCCAACTTTCGTATCTGCGAAAAAATGGCCGTGAAAATTGGCGGGGGGGTGAATCACCGTTTCGGGCTGTACGACATGATTCTGATCAAAGACAACCACATCGATTATGCCGGGGGCGTCACGCAGGCCATCACGCAGGCCAATGCGTATCTGAAACGTATGGGTCGCCAACTTGAAATCGAAGTCGAAATGCGAACCCGAGCCGAGGTCGAGGAGGTGCTGAAACTGACCGAGTCGGGCGAGGTGAAGGTCGACGTGTTGTTGCTGGATAACTTTAAGCCCGACGAAATCCGCGACTTGGTCCGGCTCATCGACAACCGCATCACCACCGAAGCATCGGGCGGCATCACCATCGACAACCTGCGAGCCTACGCCGAAACGGGGGTTAACTTTATCTCGTCGGGCGCACTCACGCACCACGTTCGGAGTCTGGATTTGAGTTTGAAAGCGTACTGAGTAGCGTGGTTGTCCTCAACCGCCGTTGAAACTACTTCTTTACAGCGGTTGAGGACTCGGAACGCCGAACCGACCGCGTTACGAACCACCCGACACCCCCACTTGTTATTCCCCCAAATACCCCAACCAAATGGAAGCACTCCTTGAAGAAGTACAGCGCGTGGGTTATGTGAACCAACCCGTTGCCGACGATATAGATCTGGTGGCCGAGATTAAGCGGCTCAAAAAAGAGAAGAACGCCGTTATTCTGGCTCACTATTATGTAGATGGCAGTATCCAGGATTTGGCTGATTACATTGGCGACAGCCTTGGCCTGAGCCAGCAGGCGGCCTCTACCGAAGCCGATATGATCGTGTTTTGCGGGGTGCATTTCATGGGCGAAACCGCCAAGGTGCTATCTCCACATAAAAAAGTGGTGATCCCCGACTTGAACGCGGGTTGTTCCCTCGCCGACTCGGCCCCCGCCGACAAGTTCGCGGCTTTCAAGGCGCAGTACCCCGACCACATGGTGCTGTCGTACATCAACTGCTCGGCAGAGATCAAAGCCCTTTCCGACATTATCGTGACCTCGTCGAACGCGCTGAAGATCGTGGAGAGCCTGCCCAAAGAGCAGAAGATCATCTTCGCACCCGATGCCAACCTGGGCCGCTACGTGGCCAAGAAAACCGGTCGTGACATGGTGTTGTGGGATGGGGCCTGCATCGTGCATATCGACATTTCGCTCGAAAAACTCCAGAAGCTCCGCGCTGACAACCCCGACGCCAAGTTCATTGCCCACCCCGAGTGTCAGGAGCATATTCTGATCCACGCCGACTACATCGGCTCCACAACGGCCCTGCTGAAATACGTGGTCGATAGCCCGGAGCAGACGTTCATCGTGGGCACCGAAGCGGGCATCCTGCACAAGATGCGGCAGGCCGCCCCACACAAGAACATCATTCCGGCCCCGGCCACGGCCAACAACACCTGCGCCTGTTCGGAGTGCCCGTACATGAAGATGAACACGCTCGAAAAGCTGTACAACTGCATGAAGTTTGAGCAACCCGAAATCATCGTGCCCGAAGATGTGCGCGTGAAAGCCGAGGCTTCGGTGTTGCGGATGTTGGAATTGAGTAAGAACTTGTAGTCCTTTTATGATTATGCCAGAGACTATTTTTTTTTCAGGATTACACCTTAAGAACATTAAGGGCTTAAATGCCGATTATTTCCTTAACCTTAAGGACGACGATGGTAATCCTGTGCGATGGACGGTGCTACTTGGAAACAACAATACTGGCAAAACAACACTTTTGCGTTGTTTTGCCAGTATGCAAGTAAAAAAAGAAAGAAATGAAAATACCAATAGCAAGTATAAATATAATCATTCTATCCCTAACGAATTTTTGTTCAAAGACTACCATTCTCAATTTAAAGTTCATGAAAACTATTTTGTCAAGGCCAACCTTCTACTTTCCGAGGCTGTAGAAGGAAAGATCGTTGCTTACAAGCGAGATGGGAACAACTTCAAAATGACTGAGAGTAGGAAGGAATTGCATGACTTTTTCGGATTTGAGGGAAATGTACATGGTAGCGTTTCTTACGGGTATGAAGTTGATAATGTATATGTGCCTACGCCCAAATTATTTGACCTACTAAAAGTTTACGGTTATGGAACTTCACGAAGAATATCTGACCTTGCTTTGAGTTCCAAGGACGATGATGAATATGGCGTGATAAGTTTGTTTTCAGACAAGAAAGATCTGTTAAATATAGAAGAATGGTTATTACAATTAGATTATGCAAAAAAAAACGGAGTCAAAGGAGCGGAAGACATTTTAGATAAAATTATTAATCTAATAACCAGTGAGATACTTCCAGGATTAACAGAAGTAAAGTTTTTAATTTCTAAAGATTCTAATTTTAAACCTCAGGTGGAGGTGTTGTCAAATAATACTTGGGTTCACATTAACGATCTTGGTTACGGTTATCAAGCGACAATGGCATGGCTCGCAGATCTCGCCAAAAGAATGTTTGACCGTTATCCTGAACTTGAAAACCCGCTCCACGGTCCGGCTATTGTTTTGGTAGATGAGATTGATTTGCACCTACACCCGGAGTGGCAACGAAAGATCATCAAATATCTTAGTGATTTATTCCCCAACACGCAATTCATCGTCACTGCTCATAGCCCTTTGATTGTTCAATCGGCGGAGAATGTGAACTTGATTATGCTGGAGAAAGACGAGGAGACGGGTAGCATCAACGTTCGGCAGCAGTTTGGCTCGTTTCAGGGGTGGACGGTTGAAGAGATCTTGCGAGAGTTGATGGATATGGGAGAGAAGACTCGTTCAGATCGTTTCCTAAATCTTTTGGAAAAATTTGAAAAGGGCTTATTAGAAGAAGATTACGATCAGGCTAAAGCTGCTTATGATGAGCTTGATAAAATTTTACATCCGGCAAGCAGCCAACGGAAGTTATTGAGTATCCAATTATCCTCGTTAGTTCCGGCATGATTAAACTTCGGCCCGCTTCTGCTCCGGCTGAACTGACAGATGAAGTTGTTCAAGCCCTTACGGACGAATTTAAGCAAACGGGGAAAGCCGTTTGGCAAAAGGAATTTATTGGCAAAGCCCTGCTCGACTCGTCGCACAACAAATGCTGTTTCTCAGAATGTAAGCTAAACGAAGAGGGGAAGTACGATGAAGTAGAGCATTTTCATCCCAAAAGTCTTTACCCCAATGAGGTAGTATTGTGGAGTAATTTACTGCCGATCAATAAGGCTTGTAACACGGCTAAGAGTGACCACGATACGAAAGCAGAGCCAATCATTAACCCGTATCTCGACGACCCCAAAGAGCATTTGTATTTGAAGGACTACCGCTTTATCGGTAAAACTGAGCTAGGCAGGAAGACAATCGAGGTTGTTAATTTGAATGATTGGGACATGTGGGTTGTCCCTAGGTTTGACATCGGGAAGGGTTTGTACGAGTTGTTGGAGGCTCTTTGCGAGTTGGCAAACGACTACAATGCCGGGCTTAAAAACTCCTCAAGGTCTAGGAACAATTTAGTATCTCGCTTACGCGGCCTCATGATCGAAGGGACAGAAAAGAAGGTGTACAGTGCGACCGTTGCTTCGCTACTTCTACATGAGGAAATGTATTTCCAAATCCGGGGTATATTGCAACGACACAGCCTTTGGGATGATTCATTCATAAGTTTAGAGGAGCAAATGCAGTACTGTGCATTAGATAACAGATCTTCTCAACCCAAGCCTTAATGGAAGAGCTACATATAAAGCCCGCTAACAAAGCTGATCTTGATTTGCTTATCAAGGTGTTGACACGAATGCGAATCCGCTTTTCTGTTCATAAACCGATAGACAACCTCAAGCAAAAGGCATCAACAAAATAAACACCAAATGCCTCACCAATATGATTTCCTTGTAATCGGCTCCGGGATTGCCGGGCTGAGTTACGCTACCAAACTCGCCATTCACTTCGAGCAGGAAAATCAACCTGTAAGGATCGCTGTGATTACGAAGGTGCAGGCCGACGAAACGAACACCAAATACGCGCAGGGAGGCATTGCTGCTGTGTGGGATGATGCCGATTCGTTCGAGAAGCACATCGAAGACACGATGATTGCGGGCGACAACCTGAGCAATCGGCGGGTGGTCGAAATTGTCGTGCGCGAGGCCCCGGAACGAATTCAGGAGTTGATCGACTACGGCACCCGCTTCGATAAGGAGGCCGACGGCGATTATGACCTCGCTCGTGAGGGGGGGCACTCCGACCACCGGATTCTGCATTTCAAAGACATCACCGGGGCCGAAATTGAGCGTGCCCTGCTCGAAAAAGCGCAGTCGATGGCGTCGATTGAGGTGTTTACGCATTTCTACGCTGTTGAACTCATCACCCGCCACGCGCTGGGGGAGACTGTGCATCGGTACGACTCCGACAACCTCTGTTTTGGGGCGTATGTACTGAATACCCAAACGGGGCAGGTTGAAAAGTTTCTGGCCAAATCGACCCTGCTGGCTACGGGCGGTATTGGCAATATTTACCAGAACACCACCAACCCCACCATCGCCACCGGCGACGGCATCGCAATGGCCTACCGCGCAAAAGCCATCGCCAAGGACATGGAGTTTATTCAGTTTCACCCGACGGCCCTGTATGAGCCGGGTAAGAAGCCAAACTTCCTGATCTCCGAAGCGGTGCGCGGTTTTGGGGGCATTTTGCGGAACCTCAAGGGCGAAACGTTTATGGAGCATTACGACCCGCGCTTGTCGTTGGCCCCCCGCGACATTGTGGCCCGCGCCATCGACTCCGAGATGAAGAAGGCCGGTGCCCAACACATGTACCTGGACGTTACTCATTGCGATTACGATAAATTCTTGGAACACTTCCCGAACATCACGGCCTATTGCCGCGATAAACTGGGCATCGACATTCGTAAAGATTTCATTCCTGTAGTTCCCGCTCAACATTACCTGTGTGGGGGCGTGCGCGTGGATGAATGTGGGCGCACGAACATCCAATTTCTGTACGCTGTGGGCGAATGTGCCTGTACGGGCCTGCATGGGGCTAACCGACTTGCCAGCAACTCGCTGCTCGAAGCGGTGGTGTTTGGGCATCGTGCCTACCTCGATACCCTCGAAAACCTTGACAAAGCTGTTATCCCCGACTCGATCCCCGACTGGAACGATGCAGGCACGACCCACCCCGAAGAACTTGTATTAGTGACCGAAATGAAGCGCGAACTGGAGTCGATTATGTCGAACTATGTGGGTATTGTCCGCTCTAATCGACGCCTGAAACGGGCGATGGACCGCCTGGAACTGATCTACCTCGAACACGAAGAACTCTACCGGCAATCTAAAGTGTCGGTGCCGATTTGCGAACTTCGTAACATGATCGAAGTGAGCTACTTAGTCATCAAAATGGCAATGGCCCGGCGCGAAAATACGGGTCTGCATTATAATTTGGATCATTTGTAATTATTTGACCCGCTCCAGCAACTCGTCTCGGTAACTGCCACTGAGCGGCACCTGCACCTTTCCGATGGTGAGCTGGTGCCGCTCAATTTTTTCGATGCGGTCAAGCGCGACGATGTACGATTTGTGAACGCGCATGAAACCTGTGGGCGGGAGCAGTTCGACGGCCTCGCCGATGGTCATGCGGGTGAGGGTTTTCTTATTTACCTCCTGAAATGTCAGGTAATTCCCCTCCGATTCAACGTATTGTAGCTCGTCCAGATTGACCCGCACCCAGTCGTAACCATCTTTTACAAATACGTAGGGGGAGCGTTCGGTCCCGTCGGCCTT
Source organism: Cytophagales bacterium (assembly GCA_004292855.1). Taxonomy (GTDB): domain Bacteria; phylum Bacteroidota; class Bacteroidia; order Cytophagales; family Spirosomataceae; genus Rudanella. The sequence continues at coordinate 9,076 of RDXN01000104.1, forward strand.
GCCCGACGCAACTTGTTTGCGCTCGTAGGCTTTGTTGCAGGCCTGCATGAATCGCCCAAAGCCAATGGGTTTGAGCAGGTAGTCGAGCGCACTCAGCTCGAAGCCTTGCAGGGCATATTCGGGGTAGGCGGTGGTGAAGATGATGAGCGGCTTATCGGGGCTGCTGTTGACGACCTCGGCAAAGTCGATGCCCGTGAGGTCGGGCATGTTGATGTCGAGGAAAATCAGGTCGATTTTCTCGGTTTTTAGATAACCAAGAGCCTCAATAGCATTAACGAATGTGCGTTTCAGGTCCAGAAACGGCACTTTCCGGGCGTGCGCCTGAATAATGTCGAGCGCGATAGGTTCGTCGTCGATGGCGATACAGCGGAGCATAATCAGTTAGCAGAGAACAGATAACAGTGGGCAGTTAGTGACTACATAATTCTGTTTATTGATCCGTTGTTAAGCTCGTCGGCGGCTGTTGCGGTAATGCAGAACGAGAGCCATCATGCCCCCGCCAACGGCAGTTGTGAGCGAGTCGACTGCTCCGGTTTTCGTTTGGGTGAAATAACAGACGGTGAGGAGTGCCAGGCCAACAAGGGCCGCGAGCGCGTAGGCGAGACGGGTGCGGAGGTTCGCGTTCATTCGTGTTTCGGCTTTATACAAGTTATACGTCTGTAAAAATAGAAAACCATCGCTAAAGTGCCTATTTAAACGTCAATTAAAAGTCTCTTTTTCCTGAGTTTGACTCGTCGTTTTGCCGAAAAAGAGCCAGTAAAAGCACCGAGAAGATAGCTGGAGCGACTCGTCCAAACGAAACCGGCTCCAGGCGAGTAACGGAGTCGATTAGCAAGATCAGCGCAAGCACGATGTTTATCCGCAGGAAGATTGTGATGGACCGTTTGAGCCTGGGATTCATGACGGATGCAGGTTGATCGTTAACGAAACCTCAAAAACACCATCCGTTTCCGTTTGGCGAAACTCGTGCCGACCAGCATACCCCAGTTGAAGCCGTTTCTGCACGTTTTTTAGGCCCAACCCCGTACTTTTTTCCAGCCTGGTGCGGGGCACCAGGCTGTTGCGGGTCGAGAACGTCAGCACACCATCCTCGATACGCAACCGAATCTCGACAAAGCACGGGTGCTGCATACTGACGCCATATTTAAAGGCATTTTCGATCAACGGGTTGAGCAATAGGGGCATCACCTCGGCGGGTTGCTCGTCCCAGAACGTCTCCACAAAAATGCGAATATTGTCGAGCCGGGGGATGCGCATCCGCTGGAGTTCCACGTAATCGTCGATGAAGCGGAGTTCGCGCTGCACGCTCGTGCGGGTCGAGTTGGCTTCCTCCATCACGTAGCGCACAATGCCCGACAGTTGGTGAATACTCTCGGCCGTGCGGGGGCTGTCTTCGGCCATCGCCGTGCCGTAAATGTTGTTGAGTGTGTTGAACAGAAAGTGCGGGTTCACCTGCGCTTTCAGGGCATCGAGTTCGGCCTGGGTTTTTTGCTGGAGAAGGGTGGCCCGTTGTTTGTGATGTTTGCGAAAGTCTTTGATAAAGCCAAAAACAATGAGGCAAATAAGTAGCAATGAAGCCAGAACCGATCCAAGTAGATCATTGAGCTTATAATCTTGAATTGCATCTCCCGTATTGTACACCTTAAATTGTGCAAGCCCATCAGAAAGCAAGTTCCAAGCCAGAATCAGCACTAATATATACAGAACGGTATAAGACAGTTTATTCTCTTTGAAGACTCGCTCATGAAAGACCTTGTAATAAAGGTTTCCCAACCCCATCATGACTAAGATCAAAGGACCAAGAAATAGAACTGACCCCAAAAGCATGCCCAAAATCATTCCCGTAACACCAGCCCAACTAAGCCCTTGACCTTGTTTGTCTTTCTCGGTAAGGGAATCCCACATACCCCTGAGAAATGCTGTCCAGTCAGCAGTTGCGAATAGAATAACCACAACTATCCCAACCAGAATCCAGATCCCCCACTTGTTCCAGTAAGCTAACCACAGGCTATCTAATTTTTGGGCCTCCGGCGAAACCGAAGTCGTTGTTTGAACAGGCGCAGGCGTTTTCAAGGTGCTTTCCATCGGTTGTCAAAGTTATACGAATTGGGCCGGGGAATTAATAAACGTAGGTGGTATCCATTTTCACCGGCTGCACGCTTGGCTGCGGTGCCGAGGTTGTCGGGTGGCTGTATTCCACAACGGGGGCTTGGGCCTGCGTTGCGTTCTCCACCGTGCGACCCATTGGTTGAGCCGTAGCGTTCCGTAGGTCATCATCGGAGGTCACCTGGGCTGCACTCGCCGTTGGTTGATAAACGGGCAGGCTGTCGGGGTGGGCCATAACGGATGCCGGTTGGGTTGGGCGAACTGGCTCGATGGTGTTTTGCTGGCAGGCCGAGAAGGATAAGATAGTAAAGAGGAGAGCAAGAGCTACAATGATTGAGTCGATGATCGTTTTCATGATTGTGTTGTGTTGAAAAGGTTTGTGTTTGGTTTGTGTTTCGGGTAACAGATGTGTTCCGCCCGGTTTGATGATTCAAAACAAACACGCGCTCATGACCTCCAAAAATAGGTGGGACAACCCCCGCGAACTTTGGGAGGAAACCGCCAAACTTTGGGATGAAGCTAGTAGAACCCCGCCCGATCTGCCATTCTTCACTATACATTGTTCATTCTCCATTTTTCATCATAAAATGAACCTCTCTGTTTCCCGCCGTCGAGTACTCACCACGCTTGGGGCTGGTGTGGGTGCGGCTGTGTTGCCCGTTGCCCCAGCCGAAGCTGCCAAAAAACCAAAATCGCCGTTCACGCTCTGCCTGAACATGAGCACCATTATGGGCCACAAACTGGGCTTTGCCAAAGAGCTTGAAGTGGCCTCGAAAGCGGGCTTTGGTTCGGTAGAAATCTGGATGAACTCGTTGCAGGCATATCTGGAAAAGGGGGGCACCCTTGCCGAAGCCAAACGAATGTTGAATGATTTGGGCCTGAAAGCCGAAAACGCAATCGGTTTTGCCACCTGGATTGTCGACGACGACACGCAGCGGGGCAAAGCTCTCGACCAACTGAAAAAAGAAATGGACCAACTCGCGGCCATTGGGTGTGTGCGCACGGCTGCCCCGCCGATGGGGGCTAACAACGCCAACGCACCCCTGCTCGACCTGAAACGGGCGGCTGAGCGGTTCCGGGCCATCGTGGAACTGGGCCAACAAACGGGCGTTCACCCACAACTGGAATTGTGGGGGCAGTCGAAAAACCTGAGCCGGTTGAGCGAGGTCATGTATGTAGCCGCCGAAGCGGGCCACTCGGCCACCCGCGTGTTGCTCGATGTGTATCACCTCTACAAAGGCGGCTCCTCGCTCGACAGCCTGCCGTTGGTGGGCAAATCGGCCATCGAGATTTTCCACGTTAACGATTACCCGAGCATGGCCCGCGAGACTATTGTGGATGCCGACCGGGTGCATATCGGCGATGGTATTGCCCCGGTCAAAGCCATTCTGAACACGATTCGCAACCCCGACCGGCCCGTGGTAATCTCGTTTGAGGTATTCAACAAGGGTTATTACGCTCAGGACGCGCTCACGGTAGCCAAAACGGCTCTGGAGCGAATGAAGGCAGTTATTTTGTAACATTGTGCCAATAAATCTCCTGAACCCCCACTAGTTCTCTCAATGTCTACTCCTACAGTTACCCCTGCGTCACAGCGTACCGCTACTGCATCCTTATTTAGTTTACCCGTTATAGTGGCTGCTCTTGGCTACTTCGTTGACATCTATGACCTTTTGCTCTTCGGGATCGTACGTCTACCCAGCCTGCAATCGCTGGGCCTGAACGCCGAACAGATTTCAATTGAAGGCACCCGAATTTTCAACTGGCAAATGGGCGGTTTGCTGCTAGGCGGCATTTTGTGGGGTGTTCTGGGCGATAAACGGGGCCGATTGTCGGTGCTCTTTGGCAGCATCATCACCTATTCATTAGCAAACATTGCCTGTGGGTTTATTCCGCAGGTGACGTTTATGGACCCCATTACCTACTACGCCCTGATGCGGTTCATTGCAGGTATCGGGTTGGCGGGTGAATTGGGTGCGGGTATTACGCTCGTGAGCGAGGTACTGCCCACGCGGCTCCGGGCCATCGGCACCTCGCTCGTGGCTGGTATTGGTCTTTCGGGGGCAGTGGTGGCTTATTTTACGGTAAAATGGTTCGACTGGTCCACGGCCTACTTCGTGGGTGGGGGTATGGGCATAGGCCTGTTGCTCCTGCGTGTGGGCGTGGTGGAGTCGGGCATGTTTACGAACGTAGCTGCCGATAGCAGCGTGAGCAAGGGCGATTTTCTATCGTTTTTCACCAACCAAAGCCGGTTTAGTCGCTACATGAAGTGCATTGGCATCGGCATCCCTACCTGGTTTGTGATTGGTATTCTGGCTACGTTCTCCAACGAATTTGGGCAGGCACTGGGCATTACAGAGCCTGTACAGCCTGGTTTGGCCATTATGTGGTGTTATGTGGGTTTGTCGACGGGCGATCTGGCAAGTGGATTTATCAGTCAGGCACTGGCCTCGCGCAAGAAAGCCGTTTCGCTGCTCATGAGTTTTACGCTACTGGCCAGTTTGATTTACCTGTTTGCGGGTCTGAAAACGGCTTTCGCACTCTACATGGCCTGCCTGGCACTCGGTTTTGGTATCGGCTACTGGGCTATGTTTGTAACCATCGGGGCCGAGCAATTTGGCACCAACTTGCGGGCCACAGCCGCCACCACCGTGCCCAACATGGTACGCGGCCTCACGATCCCGATGACGCTGCTGTATCAGTATTTTAAGCCCGGTTCAGGCACCATCACCGCCGGGGCTATCGTAGGCATACTGGCTTTCGCCATCGGGTTCTACTCCATCCTGACCATCCCCGAAACCCACGGGAAAGAACTGGATTATCTGGAGTAATAGATTGGCACGCTTTTTTGTCATCCCGACGCAGGAGGGATCTAGTTCCACTATGATCAACTTGGGTGTCATCAGAGTAGATCCCTCCTGCGTCGGGATGACAAAAAAATCCGTTCAATCCGCGTGCCCATTCCTTATCCCGCTCGCGGGATTCATTCTAATCGCTGCCGATCCTGCAATAGCACCGCCCTCAGTTTCTCGTAAGGCAGTTTTTGGGGCGAAACCTTGTTCTGGATAGCCAAAACAGCCGCTGTAGCTGCCGACTGCCCCAAAATCATGAATACCGGCTCCATCCGAATAGACCCGTAGGCAATGTGGCTGGCCGACACACAAACCGGAACGAGCAGGTTGTTGCACTCCGTTTCTTTGGGCAGAATAGACCCATACGCAATGGAGTAGGGCCGGTCGGGTTTAATACCAATATCGCCCTCGTTTTGCACACTGCCATCTTCCTGCACATACCGCTGCGTGTTGTGCGAATCGAGCGCGTATGACCCCATCCCGATGGCGTTTGGCACCTGCGTTTTGCCCAACGCATCGGCCTCCTTCATCACAAACACGCCCAGCATCCGGCGAGCTTCGCGCACGTAAATTTGGTGAGGCCATCCGCCATTGTCCCGGAACTCGTCTTTGGCGAGGCCCCATTGTTGCATCCGGGTGTGAACGTCGGTGGGCACACGCGGGTCGTTTTGCAGGAAATACATCAGGCCCTTTTGGTATTCTTCATGGTCGCGTATGATCGCGCGTCGGCGTTCATACGAGGCTTCGGGGTAGTCGTAGTTTTTGCCGATATAGTCCGTGCTGAACGGGCCGTGGTTGTTCGTGTCGGTTTTTCGGTTCGGGATCAGGTCATACTTGCCGAATGTTTCTTTCCAGCCGTTGGCATACACCCGCGCCAGTAGTTCGTAGCGGGCGGGGTCGTAGCCGTCGGGTTTCGGAAATGGAACGCGGTTATCGGGGTGGTTGCTCAAACACATTCGGAAGCAATACGCCTGAATTTTGGAATCACCAGAGCCTTGTTCACCAATTTTCTCCGCCGATACTTCGGAAAGCAGACCGCTCTTTGAATCTCCCGCCACTTTGTACGGACTAACCGAAATGTCGGCTGCATTGGTTTTGAAGTGGTGGCCGTGATGGAAAACCCCCGCCTGCACACCGTTGTGCTGCTCGCCATACACACTATTGGCCTCGCGCCCAACGTGATACCGAACGCCCGCAGCCGCCATTAGGTCGCCCTCGTAGGTGGCATCGATAAACATTTTGCCCCGGTACATCTGCCCGCTTAACGTGCGGAACGATTGGATAGCGGAACCCCGTTTCTGGACGCCGGGGCGGCCTCCCGCTGTTGAAGAACGGTCGAGCCATTCGTCGCGGTAAACGGTGATCTGGTTTTCGCGCACATAGTCTTCAAAAATGGCTTCGGCGGCATGGGGTTCAAAAATCCACATGGTTCGGTTTGCCCCGTCGAGAGCGGGGGTGCCCTGACCTTTGTTGCCAAACTGTTCGCGCTGTTCCCAACGCCAGTTTTCGGATTTCTGGTAGTGGTCGTACAGTTGCCCGTAAAACTCGCGTGACAGCCCGCCAATCACTTCTTTGTTGCCCGTATCGGTAAAGCCCAGCCCACCCGACGACAACCCGCCGAGGTGTTTGTCGGGCGAAACGACAATGACCGATTTGCCCATTTTTTTGACCTGCACAGCCGCCATAATGGCTGCCGATGTGCTGCCGTAAATAATGACATCGGCCTGCCGGATCGAAGCCGAGCGTGAATTTTGGCCTCCTGCTGCCGGGGCAACCAACAGTAGGGTGAGTAGTAACGAGACCATTGCTAAAGGCATGAAGTTGGTGAGCTATTTTGCTTCAAACATGCCCTGATAAAGGCTGGTGATGTGGTTTAGAACGGCTAACAAACGGGGCAAGTTGAGTGTATCCAGAAAATAGCGGTCAACGTCTGTTTGGAGAGAATTGCCTTCCAGGCGTAGAAAAAGCCATTCGTAAGCGTTAGTTACGCAGCCAAAAACAACATCCGTTGGATTGCCATCGCGCTGATTATAAAGTTGAGCCGCGTACATTTCGGCACCAGCCTGCGCAATACCTTCCTCAACCGAACGGCTTTTTGCCTCAACTGCACAAAAAACCGGTGATTTGATTCGGTTGCTTCGCGGATGGGTTGTGAACAGATAATCGCAGATGCCTGTCAACCCTTGCACGGGGTCAACCTCGAACGTGTAGCCCGAAAAAATGCTGAATCGATTGCCCGATAATCGCCGAATTTCGCGCAGGACGGGCATAATGAGAATCTCTGACTTGGCCTTCTCGCTGAAAACCGGGAATTCTAGTCCCTCCGTGATATCAGCCAGAAGCCGTTCACTGACCGATACAGCCGGAAGTTCATCGGCTACAAACAAGTGGGTTCGCGCTTCTACTAGCCCAAACTGTTTTTCTAATTGCTCGATGGTAAAATCGCTGTAGGCCATGTTTGTCGAAATTGTCCTGTAAAAGTAGCACAAACTCTGCCTCGTCCCGCTGCCCGTTCAGGAGTCAATTGCTCGGTGGCTTTTTCTCATGAGTTGATCGCACACTAATTTACCGGCTATATTTGCCGTATTCCTTATTCCTGTTTCCTCTGTATGCAAACCACTCTGGATAAGCCTGCTACCTCGCTACGACCCCTTTTTACACTGCCCGTCTGGGTAGCTGCCCTTGGCTATTTTGTTGACGTTTACGACCTGCTGTTGTTCAACATTGTACGGGTGCCCAGCCTTAAAGATCTGGGTCTCGACGACCGGGGCGTGTCGCTCATGGGGGGGAGTATTCTCAACTACCAACAGGCGGGGCTGCTGCTCGGCGGTATTTTGTGGGGTATTTTGGGCGACAAACGGGGCCGCCTGTCGGTGTTGTTTGGCAGTATCATCACCTACTCGCTGGCTAATATCGGTTGTGGTTTTGTCGAAGACCCCACCACCTACGCCTGGTTGCGGTTTGTGGCCGGGTTAGGGTTGGCGGGCGAGTTGGGTGCGGGTATCACGCTCGTGAGCGAGATTTTGCCAAAGGAATTGCGTGGCTATGGTTCTTCGATTGTGGCAAGTGTGGGCTTACTGGGGGCTATCGTAGCCTACTTCACGGTCTCGCTGTTCGACTGGCGCACGACCTATTTCTTGGGCGGAGGCTTGGGTTTAGGGCTGTTGCTTCTGAGGGTGAGCGTGTTCGAGTCGGGCATGTACACGCGCATGACCCACGCGACCGTGAAACGGGGTAATTTTTTGGCCTTTTTCACAAACTGGAACCGCTTTGTCCGGTACATGCGGTGTATGGGCATTGCCGTGCCTACGTATCTGGTTGTTGGCCTGCTCACCACGTTTGGCAATGAGTTTGGTAAAGCACTGGGTATCGCCGAAGAGATTCAACCGGGTCGGTGTGTGTTGTATACGTTCGGCGGCATGGTCGTGGGCGATTTTCTGAGTGGTTTCCTGAGTCAATGGCTCCGTTCGCGCAAAAAAGCTATTGGCGGCATGATTGCCCTGACCATGCTGTTCACAGTCATCTATCTCTACGGCGGGCTGTCGTCGGCGCGGGCGTTCTATTGGGTTTGCGCCTGCTTGGGCTTTTCGATTGGCTACATCGCCATGTTTCTGACCGTAGCCGCCGAGAGCTTCGGCACCAACCTGCGGTCAACCGCCACCACCTCGGTTGCTAACAACGTCCGCGCCACGACTCTGTTGCTAATTCCGGCGTTCCAGGCCCTGAAGCCACAAGTCGGGGTAATTTCGGCAGGAGCTATTGTGGCGACTGTTTGCTTCGTGCTGGGGTTTTGGTCACTGTATAGCCTGGAAGAAACCTTTGGCAAGGAATTAGATTATTCGGAGTGAGGCTGTCTTGAACCCCTAAAAGTGAGCCAGTGAAAAATAGAGTAAAAACCTTACTTTTCACGGTAAACAAAAGGGAAATGAAAGCGAACCGATTCACCGAA
>RDXN01000034.1 GCA_004292855.1 Cytophagales bacterium
TCCAGAGAAAGATGGATTGAAACGGCACTGGTTCGGGCGGGTACATTGTGTACATACGCGCGGTCCAAACGGCTGATCCAGAGAAAGATGGATTGAAACCCTTCGACCAGTTCCCAGGCCGGTGTCTGATCCACAAGTCCAAACGGCTGATCCAGAGAAAGATGGATTGAAACTCCAGTTTGGCCGCTTCAACCTCGGCATGAGTGGCCGCAATGTCCAAACGGCTGATCCACAGAAAGAAGGATTGAAACCAGAGTCGGCAGGTAGAAAAATCAAAACTAAACGCAGGCGGATATCCACAAAAAGTAGGATCGAACTCCCACTACTCCCGCCACTTCAATCCCCGTGTGGCAAACGTGACTTGGTGGGTGGGCTGACTCGCAAACACGATTTGCACCTGGAGCCGGTTGCAGGAGCGGAGACGCCGGATAAACGTAGGGGCCTTGTCGACAAACACGATGTTGGCCCGCCCGTTGGCAGCCGCTACGAGCGTGTACGTAACGGCCCGGTCGTTGTCGAACCGGACCTGCGCCCTGCCATTTTGGTAACTCCGGTTGAACAACCCCTTGTCGACCTCAAACGACACAAGTGGCCCGTCGGCGCGACGCTTGAGGGTGAGCGTGACCACCGACCCACCCGCGTACGGGAATGGGAACTCCACCCGATTTACGGACCGGATCGAGGCTTCGGCAGCGGGTCGCGCCACCATCCCAATGGGTTGTTTGTATTGCCAGGTTTCGGCCTGACCAACCAGGCGGGTTATATAAAAACTGGCTAACAACACCAAATGAATCATGTTCAGAGAATGTTATGGTAACGATGCACTAAAATACGTCGTAAATTTGAAGAACGATTGACCAGATAACTACCGGTCCCGAAAACTATGATTCATCAACTTTCGCTCGCGCTTACGCCCGAGCAGGCTTTCGACGACGCGACCATCCGCGCCGAGGCCCTCCGCCAACTCCGGCTCCCCAATACCCCCGACGTTATCGTCCGCAGAAAACGCCAGTCTATCGACGCCCGTGGTCGACAGGTTCGCGTGCATGTCGACGCCGACGTGTTCGTGAACGAAGCCCCAACGCCCCTCGTTCGGCACGGCTTGGCATACCCCAACGTTAGTTCAGCGCGGCAGGCAATTGTAGTGGGGTCGGGTCCGGCAGGATTGTTTGCGGCCCTGCGTTTGATTGAGTTGGGCATAAAACCGATTGTGCTCGAACGGGGCAGCGATGTGCGCGCTCGCCGTCGCGACTTGGCCGCCATAAACAAAGACCACGTCGTCAACCCCGAATCGAATTACTGCTTCGGGGAGGGCGGGGCCGGGACCTACTCCGATGGTAAGCTCTATACCCGCTCCACCAAACGGGGCGACGTGCGCCGGATTCTCGAAATTTTGGTTGCCCACGGAGCCACGGATCAGATTTTGGTCGACGCCCACCCACACATCGGCACCAACAAACTGCCGAGCGTGGTTACGGCCCTGCGCGAGAGCATCATCCGGGCCGGGGGCGAGGTTCATTTCGATACGAAGGTGACCGACCTGACCCTGTCCGGCAACCAGATACGGGGCGTGGTGGCCCAACGCCTGACCGACAACCAAACCGTCGACTACACGGGCTTGGGCGTTATTTTGGCCACCGGCCACTCAGCCCGCGACATCTTCTACCTGTTGCAAAAGCGTAACGTGCTGATCGAAGCCAAACCGTTTGCGATGGGCGTCAGGATTGAGCATCAACAAAGTCTTATCGACGCGCAACAGTATCATCTTCCGGCAACGGCCAAAGACCGCCCTTTCGTGGGCCGTGGCGACTACCTTCCGGCAGCGTCGTACAGTTTGGTGACGCAAACCAAGTTTGGGGGTGTCGAGCGGGGTGTTTTCTCATTTTGCATGTGCCCCGGTGGGTTCATCGTGCCCTCGGCAACGGCCCCCGGCGAGTTGGTGGTCAACGGCATGTCGCCCTCCCGTCGCGACTCAAAATACGCCAACTCGGGCCTTGTCGTCGCCATCACCGACTCCGATCTGAAGCCCTATGCCCACCACGGCCCGTTGGCGGGATTGGCCCTGCAACAAGCCGTGGAGCAACGCGCCTGCCAGATCGCTCTCGCGGCTGATCCCGCTCGCTCACAAGCGGCCCCGGCCCAGCGCGTGCTCGATTTTGTAAACAGCAAGCTCTCCCCTACCCTGCTCCCAACGTCGTATCAACCCGGCCTGATCAGCACCGACATGGCCAACGTTTTGCCCGATCACATTGCCCAACCCCTGCGAGCAGGTCTCCGCGATTTTGGCCGCAAACTGCGCGGCTACCTCTCCAACGAAGGTCAATTGATTGGCATCGAGAGCCGGACGTCGTCACCTGTCCGCATCCCCCGCGACCGCGAAACCTGCGAGCACGTCCAAACGCGTCGCCTGTTCCCCTGTGGCGAAGGCGCGGGCTACGCGGGAGGCATCGTCTCGGCCGCCATCGACGGGGAGCGGTGTGCGGAGGAGTTAGCGAAGCTGTATAATCAATGAAACACCTCCGTTTTCCGGGCCTCCAGTTGTTTAATCGTTTGGGTAAGTGAGCTTGGGCGTACCTCGTTGACCATGACGGGGTTACCGCGCAGATAGAGCTTTTTGAGGTTGGGTAGCTGAGTCAGCCCCGCCGAAATATCCTGTAAGTTGTTACCGCTAAGGTCAATGTCTTCCAGCGAACCCATCCGGTCGAGAACGGCGGGCGTGGTGCTGAAAAAGTTGTAGCTTACGTCGAGCAGGCGCAGGCGACGAAACCGGTCGAATCGGTCGGGCAGGATACCAATCTCGTTATGGTGCGCGTAGAAGAGTTGCAGTTTTTGCAACCGGGCCAACCGGGCGGGTAGTTCGCGCAGTTTGTTGTGCGACACGGCCAACTGCTCCAACCGACGTAGCCGACCAAGCCGGGGGGTGAGTTCGGTAAGTTGGTTGTAGTACAAATCCAGCACCTTCAGTCGGCGGAGCTTGACAATCGAGCGGGGCACTTCGGTCAAATTAGCACTGTATAAATTTAGGTCGTTCAGTCGGCGCAGCCCCCTGAAGTTAGCCGCCTGCAATTTGTTGTTGCCCAACCATAAGCTTTCAAGTCGACGGTTTTGCCGGACGCTTGCGGGGAGCTTGGTTAAGTCGTTTCCTTGTAGATTGAGGGCTTTGAGGTGCTTATTTCGAGCGAAAAACACGCTGTCGTCTTTGAGGGGATTGTACAGCAAACCCAGTTTCTCGAGCTTGGGCAAGTCGGCGGTCAGGCGGGTGGGCAGGTGCGTAATGCTGTTACGCGACAGATCGAGTTCGGTCAGGTTTGGGAAGCGATAGATGACGTCGGGAACTCTGCTTAAGTCAAGGGCATTGAAATACAACATCTTAACGGTGTCGGGCCGGGTGGTTTTCTGGGCCGCTTCGAGGGTATTTATAACGCCCGGTTTGTTGAGGACAGTTCGCTTTACTTCGGTTATTCCGTCGAAACTGTGAGCTAAACTAAAGCGGATGTTGCTTTCGACCGGACGGGGTTTTGTCTGGTAATACTCTTCCAGCAAAGGCATAATCTGATGCTTCAGTGAATCAGTTGTGTTTTTATCCCACTTCACCAAAACCAACGAGGCTTCACCCGAAGGTTCGTAGTGCTCAACCAAGAAGAATTTCACTTTGAAACGCTTGAAGTTATGCTTCTTCTGAAAAGCTAAAAATGGCTTGAGAGACTGAAACACAATGTCATGGCCCTCCTGTGGACGTTTTCCAAATAGCGAATGAACGTGTGGGTACGTCTTGAAAAGCTTCGATTGGTTGATGCCTTGCTTCTGGGCCTCAGCCTCATCAATAACCTTTGTTTGGGCTTGGGCGTGTAGGCCCAACGCCAGCATAAAGAGCAGAAGTAGAGGAGGTTTCATCGTTGAACGGGAGTTTTAGGACTTCAACGACAAATATAGTTTTTTGTTGTAAAAATAGGAACACGGATTAAACGAGTTGAACAGATGAGAACGGATTACTTTTCTTTTTTGTGAAATCTGTTCTCATCTGTTCAATCCGTTTAATCCGTGTTCCTATCAAAAACCGCTTCAGCGGCCAATCCAAATCAATGCCCTTTTCCGCTCACAACAGCTTTGTCGAAGTCGATGCCCTGCTTGCGTAATACCCGCTCCACCTGGATCGCAAAGAAAAACAGGTAGCCGAAGCAAATCAGAGCTACCACATACGATTGATGAATGCCGATGGTATCGGCGATTAGGCCCTGAATAACCGGAATAATGGCTCCGCCCAAAATCATCATAATCAGGTAAGCCGACCCCTGATTGGTGTATTTACCCAGGCCCGCCGTACCGAGCGAGAAAATACTTGGCCACAACACTGAGCAGAATAACCCCCCGCTAATGAACGCATACAAAGCTATGTCGCCGGTGGTGAGCAGGCCGATCAGCATGGCCAAACCGCCCAAGCCCGTAAACACGAGCAACGTACGAACGGGCTTACCCCCGCTGGCAAAAAACGCCCCGATTACCACCAAAATGGGCAACGCATAGGGCAACATCACGCTAATGTCGGAGCCTCCAATCTTTGCCACGCCTAATACAATACCGAAGGCCACAAACGGCACAATAAACGTCAGGATTCGCTGCGTGTTGGGGGCCAGATTGAAGTTCGGGATCGAAGCCGTCCAGCGGCCAATCATCATGCTCCCCCAGAACAACGACACAAACGGCGAGATCTGCGACGACGTCAAGTTACGTGTAACAGCCAGATATTCACCAAGGTTACTCCCGATGGTTACCTCCACGCCCACGTACACAAAAATGGCAATCATACCCAAAATCAACTGTGGAAAGCGCAACACACCCGTCCCTACTTCCACGTCTTCGTCATTGGTAATACGCGGCAGTTTTGAGGCCCTGAAAAACAACGCAAGCCCCAAAAACAGGGCACCTACAATCAGATACGGCACTTTTACGGACTCGACACTTGCGTTGGCGGCAGCGTCGGCAGCAATGGAACCGAAAATAGCCAGCGACACGATGGTTGGCCCAATGGTGCCACCGAGGTTGTTCACGGCCCCACCCAGGTTGATGCGCTGCGCCCCTGTAGCCGGGTCGCCGAGGGCAATCATGAACGGCTGCGTGGCCGTTTGCTGCAACGAAAAGCCCAGTCCCACAATAAACAATCCCGACAAAAGCAGCGTGTATGACTTCAATTCGGCAGCCGGGTAAAACATCAGCGTACCCACCGCCGAAATAATCAGGCCGTAAATGATGCCGTTTTTATAGCCAATCTTGTTCAAAATGTCGGTTTTGAGCGTGGCCGATACGAGCAAATACAGCACCGATCCCACAAAGTAGGCCGCATAAAACGCAAAATCGATATACTGGGCCTGCGTTTGCGACAGATTGAACTTAGTTTTGAACAATGGAATGAGAATGCCGTTCGAGGCCGCCACAAAACTCCAGAAAAACCAAACGGTCATCAGAGTGTACAGGGCCGAGCGGTTGTCGGGGGTGGCTTGCGAAGCCGGTTTGTCGGTAAGGGTGTTCATCTTTGGAGAGTTTATTTCACAAAGATGCTAAAGGGATAGGAACACTGATTGAACAGATGGAACAGATTTCCACTGATTTCACAAAAAAATCCGTTCTAACCCGCTTAATCCCTTCAATCCGTGTTCCTATCAAGGTAAAGCTCTGTTAAAACAATATGCAAGCCCAACAACCAACCCCTGCCCGTGCGAGTGGCATAACCCGGACTGCCGCCCCGGTCGAATCGCCCGATTTTTACGAGATCGACGATCTGCTCCAGCCCGAACACAAGCTGGTACGGGCCTCGATACGCGATTTTGTGCAACGCGAAATCACCCCCATCATCGAGGAGCAAGCTCAACGGGCGGAGTTTCCGGCGCAGATCGTCCAGAAATTCGGGCAGATTGGAGCCTTCGGGCCGACCATCCCATCCGAATACGGTGGTGGTGGGCTGGACTACATCTCGTACGGCCTGATGATGCAGGAAATCGAGCGGGGCGATTCGGGCATGCGCTCCACGGTGTCGGTGCAAAGCTCGTTGGTGATGTACCCAATTTGGGCGTTTGGCACGGAGGCCCAAAAACAAAAATACTTGCCCCGGCTCGCAACCGGCGAACTAGTGGGCTGCTTCGGCCTGACGGAGGCCAATCACGGCTCGAACCCCGGTGGCATGGAAACGAGCTTTGTTGAAACCAGTTCGTGTTACATTCTGAATGGGTCAAAAATGTGGATCACCAACGCACCCATTGCCGACGTAGCCGTGGTTTGGGCCAAAAATGAACTGGGTAAAATCCGGGGCTTGATCGTGGAGCGGGGCATGGAAGGCCTGTCGACCCCCGAAATTCACAACAAATGGTCGTTGCGGGCGAGCATCACGGGCGAGTTGGTATTCGAGGACATTCGGGTGCCCAAAGAAAACCTCCTGCCCGATACCAACGGCCTAAAAAGTCCACTCCAATGTCTCGATCAGGCCCGGTTCGGTATTGCATGGGGGGCCGTGGGCGTGGCAATGGACTGCTACGAAACCGCCCGACGCTATGCTCTCGAACGGATTCAGTTCAGCAAACCCATTGCGGCTTTCCAGTTGGTGCAGAAGAAACTGGCCGAAATGCTTACGGACATCACCAAAGCGCAGTTGATCTGCTGGCGGCTGGGTATGCTCAAAAACGACAACCGCGCCACCACCGCTCAAATCTCGCTCGCCAAGCGCGACAACGTGGCGATGGCCCTGCGTGTGGCCCGTGAGGCCCGGCAAATTCTGGGTGGCATGGGCATCGTCGGCGACTTTCCGATTATGCGCCACCTGATGAACCTCGAATCGGTGGTGACCTACGAGGGTACACACGATATTCACTTGTTAATCCTGGGGGCCGAAATCACCGGCATTCCGGCGTTTAAGTGAAGTCCTCGCCGTAAAGCCGGTGTTGTGCGTAGTGTTCCGCGAAGCGGGGCACTGCGCATTGAGCATGAACGGCCGTTTGCAACGGCCAAGCCGTGAGGCTAAAATTTGTACGTCGTAGTTAGCCTTACGGCTCGGTCGTTGCAAACGACCGTTCATGAAACGTACGCAGTGCCGAAACGTCGGACCGCCCTTCATAACACTACGCACAACCATCGTCATAGAGTTGCCTGATAATCTCAGCCTGTTCCGCTGCATCAGCCTCTTCAAGCCTGATGGTCAGCTTGTTGAGCTTGTTCGGAATAGGCAATTCGCGGATTTGTGCCAGTTTGAGCGGGGTTCCGACACCAAACTGCATTTGGCAGTACCAACCCAGCAAGCCCGAATTGAGTACATGAACTAACGCCCGGTTCGAGATTTCGGCATGTTGGGGAATCCGCCGAATCACAAACTGGTTTTTAGTAGCCATCGCCCCTTCGCCCGCAAGCTCTGCCGACAGGGTTTCCGTCCGCTGTTTGTCCAGCAAAATGGCCTCCTCCATTAGAGCCTCCCCCGAGCCGTTGGTGATGGTTGCCAGTTGCCCCAACGGCGTTCCAGCCTGCTCCATTCGGTCGAGCAGGGCCAGTTCCTGCGGGTGCCTATCCACAGCGAAACCGCGTTGGCTTCTCCAAAACCGAACCGGCACCGCAAACAGGAGCGTTGGGTCTGGCAACGGAAGCGCGTTAGGTACTGGTGCAAAGAGGCTTACCAAAATATCGGACTGACTGGCTACGGTCTCTTTCCGGGCTATAAGCAATACCGAATCTGCTGCCCCATTGCCCACTCCGGGCGGAGGTAGCACCGTCACTGCTTGTAAAGTTGCTTGCTCTAACAACCTGTTTCGGGCTTGTTGAGCTTCTTTTTGGGTCAATACCAAGCGGGGCACGATCAGTCCGACCTGCCCGCCCTCGCGCAACAGTTGCCCTGCCAGTTCCAGATATATTGCTGATTGATCAACGCGGGGCGCGAAGGTCTCGTACCGTTTGACCAGGTAACGGACCCGTTCGGAGTCTGTTACCTGGCCGGTGGGCAATCGACCCAGCACGGCATCGAAACCCACAAATGAACCAGCATCGTCGAGCACGTCGGGGAACACAAATCGCCACTCAACCGCCTGCCGATACACAGCTTGTTTTTGGGTAAATTGGGCTTTCTTGTAGGCTATTTGCTCCTCCAGCCCACGCCGTTGGGTGTCGTCCTGAACAAACGTAAAGGTTGCAGCAGCTAATTTGGTTTCTAGTTGCCGTATCTCAACGTAGTCTTTCTGATCCTGAACCGCAACCTGAATCAGGTAGGTTTCGAGATCAGACCAACTTCGAGCCGAGTCCGTTCGGTATTCATTCAGTTGGCGCACCAGGGTTTCGCGTCGGCTCACGGTTCGAATCGATTCGATGGCAAAATTTGTATCAAATCGACTCACGAGCGCATGTCCATGCCGTAGATTTGTGACGGGTAAACAGCCCTCCACCCCACTCCCCGACCGTCGGCCTGTTTTCGATTCGGGCCAATGCGCCAGTAACTCAATCCATAACCGAACCTGAGCCAGGCCCACAGCCACTGGATGTGTGTCCACCCCAAACAGACATTGGGCAATCAGGGTCTGTTTTTCGCGAAACAGGGTCTCCCGCACGCGCTGAAGCTCCCCTACCGAGGCCGGAGGTAGCCCATCGGGGTCGGTAATCACCAGCGAGTCGTTCACTACGCATACCTCATACGGGCGCAACGGGCGGCCATCCGGGTCGAGCAACACACCCAACTCGGCTTTGAGCGCGATCAATTCATTCAGCGTCGACACCAGAAAGTGCCCTCCTCCAACCGCCAGATGGACAAAGCGCAGGCTGTTCAAAACGGCATTGATCTCGGTGAGGTCTAGTTGCCGGACCTGCCCCCGCAACTCACTCAAGTTGGCACACGCCCACCCAAACACCGTGTTGAACCGGTTCAGAGCCGCCCCTAACACGACAGTTTTCGCCACATGCTCACTCACATAGCCAGCGGTGTATGTTGCGTTTGTGTTGTAGCCGCTCAGCACGTCGAGCACCAGCCCGACCGTATTGGCCGTAAGCGACGGTTTGTTTTGAGCATCAACTTCGGCCGGGCCATCGAGCACGAAACTATAGGCATCCATAAACGCCAACCAGTACGTCAAACCGGGCAAGCTACCCATCTGAACCTCACCTTGAGGGCCTTTCAAGATCGTTTGAGGGTGTAAAGGCAGGTCGTCAGCGTCGGGCAACGCGCTAACGGTCAGCACCATTCGCTCCAGACCTGTCGGCTCAAAAAGTGGCCCTTGTATGTGCGGCACGGCCCCGTAGCGGGTTGTGATACCGGCAGGGCGTTTGGCGGGCAGCACTCCCAAAACGGCAAAAAACAACTCTTCCAATTCGGCAAACGACCGAATATGACGGGGGGTCAAAAACGCATTCTCACCGTGTTTACCCGTCTTGCTCTCCAGAAATTTGAGAAACAAAACTCGCCCCAGCCAGGTCATGCACAGGGTCATGGCTACGCCGAAATACGGGTCCTCGTCCGTTTCGCCGTAGCGTTCGCCGTCGGGCAAATTAGCCAACGCGTTTGTTAATTGGAGTGTTTCAATCGTGTGCTCAATGAGTGCGCCCCGGTGCCGCTCCGGTTCGGGTAATCGCTCCAGTTGCAACTGCCCCGCCCGGCTCGTTTCGCGCAGGCCCAACACATGCAACAACTCGCTCAAAAAAGCCTCGTTTGGCTTGTTTCCATCGTTTTGAAACGGCCCGTTCAACAGGTGTACGGGCGAGAGAAGTTTGTACGCCGACAGAAGTTGCCCCAGATCGTCCGGGTTGGTGGAACGGGCCGCTGAGGCCACCTCGCGCAGGTTGAGACAGGTAACGGGCACCTCTTCATTCATCTCACGCAGAATACGGGCCGTTTCGGCGTAAACGGATGCCTCGGATTTTCCTTGTTTCCGTAACTGATAGAGCTTTTGCAGTCGGGTGTTTTCGTAAAAGGCTGCCCGAAAATCGCGCTCCGCGAAGACAAACCAGTTATAAACGTCAGTAATAATCAGGTATCTCAACGGGCCTGTCTCGGCCCGCTCGGTGTGTTCAAAATAGGCCAAAATCAGGTCGTGGAGCGATTTTACGTTGTTTTTAAGCGTGGTCATCATCTCGCTCCCAAACACGTTTTTGGCGTTCAGGATAACACCTGTTTCTGGCTCCGTCTCACCTCCGACCAACAGCCGCAGCTCGGCCCGATCTGCCCGCGCAAGGTGCCATCGCTCGTTGTTCTCAAGCGGTTGCTCGTAGGCATCAACAAAAAAATCGGCCAGGATATTCGCCTGATACCGTTCCGTTTCGTGTTCATCCAGCCGCGTAAATAACCGGGTCAGAGCCTGCCGGAAACGGTCGAGTTGCGCTTGCGTGATGGGTTGGTTGGCAAAAACGGGGTTGAGTGCCTGCGTGGGCTTGCGGAGTTGGAGCCTCATAGGGCAAATTTACCGTATTCAGCGGTAATCATCCAGAATTCCCTGCATCATCCAGTTGGCAAGTGCCTGCCGGTTCGAGGCCAGTAAAAACCGCCGTTGGTCTAACGGGTTTTGTATGTTCCCCAGTTCGATAAAAACGGTGGGCGGGTCGCTCTGCCGAACCACATACAAGGAGTTGCGGGTGGTCACGTTGCCTGAATAGGGCCGGTCGGCCTGATGTCGCCTGTAGTTGGTGGCAAATCGTTGATGAATGTGTTTGGCCAGCCGTTTTCCTTTGGGGCTTGCGCTGTGGTGGTAAAAAAACACATCGATTTTTTCCCCCTTGCTTCGGCTGTCAACGTGAATCGTAATAAACCGCTGGTAGGCTGCCTTGTGGCGGGCATAGAGCTTGTTTACGGCGTCGGTTGTTTGTTTGAGCCTGGCCACCTGGTTAAGCGGGATAGCCTGCCTCGGATAGGCCATCTCATCGCGGTCGATCTTCAGCACCACGTCGTCGCGGATACCATCGTTCGGATCATCCACGATCATGTACACCGTGGCCCCTTTCTCTTCAAGCCGCTGGGCCAACCGGATCGTCACGTCGTACGCGTATTCATCTTCGGGCAGGCGGTGTTTGCCCAATCGCCCAATGGCCCCCGGATCAGGCCCGCCATGCCCCGATGCCAGGTAAAACACCGTCCCCGTCAGGGGTAGCCTGGCCGACTGAGAACCGGCTAAAAGGCTTGTAAGAAGTATTGAGAAGAATAAGTACAAAATGGGTTAGTCGCGGGGGTTATCGAAGCACGAGAACGGTGTTCCGCATCGTATGTTCCTCGCCCGAAGCTAACTGCAAAGTTAATGCATAGGTGAATTGCTCCCCCTGCATCCCGGTCGGGAGTTTGCCATCCCATAATGTTTGCCCGCCTTCTACTCTGAAATCACCTCGATCATACACCACCCGCCCCCAACGGTCGAACACGGTAAACTGCTTGACCAACAAGCTCGGGAACGGAAAATGAATCGTGAGTGTCTCGTTTATCAAATCACCATTGGGCGAAAATGCCGAGGGAACCGCAATCGTTTCGGTAGGGCATTCGGCTACCACGTTCACCTCGACCGGCACCGGCGGACTTTCCGACTTGTAAATCGTTTGGGTTACGTAGAGCGTGGTGCTTTGGGGCAAACTCGTCCGGTACGAATTGCCCGTGGCCAGTAAACTGCTTTTCTGGGGGGAATCGTACCAGCGGATATCCACACCCGACACATTAAGCAACACCGACTTGTTTGCACAATACGTATCGCCCGACCGGAGCCGAATGCGGTACAGCTCTATTTTTCCACCTTCATCAGCCTGACAGTGAGGGGGGTTGAGTATGTTTTGGTAGGTTCCTTTCAGGCAATCAGTGGCCGGATCGTACGTCATTGTCAGGCTCCAATAACAAATACCGGGCGTATTCCGACTCCCATTCTTGTCGGCTTCCTTAACAACAACCTGCCCCCCAATTGTCTGCCCGTTCAGCAAGACAATGGTGCTAAAGGAGGCATTTGGGTTGGCCGACTGCCCCACGCCCCCGATGCTCGCACCAGCCTGTGTCATCGAAGCGAGGTAATTAAAGATTCCCTGTTCGGGGTTTTCGGGATACGTAACGCCCAGCCAAAACCCGGTCATGTCCTGCGCCCCAGCCGACCAACTGCCAGCCATAAAAGCGATCAACAAACTAGTCAGGAAATAACGGCGCATGGGTTAACGATACAAGCTGTTGCTATAACGCTATAAAGTTATGATATATGATAAAGGGACGCAATCCTGTTTCCAGAATTGCGTCCCTTATATACCTGCTTCACCAAAAATTAATTTTCTCTGGGGTGCGTTTCAATCTTGTGTTTTGCTCAACTGTCGCTACTTAGAGCAGCCTGTATTGGCCGTAAGGCCAATAACACACAAGATCGAAATAAGCCCCTTTCTCTACGACAGAAACTGCAATTTCAGTGCGCTCAGTTGGCTCTTTACCGAGGCATCAACCTGCTGATCACCCAGTTGGAGAATATACCCGCCAATAATCTTCGGATTCACCTTTTCGGTCAGGTCAACCAGTTGGCTCCCGGTTTTCTTCATAACCATTGCTTTGAATTTGGCCCGCAGTTCGTCGGTAAGTGGGGTAGTTGTAATAACGGTAGCCCGTTCAATACCTTTTTTCTCGTCGTACAGTCGGATATATTCAGCAGCAATTTCGTCGATGATCGACTCACGGTTTTTGCGGGCAATAATGTCGATAAACGCACTCGTCATGGGGTTAATTTTCCCCTTGAAAATAGCGTTCAGAACGGCATCTTTTTTACTGCTCCGCACAACCGGGTTTTTGAGCATCAACAACAAGGGGCGACTTTGGTCGACTGTTGTTTTGAAGAACAGCATGTCCCGATGCACCTCTTCAGTGATGCCTTTCTCTTGGGCCAAATCGAGCAACGACTTGGCATATCGGAATGCAACAGATGCTACAGCCATTAGTTCAATCGTGAAGTTGAAACAAGATCCTGAACGAGTTTCTCCTGAGCGGCCTTATCAACCAGCTCACGACGGAGAACTTTCTCAGCTACCTCAATTGAAAGCGTAACTACCTCTTTTTTCATCGCGGCAACCATTGCTGTGCGCTCGTTTGCCATCGACTCACGGGCTTGCTCCAGAATACGGTCACCTTCGGCCTGAGCTTTCTTTTGGGCATCAGCAACCAGTTTGTCGGCAACTTCTTTTGCACCGCGCAAAATTGTTTCGCGCTCCGAGCGAGCTTGTGCCAGCAGTTTCTCGTTTTCAGATTTCAACGACGCCATTTCGGCGCGGGTTTTCTGGGCCATGTCGAGAGCCGACTGAATGTTGTCTTCGCGCTCTTTCAGGCTCGCCAGAATGGGCTTCCAGGCGAAAGCCCGAAGCAGGAAAAATAGCGTACCAAAGGCAACAATCTGCCAAAATAGTAGGCCAATACTGGGGGTAAGAAGATCCATGATTTTTTTGTCTCAACGTAACGAAACCGGTACACCCGAAGGCTATTCCAACAGGCATACCGGAGAATGTGTCAGGTGCGTTTGTGCGTTTACGCATTGGCCTAATGCCTTTGCACGCTCATCGGCACTGTCTCGTGGCTATTCTGCGTTAGCGACGAGGAAGGCAATAACGGCAGCAAACAGGGCTACGGCCTCGATCAAGGCAGCACTAACGATCATAGCACCCTGAATCTTACCTGATGCCTCTGGCTGGCGAGCGATACCCTCAGTAGCTTTACCACCGATTTGACCGATACCAATACCCGCACCGATAGCGGCAAGACCAGCACCAATAGCGGCACCCATTTTCGCAACGCCTGCACCACTGGCAGCAGCCTGCAACAAAATAGCAGATAACATAATTGTGAACTGTTTATAAACTGTGAAACAAAAAATTGCAACTAAGCGACGGGCTCAATGACTTTGTTCTCGTCGTAACCAATTCCATGATCCATCTCATGGTTATCTTCAATAGCCGAACCAATGTACATGGCTGTCAGCAGGGTAAAGATATACGCCTGAAGAAACGCCACCAGCAGTTCGATCAAATTCAGGAATAATGTGAAGCCCATCACGACCGGACTTAGCCCCCAGGCTGTTGCAGGGCCAGCCAATTGGTTAGCCACAAAAATCAGCCCCAGTAAGCTCAGAATGATCACGTGTCCCGCCGTAATGTTGGCGAACAACCGGATCATTAGCGAAACCGGCTTCACGAATAGTCCGATAATTTCAATCGGGATAATCAACGGCAGCAGCCAGGCAGGCACACCCGAAGGCAACACAAGGTGCATCCAGTAGTGCTTGTTACCATTGAGGTTCACCACGAAGAAGGCAATAACGGCCAGCACCAGCGTCACGGCGATGTTACCAGTAACGTTAGCCGCACCGGGCAACAAACCCAGCAGGTTATTGACCAGAATGAAGAAAAAGACCGTGAGCAGATACGGCATGAACCGTGCGTAGCCGTGACCCAGATTAGGTTTGGCTACCTCGTCCCGGATAAATAGGATCAAAGGCTCAATGAACCGCTGAATGCCCGTTGGTCGGCCGCTTTTGTTTTTCTGGTAGGCGTTTTTCACGGCGTTCATAATCACCAGCAACAGCACCACGCTCAGCAGTAACGACGCTACGTTCTTGGTGATCGAGAAGTCCAGTACCTTCACCGACTCATCGGCATTACCAGCAGCATCGACCCGGTGAACATGGCCCGTTTTGTGGTCAAGGTGATAGCCATTGTAGGTTTTGCCATCCTCAACGTGCCTGGACGAAAATACTTCCAAACCCCGGTCGGCTGTGTAAAGAATAATGGGCAGATGCAATTTCAGGCCGTGTGCGAATTCCCAGCCGTGTTCATCTTTAATATGGTGCATAATCATTTCGCCCATATTAAATTTCTCCCCTGCATGACCGTCTTTGGTCGTTGCGCTATGGCCTTCGTGATGCTCATCGTTTTGGGCCATTGTTGGCGCAAACGTACTGACTACTAGAGCTATACTTAAAAACAGTCGCTTAAAAACTGAGATAGACATGATTGAATAAACCGTGTGTTCACGAATTGGGCCGCAAGTTACGACGAGATAAGGCTATTTCAAAGCCGAGGTAACATAAATAAAGTACCAGAAACGTCACGGTAAATAATGTCCTGTTGGGTAGGCCTCGCCAGATCATCAGCCCAAAAAAAATCATACTTAACAGGAGACGCAACGTCGTAGCTACCAATGGCAAAAGGGCGAATGTTTTGTCAGTATGCTGATTACCAATTGAGTGCAGTCTGCTGGTCAATACCGATACGCTCAGAAAAAAGGCAAGTAACACGCGCCATTCGGCCGTTATCCACGGCAAATGAAAATACTGTTCGCCTACGAAGAATCCTATTCCCAGGACCAGGCTCAGTATGATATAATGAAGCATATTATTTCTACGGTTTACGGTTGTTTCGGCAATCCGCGAATAAGCAGGTAAATGGACGCGGCTATACTTAATAGAGCTAACAGCAACGTCCAGATGGGAGTACGGTTGTCCTGCTGATGGTCTAGCCACGAGCCTAACCATACACCCAGACCAATGGTCACGAGCATCTGTAGACCCAAACCACTATATTGCAAAAAAGGGTTCACACGCGACCGACCCGGCTCGGGGGGTGACTGTGGGGCAGACTTGCCAGGCTTAGGATCAACTGAATTGTCCATAATTGAGGAATTACTGCCTTTTCGGGCAAATTTCGTTAATTTTGGCCTTAGAAGCTATTTTAGTTATTTGTCCAGAAATGGATATAAACATACTCAAATCAAACGTTAAGTTTTCAAACCATTTGTGTTTCTATTGATGTCCCGTTTTTCAGGTTACCGGCCGCTTATCGTCTCCATGGCCTTCACCGTTTTGGTAGTGGGTTTTAGTGGCTGTTCGCAACAAAGCAACCGGCCCATGAGCAAGGCTTACCATAATCTCACAGCGCACTACAACGCCTATTTTATTGCGCAGGACCAGCTTCGACAGGCCGAAACAGTTCTTTACAAGGAACGGAAAGAAAATTATAACCAGATTTTGCCCATTCTGGTGCCAGTCGACTCCATAGCAAATGCGTCGGCAAAGCCGTTTCTGGACGAGGCCATCAAAAAAGCCTCGCTCGTTGCCGAACGGCATCAGAACAGCAAATGGCTCGACGACGCCTATATCGTGATCGGCAAAGCGCGTTTACTCAAAGAAGATTTGCCCAACGCCATCGAAGTGTTCAAATACGTCAACACAAAGGGCACCGACGAAGACGACAAGCATATGGCTTTGGTGGGTTTGATGCGGGCATACGTCGAGAACGAAGATTACACCAACGCCCTCAACGTAGCTGAGTACCTGCGCGTGCAGCCCCTGAACCGTGATAATACACGCGAGTTTTATTTGACCAAAGCCTACCTGCACCAGCAAAAAGGCGAACTAGCCGTGGCTGCGGGCATTCTGGACGCGACCTTTCCGGCCATCAAAAAAGGCGAACCCAACGCTCGCTTACACCTGATTGCCGGTCAGATGTATGACCAACTAGGTCAAACGGCCAAAGCTGCCGATCACTATGCAGCCGTGTTGCGCAACCGCCCCCTATACGAACAGGAATTTTTTGCCAACATTTATCTGATCCAGAGTAGCGGAGACAGGCGTGGGTCGGGGCAGTCGTTCGAGCAGATGCTTAGCGACCGCAAAAACACCGATCTGAAAGACAAGATTTACTACACGATGGGGCAGATTGAGTCGCGCCGGGGCAAGTACGACCGGGCGATTGACTTTTATCGGCAGTCGGTGGCAGCTACAACGACCAATACCGATCAAATCCCCTACACGTATCTGGAAATGGGTCGGTTGTATTTCGAGAAACGAAACGACCTGGTGAACGCCCAAATGTATTACGATAGTGCGTTGTCCTTGTTACCACAGCAGTCGAAGGATTACGCGAGCATTGCGACCCGCAAAAAATCGCTCGATGAGTTTGTGGAATACCGCAATACCATTCGCACGGAAGACAGCCTGCAACGCTTGGCCAAACTCAGTCCCGATGCCCTCAACGCGGCTTTGCAGAAAGCCATGAAGGAGCAGGACAAACGCGAAGCCGAACAGGCTGAGCTAGCCCGAAAAATCGTAGAAAAAGCCACCGGGCAACCCGCAACAGCAGGCGTTTCGATGCCCGGTGCCACCAACTCCGACCTTGCCCCCGCCGACCGTTGGTACCTGTACAACCCCGTTCGGCTAACACAGGGTCGTCAGGATTTTTTGATTGCCTGGGGAAACCGTCCCCTCGAAGACGACTGGCGCAGGAGCACGAAGGAAGCCTTACGAGCGGTAGCGAGTGAGAATACCCCGACCAATGGCGCATCGCCCGCAAACAACGTGAATCCAGTCGGTGCGAGTCAACCGGGCGGTCGTCCCGATGCCACCAACGCCGTAGCCGGTAACCCCGCCCCCGGCACGCCCCGCACTGATGCAGCCACCACCCGGCTCGACGCGATGAAAGCCCGTTTGCCACTGACACCCGTAAGCTTGTCGCAGTCGAATGCGAAGGTCGAGAACGCGCTCTATCGGTTGGGGAAACTGTATAAATTTCAGTTTAATCAGCCCACTGAAGCCATCTCGACATTTGAACAACTGCTCACGCGCTATCCAAACACCCTGCAAAAGCCGGAGGTGTATTATCTGCTCCACGTGTCAAACGATCAACTGGGCCGCACGTCGAGTTGGAAAGACAAATTGTTAGCCGAGTATCCGAACACGACCTATGCCCGTCAGGCTGGGCAAGCATCGGGGCAGGCGGTGACGTCGGGCACCGAGGCTCTGGCACAGAAAACCTACGCCGATATTTATTATCTGTATCAATCGGGCAATCTGACCGAGGGCCTGGCGCAGGTCGAAAATGCGCTTGGAAAATTTACCGGCACCCAAATCGAAGACAAGTTTGCCTTGTTGCGCATTATGCTCGTAGGTAAGGTTCAGGGCGTTGATCCGTACCGGCAGGCCCTATCCGAATTCATTCGCGATTATCCAGTCAGTTTGCTTGTTCCACACGTGAAAGAACTTCAAGCCGCAGCCGAACAACCCACGGCGAAACGAAAATAAAATGCTCGAACTTGCCTCTGGCCCCTACCGTATACTCATAAAACGTTTATGGCGATTTGCCCTGATTGGATTGGGGTTGCTAATTTTCTACATCTTCGCCGTTAGCTTCAATTTTCTGTGGCTATTTGGCGGAATGCCAAGCCTGAAAACGCTCGAAAATCCTCAGAGCGAAGTGGCCTCCGAGATGTACTCAGAAGACGGCGTTCTGCTTGGTAAATATTACACCGAAAACCGGACGCCCATTGAGATCACGCAGGTTTCGCCCAACGTGATTACGGCTTTGATCTCGACAGAAGACGCCCGATTTACGCGCCACTCAGGGATTGACCCACGCTCGCTGTTTCGGGCGGTGTCGGGGGCGTTGCCGTTTGGCGGCAAGGGGGGCGGCAGCACGCTGACCCAACAAACGGCCAAAAACCTGTTCGAGACCCGCACCGAAAAGTACCGGGGTTTGTTGGGGAACATTCCGCTCATCGGCACAGTCATCTCGAAAACAAAAGAGTGGATTCTGGCCGTTCGGCTCGAACGAAACTACACCAAGCAGGAGATCGTGATGATGTACCTGAACACCGTTTCGTTCGGGAACAATACCTATGGAATCAAAACAGCAGCCAAGACCTATTTCAACAAAGAACCCTGGCAATTGAAGGTTGAGGAAGGTGCCTTGCTGGTGGGTATGTTACAGAACCCATCGCTCTACAACCCCCGCACCCACGAAGAACGTGCTTTGCAACGTCGGAATGTGGTGTTGGGGCAGATGATGAAATACGGGTTCCTGAGCGACGTGCAGTTTGCCACATATCGCAAGAAGCCCATTAAACTCGATTTCAACGTTGAGAATCAAAACACCGGCATGGCCTCCTACTTTCGGGCGGTGGTAAAAGACGACCTCCAACGTTGGATAAAAGAGTACAACGAAACCAACGGCACCGATCTTGATTTGTACAGCAGCGGGTTGCAGATCCGTACGTCGATCAACTCGCGCATGCAGGCCTACGCCGAAGCGAGCGTCATGGAACACATGCGTGATCAGCAACGCAAGTTCTACGAACACTGGCGGGGTCGTAACCCGTGGGTGCAGAAAGACGAGCGAACGGGTAAGTATGTCGAAATTCCGGGATTCATTCAGCAGGTAGCCAAACGGACCCCACGCTACAAATCGCTAAAGAAAGAATACCCCGACGACGAAGAGGCTGTCTGGCGCGAAATGCGTAAACCCGTCAAAATGAAGGTGTTTACCTACGGTGGCAAACGTAATGAGAAAGATACCACCCTCAGCCCACTCGACTCGATCCGGTATTATAAGCGGCTTCTGAACGTCGGCTTTATGTCGATGGACCCCAACACCGGACAGGTAAAAGCCTGGGTGGGTGGCATCAACTTCAAACACATGAAGTACGATCATGTTCGGCAGGGTCGGCGGCAACCCGGTTCCACGTTTAAGCCGTTTGTGTATCTGGCCGCGCTCGACAAGGCGTTTATGACCCCTTGTGATCACTTCACCGACCAACCTACGTCGATTGGCAACTGGACCCCAAAAAACTCGACGGGTCGGTATAGCTACCGGAGCCTGTCGTTGCGGGAGGCTTTGGGGCAGTCGATCAACACGGTGAGTGTGCAGTTGATTAAAAAAGCAGGTGTCGAGACGGTGCAGGAATACGCCAAACGGTTGGGTATCAAAAGCAAAATTGATGACAACGCGACGATTTGTCTCGGTACGAGCGATATGACCGTACATGAGATGGTGGCGGCCTACTGCGCCTTTGCCAATGGCGGCTATCAGGTTGAGCCACTGCTGATTTTGGATATTCGCGATAAAGATGGCAACGTGTTGGCGAGCTTTGGCCCCAAAGCCAAACAGGAGATCAACGCTAACCGCGCCTACGATATGCTGTACCTGATGCGTGGAGCGGTCGAAGATCCCAACGGTACGTCGGCACGGCTCAAAGCGCAGTATAAATTGCTTGAGGGTGGCAACGAGATTGCGGCCAAAACCGGCACTACCTCAAACTATTCTGATGGCTGGTTTATGGGTATGACCCAAAACCTGGTATCGGGCCTGTGGGTTGGTGGCGACGACCGAAGCATTCACTTTCGCAACATCGAATATGGTCAGGGTGCCCGCGTAGCCATGCCCGCCTGGGGCCTGTATATGCAGCGCGTGTACAGAGACCCGGCCCTACCTCGATACAAACCGGAGCGGTTCCGCAAGCCCGACAAATACAAAATTGATTGTGGCGGCTACTACATCGACTCCAGCCAACGCTACATTCCGCCCAAGGTAACGACACAAGAGGAGGAAGGCATTTTACAGTAACTTTTCTGGTGTGATAGCCGTTTTTGATAGGAACACGGATTGAACAGATCTAACGGATTGAAACAGATTTTACATTCTCTTAAAGTCAAGAAATCCGGTTTAATCCGTTAAATCTGTTCAATCCGTGTTCCTATCCCTTTCTACATGGCTAATACGCAGTTTGATTACAAAGCAGAACTTGCTCGGGTCCCGCATGAACCGGGCGTTTATAGATATTTCGACGCCACGGGCGAGGTCATTTATGTGGGCAAAGCCAAAGACCTTCGTAACCGCGTCGGCAGTTACTTCACAAACTCCAAACAACACGACCGAAAAACGCTGCGGTTGGTGAGCCAGATTCGCAAGATCGAGTTTACTATTGTTCATACTGAGTTTGACGCGCTGTTGCTTGAAAATCAGTTGATCAAGCGGTATCTGCCTAAGTACAACATCCTGTTGCGCGACGATAAAACATACCCGTTTATCTGCGTAACGAACGAGCCGTTTCCTCGGGTAATTACCACCCGGCGCATCGACCGCAAACTGGGCACGTTTTACGGGCCGTTTGCCAATCTGAAGCCCATGTACACGGTGCTTGAAATGTTCAGCCAACTGTTTACGCTCCGCACCTGCAACTACAACTTAACTCAGGAAAATATTGAAGCGGGCAAGTTTAAAGTGTGCCTGGAGTACCACATCGGCAACTGCAAAGGCCCCTGTGAAAACAAACAGGCCGAGGCCGATTACAACCGCGACATCGAGCAAGTACATTCGATTCTGAAAGGCCAATTGAAGCCCGCACAGGATTATTTCCGGTCGCGGATGGTGGAAGCAGCGAGTACAATGGCGTTTGAGCAGGCGCAGCTGTACAAAGACAAAATGGATCTGTTGCAACGGTTTCAGAGCAAATCGACCGTGGTAAATCCCAAAATTGCCGACGCCGACGTGTTCACCATTGCCTCTGACGAGGTGAGTGCCTACATCAACTTCATGAAGGTCGTAAATGGCACCATCATCCAGGCACACACGGTTGAGGTGAAGAAAAAGCTGGATGAAACCGACGCCGATCTGCTCACGATGATGATGGTTGAGTTTCGCGAGCAGTATGGCTCACAGGCTAAGGAGATCATCACAAACATCCCCATCGAGACCGACCTTAAAGCCGAAATAACCGTTCCACAGATTGGCGACAAGAAAAAACTGCTCGATATGTCGTTAAAGAACGTGCTGTATTTCCGGCGCGAACGACAGGACCGGGCAGCCGCCGAAGCCACCGCCAGCGCGAGCAAAAAAGATCGCGTGCTGATTCGGCTCAAGCAGGATTTGCAACTCAAAACCCTGCCCAAGCGCATCGAGTGCTTCGATAACTCGAACATTCAGGGTACAAACCCGGTGTCGGCAATGGTTTGTTTTATTGATGGCAAACCAGCCAACCGGGAGTATCGCCATTTTTCGATCAAGACTGTTATCGGCCCCAACGACTTCGCCAGCATGTATGAGGTGGTCACGCGCCGGTATACCCGCGTGCTTGAAGAGGCCACCGGTTTGCCGGATTTGATCGTAATTGACGGAGGCAAGGGTCAGCTAAGCGCGGCATGCGATGCTCTAAAAGCTCTTGATCTATATGGCAAAGTACCTATCATCGGCATTGCCAAACGACTTGAAGAAATCTATTTTCCCGAAGACAGCCTGCCGCTGTACATCGATAAGAAATCGGAATCACTCAAGCTTATCCAACGTATTCGTGACGAGGCCCACCGCTTCGCTATCACCTACCACCGAGACAAACGGAGTCGAAATAGCCTGATTAGCGAACTGGAGAATATTGAGGGTATTGGTAAGAAGACTGCCGCCCGTTTGTTAACCTATTTTAAAGGCGTCAAGAAGATTCGCGAGGCCCCCATCGAGCAAATTGCCGAGGTAGTTGGCGACGATAAAGCGAAAAAGGTAAAGGCTTACTTTGAGGAGATTGAGGCAGAATAATTGTATATTTGAATACAGCAAATCAGCGCGGCCATGATAACGACGGAAGCCGGGACAATACTCCCCAAAACACTCGACGAATTTATTAATTGGGAATCAACTGATGGTTTTAAATACGAGTGGAACGACGGCGAACTAATTCGCTTCACAGGCATGAAACGCAACCATCTACGACTGATTCAGTTATTGAATCTACTATTCGATAAGACAAAAGCAAAGCAGGAAAACGCACTGTTGCTTTGTGAGCAGGATGTCCAACTCACCGGCATTCAAATGCGCCGACCCGACATGGCTTATTTTAGCAACGAGCAAATCCAGGCATCCGATGATGACGAGCCTATTCCTGCTTTTTGCATTGAGGTAATTTCGTCAAACGACCAATTGAACGACGTTAAAGCCAAACTTCGCGAGTATTTCAAACACGGTGTGCAAGTTGTCTGGGTGATTTTGCCTGAACAGGATATGGTCGAGGTGTACACATCTGTCAAGAATATCACCATCTGCACCGATGCCGACATCTGCTCCGCAAAACCAGTACTTGACGATTTCGA
Source organism: Cytophagales bacterium (assembly GCA_004292855.1). Taxonomy (GTDB): domain Bacteria; phylum Bacteroidota; class Bacteroidia; order Cytophagales; family Spirosomataceae; genus Rudanella. The sequence goes on from RDXN01000034.1 coordinate 22,848, forward strand.
GATCAGCGTAAAGGATTTACTGTCGTAGTGCAGTTGTCCTCAACCGCGTGAGATTGGCAGTCTGTCTCGCGGTTGTACGAAATGACAGTCCATTGCGCGGTTGCGGACAACCGCGCTACATAAAAGAAGCCCGACATTGCTGCCGGGCTTCTTCATTTTGTAAGCTCTTAGTATTCCCAGAGACCGTGCTCAAGTTCCATTAACTCATGCTCGGTTTGGATCGACTTCAGCAAGCCCTCGCGATCACCGTAAATACCTACCAGTTCTTTATCTTCGGGGTTCGATACTTTCGTAATACGGCCTGAGAACAAGCGCAGGTCGAAAGCATCGGCCAGGTTTTTGTGCTGTGCCTGATTTTGCGGATTGTACCAGATGAATTTCTTCGGATCAGACCGGAAGAGTTTGTCTAAGTCGGAGTACTTAAACGATGCAATAGGCAACTCCAAACCTTGCGGGTTTTTATCAGCAGGCAGGTAAATCGTTACCGATTGAATATCGTAGTATAAGCGTGAACGCTTCCGGTCGAAGATCCAGTCTTCCTTGATCTCCATGATATTTAGCTCCTTCGCAAAATACGTATCGCCTTCAAACGCTGTGGCCGAGGCTGTTGTTGAGACAGCCGGTGCAGTAGCAGCAACTTCGGTAACCGGAGCCGGTTTGGTAGCTTTACCTTTGCCCTTTTTAGCAGTCGCTGTGGACTTCTTTTTGGGCGTTGGTCCCCAGCCATCGTCGGCCGGTTCAGCGGCAGCAGCCTTCTTTGGGGCAGGCGCACCCCAACCATCGTCAGCCGGTTTTGCAGCGGCTTTCTTAGGATCTTCCTTTTTGGGTGTTCCCCAACCGTCGTCTGTTTTACCAGCTTCGGGCTGACCAAAACCAGCTTCAATCTCTTCCTTCGACAAACCTCCGCCCGTATTTGGAATCAGCAGTTTCTGGTGAAATTTCTCCGGCGTAACGGGTGTCTTCAACGAGTCGTTTTCGTAGGCAACCAACAAGCCCGACTTAACGGCTTCCATCAGGTACTTCGAAATCTCATTGTTTTTCGAGAACAACGACTGATTCTGCTTCTCTTTGAGGTCAATGCGACGCCAAATAGACTTCTTCATCATGATATCGTTGTCGTTGATAGGTCGAACCGACATTGGATTCGCACCCGTACTGGCTTTCTCCTGCGCTACCGCACTCCCACCGGCCAGCAACAACGTTGCCATTGCACTCAGGGCTATCCGTATGTTTTTCGGTTGATTCATGGTTTACTGTCGTTAATCGTTTCGTACGTTTATAACGTAGTTTTCACGAAAATCGTCTATTAATAAAGGCCAACTGTTTGTATTGGACTACCCATCGGAACCTCTGAAATATCCCCTTTGAAGTTCCGGCGTTGTACGCCGTTAACCTGGATAATCAAACGATCACCCGGAGCCATTTCAGCAGCCATTGCCCCTAACGAGCCTCCATTTGGGCCCAGTTCGACAGCTTGAACTCGTTTTGTACCACGAGCCAGTGTTACAGAAATTCCGGTTACGCGGAAGTTTGCATCATTGGGCGCGTAGTTTTTAAAGCTCTCATCAGAAACAGCATCAACCCGAACACTACGTGCTGAACTAACTACCACACCACGAGGATTATTAGCCTCAGATCCACCCACAATATATCTTAGTGTAGGTCTGGGCACCCGATTAACTCTGAAACGCTCTGTACCAAGCAGATTACCTGAGTTGCTAATGTTCAAAGCTACGTTCGCTGCACTTGGCACAACCGTAATTTTGCCGCGCTCACCACTTTGAATAACCTGCGCTCCATCTGCCGAGAAGTTCGGTTGCCATAAGGCACCCAACTGTGGGCTTTGAATGCTCAACTTATTTTCACAACCTAAATACAACGGAGGCATAGTACCCGTTTCAACTTGATACGAAGGCTTTGCTACAAAATACTCAGCCTGCATCGGTACAGTCTTCGGTCCGGCGGGCGTGTTGTAGCTGATCGAGCCGGTCAGCACCCGACGGGCAAGGCCGTTCTTATCATAAGCACCACCCTGTGCCGTGAACTCAATCATGCCTTTGCCGTTCTCCATCCGAATCGGACCACCGCTCAGGCTCATGCGAGGTTGCACACCCGACGAGTAAGCAGCTAGGAACATCTGTCCCTTGAATTTCGTACCGGCTACAACCACCTTCGATTCCATGCTCAACATGGCTGAAATTTGATCAAATTTTACGTCAGCAGCACCCACTTTTGCGGCCAATGCTCGCAGGGTCTCGCCTTCAATCCGACGTACCTCCGATTGCTTTTGACTCAATACAGCCAGTGCAGCCGGGACCGGCGTTTGGGCAAAGTTCAAATCAGCAAAGTCTTTGTTACGTTGGTCAGTGGAACGGTTGGCAATGGGGTCATCCTTACCATCAACTGCTAGGGGCGCGTATTTGGCGTTTGTGTATTTACCCATCTGATCGACATACGAATTAAGCTTAGTCTTTAAGGCGTATGCAGCTCCGTTTCGGTTGCCTCCAATCATTATTTGGGCTACCTTCTCTTCTTCGCTGGCGTTTTTGATATTACCCGTTTCGTCGAGACCTCCACCAGCATCCGTAATGATTTGCTCTTTAAGTTTGTCGATTTCAGCAATCATCTCTGACGAAACGTTGCGGGCTTCGTCAGCTTGTTTAATGACAGCTACGTCGGCAGGGCGATTACCCGATTTCTCAACCGTCAGTCGGATGCCCCTCAGCGTATTGTCGTTTACTACGTTAGCAGCCCCCGTCGATTGCTCCAGGCTATTGTTAATCAGGATGAACTTCTCCAGAATGGCCGACGTCACCTGCAAAGCGAGTAACGCGGTCAATACCAGATACATCATCCCAATCATTTTTTGACGGGGTGATTCTTTTCCACCTGCCATAATATGCGGTAGTGAGTGTTAAAAAGTTAGTGATTAGTTGCCTTTCATGGCAGTCAGCATGCTGCCATAAACGTTGTTCAAAGACGACAGGTTGCCGGTCAGCTTGGCCAGTTCGTTTTTGAACTGCTGCGTATCACGGCTGGCATCGGTCATATTCTCCATAGCCGACGTCAAGCTACCATAGAACGCGTTCATCGCTTTCAGGTGCTTGTTCGTATCCTGCAACTCCAGTTCATACACGGCGTTCAGGGCACCCATGTTCTTGGTCACTTTCTGAAACTGATCACGATAGTCTTTGGCATCGGTGGTGGCGTCGGCCATCGAGTTCATGGCCGAGATGGCTGTACCATACGATTTGTTCATTTCACCAATCGACTGCGAAGCAGATTTTACACTCTTGGCATAATCGTTTGTTGCTACGGTCGCATCGGTAATGTCGCGCATTTTCGATACTGAGTCGGTCAACGAACGGAAACCCGTACCAAGCTTCTCAAAAATATCGGGCGTTACTTTCGCCTGTGCGAGCATCTGATCCATGTTGGCTGTTAAACCATTGGCCTGTGGAGCAGCAACAGCAGCCTTGCGGGCTTCGCCCTTGTAGTCAGGGTCAAGTTCGGGATAAACCTTCTCCCATTCGTAGTCGGTGCCAGCGGCTGGGAACAGGAAGCTCTGCATGGCGTAGAGCGCGAAGATGACGGCTTCGATGATCAGACCAGCCGTAAGCAGCCAGCTTAGGGAAGTAATGTGTTGAATCTTGGCCATTGCGCCCAGTACAACAACTGCGGCTCCGGCACTGTAAATGGTTGGTACGAGACGGTCCCAAAAGAAATTTACTCTCTTTCCTGCTGCCATGTGAAAACAAGCTAATTAAAGCGTAGGTGAATTGTTTTTGTGATTACGAATTATGCTCTTTTGCTGCTACCCCGGCCACCGCGACCACCCCGGCTGCTGCTGCCGCTTGCCTTCGATTTCGACTTCGATGACTTGCTGCTCCGTGTCGCGCTGCTACGACCGCCCCGTGCTGAAGCCGTACGGCCTTCGAGATTGTCCATCACCGACCGGAAGCCGATATACGACCGCTTGGCGTCTTCAATCTCGTAATACCGCGTACCGGTTTCAAGGTAATAAGCAATATCTTTCCAGGAACCGCCCCGAACAACCTTGCGGGGTTCGTCGGCGTTTTGGTTATCGGGGTTCATATCCCAAACAATCGCGTTTGAGTTGTCGGCGTAGGCATCGCGGCACCACTCAGCTACGTTACCGGCCATGTTATACAAACCGTACTCGTTAGCATTGTATGCGTTACCAGGGGCCGTGTATGGGTAGCCATCGGCGTCGAAGTTACCGCGTTGTGGCTTAAAGTTTGCCAGATAGCATCCTTTGCCGTTTGCTACATAAGGGTTACCCCAAGGGTATTTGGCTCCCTGCTTTCCACCACGAGCAGCCCACTCCCACTCTGCCTCTGAAGGCAGGCGGAATCGGGGCGATACAAACTGCCCCTCCTTAGTACGGAAGTCGTTATAGGTGTTTGTGCGCCACTGACAGAAGTGCTGTGCGGCCTGCCAGCTTACACCCACCACCGGATACGTATCGAACGCAGGGTGCGAATAGTAGTACTCCAACATGGGGTCGCCATTGTGGTACGTAAAGTCGTTCTTCCACACAGCCGTGTCAGGATAGAACCGGGCCATAATTTCTTCTTCCCCAATAGTCGACACCGAGTCGGTCAGGAGGGCGTTCACGTACTGACGGTATTCATGGTTGGTAACCTCCGTATCGTCCATGTAAAACGAACTGATCGTAACCCGGCGGTTCATGTTGATTTGGGTAGCAGCCACATCTTCGTCGGCCTGACCCATGATGAACGACCCAGATGGAATCAAGACCATGCCATAGGGCGTTGTTTGCTTCCAGCCTTTACGGCCTTTGTCGGCGGTGATTTCCCCGTTGGTCAGGCCAACGTCTCCACCTCCACCTGTTTTACCTCCTTTACCACCAAATTTGGATTTAACGAAACCGCAACTCTGCACCAGCAGAACCACTGCCGCGACCATCACCACCCGGGTTGCGTTCATTGTAAATTGGTTGTACTTCATGTCAGTAGCGTACTTAATTTTCTTCTTGTGCGAGACCGAACGAATAACGAAAATCAGTTCGGATATTGTATGTAGTGCCTTTTAGGCGTCAAAACATTCTATTATTCACTGGTCAATTCATCAAAATTACAACCATGACTGCAAACAGCCTAACAATAATGTTGCCAATCTCATGGATTAACCTCATTTTAGTCGTAATCCTTCCGTGTAGGCGAACACCCTTTTAGTACCGGAATCGGGGAGTACGGATGATCGGCTTTTTGCGGGCATCAATAGCGGGTAAATTATAACTGAGCAAAACCTCATACGAGGTTGGGCTAGTCACCCGTTTTACCTGCGCCAGCGAAATGTCGGCCGCAAAGCCTACGCGCATCGCATTGTTGCGCAATAGGCTCATACCTATGTTCCCTACAGCCATTCCCCCGGTTCGATACCCTACACCAGCCCAGAATTGTGATCTATAGGTAGCCAATAAGTTTCCCGTGATCGAGTTTTGTCCCCCCATTGGCGAATACTTCACCAGTACAGACGGTTGAACGTCCAAATCGTAACCAATACCAAGCCGATAACCCGCTGTCAGATAGGCCACCCGCGCCTGCGGAACTACCTCCCGGTTGCCCACAAGTGCAAACGAAGGCTCGGTTAGGTGTTGCGCACTCAGGCCTACCCAATAATCGACGGTGTTGTAATATACGCCTGCTCCAAAATCGGGTTTAACTTTCGTGACACGCCCGCCCTGTAACAAGGGGTCCGGCTCGTTAGGCCGAAACTGTCCAAAGTCGAAACCACGATTGTACAAACCGGCTTGTACGCCAACTGCCAGTGTACCATTTTTCAGGGTCAGTCGGTACGCGTACGAGAGTTGTACGGCCTGATTGATGGCCGGCCCCAGGCGGTCGTTCATCGCAAACAAGCCAATACCACTCTTAATTTTATCGAGCGGCATGTTGTACAAAAACAACTGTGTTCCTGGTCCGCCCCCATCGTCGAGAATAGTTGGTTGATAACCCGCCCACTGCGTGCGGTGCATTAACTGAAACCGCGACACGCCCTCCGACCCAGCCGCAGCCGGGTTATAAAAAAGGGGGTTGAACATGTACTGACTAAACTGCGGATCATTTTGCCCATTGGCTATGCGAGCCATGCCAACCAGCAGCGTAACAAAGAGAACGTAGAGAACACGCGCCATAAAATTAGTAGTCATTTATAGTCACTCGTGGTCATTCGTAGTCATTTGCTGTGTGTTCGTCGTGTGAAACGATTAATGACTACTTCTGACAATGAATGACTCCAACATTAAACGCAGTTTAGACAAAAAATATTGGAATCAAAAAAGAGGTCAGATGCGACCATCTGACCTCCTCATGTAACTGACGCGGCTTACTGATTGTTGGCTTTCTTGATGTACAAATCCAACGCGCCGTTCATAGAGGGTGCATTGGGTAGCGGAGCCTCAATGTCCAGAATCAGTCCGGCTTCGGCAATGGCTTTCGCAGTTGTTGGACCAAACGCGGCCATTCGTGCGCCATTCTGCTGAAAATCAGGGAAGTTATGTAATAAAGACGTTACACCCGATGGGCTAAAAAACGCGATAACATCAAACGATTTAACATCCAGATCCGACAGGTCTGTAGGCACCGTTTCGTACATTACAGCTTCGGTGAAGTGTAAAGCACTCGTATCCATAAACTCGGGGATGTCGTTGCGCCGGATGTTAGAGCAGGGAAACATAAATTTTTCGGTTTTATGTTTCTTGATGATTTCCATCAATTCGGCAGCCGTTTTGGTGCCCGTGAAAATCTTGCGCTTCCGAATTACAATGTACTTCTGAAGGTAGTTGGCGGTTTGCTCCGAAATACAGAAGTATTTCATATCGGCGGGCACCTCAACACGACCCTCCTGACAAATGCGAAAGAAGTGGTCGATGGCATTCCGGCTTGTAAAAATGATGGCCGTATGGTCGAGGATGTTAATCTTTTGTCTGCGGAAATCTTTATACGATACGCCCTGAATTTGAATGAACGGTCTGAAGTCGATGGTTATATTGTACTTGGCCGCAAGGTCGAAATAAGGAGACTTTTCGTCGGGCCGGGACTGGGTTACTAGGATACTCGAAACCTTGGTTAACCGATTTTCTGATTGTTGGGTGTTCGTTTCGTTCATTGAAATAAACCTCAGTTATGCAATTCTTGCCCAAACGGCAGTAGGCTGGGTTACGGTTCGTGGTCTGCTTGGTTTTCATTACAGCGCGAAGCGGACGCCAATCAACAGGGGCACTAATTCGACGATGCAAAGGTACGAAATTAAATACAGACTTTTTATAGGAGCCGTCGATGTGATAACGAGGTAGAGAAGGCCAAGCCGCACCAGATAAAACCCGACAAACGGTACAACCAAGGCACCTATTGAACCCGTAGAGGCAGGTATGTTAAAGATAACAACAGCAGCGACAATGATTACTATCGAAAAAAACAATAGCGACGATTGGATTACTTTGAAGAAGTGTAGATTAACAATACTCTCAAATCGGTACAAACTTCCAACCACCTGCAACATGAGGTATTTGCCCATGTATGACAGAAAAACTAACCCGCTGATCAACAAGTAGTACAGCAAAATAGCCCCGAAGTTTTGCCCATCCAGAAGCAACGCCCGCGACTTAAACACGTCGATATTTCGGCTCTGTACGAACAGAAATAAATAGGCCAGCACAAAGCTCAGATTCAACACGAATAAAATATTGGTCAGGCTCATGGGCCTGCTTACCAAAAACGACTCATCGCGGACACGAAGGGTAAACAGGTCGCGGGGGTCATAGAAAGCCAGGAAGGCCCGCCGGTAGAGGCCATACAGCAAGGCGTGCGTAGCGAGCAGAAACAGTAATCCTAACCCGAAAAAATTGCCGTAAACAGAAAAGTTGCGTGGCCGTACGCTCAGATTATCGCCACTGGCAACGATAGTCTTTTGGAGAATCGACCGGGGATAGGCCATGATAAGCTGCCGGGCATCGGGGCCGGGCGAACCATATATGGTCAGAAAAAGCTGCGGTTGCCGGTAAATCTGATACAGGCTGTCGACGCTAAACGTGTACCATTGTCCGGCATTGAGACGTTTGCGCAAGGCCGCGTTTAGAAACAGATGGGCATCGGCCGCAGGACGGACCAATAGTTGATAATGCCGGTTGCTCTCCAGATCAATGGGTATGCTTAACGCGGGCACCTCCCCCTGCACCTCAAATAAGTAGGGGACATACGCCTTGGTAGCGTCGTCGAATGCAAGCCAATCGTTGCGGTAATCGTGAACGGCGTAAAAACGACTATCCGGCCCTACCCCATCGCGGGATTGAGCGAAAGACGAGAAAAGAGTGAATGAGAGAACGAGTGAAGAGATAAGGAAAAAGCTAAACCTGTTTAAATAAGTTGCTCGCTTACCTGTTGTTCGATTTACCAACTGAGACGCCGGGATGCTGTTCATTCGCTCATTCACTCAATCACTCATTCGCTAATTACTTCCCTAACGCCTTCAACATAGTTTCGCCGATGAGAGCGGGCGACTCCACAACGTGAATACCACACTCCCGCATGATGGCCATTTTGGCGGCAGCCGTATCGTCGGCCCCACCTACAATAGCCCCGGCGTGACCCATCCGACGTCCTTTTGGCGCGGTTTGACCTGCAATGAAACCCACAACGGGTTTGCGGTTGCCATCGGCCTTGATCCAGTGGGCGGCTTCGGCTTCCATGCCCCCACCAATCTCGCCAATCATTACGATAGCCTCGGTTTCGGGGTCGTTCATAAGCAATTCGACGGCCTGCTTGGTGGTCGTGCCAATAATAGGATCACCACCAATGCCAATAGCCGTGGTTTGCCCCAAACCGGCTTTAGTCAGTTGGTCAACGGCTTCGTAGGTGAGTGTACCGGATTTAGATACGATACCCACTGTGCCCTTCTTGAAAATAAAGCCCGGCATGATACCCACTTTGCACACCTCGGCGGTCATGACGCCGGGGCAGTTGGGGCCAATCAGGCGGCATGATTTGTCAGCAAGGTAATTTTTAGCCATCACCATGTCTTCGGTCGGGATGCCTTCGGTGATACACACGATCACCTCAATACCGGCGTCTGCAGCCTCCATAATGGCATCGGCGGCAAAAGCAGGGGGTACAAAAATAATCGACACGTCGGCCCCGGTGGTCTGAACAGCCTCGCGAACGGTGTTGAACACGGGCCGGTCGAGGTGTTGCTGACCCCCTTTGCCGGGTGTAACGCCACCTACCACGTTGGTGCCGTATTCCATCATCTGTTGGGCGTGGAAACTTCCCTCAGAGCCGGTGAAGCCCTGGACTATAACTTTCGAGTTCTTGTTGACTAATACGCTCATGTTGCTCGTAAATAGTTGTATTTGGACGTTGGATGTTAGATTTTGGACGTTGGATTATAGTGATTTTATGTTCTGGAAGAAATCCAGTTTTGGCAATCCGATGTCCAGCATCCAATGTCCAAAATCCGTAAAAAGCCTCGCAAAAGTAGAGCGAAAGCTGCAAAGACCAATGACTATTTTCTGTACATTTCGGCATGATTGTCTCTCATGTTATTTCCGAAGCTGCCCTGGCTATCACGGGCGTTGGTGTTTTCTGGAGTTTCTTTGGTCGTTTGCCCCTCTATAATCGCCTGCTTTGGGGCTTTTTTCTGCTCACTATTTCACTCGCAGCGTTGGCCGGGGCAGTTCGGTTTGCGGGCTATACGGTCATCATCCCCCTACACGAATCCGTGCAGACGCTGGCTTCTACACTCGGTATTGCCTGTGTGGTTATAGCCGCCTGGGCGTTTGTGATGGGTAGAACGGTCTCGCTTATGTCGTTCAGTATCACCCTCATCATAGGGCTATTACTGTTCGTCGTTTTTCTTTTACCCGACGTTCGGGTATTTCGCCCCGTAGTGTCGTCACTGGGTATTTTGGTGGTAATGCTGCTGGGCGTTCTGGGCCTGATGCGTCGGGTTCCCAACGCGCTCTGGATTGTTATTGCAGTAATGCTCGCAGCCATCGGCACCAAAGCAGGGTCATTTGCCGACTTAATGAACCCGACCGATTTCTATCACTACATGTTGGCACTCTCGCTGCTGGGTTTTGGTAAGGCGGTGCAGCGGTAAAACATGAAGCTTCATCCTGTAGTTGAGTAGCCTATACTCAACGACAACACCTGATGAACTTGCTAGAACTGGCTGAAGATCCTTCCAAAGTTGCCAAAGCGGCCCGCTTAAACTACGTAAACGACAGTCAGCCGGGTATCTCCCGTCGGCAAAAACATGATCACTTCATTTATCTGAATCCTAAAGGCGAAGAGGTCACTGATGAGGCTTCGCTGGCCCGCATCCGTAAAATGGCCTTGCCACCCGCCTGGCAAAACGTCTGGATTTGTGCAAAACCCAACGGCCATTTGCAAGCCACTGGCATCGACACCAAAGGCCATAAGCAGTATCGCTATCATGCCAACTGGAACGCCATTCGGAGCGAGACCAAGTTTTTTAGGATGATTGCCTTCGGCGAAAAACTGCCCCTGTTGCGTAAACAGCTCGAAACTGACCTGAAACAACCCAGCCTGACGCGCGAAAAAGTAGTTGCTGTTGCCCTCAGTGTGATGGAGCAAACGCTTATTCGGGTGGGTAACGCGGCTTACGAAAAAGAGTACGGGTCGTATGGTCTGACAACTCTGAAAGACCGGCACGTAAAAGCGCAGGGCGACGAAGTTCGCTTCAGTTTTAAGGGCAAGAAGGGCATTTATCACGACATCACGCTCCACGACCGCCGACTGGCTAAGCTCGTAAAAGCTTGCCGCGATATTCCCGGCAAGGAGTTGTTTCAGTATTTCGACGAGTCGGGTGAGCGACGCAGCATTGATTCGGGGATGGTGAACGACTATTTACAGACCGTGATGGGCGACAGCTTTTCGGCCAAAGATTTCCGCACGTGGGCCGGAACCGTGAACGCGCTCCGGCTGCTGGTTGAACTGGAACCCTGCTCGACCGACAAAGAGGCAAAGAAAAATGTGAACACGGTGCTGGATGAAGTTTCGCACCGACTGGGTAACACGCGGACCGTTTGCCGGAAGCACTACGTACATCCGCAGATTCTGGAAGCCTATGAGTGTCAGGATTTGAATCCGTACATTGAACAGCGCAAGCGATTCCGGCAAAGCAGCCCTTATGGTTTGGACGGGGTTGAGAAATTGCTGCTCAAGTTTTTGTCCGATCAGGTTAAAGCGATGTAGTGCCGGATACTATCCGGCACTACGTCGCCTTAACCCATTTATGCTGTTCGCAACTAGGGCACGAAGGTTTTGTCTCCGTACCCTCAAATGCCTGCACATCGCCACAGTGCGTGCAAGCGTACTTGCCCCCTACGGCAATCACTTCGGTCTGTAACCGTAATAAGTGAGGCATGATGGGCAAGCCAGGTTTGGTTTCATCAGGTGAAAACTGAAAAACACTCAACTGCCCCGATGGTTCCAGAATAGCCAACCGCACCTGCCCCAGATGCTCCACGCCTATCTGCCGAAGTTCGGAAAAAAGCTCATCCTGCCCTAAGTCTTCATCGTCGAAGTTTTTGGTCTCGATACAACCGTTCTGGATCACATAGACAGGTTTTCCCTCAATTGCCTCTCGCACTCGTGGGTGTTTATCACTGTACCGGGTAATGAATTTGTAGCAGGTCATCATCACCACAAATACGACCACAGCCGCACTCAGAGGCACATCATCGTAAAACATGGGATCGCCAGCCGCCGAGCCGAGGCCAATCAGAAGCACCAGTTCGTAAACCGACAATTGCTTTACCTCCCGCTTACCCGACACTTTCAGGGCTAACAACACCACTACGAACATAAACGCCGTGCGGAACGCTACCTCGCCGAGGTATAACCACGGGAAATCATGAATCAGAATACGCTCCCAATCGAAGGGCTTGATGGGTTCCTGCATTGAACGATGTGTTGTTATTCACCGCTCATAACTCCTCACTACCTACTTTGTTATGGTGCTGCTAAGCCGGAGTAATTCAATCTCAGCCGATTTAGCGTTAAACGAAGCGTCGATAAGCCGGGTTTGGGCCGTAACGGCATTGCGTTGCACATCGCGAAATTCGACAAAGGTCGAGTTACCGATCCGGTAGCGGTCATAGGCAATATCGACGTTTTGTAGAGCTATTTTGTAATTCTGCACCTCCAGATTCAACTGTGCCAAACTGTTCCGGTACTGCTGATACGATTGCTCCAGAGCCGACAGTAACTGGAGTTGCTGATTGGACGTTTGGTCGGCGGTGATCCGTTGATTAATCTGGGCGTTGGCAATTTGGCGTTTCAAGTTTCCCCCGTTGTACAGGGGTAGCACCATCCGCACACCCAGCGAATAGGTCTCGTTACGGCCCCGGCGTGTTCCGAAACCAGCCTGATTATCAGCCGGATTGAAGCCGTATCCACCTAACAAATCCACCTGTGGGTATTGCACGGCTTTAGCCAATCGTACATCAATATCGGCCAACCGCTGGTTGAGCACTGCCGACGCCAGAAATGGGTTTTGCGCCTTTAGCGACTCCCGTAAATCGGGCAGTGATAGATCGGGGCGGACCAGGATCGTGTCGCGGATGGCAAACTCACTGTCGAGGTCGCGGACGAGCAGGGTGTTTAGCGTTATTTTGGCGTTTCGCAAACTTAACTGCTGGGTAAGCAGGGCCGAACTGTCGGCGTTATAGTCGACCTGTGCGCTCAGAAAATCAACTTTCGAGCGTGTGCCCACCTCATAAGTAGCACGGGCGAGTTCGAGCCGCTCCCGCGATATGTCGAGAGCCTGTTGAAACGCAATCAGGCGTTGCAGTTGCCGAACCACATTGTAATAAGCCGTGGTTGCATCGGCAACCGTTAGTTCTATATTGGCACGGGTGTTTACCTCGCTAATACGCACGAGTTGACCAAGTCGCTCAAGTGTGGCCTGACGCCCAAAACCATTACAGAGCGTGTAGGCTGCCGTTGGCCCAATGGCAGCGTTGCGGTTGAACGCCCAGTATACCCGTTGCGGAGGGGCAGAAGCACTAAAAAAGTCCTGCCGGAGGTTTTGCAGTAAAAAGTTATTTTGAAAAGCGAAGTTGACCACGGGTAAGAACCCGGCATTCCCCCGCACGTTGTTATTGCGGGCAATGAGTTCTTGCGAGCGATTAATGCGAATCTGGTAATTGTTGGCAATGGCGGTAGTCACAACGTCAGCTAGCGTAATTATGTCGCCTTTCTGAGGAACCGTGGCCAGCGTAACCGTGCGCTGAATGGCTCGCTGCACCGGTGATTGCTGCGTGTCGGACGTTGGGCGGGTAGGTTTTTGGGCAACCGTTTTCGGTGAAACCAGAAACAGAATGGCGATAAAAACGAGAAAAGAACCGTATCTCATAGAATAGGGAGTATGCGTCGAAGCGCAAAATTAAGCCCTGCTGGGCTTCCTTGTCCAAAAGTGACGTATAATTGCGACCTACTTGGTTAATTCCTATGCGCTCTTTCTCCTACCTACCCGTACTAGCCTGTCTGTTCGGATTTGGTTGTCAAACTCGCCAAAAGGCTGATCTGCTGATCACTAACGCTACAGTCTACACGGCCGATTCGACCTTTTCAACGGCTAATGCCTTCGCTGTCAGGGATGGCAAATTCGTGGCCGTTGGCAAAACCGACGATCTAACAAAGCTAGTTGATGCCGACAGCACTGCCGATTTAGGCGGCCAACCCGTGTATCCCGGCCTTTTCGACCCACATTCACACTTCATGGGCCTAGGCCAAATGCTCGATCAGGCCGATTTAGTAGGGGCTACTTCCTACAGAGAAACGATTGAACGGCTCCGGGCATTCGGGCAGAAAAACCCGCAGGCCATCTGGCTTATTGGTCGAGGTTGGGATCAAAACGACTGGCCCAAAACCGATTCGCCCGTTCGCGGTTTCCCAACCAAAGCCCAACTCGACGCGGCCTTCCCGAACATTCCGGTAGCCCTCACCCGTGTAGATGGGCACGCCCTACTCGTGAACAGCAAGGCACTGCGGCTGGCTCAAATTACGGGAGGGAGTAAACTAGCCGGGGGTGAAGTAGTACTCGATGCACAGGGTCAACCCACGGGCGTTTTGGTCGACAATGCCATGCAGATGGTCCGGCGGGTGATTCCGCAACCCGACGAAAAAGACAAGGAACGGATGCTGCTGGCGGCACAAAAAGTTTGCTTCTCGCTGGGGCTTACCTCCGTTTCAGACGCGGGCTTAAACCAAACCGACATTGAGTTGGTGGAGCGATTGCAGAAAGAAAACAAGCTCAAAATTCGCGACTACGTCATGGTGTCGCTGGGCCTGCCCAACCTCGATTATTACCTCAAGCGTGGCCCCTTCCAAACCGACCGACTAACCGTCCGCTCCTTCAAACTCTACGCCGACGGTGCGCTTGGCTCACGCGGGGCCTGCCTACGCAAACCCTACGCTGATCGCCCCGAAACAGGCGGGTTCCTGCTGCTCAGCCCTACCGAACTGGAACGCGTGCTGACACAACTGGCAGGTAGCGGGTTTCAGGCCAACACCCACTGCATCGGCGACTCGGCCAACCACATCATTCTGGATTTGTATGGCAAGTTGTTAAAAACGAAAAATGACCGTCGCTGGCGCATCGAACACGCGCAGGTGGTCTCCCCTGAGGATGTCTGGAAGTTTAATCGCTATTCAGTAATTCCATCGGTACAACCCACCCACGCCACCTCCGATATGTACTGGGCGGGCGACCGGCTGGGTAGCGTTCGGGTAAAAGGAGCCTACGCCTTTAAGGATTTAATGAAGCAGAACGGAATCATCGCGTTTGGCAGCGATTTTCCGGTCGAAGCCGTTAACCCACTCTTTGGATTCCACTCGGCCACGGCTCGACAGGACGACAAGAACTTTCCCGTAGGTGGTTACCAAATGGAAAACGCCGTCGACCGCCAATCGGCCCTGTTGGCCATGACGCGCTGGGCAGCTTACGCCAATTTTGAGGACCACCTGCGCGGCAGCATCGCCCCCGGCAAACAAGCCGATTTTGTGGTTCTCAATCAGGACATCATGAAGGCCCCGGCCCCCACGCTCCGGCAAACCAAAGTCCTGCAAACCTGGGTTGGTGGAGAGCGGGTTTACTAGCGCGTTTTATTTACATTTGAGTGTATGGAACGCCTGTCAGCACTAAACGCACTGCCTATTTTGGCAGAAATTGATTCTCTAAAGACTGAGATCGATTCGCTACGTCCTCTTTCAAAAGACCAGGAGGGACGTATTATGCAAAAGTTCCGCCTTGACTGGAATTATCACTCCAACGCAATCGAAGGTAATTCATTAAATTACGGCGAGACAGTTGCGTTTCTGATGCACGGCATCACCGCCAAAGGCAAGCCCTTTAAAGACTATCTGGATATTCGAGGACACAACAACGCTATCGATTATTTGCTGGATTTGGTTCGGGGGAATGATTATCTGACTGAAACAGACATTCGCAATCTTCATCAACTCTTGCTTGGCGAACCCTACGAAGTAGATGCGCAAACATCCGAGGGTCAACCAACACGAAAACGAATTATCCCTGGACAGTATAAGACCTCGCCTAACCATGTGCTGACAACCACTGGTCAAATACACTATTATGCCGCTCCTGAAGAGACACCTGCCAAAATGGGCGACCTGATGAATTGGTACAGAGAGAGTTCTACCGACTCTGAATTGCATCCGGTTGTTGTAGCGGCTCTTTTCCACCATCGTTTCGTGTCAATCCACCCCTTCGATGATGGTAATGGGCGCATGACGCGGCTTTTGATGAACCTCATGCTGATGCGGTATCATTATCCACCTACAGTCATCAAACAGCAAGACCGGGGCGTTTACTATTTGACACTGAGCCAAGCCGACACGGGCGACGATGAGCCATTCGTACAATTCATTGCTGAGAATGTAAAAGCAGGCTTAGAACTTTATTTGAAGGGAGCTAAAGGCGAAAGCCTGGATGAGCCGGATGACCTGGATAAGGAATTGGCGTTGTTCAAGATGGAGATTGAAGGTAAAGTGAGTGTTAAGGAGGTAAAGCGGACAATCGAAAATCAATATCGCACTTACCAAGAATCCTTCAAACCATTGCTTAATCAGACTAGGACTGTTCTGACAAAATTCTTAGATTTCTTTGAGAGTTATGGCGAACAGGTTGACTCAGTCTTGATCACTGATAAGCTAACTAAAAAATTTGGCAACCGTCCGACTCGCTTCGAGTTTGATAACTTTATTGAATCATGGTTGAAGTCTAATGACTTTTCTGGGAAAATTGGCCTTAAACTATCTTTATCAGGATACAAGAGAAGACCATCAACAGACATTGATATTGAACTAAGCTTCCATCGCCTAGATTACAGCTATTCTATTGATTATAAATTCAATGACCTCGATTCTGTAACCATTATCAACGGATATTATGGTGAGATTTTGAGCCAAAGCTTAATTGGAAAAACTGCTAATAGTATTGGTCGCGATATACTCAACTTGTTAAAGAAAGACAGTACCTAGATTAAGTGCCCCCTCCCAATATTCTAACGCGGCTTCTGCTTCGTCAGGGTCTGCATGAATGTCAGCGTGACGCCCCCTGTCTCAGCCATGGGGTAGAGCAGGCGCAGGAACGCGGCTTGTTTGGCTTTGGGCAGATACACAAATCCCCGTACCGACTCACCGGGTTGGATGTACGTCCGATGAACAGCTAATTCCCGCCAGCGATACGACTCGAAATCAAATTGCTGCATCCGGTTGGCAAATACGCCGTGGTCGATTACGCGTTTGGCCTGAATCAGGTTGTAAGCATTGTTATGAGCCACTCGGTTTCGTGCCCAACTACCATAATCCTGCCGACGCGACGATGATGATACATCGCTGGCAATGGCCGCAACGAGCAACACTGTGTTGATCACTTTGGCCGTTTTGATGCGCCGTTCTTCGCGGGCTACCTTGTCCTTCACAAGTTCCACCTCGGTGGCCGGGTTGGCCGCAAACCGGAACACCGGCAGCGACGCGTTTCGCTCATCGCGAAGGGTGTCTTCATTGGCGTCGAGGGCCACGTACCGAAACCGCGACGGGTCGAAATCAATGGCTTGGTTTGAGCGATTTTTGATCTCAATGTCCATCGCCAGATACTCCATGTCTTCGCGCTCGAACGAGGCAACCACCATTAGGCTATCAGACTCGGCTCTGGTCACCATTCGCCCCTCAATTTGCGCGACCTCACCCGTGACGGGGGTCAGCGACAAATACGATGTTGAGGAAGCACAGCCGCCAAGCGTGAGGGCCGTCAAGAAAAGTAAAAGGTTCGTTTTCATGGTGTTGAAGGAGTTATGTGTTTGTTGTTCTGTCGAACAAAGCTATATAGCAAGTGGCATATTCGCAATAGCTTCGTTTAGAGAGATGACCGCACAGATGGGGCCGATCTCTAACCCAGATGACATCTCTGCAACAAGCTGTATCTTTGCCTTATGAATACAACACAGACCGAACCAACTGTACAAACCGCAACCCTTCCCGTTATGGAGTCTTTTTACACCCTACAGGGTGAGGGAGCACACAGCGGTAAAGCTGCCTATTTTATCCGGCTCGGCGGCTGCGACGTGGGTTGCCACTGGTGTGATGTTAAAGAGTCGTGGGACGTACATGCACATCCTCAACAGAGCATCGACACCATTGTGGCGGGCGCGATGACCCATCCGGGTCGTATGGCCGTTATTACCGGGGGCGAACCTCTCATGCACGACCTCACCAACTTAACCGCTGCCCTGCAAACGGCAGGTTTCGCCACCAACATCGAAACATCGGGCGTGTGCGAAACCGTCACGGGTAGCTGGGATTGGGTTTGCTTTTCACCCAAAAAGTTCAAAAAACCCAACCTGGCCATCTACCAGCAGGCCGACGAACTGAAAGTCATTATCTACAACAAGTCGGACTTTGCCTTTGCCGAGTCGTTTGTGCCCTACCTCCGCCCGGACTGCCGTTTGTTTCTGCAAACCGAGTGGAGCCGAACAAAAGAAATGCTCCCGCTCATCGTTGATTATGTAAAAGAGAATCCACAATGGCAAGTGTCTTTGCAAACGCACAAATACATGAATATTCCCTAAAGTTGGCAGTCGGCAGTGGGCACAAATACTGCCTGCTGCTAACTGCCTACTGCCTGCTGCTCACTGTCCCCTCCTTCTCCCAGGATGCCAAAACCAAACAGCTTTACGACCAGTCGATGAAGTTATTTAGTGAGCGTAAGGCCAATGAGGCTATCACGTTCATGCAGGAGGCTATAAAGCGCGAACCAAGCTTTGCCGATGCTCATCTGAAATTAGGCCAACTGTATGAGTTCACTCGGCGCGTCGAACCCGCGTTGGTAGCCTATCGTGAGGGGGTCCGACTTCAACCCGACGCACCCGCCACGGCCCCGGCCTACCAATCGTTGAGCAACTTGCTGCTGAAACTGGGGCGTTACGCCGAAGCCATACCAAACCTCGAAAAATACGCCACGTTCTTTGCACCGCAGTCGCCACAGGCACAGCGCGTGGAACGGATGCTGATTACGGCCCGCTTTGGGCTGGAGGCACTGCAACATCCGCAGAACGTGACCCCCAAACCGGTGTCGCCCGCGCTGCAAACCACCCCTTCGCAGTATTTTCCGGTGCTGACCGCCGACGAGCAAACGATGGTGTTTACGGTTCTGAAACCCGAAGGCGACGAAGACCTATTCACCACCACGTTCAACGGCGAAATTTGGCAACCGCCCGTGTCTCTTTCACCCAACATCAATACACCCGAGAACGAAGGCACACCAAGCCTTTCGGCCGATGGCCGAACGCTGGTGTTTACGGCCTGTCAGGGTCGCAAAGGATTTGGGAGCTGCGATTTGTACATCACTCGTCGAACAGGCATTGAATGGTCGGAGCCGCAAAATCTTGGCCCCAACGTCAACACCCGGCATTACGAATCCCAGCCGGCCCTCTCAGCCGACGGTCGGCGGCTGTACTTCGTCTCGGACAGGCCCGGCGGGCGGGGCCGACGCGACATCTGGCGCACCAATGCCGACGCCGATGGAAACTGGCAGGAGCCAATCAATTTGGGTGCGCCAATCAACACGGCCCTGAACGAGGCATCGCCGTTCATACACGCCAACGGGCAAACGCTATTTTTTGCGTCGGAGGGGCACCCCGGCATGGGTGGGTATGACCTGTTTGTAAGCGACAGTACGCAAACGAGCAGTTCTCAACGCTGGTCATCTCCAACCAATTTGGGGTATCCTATCAACACATCAGAAGATCAGGCGTCGCTGTTTGTATCGGCTAACGGGGTGCGGGGGTATTACTCGTTTGAGGAGCAAAAAGACGGGGTGTCGCAACGGTCACGTGTTTACGTGTTCGACATGCCAGAGTCGCTTCGAGAGCGCGTGAAACCTGTAAGCTACTTAAAGGGTGTTATTACTAATGGAAAGAGCAATATCCCCCTGTCGGCTACGATTGAGTTGATTGATCTGGCAACCAATCAGACGGTTTCGCGGGTTACGTCGGACACGCAAACGGGCCAATACGCGATTGTGTTGCCCACAGAGGGCGAATACGCACTCTACGTAAACAGCCCCGGCTACCTGTTCAAGAGCCTCTCGTTCGATTTTACGCAGAAGAACAAAGAGGGCAACCGAGGGGTTGTGTTACCCGTGTTGCTCGAACCCATCAGTGCGACAAGCCGCGAAACGCTCAACAATCTTTTCTTTGAGTCAGGCCGGTACGATGTTGCAGGCAAATCGCGTACCGAACTGGGCCGATTAGCGCAGTTTATGAAAGCAAATCCCACGGTGAGTGTCGAAATTTCGGGGCACACCGACGATCAGGGCGATGCCACTGCGAATCTGGCTCTGTCGAAAAAGCGAGCACAAGCCGTTGTTGCGTACCTGACCGAGGCCGGCATCGACGCCACCCGAATCCGGGCAACGGGCTTTGGAAAAACGCGCCCCCTCTTCCCCAACACGAGCGACGAAAACCGCCGACTCAATCGCCGAATTGAGTGGCGGGTGCTGTGAAAATCGCATTAACACACATACCCTATCCTATTGGTCCACTTGGTTTTCGGGTGAAATTTTTCCAACTTTGCATTTGTTGTAAGTAAAAAACAGTAGCATATGGTTGCTTCTGGCTTGTACGAGAGCGGCTGTTTCTATTGGTTCAACAACATTCTTTCTGAGTGACGATGACTCCCGAACACGTAAAGTGCCTTATTATAGGTTCTGGTCCTGCCGGCTATACAGCCGCCATTTATGCCGCGCGGGCCAACATGCACCCTGTTCTGTATCAGGGTTCGCAACCCGGTGGTCAATTGACCATAACCACCGAAGTCGATAATTTTCCGGGTTATCCGCAGGGCGTCGATGGCCCGCAGATGATGCAGGATCTCGAAACACAAGCCCGCCGGTTTGGGACTGATGTTCGCTACGGTATGGTAACGGCGGTGCAATTCGAGAGCAACCCGAGCCCCGACAAACCCCACCGCGTTATTGTCGACGAAAAAATTGAAATCACCGCCGACAGTGTGATTATCTCGACCGGAGCTTCGGCCAAATGGCTCGGGTTACCCTCGGAGATGCGTTTGAATGGTCACGGGGTTTCGGCTTGTGCCGTTTGCGACGGGTTCTTCTTCCGTAATCAGGACGTTGCCATCGTTGGCGCGGGCGACACAGCCGCCGAAGAAGCAAGCTACCTATCGGGCATGTGCCGCAAGGTATATATGCTCGTCCGGCGCGATCAAATGCGGGCCTCGCGTTTCATGCAGCAACGCGTTCAGACTAAAGAAAACATCGAAATATTGTGGAACACTGAAACCCTCGAAGTCCTCGGCGACGACGCGGTAACGGGTGTTCTTGTACGCAACGCGGTGACGGGTGAGCAACAAACGCTCGACGTGACTGGCTTCTTTGTGGCTATTGGGCATAAACCCAACACCGGAATTTTTAAAGACTTTCTCGATATGGACGAGAATGGCTACATTCTGACCGAAAAAGGAAGCACACGCACAAACATCCCCGGCGTCTTTGCCTGTGGTGATGCACAGGACAACGTCTATCGGCAAGCCATTACGGCTGCCGGAACGGGCTGCATGGCCTCGCTCGATGCCGAACGGTATCTGGTGATGCTCGAAATGCAGCATTCAATGCTAGTATAATACGTAACGTTTAACCCGGCTTCGGGCTTTCCACCCATTTCCGTCTACGCTGCCTCATGAGCTACCTATCGGTGAGCAGTTGGCCTCCTTAAAACCGACGCCAACTGCCCACTGCAGCTTGTTTGTTGTGTTTCGGAGATGAACGGTTATCCGCTGCCGATATCACTGAATCGATGAGAAAGAATCGAATCGCATGGCTAATAACCGCTGGATGCTTATTTGCCAACACCATTACAGCACAGGCGCAGGAGCGGGGCTTATTCAAGAATTCTCGCATTAAGCCAAAGAGCACCTATAGTCCAAACCTTCCGGCATCTGAGGAAAAGAAAGAAAAGGTTGACGTATTTGAGCAAGAGACCACCAATCTGCGCTTTAACAACCAATTTGAGCCGAAGAAAGAGGTGAACCTCGTAGTGGCCGAAGATACGATGATGATCGATCAGGGCGAAACGAGCGTTGTGGAAGTGATTGACTCGGTTCAGGTGGGTGATGAATGGGTGAAAATTGCGGATTACTACGCCGTTTGGGATTCACGCCACGTTGACCCCTACAACATTAACCCGCTTGAGTTCGACGAGGTTATCGATATCAAACTCTACGACCCACCAGCTAATCATTTTTGGTCGGCTCCGCTTCAAGAGGGAAAACTAACGTCTAATTTCGGCTATCGTTGGGGCCGTTGGCACACGGGTGCCGACCTCGATTGCGAAACCGGCGACCCCGTTTATGCTGCCTTCGACGGTATAGTCCGCGTGGTGGGTTGGGATGGCAGTGGTTACGGGCGTTTTGTCCTGATCCGACACTACAATGGTCTCGAAACGCTCTATGGCCACCTCTCCAAGCAACTGGTCGAGAATGGCCAATTGATTAAAGCAGGCGATCAAATAGGTCTCGGTGGTAGCACGGGCCGCAGTTCCGGGTCACATCTTCATTATGAGACTCGCTACGAAGGCAACCCTTTTACTCCACTCGCTATTTACTCATTTCCTGATAATGTACTTAAATCTGACCACTTCCTGCTCACCGGTCAGGTATGGGACTATCTGCGTGGTGGCCGCTCTTCGGCGGGGTCAGGCGATTTGAGCTTTAAGCCAAAATTCAAACGGACAGTGTTGCATAAAGTACGGCATGGCGAAACCCTCTCATCAATTGCCGGTCGCTATGGCCTGTCGACCTCGACGTTGGCCCGCAAGAACCACCTGTCGTCGCGCTCGCGTATTCGACCCGGGCAGAAATTGCGAGTTAATTAGGAACAGTTGGCAGGAGAGGTAAGCAGTCAGTGACGGGAATCAATCGGTTATGCGTAATCTGCATACTGCCTCTGCCAACTGCTCCTAATTCTCCGCTCGAACACGAAGAAGCCGCTTGAGCCAACTTTGTTGCTCGGCGGCTTCTTCATTTTTGTCGGTTTCGGTTAGTTCCTGCCGGGCGAGTTGCCGCATGTCGGGTTGGCCCGCATCGACCCAGCAGGTGTACCAAAAATCGCCCACCATTTTGACCGACGCCCGCATCTGCCGCTCCACCTGCCCTCGCAACCGCTCGTGATACTGCCGCGAGAAGGTTTCTGAATACACCTTGGTTGTAACGCCGTTGCGCTCCTCAAAACCGAATTTTCGGGTGTCGCCCATCTCTTTTGTCAGATCGCGCTCGAAAACCAGAACTGAGTCGAGCGCGGCATGGGCGCGAAACACAGCTCGCCAGGCCTCTTTCTGGGGCGACTCGATATAGGTAGCCGGGCCAACCAGAAAGTCAAACTTACCGCTGTACAGCTCCGGCAACCGCGACTCCCAGAAACCATGAATGCCATGTTGATTTGTCAATTGCCCATTGTAATTTCGGGTGGTGTGTAGCGGAACATTTGCGTCGGCTATGTAATGACCCAGGTCGGCGGCTATACGGAGAATCTGCCGAACATTACGCGTCCGAAACGCTTCGGTTAGTTGGTATTTGGCCAGTTGGATGTGCCAGGGGACAATTCCACGAGCTGCCAGGGTGTCTTCGCCGTAGCGCGTTACGGCGTCTTTGTAAAACCGCGGCAAGGTGGTCGCCGATGTATCGGCGTAATCATCAAGATCAATAAAGTGGCGGGGGGCCTCCCCCACTACTGCCACCCGACGACGGTCTGGATTCACGGCATTGTCTGTCAGGAAATCAATGTGTCGTTTAAAGAAAGGCATCATCTCGGCAGGCAACGAGAAAACAGCTAATCGGTTGATCTGCTGATGCGCATGAAAACCCCATGCTGGTTTTTGCACTGCGGGAGTCGTGGGCGTTGATGCAAAAAAAAATTCTGAAAAATTTGCGCTGACCATGCACAACCAAACAAAAAACAAATACCTTTGAACGAACATAGTACTTTGTCAAGAAATAGTTTGACTATTAAAACAGAGACTAATTTTTTCAGAATAATCTTTTGCCAAATGGCAAAAACACATAACAATGAATCGTAAATCAAAAGGTTACCTGCTTATCGTTGCTGTCTTTTGCTCTTTTGCCCTCTTCATCTATGGTGCATACTCTCCTGCAAGAAAAGCACAAAAACAGCAAATTTTCTGTGTAAAGTTTAAAAACAGCATTGAAAAAGATGTAGTTGAGCGGCATATGCACGCTTTTGCCGGTTTAAAGCGTGAAACTAAAGCCATTGTTGGCTATAGTGCAGGACGTACAATTGCCCCGGCGGGCAAGCCCGGAAGCTACGATGTGGTGCATTACCTGACCTTTCAGAGCGAAGACGACATGAAAGCATTTGAGAAGAGCGAGGAGTTTAAAAGCTTTAAGGCCGACAACGAGGCAGCCTGGGAAAATATCCTGGTCATCAACGCCGACATTCAGCAGTAATTTTTGCTAAGAAGTTGATCTTCTGAATAAGAAACCGTACTTTTGCAACTCTTTTGCAGAACACGAAATTCGTTTACATACAAAATGGCAAATCATAAATCAGCCAAAAAAGCCATCCGGTCGAGTGCCAAGAAGCGTTTGTTAAACCGTTACCAGCACAAAACAACCCGGAATCTGGTCAAGACGCTCCGCGAGACGAACGATCACGCAATGGCAGTTGAATTGTACAAAAAGGTAGCCTCCGCGCTCGACAAGCTGGCCAAGCGCAATGTTATTCACAAGAACAAAGCCTCGAACAACAAATCGAAGTTGGCTCGTTTCGTGAATAAGTTAGCCCCTGCTGCTGCGTAATTGCCCGTTTCACTACCAACGATCTATGAAAACCTCATGCCCGAAACGGCTTGAGGTTTTTTTATGCCCTTACCTAATCCCATGTACGATAACCCTCGCAAAATTCTAAGTTGGGCCGAAGAAGACCGCCCGCGCGAAAAACTCATGCTCAAAGGCAGAGCTGCCCTCTCCGATGCCGAATTGATTGCTATTCTGGTCAACTCCGGTACCACAGAGCTTACGGCTGTCGATATCGCCAAGATGATCCTGCAAAGCGTGGGAAATAATCTGAACGAGTTGGCCAGGCTGAGTGTGAAAGACCTCTCAAAATTCCGGGGAATCGGCGAGGCCCGGGCTATCAGTATTGTGGCCGCGCTGGAGCTAGGACGTCGTCGGCGGGAACAGGACCGACCACAACGGGCGCGTATTACGTGCTCGCGGGATGCCTACGAAGAGATTAGGCCGCACCTAATGGATAAGCCCCACGAAGAGTTTTGGATTTTACTATTGAATCGAGCCAATGAAGTACTGCGGCCCGTTCAGGTGAGTGCGGGTGGCATTTCGGGGACCATTGCCGACCCGAAGCTGATTTTCAAACACGCCATTGAGAACTTGGCAAGCTCAATGATTCTGGTACATAACCATCCGTCGGGCAACGTAACACCCTCGCAACCCGATAAAGATTTGACTACCAAGCTCCGCGAGTGCGGTAAGTTACTCGACATTCCAGTTCTCGATCACCTGATCTTCACCGACCGAACTTATTTAAGCTTTGCCGATGAGGGGCTTTTATAAAGGAGTAAAGCAGGAGAGGAGGATGGAGGAAAGGATAACACATTCGTATCCTTTCCTCCATCCTCCTCTCCTGCTTTACTCCTTTATCCTATTTATTCCAGCCTAAGGAGTTAATATTCTGTCCCACTTTGCGGCCTTCGATCAAACCCGTGTCGTTGTCCTGCTTTGTATGAATACCGCCCAGGAAGCGCGAGTAGGCCGATTCATCGGCACTCTCTTGAAACGACTTAAATGAGCGGGCTTTGAAATCGACGTTGCGTTTGGTATCACGCACACGGCCAATGTGTGAATCGTCGGTGAAGGCGAAATTCGCGCCAAATATATCCGTCAGTACCGTAGCCGATGCCGCCGACTGAGTGGCATGTCCTGAAGCAAAACCCGGAAACGGGGGAGCAGGCCAGAACGGAACCCAGGTCGGATCAACAAAATAGCGGACGTAAGTGTATGGTCGTTGATTGTTATAGGCGTATTTAGCTTTCCAGCAACACACAAAGGCGTCGTTCACAGCAATACCAACCCGGGCCAAAGCTTCTGCCGATTTAGCCAGGTCGGCCTTTGCTGTTTGAATAGCAATTCGGGTCAGATTATACGAATGACCGGGAGGAGTAAATGTCTCGCTCGGATCGTCGGCCCACCATATAGCAATTTCTTTCTCTGCTTGTGTGAGGGTCTTGTTCTTGTTGTAAACGTCCTGATACTGTTTAAAGTAGGCAGAGGTAATCTGCGTAGAATAAGGCAAGATCGCAGGTAAAGCAAGGCTGGAATTGGTAGCCAACATCATCCGATTTCGCCCCCAAGTAGGTTGCATCGGAATTTTTCGGCCATTTTCGGTAGGCTCCCACAAGCCGGGGCCAACCGGCACCTTGTAATCAGCCGGAAAATTTCGGCTATACCCCTCATGGCCACCGTCGGTGGTTGACCAGTCGAAAATAGCCTGCCCTAAACTTTTGCCGTAGGCCACAGACCGATCATTCTCGGCAGCGTCGGTAGCTTTGTATTTAGCGTACAGAACCGTTTCGACCGAGTCAATTTTGGTTTTGTAGGCGGCTGTTGTGTTTGCAAACAACCCTTTTAGCACAATGGCTTGGGCCGCATTGGCTGTTAAGGCCCAGTTGTAGGTTTGTTTGGCATCCGTCTGCGGCAAGGTTACCAATCCCTGTAACTGACCCGCCATAGATCGCTTTGTTGGAATGCCTGTCACAACCGACTCATATAGGGTTAGTCCGGCGTAACCAATGGCTCGCGCGGCTACGGGTGGTGTAAATCCGGGGCTGTTCCGAATTAGTCTCAGGGTCATGTCGGACCATGTCAGGGCCACTGTATTGTCGAAAGTCGACGCCGGATTACCAATTTGTATAGGCGTAACGTCTTCATTAGCGGGTTGTTGACGACACGATTCCAGCACCATCACCGAGCATAGTAGGGCCATGATCGGAAGTGAACGCAACCTCGAAATCCGTTTTTGAGCGAAGGTGTAACGTAGTGGTAACTTCATAATAGTAAGCATTGAGGGCTGAGTAACCCACAAGATAATGTTCATACTGCGAAATAGCAAAAGTGGTGCCAGAGCTATCCAGAGTTTGTGCAGTGACCGATACGTCACTGAAATTGGCAAGTCCGAGCGTATCTTTGAAGCAAAAACAGGATCTATCCGCTCTAAATGCGCATTCCCGACGATACCATTGAACGAATAAAACAGGCCGCCGATATTGTCGAAGTGGTCGGTGATTTTGTGTCGCTCAAAAAGCGAGGGAGCAATTATATTGCCTGCTGCCCGTTTCACAACGAAAAATCACCATCTTTTAATGTCAATCCGGCCCGGCAGATTTACAAATGCTTTGGCTGTGGTAAAGCGGGCGATTCGGTGCGGTTCGTGATGGACGTGGAGAACATCGGTTACGGTGAAGCATTACGATTTCTGGCAAAAAAGTATGGCATTGAAATTGAGGAGCAGGCCCCCACGCCCGAAGACCTCCTGCGTCAGAACGAACGCGAAAGTCTGTACATCGTTCTGAACTTCGCCAAGACGTATTTCCGGGACCTGCTCAATAGCCACGAAGAAGGGCAAAGCATTGGTCTTAGCTATTTCCGCGAACGGGGTTTCACCACGCCCACCATCGATGCGTTCGACCTCGGCTACAGCCTGAACAGTTGGGACGGTCTCTTGCAGGAGGCCGAGAAACGGGGTTATAGTCGTGACCTGCTCGAAAAGGCGGGTCTCATTCTAAACAAGGAGGGCGATAGCGAAGCAAAACGCAAGGTGTTCGACCGGTTTCGGGGGCGGGTTATGTTCCCCATCCACAACGTGTCGGGGCGGGTCATTGCGTTTGGGGCACGGATTCTGGTTAACGACAAAAATCAGCCAAAATACCTCAACTCCCCTGAGACGGATGCGTACCACAAGAGTCAGGTGCTATACGGCATTTACCAGGCCAAGCAAACCATCCGGCAGGAAGACGTTTGCTACCTGACCGAGGGATATACCGACGTTATTTCACTCCATCAGGCGGGTATCAAAAACGTTGTAGCTTCGTCGGGAACGTCGCTGACCGTTGAGCAAATTCGGCTCATCAGTCGGTTCACGCCCAACGTAACGATCCTGTACGATGGCGATGCTGCCGGGATCAAAGCCGCGCTCCGAGGTCTCGACTTAGTTCTGGATGAAGGCCTGAATGTGAGCATCGTGACTTTGCCTGATGGCGAAGACCCCGATAGTTATGTCCGACGCGTGGGGGCCGAGGCCTTCAAAACGTACATTAAAACCAAAGCGAGCGACTTTATCCGGTTCAAAACCGAAACACTCCTTCGCGATGCGGGCGACAATCCCTTTAAGCGGGCCGAGGTTCTGGGCGAAGTAGTGAGCAGTATTGTCCGTATCCCCGACGCGCTGCAACGGCAGATCTTCTTCAAAACAACCGCCCAACAACTACGCGTGGATGAGCAAACCCTCATTAGCGAGGGCAACCGTCTGATTCGCGAAAAACGCGATAAACAGCAGAAAGACGATCAACGGCAACGCGACCGCGATGGACGCCGACCAGCCGCTACTGACGGAGGGCAGTCCAACTCGTCCCTAGCAGACATTAACGCGCTCTTGGCCGAAGCAGGCATCAGCTCTCCCGATCAGGCAGGCCCCCCTGACGATTTTTTTTCCGACGATTACATTCCCGCATCGGCCCCAGCTCCCACAACGCGGCTCCAACGCGCTCAACGTACGGCCTTGTCGTATCAGGAAGAGGAGTGCATCCGGCTCTTGCTCAATTATGGCTCCCGCGAGTTGGAGCCGGGTATCACGCTCTGCCAATACATATTGGCCGAAATCGCCGACATCGACTTCCAAACGGCCCCCTACGATTTGATGATTCGGCTCTACCGCGAGGCCTTCCTGCACGGCGACATTCTGACCGCCGACAATTTTCTGGATCGCGCCGACTCGCCCGACGCCCAACGCGAGGCCATTACGCTCACCACCCCCCGCCACGAAATCAGCGATGGCTGGCTCAAGCACGAGATCATTGTTCCGTCGGAGGAGGATTTGAAAATCTTGTCGGACGCGGCTTACGGCAATATTTTACGAATCAAGAAAATGATTGCCGAGGAGCGCATGCTAGCTATCCGGCGCAACATTGTTGAGGCAACCGACCCCGACGAAAGTGACCGCCTGATGGCCGAGTACATGCGCTACAAAGCCATCGACGTCGAAATTGCTAAGTTGTTGGGAACGGTGATTTCGGGTTAAGTATGCTTTGCTAGTTTTTGTCAAGTTTTACAGAAACCTTGGTCGCAATAATTCATTGATAATCAATTACTCGATATTTAATTTAAAATAAACATTCTAACTGCGATTACATTTTATTCCTCAGAATCGACTTATATAATGGATGAAATATTGGACGAATTGCTGTCGATCAATGTGTGCAGCTTGACAGAAAATACTATGACATCAATCAGTGTTTCCGCTTTTCTTTGACTAACTAACAATTCACAAAGTCGTTACCCATTAACCTAACATTTAATGGGTAATGGCATAACTGTGTAAACACCATGAGAACTAACCTTTTTTTCAACCTGCTTTTTTTGGGTATAGTTTTACTTTCTTGCTCTGACCGCCTTGAAACTTTTCGGCAAATTGATGGAACTTGGCTTATTGAGAAAGTTGAGTACGGAAACGCAAATTTTAAGGTTGATTCAGTTTCTCGACCAATAGGGGTTCAGCTTACATTTGACCGTTGCGGAAGTCAGAACTCCCGAAAGGTGAACAGTTGCCCACTTCTCTACAATCGGGAATCGTTTCGCTATCGCGTAACAGAAGATGACGGGCAGGGCAATGTAGGTCTAGAAATTGACTTAAAAGACGCCCCTGCCAAATCGCCATCCTACCTATCTGTAAGTCGCCAGATTTTTGGAAATCACACAGTAGAAAGTATTTCAGGGAAAACTTTAATTTTATTAAACAAAAAAGTTGACCTCCAAAATAATCTTCCTTTTCGATGGCAGCGTATTACGGCAAGAAGATCAGAATAAACCAAGAAAGAGGAACCGTCGCCAGTTCCTCTTTTTTGGTGAAGCAGGTTGTGATTAGCTCCCCGCTGTTACGGGAAGCTTTGGTCGTAGTGGACTCGAAGAGAATGGGCATCCCAGCGAGAGCCTGCCGTTTCCGGTCAGTGATCAGTTGAGCATTAATACCAAATTCGCTGCTCAACTGAGCCAGAGTTTTGATTCTTTTGAGAGCTTCCAAGACCACTTTGGTCTTGAAGTGGGCATCGTGGATGCGCCGAAGGGGTGTTGCCATTGTTGAACATTTTGTAGTTGCAAGGTAAATTGTTTCAAGTTATTCTTGCTGTCCAATTTTGGGGGAACACCATAGACTCTCTCTCAAATCTTAATCAATTGGGTTGTTGGGCCACCTCGTCGCTTGACAACAGCAATTGAATCAGGTAATTCGTAGGTGTTCGTCGCTTTTGCCTCAAAGTCTCCTCGACGCTGTTCCGCAGGCAGAGGTCTGAATGACAATCGCCCACCGAATTCGTGCTAACTCCTGACTAATTACCCACTACTTAAACCCTATTGCCAATGAAAACCGTACTGACTATTGTTCTGCTTGCTTGCATTTATTTGACCGGGGCGGCCCAGCCCATTACCAGCACCCTCGAAACCTACGAACTCGCCACAGGCAAGCGAACCGTTGTTCTGCGCGACACCGGGCGGTTTGAAGCCCCCAACTGGACCCGCGACGGACGTTTTCTGATTATCAATCAACAGGGGAAGCTATACAAAGTCGAGATCAAAACCGCCCGGAAAGAGGTCATCAACACGGACTTTGCCACGGCCTGCAACAACGACCACGGCCTGACGCCCGATGGCAAAACAATCATCATCAGCCACAACGACAAACGGGCAGGAACCGGGGCCAACTCGCGGGTGTTCACGCTCCCCTACACGGGCGGCACCCCCACGCTCATCACCGAGCAGGCTCCCTCCTACTGGCACGGCGTTACACCCGATGGCAAAACGCTGGCCTATGTAGCCGAGCGCACGGTTGAGGGGGGCCAAAAAGACTACGATATTTACAGCATGCCCATTTCGGGCGGCACCACAGAAACCCGCCTGACCACTGCCCCAAGTCTCGACGATGGCCCCGACTACTCGCCCGATGGCCGCTACATCTACTTCAACTCGTTCCGCACGGGCAAGATGCACGTCTGGCGCATGAACGCCGATGGTAGCCAACCGAAGCAACTTACCGACGATGCCTACTCAAACTGGTTCCCG
Source organism: Cytophagales bacterium (assembly GCA_004292855.1). GTDB lineage: Bacteria > Bacteroidota > Bacteroidia > Cytophagales > Spirosomataceae > Rudanella. The sequence continues at coordinate 53,816 of RDXN01000034.1, forward strand.
CACCCCTCGCCCGATGGCAAGCACATTTTGTTTATCAGCTACCTCGAAGATCAGGGGTTCCGGCACCCCGCCGACAAGTCCGTAATGCTGCGGCTGATGGACACTAAAACGGGCCAAATCCGCGAATTGGCCCGCTTTAGGGGTGGTCAGGGGAGTATCAACGTGCCCAATTGGTCGCCCGACAGCAAGCGATTTGGGTTTGTGAGCTATTGAAGAGACCCGAAAAAACTGAACGTGTTTATGGCGTAACTGCCAATAATTCCGGTATCGGTGTGGTTGGCTCCATCAACGAAATTAAAGGTCACTTTGGCACCCCGTTTGGTCATAGCCGCCAGAGCGTTCTCTGAATTGAACAGCGGAACCAATTGGTCGGCCTTTCCGTGCGACAGGTAAACGGGCACGGCGGGCTTCCAGTCGTATACATCGTTGTCGGCAACGGCCTTCACGAAAGCCGCGTCGGAACCGGTGTTTACGGCCTGTTTGAATTGATCAGTAAAAATCTGGTTCACGCTCACATTGATCACCGCATTTTCCCGCTGTGCCTGAATCTGCGTGGCATACGGCTCCTTGAAGTAATAAGACATGGGGCGATTCAGACCATAAATCCGGTCGTAGGTGAGCAGCACCCACACATAGAGTTGGTTATAGCTGACAACGTTGGTAGTGGCGGTGTTCACAACATACTTCATAAACGCCGTTTTGTCGTAGGCCCCCGCCCCTACGCTCGACCCGCGCAGGTTAAACTCGTTCGGAGCCTCCTCCTCCATCTTTTTGTGTAACGACATGGTCGCGTAACCGCCTTCGGAATAGCCCGTGATGAACAGGCGTTTGTCCCAGTTCACTTTGTTTTTCTCTAGGAATTCCCGGCTGGCCCGGAGCATGTCGAGCGAGGCCGTAGCCAGCCCGTTGCGATGCTCGTAGGTATGCGGCAGACTTTTCGACTCGCCATACCCAATGTAATCCGGCAACGCTATGATATAGCCTGACGAGGCAAACAACGACCCAAACGAATAGGTGTCACTGAGTTGCCCATTCCCCGACGGTGCATCATCATTGGAGCGGATTGTCCCGTGTTGCATGCTTATCATAGCCATTGTTCCTGCCACCGTGGGCACAATCAACGCCCCCGAAGCCTGTATGTCGGTGCCATCGGTGTTCTTAGTCTTATACACCAGTTTGTAAACCGTAATGGTGTTTTTCAGGTATTGCCCCGTTATGAACGATGCCGCACTGCCAAACAGGGCTGTATAACGACTGTTTAACTGGGCTGGCGTAAACTGACCAATCTGGGTGCTACTAACCAACACCGGGTTCTGCGGCTGAACAACATCGTCGGTGCCAGGAGTCTTGCATCCGGTAGGCCCAAGTACTAGTAATCCTGAGAGCAGTATCGTCAGGAGAAGCGTCAGAAAACGGTTCGATGAAATCATGTGAAGCAAAAATGAGCGTGTGCGTTGAATGAACGCGTCAGTATAGAAATAACGTGTGGACACGCCAAAACGTTTCTGTTTCCCGGTGCCCTTATGTTCGGCAAGAACCGTAGATTCCTTTCTACAATACATAGAAAGCAGATGCACACTTTAGGGCAAACCAGCCTTGAGGCATGTTAGTACTCTAAATAAATAGATATTATATAATAATCTAATAGTCAATTATTTACGGGTATTTACCGGAAGTTGACTAAAGCTAGTGGCAACTCTGGTATAGCTTTTGGCTGAATACTGATCAAACATCCCACAGACGTTATGAACTGGAAAAAACAAATCGGCAGAAAACAAGTGGCAACAATGGCCCTTGCTGCTACGCTCCTATCGGGCGATGTCCTGATGAGTTGCAAATCGGTTAAGCGTAACACAAACAAAACACAACGTGGTACGGCGGTTGGTGCTGCCGGAGGTGCTGCTGTAGGTGGTATCATCGGCCGTAAATCGGGTAATACGGTATTAGGGGCTATTTTGGGAGCCACGGTTGGTGGGGCCGCAGGGGCCGTAATCGGGCGTCGGATGGATAAAGCCGCCGAGGAAATGCAGCGCGAATTACCAAACGCTAAAGTGGAACGGGTTGGCGAAGGCATCAAAATCACGTTCGGGTCCGACATCCTGTTCGATGTGGGCAAGTACGATCTGAAGAGCCAAACCCAGCGCGACTTGGCCGAGTTTGCTAAAACGCTCCAAAAATATGAAGATACCGACATCCTGATTGAGGGTCACGCCGATGCCACAGGCTCCGATGATCTCAACCTGCGTCTGTCGCGCCAACGGGCCGATGCCGTTGCCGATTTTCTGAAATCGCAGGGTGTTCGCACGGGTCGTGTTGATGAAAAAGGGTATGGCGAATCGCAACCCATTGCCAGCAACGACAACGAAGCAGGTCGCCAGAAAAATCGGCGCGTCGATATCGCCGTGTATGCAAACAATAAAATGAAGCGCGACGCCAAGAATGGGGCTATTGAGTAACTAACCAGCAAACACTATGGCAACCGTGAAGAAAGGTGATCAGGTGGAGTGGAACTACGCAGGCCACAAAGCCGAAGGAACTGTGGATAAGGTTAAGTCGGAAGATACAACCATCAAAACGCAGGGAAAGACGGTAAAACGCAAAGGTTCTAAAGAAGAGCCAGCGGTGGTTATCAGCCAGGGCAAGAAAAAAATTGTCAAGTCAGCGAGCGAGGTAACCAAAAAATAAACCGTTTAATAAAATGGCTACTACAACCACAGACAATAAAGAGTTAAATGCAGTAAAAGCTGAGTTTAACGAACTTGTCAACATGTCGGCTTCGCAACTCGGAACATGGCTCGGCACTAAGGACCTGATCATGACCATATGCGCAAAGTGGTAAGTTACATTAAGCGGCACTCAGCGCAGAAGCCAACGAACACGGAAGGAAGTAATTGGGAGTATTCACTGAAGAACTGGGGTCACGACCCAAACAAAAAGTGATATTTTCTATTTAAGTATTAACACAGTAGTGCTCAAGTAGCAAACTAGTTTTTAATTAAATTCTCAACATTTTCAACGCTATGAACGTTAAACAAACAAGAGGAGAGATTCTCGACGTGCTCAACAAATTACTGACGCGTAATCATGATGCCGAAGAAGGGTATCAGGAAGCTGCCGAAAACGCAAAAGACATCGAGTTGAAAAGCATGTTTTTAGCTCAATCACGTCAACGGGCTGAGTATGCTATGGAGTTGGATCGTGAAATTCGTACACTCGGAGGTGAACCCGACAGCGGAACAAGTTTAATTTCGGACCTGCATCGGGCCTGGATCAACATAAAGTCGAGTTTTGCAAGCAATGACGATAAAGCGACTGTGCAAGAGTGCCAACGGGGTGATCAGGAAGCCCTCGATGAGTACAACACAGCCCTACAGGAAACAGATTTAGTAGCCAGTACGCGGGAGCTGCTGCTACGCCAGAAACAGAGCATCGAAACGGCTCATGCCTCGATGGCTCGACTAGCCTTGGTAGTGTAGTGAATGGTGGGATTGGAAAGCCTGCTTCCTTTGGAGGCAGGTTTTCTTGTTTTATAGCCTTCCCTCAGGCTTGTGCTTTAGGGCCTTGACGCCGAACCACAAACGCAAACGCATTGCTCTGCGTGGGTATCACTGTAAAACCAAATACGTCGCGAATTTTTGGCCGACGGAAGCAGGGTGGAACTGGATATGGCTTAGTCATCTCGATGGTAAAGTTGAACGAATAGGATTTAGTAAAGCATAAGCCATTGCAGAGCCATTTTGTTTAACTCTGTGCGAAGTAGGCAATCAAAAGCAACGTCAGCAGAGCTAGCAGTCGCAACACTGCATCTGGCTCAAGATTATTAGTTCGTAGAGAAGCCATATTTACGGGTTGTTTTACGCAACAAAATTGTCGTATGTCAATTAAACCGCTCTTAAACGGCAGTTAAAAGCCTATTAAATCCATATGGAGACGAAGAGACTGACCAAAAGTTACAGGTAATGAGCCAATTACATAAAAAAAACCTGACCATTTGGCCAGGTTTTGTCGATTCATAGTGTTGAGTAAATCAGAAAGTTGCGCTATAAACTAGTCAACTTTAAGCGATTCGCGGGCTGCATTAACCCCCGATTCAGTTTTGTCGGCCATTTGGTCGACTTTATCATTATACTGCGATTTGGTGCGCTGCTTGTCGATCTCGGTTTGAGCCTGCGAACGGTATTGATCTACCTGCTGCTTCGCCTTGTCGACATATTCATTCGCCTGAGTCTTTGCCTGCTCATAGCCTTGCTTCACCTGCTCAACGCCCTTGCCCCACTGCTCTTTCAGATCGCCCGAACGCTTGTTGGCTTCGTCTTTGAGTTTGTCGCGGGTTTCCTTGCCGCTCCGGGGAGCCGTTAAAAGGCCAATGGCCACGCCCGTAAGGACACCAGTTAGAAAATCACGTGTGCTACGCATAGTGTTGGTTGTTTTAGTTGGTTGTGATAAAATTAACGCTTTGCCCGGCGTTGCGCCTGACCAGTAGCATCTTTCGCAGATGCCGATGTTTGAACAAAATCAGTGTACTGTTCTTTGATGGTCTCAATCCCCGACTGGAGCTGATCCTGTAGGTCCTTGAAGAACGAATCGGCGTCGTTGCTAATACGCTTCCGGGTCGACTTGCCCTTGTCAGGTGCTAACAAAACGCCCAGAACAACACCAGCCGCTAAACCAATCAAAATGCCCGGTAATGATTTCATACGTTTCGTCTGGTAGTGATGTGTTACACAGACAGCAAGGAAGAAGAAAAAAGCGTACCAGCTTTTATATTTTTTCTAATCGGCTCAAAATCAGCTATTATTACTATTTTCCGCTATGCACTATACTAATACTATGGGAATAAATTTCCCCACTTGCGTCGCGTTTTTCCTCAACCAATAGCGGTTTAAAACTATTTCACAGGCTGGTTGTCTTATAAAAGTCAACCAGTAAAAATTGACCTAATCTATGAGCTACCTGGACGTCTTTTTTGTGGGTTATGCCCTATTTGTAGCACTCATCTCCTTTGTTCACCTGTTGCGAATTGATTACTGGTGGATACGGATGTGGGACTTCCCTCATTTCCAGCTTATGGTTTTGGCCTCGGTGGGGCTGGTTGTCTGGGGTATATTTGATTACAACACGGCATGGCCGCAGGTTTCGGCCCCGGTACTCCTTCTGGCGTCATTGGTGTATCAGGGATGGCTCATATACCCGTATACCAACCTACACCGGGTGCAGGTGCCGCGCCGAAAACGACGCACCCCCGCGTCGGACAAAAACACGATTCGGCTGCTTATTGCCAACGTATTCATGGAGAACACCCATTGCCCGCAGGTAACGACCCTCGTGGGCAAACAAAATCCCGACGTGGTGCTGATTCTGGAAGGCAACGAAACATGGCGTCAAGCCCTGACCCAACTCGACCCCGACTACCCGTTTCAGGAGCTGATCCCGCTTGAGAATACCTACGGCATGTTGTTTTATTCGCGGTTCCCGATGCGTAATACCCGCGTTCAGTATCGAATCCAGGAGGGCATACCGTCGCTTTATACCGAGCTACAATTACCATCGGGGCAGTGGGTTCATTTTTACGGCGTCCACCCCATGCCGCCCAGTCCCACCGAACATTACCGCTCCACCGAGCGCGACGCCGAACTCCTGCTGGTGGGGCGCGAGGCCCGCCAAAAGCAGGGTCCGGTTATTGTGGCGGGCGATCTGAACGACGTGGCGTGGTCGCATACAACCCGGTTGTTTGGGCGTATTAGCGGTCTGCTCGACCCGCGCATTGGCCGGGGGTTGTTCAGTACGTTTCACGCCCAGTATTTCTTTTTACGGTGGCCGTTAGACCACGTGTTTGTGTCGCACCATTTTGCGTTGAACAGTATCCGGCGGTTGCCTAATTGTGGCTCCGACCATTTCCCGATCCTGGTGTCGATCACCTACGCCCCCGACCCGGCTCGAAAAGATGATATTCCGCAACCGGAAGAAGAAGATATTGACGAGATGCACGAGAAATTTAGCGAGGTGGCTAAAGAGCAGGCGACCAAGAATTAGTCATCTGACAATCAATGATTTACCCCCCCCCATCCAGATTAATATACGATTAAATAGCGTTTTTTTATAACTATGCGATTACATTTCAAGGCTCAGAATCGACTTAATATAAAGTAACTCATCATTAACTATGCCGAATTGCGATGCCCTTACTAACCCTGAGTACCCGCCGTTCCGAATTAGTACTCATTACAACGGCCTCCGATGCCGTCAATTTACCCCCCGTCATCCACCGCGACCCAAACGGGTTTCTGACTGCTATAGCCGTACAACAACCAATTTACACCCTTATCACGGGGGAGTTTGCCCGAAACACAACCCTGTTTAGCGGCATCCGGCACCACGCTCCCCAAACACAGTTGATTCTGTGCCTGACTCCTGAAACCCTAGCCGAAGCGGGGTGCCCCTGGGCCTTGCTCGACCAACTGGACCTAGATACGCTCTGCCTGCTCGATGAACTCCCCGAATGCCTGAAGACTCTGACAAACGGGCGCACTTACCGCTCCTCGTTGTTGGCCATGCCGCCCAACCGCCCAACCAACAAAGAACTCCCCGGGTGGAAAGACCTCAAAGGGTCTGAAAAGCGGATTATCCAGCTGATTCTGGACGGGCTAGATGGCCCCGCCATTGCCGAGCGGCTGCACATCAGCCGCCACACCCTACGCAACGAGAAAGTCATCATCTCCCAAAAGTTGGGCATGAAGGGTAACGGGCCGGGTTCTCTGATCCGGTTTGTGTTGCTCAATGCAGCGATAATCAGGCAATTACTGGCTCAATAGTACACTTGTACTACGGCTTGATAGTACAACTGTACTACGAAAATAAGTACAGTTGTACCCTAAAAACAAGTACACTTGTACCCTGTTTGGAGTTATTCTGAACCCCACCTTTGTATCGTTGACGCGCAACAAAGGCGGATGCCGAAAAGCCTGGAAGAGAGTAGGTTAATGGATAACTTCGTGAACAATGAAAAGTCTTTCGTTTATCCAAATGGAGTCAACCACTGGCGGTGTTGACGATGTAACTGCCTTTTGTTGGGCGGTAGGTGCCGCAAGATTAGGTGGCTTGGGACATGCCTTTGTAAGTGCTTTTTGTTTGGGCTGGTCAATGGGAGGTCCAGCATTTGAAAAAAGGTGAACGATAATTTGGCCTAACTTATCTCCAATTATTTGATGGTCAGTTAGGCCAAACTATTGAATTTTGCCAGTTTATCATTTTCTTGTCACTAAATAAACCTAAGAAGCAATGAGAAGTGTAAATCACCTCAATATGGCTCTCATTTATGGGGGCAAACCAAGTGGTTGGCTTTGTGCTTATTACACAGCAGGCACTATTGTTACAACTACACTAACTGCCGTAGGTGGCCTCCTATTAGCTGGTTTTTCTGCCAGATGTTGGTACGAGTACTCTAAATAGGAATGATTAAAGTATTCCACTACTTACGTGACTAATTTCATTTTTGACATATGGTCGTTATAGGTAGTGGAATACAGTTTTAGAGTTTTAAAATTCAAGTTTGAAGTACTTTTTAGCGTCCCAAATAAAGTTTCTCGCTATGAATAAATTCTCCAAATTTCGCATTATAGCTGCATTGTTGGTAGCTACCTTGTTTTTATTAGACTACAAATACATTGGAAAAGGAGAACTTTCTCCCATTAGCAATACATTACTAATGTTAATATTTATTGTTTTTATTTTTATTGATTTAAATAAGAAACAAAAGTCAAAATGAAAACTACACTTTCTGTCTTAATGGTCATTATCGCGGCAACAATTGGGAATTACTACCGTAAGAAAAATGACTCGTTTTCAGGACATCGCTAAAACTGTACTTTCCTATGCTTTTCAACGCCGACACCCATTTGATTGTAGCCATTCAGCTTGGTGTGGCCACGCTGCTGGCATCGCTGGCCAACTGGCTTTTGGTCTCTGACACGCTCTACTTCAACGCCTACGCCGAGCAACTCAGCTATGAGCAAATTCAGGGTCTGCTCCAACAGGGCGAGCGTTACCAATGGATTGGCTATGTGCTGGTTCCAGTGGTGTATCTACTTAAACTGACGCTGGTGGGCAGTTGCCTGAGTTTGTGTTTGTATCTGTGGCGGGGGCAGTTTCAGTTTGGGGCCTGCTTTCGGGTGGCGGCTGTGGCCGAGACCGTTTTCTGGCTCTCCGCGCTGGGCAAGGTGCTGTGGTTTTTGCTGGTGCAAACCGATTACAATTTGCAGGATTTGCAGTACTTTTTCCCGCTCTCGGCCTTGAATCTGTTCGATCATCAGACACTCGATCCCTGGCTTGTTTACCCACTCCAACTCCTCAACGTGTTTGAGATGCTTTACTGGCTCATGTTGGCCTATGGGCTGGTGAGTGTGGCCGGGGTGTCGTTTGAGCGGGGAATAGGTATGGTGGCTTCGTCCTACGGGGCCGGGTTGCTCTTGTGGGTAGTGCTGGTGATGTTCCTAACAGTGAGCCTGACATGAGAAAGCTCCTAATCTGGCTCGTGCCTCTGGTGGGGCTAATCTTGCTGGCAAGCTTGGGTTGGCAGGTCAACACCCGGCTCCACCACAAACAGGCCGTTGCGGAGCGGACCAAAACCCTGCCCCCGTTTGCGGCCCTCAGCACTACAGGCGATACCCTCACGCGCCAAACCTTGCAACCTCGCCCCAGTGTGCTGGTGTTTATTGACCCCGATTGCGACCATTGCCGCCAACAGGTGGAACAGTTGCGGAAACACCCCGAACTAGCCGATAAAGCCACGCTCATTTTGCTGTCGGCGGCTCCGGTGGCCACGTTGCGGCAGTTTGCCCACACGCACCAATTGACGCAGTTTCCCAATATCCGGCTGGCGCATATGGACGCCAAAGTTGCCTATGAGACCTTCGGTTTTACGACCACACCCGATATTCTGATCTACCGCGCCAACGGTCAACTGGCACGGCACTTCCGGGGGCAGGCAAGCCCGGAGGCCATTGCCCGGTATCTCTAAAATTCTCGTTTCTTCTTAACAATCAATCTCATGGAACAGATTTTCTCCGTTCTGCTGCTCTTGCTGTTGCATTTTTTGTTGCCCTTCGCCCGTCCGATGCTCTGACATGAAGCCCCGCCAACACCTCCAACGCACGCTCGTCCGGCAACAGGACCAATCCGACTGCGGGGTTGCCTGTCTGGCTTCCCTGTTGCGCTACTACGGCAGCGAGGCCCGTCTGGAACGGCTCCGCGAACTGAGCGGCACCAATCGGCAGGGAACCTCCATGCTTGGTCTTTACCAAACAGCCAACGCGCTCGGTTTCGAGGCTGAGGGAATGCAGGCCGACAGTGTGGAAAACCTCATCACCGACGTGTCGGCCCCGGTCATTTTGCACATCACCCTGATCGACGAAACCACTGGCCAACAACTGGAGCATTATGTGGTTTGCTACGGCTGGGATGCCGCCGAAGGTCAATTCCTCATCGGCGATCCGGCGCGGGGTGTTGTCACATACACCCGCCAAAAACTGGCCGATGTTTGGAAAAGCCGCATTCTACTCACACTAGCCCCCACCGAGCGGCTTTCTTTACAAGCTGACCAAAAACGACTGAAACGCCAATGGCTGCTCGGTCTGCTCCGGTCCGATGTGCCGTTGCTGGCAATGGCCACGGGCTTGGGCGTTCTGACCGCTGGTTTGGGACTTTCAACGGCCATTTTCTCCCAAAAACTGCTCGACGAGATTTTGCCCAAACACGACACCAAACGGCTGCTTTTGGGGATGGGGTTGCTGGCCGTTTTGCTACTAGCGCGGGCAGGGTCGGTTTTTTTGCGGGGATTTCTGCTCAACCGCCAAAGCCGGGATTTCAATAATCGGCTTGTCCAGCAGTTTTTCGATACGCTGCTTTATCTGCCCAAATCGTTTTTCGACAACCGCCGGACGGGGGAACTCATTGCCCGCCTGAACGACACGGCCCGGATTCAACGGAGCATCAGTTATTTGACGGGCGCAGTGGTGATCAACCTGTTGCTCTTATTGGTTTGCGCGGGGTATATTTTCACCTACTCAGTGCCGCTTGGCTGGGCCACATTGCTCTGTATGCCACTCTACGGCGGGCTGATCTGGAGGTATGATCGGATCATTAATCAGGCGCAACAGGCCGTTATGGTGGCATCGGCCCATAACGAGAGCCATTACGTCGATACACTACAGGGCATTGACGTGATCAAGGTGAACAACCAACAGCCCTTTTTCAGTGGGTTGACTGCCCGTGTCTATGCCAACTATCAGCAAAAACTCTATGACCTGGGGTTAATTGGTCTGCGGGTAAATCTGGTAGCCGAGGTACTGGGAGCCATTTTGCTGTCGGGATTGCTGGCCGGTGCAGCCTGGCTCGTGCTGGGAAACACGCTCAAAATTGGCGAAATGATGGCCGTGTTGACGCTGATTGGCAATGTGTTTCCGGCAGTGGGAGCCTTAGCCCTGACCAATCTACAGGTTCAGGAAGCGGGCGTTGCCTTCGACCGGATGTATGATTACGTCCGTTGCGAACTCGAACAGCAACCAACCGAAACTCCGCAAACCTCATCACCGATTGACAGCTTACAGGTTAAAAATCTCTGCTTCGGCTTTCCGGGTTGTCCGTTGTTGTTGGATTCTCTTTCATTTCATCTCACTAAGGGCGAATTGATAACGATAGTTGGTGAGAACGGACGGGGCAAAAGCACCTTGCTTCAGATTTTGCAACGGTTCTATCAGCCCGAAAGTGGCTCAGTTTGGGCAAACGGGCAGGCATGGACAAGTTGGAGCGTTGCCGACTGGCGCAGTCAGTTGGGTGTGGTGCCACAAAGCATCAAAGTGTTTAACGGCACCGTTTTGGAAAACATTGGCCTACAGGACACACACGAACGCCCGGAGGCTGTCGTACAGTTTTGTGAAGCCTGGGGGTTTGCTCCCTTTTTTGAAGCCCTGCCCCAGAGTTACCTGACTTTAATTGGTGAAAATGGTGTGCAGTTGTCAGGTGGGCAACAGCAGTTATTGGCACTGGCCCGCGCCCTGTATCGCCAGCCTTCTTTATTGCTTCTGGATGAGCCAACGGCTTCGCTCGACAGCGAGACTTCAACGTTTGTGCTTAAAACGCTTGAAAGTTGTCGGCAAAAAATGGGAATTCTGGTCATTACGCACAAAGCAGACTTAGCCGACCTTTCGGATCGTACTTATCAACTAATTGAGGGGCAATTGCAGGAGTTTCAAGGTGTTTCGTCTCTGACCGTTTTTTGATAACCGTTTGGCAATGGGTTATCAGGTTGCAAAAAGGGAGCTTGTTGGCTCCTTTTTTCTTTCCCCCCTCATTACAAAAAAATTCCTGCGTTCAAAGCTGACGCAGGAATTCCGTACCCACCGTAACTTGTACTTAACCTAAACTTTATCGCCGGAGCGATGAAACCACCTAAACCAATGCGTATTTCGGCTGTGCCGACTATAATTACTGTTGAAACGTCGAGTTGAGTAAATCAGAATCCACCAGGCTACTGTACCTTGCGTGTCCCGCTTCGATGATATAAATAGAAAAAGTTGTGCCAAACATACAGCGGCTGGTGTAGAATTGTATCGGGAACGCTTTTTATGCTGAAAATGAGACGCAATTGCCCTTTTTCGGTAATTTTAGGCCAATGCCCAGTGTGTGTAAGAAAGTTGTAGGCCGGGGAAGTTGTTCCACACCCACCACACAAAAGTGTAGAGTTTTAGCGCGATAGGAGAAGGCCCCTAACGAAACCAACTTTTTGGGAGATAGACCAATAACCTATTAAATGGCTCATACTGTGCCTTTTGCTATAAATATTGGGCGTAATTGCCCCGAATTCATACTTAGGCATTATATTAGGTTAATGTTGGGGGAGACAAACCTTAGTTTTAACCTGATTTGTTGTGGTAAGAGCATTGGGAGTACTGACGGGCCAGCAAACCCGACCCTCCGTTAACTATGATATGACAACTACGAAACGTGTACTGATTGTCGACGACGAAGCCGACATATGCCTGCTGTTGTCGGGTTTGCTTCGTCGGTTGGGTTATCACCCAACTTGCGCACATTTCCTGGAGGAAGGTCGCCGTTGTTTGCGTTCGCAAGAGTTCGACGCCGTTTTCCTCGATTTGAATCTGCCCGACGGGCTGGGATTCGATCTGCTGCCGAGCATCAAAACCGTTGGAAGCCCCACTAAAGTAATCATGATTAGCGCGTTCGACGGAGTAGCCGAACGGAAACGGGCTGCCGAACAGGGTGCCGACTATTTCATCGGGAAACCGTTTACACGGAAGTCGGTGGAGCAAGCTCTACAAACTATACAAGTTTAGTGTATATTTGCTTTTACCCAACCACCCCACACGCTATTCATCAACACTACCCAACGAATGGAACGAATACTTATAGTTGACGACAACAACGACATTTGTTTGCTGCTCGAACGCTTCTTGACCAAGCAGGGCTACAAAACAGCGTCGGCGTTGAAAGGCGACGATGGATTGGCCCTTGTCAGGAAGGACTCGTTTGATCTGGTTATCTGCGACTTTAAATTGCCCGATATCGACGGTCTCGAAATGTTGCGTCGGATTAAGGTCCTTAGCCCGTCGACTGCGGTTATTATTATCACGGGCTACTCCGATGTGCGTATTGCCGTTCAGGCCGTTAAACACGGTGCGCATGATTACGTAACCAAGCCGCTTTACCCCGACGAAATTCTGTTTACCATAAAAAGCGCGCTCGAACGGCGGCTACAAGCCCAAAGCCAGCCGGCCGCTACTGAAACTGCGTCGCCTGCCGAGAAAGCGTCTATTACAAAGTCGGCAAAAACGGGCAACCTGGCCCCCAATGGCAAGCGGTTTATTTTTGGTAAAAGCCGGGCGGCCGAACAACTTCAAAAACACGTCGAGCTTATTGCGCCCACAAACATGTCGGTGATTATTACGGGCGAAACCGGCACCGGCAAAGAGTTTGTGGCTAACGCGATCCACCTGCGCAGTAAACGAGCCGACAAGCCGTTTGTGGCCATCGACTGCGGGGCACTTTCCAGGGAGCTGTCGGGCAGCGAGTTATTTGGGCACGTTAAGGGTGCTTTCACGGGTGCCCTCTCCGACAAGGCTGGTAGCTTTGAGTTTGCGAACGGTGGCACTCTGTTTCTGGACGAAATCGGTAATCTCTCCTACGATAATCAGATCAAGCTCCTGCGCGTGTTGCAGGAACGCAAAATCAGACGGGTGGGCAGTAATGTGGATGTGGCGGTTGATGTGCGGATTATTTGCGCAACCAACGAAGAACTCCGGGATGCCGTTCGGCAGGGGCGTTTTCGGGAGGATATTTTCCACCGGATCGACGAGTTCCGGGTTGAGTTGGTTCCCTTGCGCGAACGCCGGGCCGATATCATGATTTTCGCTGATCATTTTCTCGAACTGGCGAATCAACAGCTTGAAAAGGAGGTGTTGGGCTTCGATGATGAGGTCAAAGAGAAACTCCGCGATTATTATTGGCACGGCAACCTTCGCGAACTCCAGAACGTGATTAAGCGGGCCGTACTGCTTACTCAAGGGGAGTATATTTCCGTCGACGCGTTGCCCCACGAGATTGTTCACCCCAGCTATTTTCCCGCTGAGGATGCCCTGATGGCTCCACAGGTGCAGGTATATCCCGACATGTTGCGGCCCGGCACGACCGTTATTTCACAACCCGCCAGCAATCTGAAATCAGTGTCGGAAAATGCCGAGCGAGCTGCCATTCTAAAGGTGTTGGAGAAAACCGGCTACAACAAAACAAAAGCCGCCGAGGTGTTGAACATTGACCGTAAAACGCTGTATAACAAGCTAAAGGCGTACGATATACATCTTTGACAGATACCAGCGATCAACGAACAGATAACAGCTATAGATCGGTAGTTATCTGTTCGTTGATCGCTGTTCGTTGTTAATTAAAGCTATACCCCACCGAGATCATTCCGACTCCATTCCGGGCCTTTCCGAGGAGCAAGCCGGACGTTGTTGAATTGGCAATGTTTTGCAGCCCTTGTCCGTAACGTACACCGACGAGTGCCTTACCCAAAAACAAGTTGAGTCCCCCGGCAACACCATAATCAAACCGATTGAAGGCATCGCGGTTGAGGGGAGTCGCACCGTTGGCAAAATCGCCGGTTGTCTTAACGTTTGAGTCGAGCAAATAACTGGCGTAAGGACCAGCCTGTAGTTCTACGGCATTCCCCAGCTTAAACGTTGCCAAAACGGGTAGTTCCAGATAGTTGAGCCGAAATGTATTGCGCTGTTGTAAGCCAGCAACGTTGAAATTCGAAGAGGCTCCTTTTGTGGTGTAAAGCAGTTCGGGCTGAATAGCGAAGTAGCGACCCGCCGGAATTTGCGCAAAAAGGCCCCCGTGAAAGCTATACCGCTCTTTACGGTCGTTTGCATTAGCGTTTTCGTAAAATAGCGAACTGGCATTAAATCCACCCTTGATGCCCGCCCGAACCCGGTTTTGTGCTTGAGCCTCTGAAGTCAACAACGGTGCGGTGCCCAGAGCCAACAAGCCCAAAGCCATCCATGTTTTGCGTGTAGTTTTCATATCGTTGATAGGTTGATGAGCGGCCGGATACGGCCACGTTTTCGGTGTAGAACGGGTTAATATCGTGCCAGACTACTCCATGAGTTTCCTTTAGGCGTGTTAGAAACTGATTTTTACCTCTTTATGCAGGTAATACCAATACGAACGGCTGTTGACCATTACCTAATATTTTGGCGGTATTGCGTATTGTGTTCCACAAATCGGGGAATAACAAAACCAACTATTGCGGGTAATGAAGTATTTTTACAGACCACAAACGGCCTGTTTTTTTACCAATAATCGCTTTATACCCAATGAGCAATCTGACAAAATGCTTATCCCGATTGCTGTAGGTTTGTTTTAGTGCTATCTACCCTCTTCTCTATGGTTACGCAGGAAAAAAGTATCCCCGATGTCGTGTCTGGCAAAGACAAGATCAGGGTGTTGATGATCGAAGACGACGAAGACGATTTTGTGCTGACGCGCAGTTTGGTATCGTCGCGCGAGAATGCCAATATCGAACTGAATTGGATCAACAATTATGAAGATGCCCTCCAGACGATTCAACGGGATGAATACGATGTGTATCTGGTCGATTATCGGCTGGGCGAATACACGGGTATCGACCTGATTCAGGAGGCATTTCGGCAGGGCAGTAGTGCGCCCATGATTCTGCTCACGGGGCAGGACGACCTCTCGGTCGACTATTCGGCTCTTGAACTGGGTGCCGCCGATTACCTGGTAAAAGGCCGGATCGACTCGCAATTGCTGGGCCGTAGTATCCGGTATGCAATGCGGCAGGCCGAAACCCTCACCGAACTGGCCAACAATGAGAAGAAATACCGGGCGTTGTTTCAGCGGTCGATGGATGCCATTTTCGTGATGGACGACCATATGGCCTTTCAGGACGCCAACCCGTCGGTTGAGCAGTTGCTGGGTTATAGCCGCGACGCGCTTACTCAACTAAACGTGGCCCGGTTGTTTGCCAACGTCGATGCGTTGCGCGAGATCCGGTTTTTGGTCCGAAAGAGCAACCAGCTCAAAGATTTTGAGACGACGCTCATCAGCCAAAATGGCCGCAAGCGCACTTGCCTGGTGTCGATTTGGTCGGTCGATGACAACTCAGGGCGACCGAACTGGTATCAGGGAATTATCCGCGATGTGACCGAGCAGAAGCGTGCTCAACAGGATCTGATTGTGGCCGAGAAACTGACCATGACCGGCAAAATTGCCCGTAGCATTGCCCACGAGGTTCGGAACCCGCTCACAAACCTCAGCCTTGCTCTGGAACAGCTTAAGGAAGAGCTTCCTCCAGAAGACGAACAAACCGAAGTGTTTACGGATATTATTCAGCGCAATGTGGAGCGAATAGGGCAGTTGATCACCGAAATGCTCAACTCGTCGAAGCCGCGTGACCTTGACCGGCAACCGCAGGACTTAAGTAACATTATGCGCGATACACTGCACTTGGTTACGGATCGGCTCAAGCTGAAATCAATGCAGTTAAAGACTGATTTCTGTTCGGACCCCTGTATTGCATCACTCGATCATGAACAAATAAAAACGGCCCTGCTCAACATTCTTATCAATGCCGTTGAGGCTATGGAGCCGGGGCAGGGCATTCTAAAAATTCGCACCTATTGTTCAGACGATGAGCAGGTTTGTGTCGAAGTACATGATAACGGTAGTGGCATTTCGGAGGAGAACCGGCAGCGTTTGTTCGACCCATTCTTTACGGGTAAAAGCAGCGGTATGGGCCTAGGACTTACGACCACCCAAAATATTATTAACAGCCACAAAGGCAATATTGAAGTAGACTCCAAGCTGGGCGAAGGCACTACGTTCCGTATCTGTTTCCCAATGGCCTAGTCGTACAGCTCACTAGTCGATACATATCACCTGCCCCACTGTGTAAGAATTTACACAGTGGGGCATTATTTTTCTACAGTAATTCAATGGAGTTAAAAGAATATAAGCTCAAATACCAAAGCACATCACCAAATAGCTATTGATTATAAGCCACTTACAAATGATATGTTACTTTACGGGGGGATGTTCGTTCAAATGGCACTAAATTCTCTAGGATTATATACTATAAACGCACTACGTTATGATGTGGAATGATACTCATTTTCCGGCGGCTATGCGGTCGTTAAACGCAAGCACCCGACGAAAGGCCATTGAGCTTGCGAATCGCCTGATGGCGCAGGGGGATGTGTCTCGTCAGGAAGCGATTACGCTGAGTATTGCCGAAGCCCGTCGATTGGCGCGACAACCGGCTGTGCCGAATGATGCAACGGCCACGACCAAACTCTACGCGTTGCCCCGATAACAAGCTACCTGTCAAACTCAATACCTGTTATGAACTGGAAGAAAAACATTTACGATTCCTTAACGGGGTGTGCTGCCCTGTGTGATGAAGTTGCTACAAACTCGTCGCGCCAACCCGATATCGAAGCTTATTACCGCTTTATTTTCCTGAATCTCGACTGTGCCGACCTCTGTCGGCAGGTGGCCATGTTGTATGTGCGCGGCTCCGAAAACACTCGTTTGCTGGCCCAAACCTGCATTGAGGTGTGTGAAAAATGTGCGGAAGAATCGGCCAATCTGGCTACGGAAGAGGCCAAACAGGTCTATGCGATGTGTCATCAGACAATCCGAAGCTGCATTGGTATTCTGGGCATGGAGGAGAATCTGGCCCTGGACACTGCCAACCCACGCACAACCTCGTCGACGCTGTTTTACGGCATCGATCTGCGTGAGACGATATATAATTAAGAGTTAGCACTCCCGGTCTGTCAGAATACAGACCACGGAATCGGTGTGGCGGGCAGTAAATGGTTTTTTAAAACCATCTGCCCGCCACGCTTCGTTTTAGTACAAATTGAAAACACGTTATGGAAACCAAACAACAGCACAACCCCGATCTGGAGAAGATCAAAGAACTAGTTGAAGACATCCGAATCGCCATGATGACAACCGTTGACGAAGGCGGGCATCTGGTGAGCCGTCCGATGGCCGTAATGCAGATGGACACCGACGGAACACTCTGGTTCTTTACCAAGAAAAGCTCCCCCAAAGTTGATCAGATCGAGAACCATGAGCAACAGGTGAACCTGAGCTTTGCCGATACCGGCGACTCGTCGTATGTGTCGATTAGTGGCACGGCGCAGGAGACAGACGACCGGGCAAAAATCGAGGAACTCTGGTCGCCAATGGCTAAGCCCTGGTTCCCCGAAGGCAAGGACGACCCTCAATTGACCATCCTGAAAGTGCATACGAACATGGCCGAGTATTGGGATTCAAACTCAAGCCGAATGGTACGGTTTCTGGAAATGGCCCGCGCTGCCGTAACAGGCGACACGTATAAGGAGGGCGAGAACAAGAAAGTTTATAACTAGATGATCGCTACGCCCACAAACACGGGTTGGCGGATTATTCAACAACAGGCGCACGGGCTGCTTGCCATGCAGGCAGCCCTGCACTGGGCCGCCGATAAACGCCCCGTCCGCTGGCCCGAGACGCTCGTAGCCTTATCCGAACACGACGACGGGCAGGACGCCTGGGAAGGTCGCAATCACCTGACCGAAGCCGGTGCCCCGCTCGATTTCCGAACGCTCGAATACTCGGTGAAGCAGGCTAAGCACATGATCCAGATTGGCCTGGAAAAGAGCCGTTGGAACGCCTTGATGCTGTCGATGCACACCACGTTTTTATACGAACCGAAACGCGGCACCGACCCGGCCCTCGATGAGTTTCTGGACCAACAGAAGAGCAATCAAACGAAGTGGCGGAAGCAGTACAAAGCGAGTGTGGCCGAGGCCAAATACGCCTATGATTTTCTGCAATGGTGCGATGCACTGTCGCTAGTGCTGTGCCAGGAGTTATTGCAGATGGAAGAACGACGGTTGGAGGTGAGCAAGGGGCCGGATGGCACGCCATACTTCATTTTTCAACGCAACGACGGCTCTGTGGGACTTGATCCGTGGCCCTTCGACTCAGCACAATTTGAGATTCATGTGGAGAGTTTACGGCTTACTCAACTGGCCTTTGCGAATGACCGCGAGTTGTACGACGCGCTGGGTGATGCAGAGGTCGAGGAGCTGAGCTGGGTGTTCAAAAAATAGCTTTTTTAACCACAAGTTTTTTGTCATCCCGAAGCATGAGGGATCTATCCTGCTTATTCTCAACTTGATTGTAAGCAGAGTAGATCCCTCATGCTTCGGGATGACAAAAAACGCAAATCATCTACCGTACCAACTTCAACAACACCGACGAGCGGGCCGGGATCGTGAATTTCTCCTTGACAGTGATCTTATCGCCCTGCTCGCTGAAATGCCCGTCGGAGGTGTTTACCAGGATAGCCCAATGATGTCCGCGACCGGGTCGGGGCAGTGTAAAAGGCAGGTCTTCCCAGTAGCTGTTGAGTATCCAGACGAGATGATCAGGCGCGATGGGGGTGCCATCTTCCTCTTGTTCCTCGACCTTCTCGCCATTGATCGACAGGGCCACACAACGCGTGTTGCCGTTTTGCCAGTCGGCATCGTTCATGGAATGCCCGTCCGGGCGAAGCCACTCGATTTGCTCTGTCTCATAAAACTTCCGCCGACGCAACAGGGGAATATGCTGGCGGATGGCAGTCAGGTGGCTCGTGAAATCGAAGAGCTGTTGCTGAGCCTCCGTCCAGTCCCAATTCATCCAGCTTAGCTCATTATCCTGATTATACACGTTGTTGTTGCCGTTCTGGGTGCGGCCACACTCATCGCCCATCACAATCATCGGCGTTCCCTGACTGAGCAAGAGGGTGGTCAGGAAATTGCGTTTGGTGCGTTCGCGAAGGGCGATAATCCCGGCATCGTCGGTGTTACCCTCAGCACCGTGGTTCCAGCTTTCGTTGTCGTTGGCTCCGTCGTTGTTGTTCTCGCCGTTGTCGTCGTTGTGCTTCTCGTTGTAGCTCACAAGGTCGTTGAGCGTGAACCCGTCGTGGGCCGTGATGAAGTTGACGCTGTTGTTGGGCGAGCGGCCATCATTGCCGTAGAGGTCGGGGCTACCAAGCAGACGGTATTGAAGTTCGTTGGCCTGATGCTCATCGCCTTTCCAGAACTTGCGGACATTGTCGCGGTATTTGCCGTTCCACTCGGACCAACTCACCGGGAACTGCCCCACATGGTACGAACCAATATCCCAGGGTTCGGCAATGAGTTTCACCTGCGCCAGGATGGGGTCCTGCGCAACCGTGTCGAGGAACGACGAAATCCGGCCGGCCTCGCTCTCGTCGCGAATCAGGGCCGACGCCAAATCGAACCGGAACCCATCAACGTGCATCTCGGTGACCCAATACCGCAGGCTATCCATCACGAGTTGAAGCGTACGGGGGTGAGTCAGGTCGACTGTGTTGCCGGTGCCCGTAAAGTCGTTGAAGTAGATCGGATTTTCTTCAACCTGCCGGTAGTAAGCCCGGTTGTCGATGCCCTTCATGGAAAGCGTTGGCCCCATTTGGTTGCCCTCGGCGGTGTGGTTATAGACCACGTCGAGAATCACCTCGATGCCCGCCTTGTGGAACGCCTTCACCATCGCTTTGAACTCGGTTACCTGTTGCCCCATTGTGCCGGATGACGAATAGGTGTTCTGCGGGGCAAAGAAGCCAATGGAGTTGTAGCCCCAGTAGCTCTCGTTGGTAAACTGATGAATGGGCAGCAGTTCAACCGCTGTGATGCCCAGTCGCTTAAGGTAGTCGATGCTTTCGGGCGTGGCCATACCGGCATAGGTGCCCCGAATTTCCTCCGCAATGGTCGGGTGTTGTTTGGTGAAGCCCTTTACATGCACCTCGTAAATGACCGTGCGCGACATGGGCGTTTGCGGGGCAGCATCGTCGTCCCAATCGAAAACCGGGTCGATCACAATGCTCTTGGGCATGTGCGGGCCGCTGTCTTCGGTATCCATCGTCAACACCTTCTCGTCGCCTTCTTCCTTAAGGTCATACCCCAAAAACGAGTCGTGGTGTTCGACGGGCGCGTGGATGGCCCTGGCGTAGGGGTCGAGCAGGAGTTTGTAGGGGTTGAAGTAATGGCCCTCCTGCGGGTCGTAGGGGCCATCGACCCGGTAGCCATACAGTTGCCCCGGCGCAATGTCATTGATGTAAATGTGCCAAACGCGCTCGGTTTGCTCGGTCACAGGAATGCTGACGAGTTCCGTCGCGGGGTCGTTGGCGTCGTAGAGGCAGATGTAAACGGCGGTGGCGTTCTCGCTAAACAGGGCGAAGTTGGTGCCCTCAGC
This sequence comes from Cytophagales bacterium, assembly GCA_004292855.1. Lineage (GTDB taxonomy): Bacteria > Bacteroidota > Bacteroidia > Cytophagales > Spirosomataceae > Rudanella. The sequence continues at coordinate 74,666 of RDXN01000034.1, forward strand.
ATCGGGGGTGGCACCCAGCGGGTAGGGTTTGCCGGGGCGGGTGGTGTAATCGTTGGGGGTACGGCCTTCCGGCGAATGGATACTGTTGACCGACGAACCTTCGTCGGCTGGTAAATCAATCGGTTTCATAGCGTTGAATTGTAGAAGTACTTACCTTAAAAACCGGGGGTGAAGGCAAAAGGTTTTGGAAAGGTGAGCATCAATAAAAAAGCACAGAGCTACCCAGAGCTATAAAACTCCGTGTAACTCCATGCATCTCTGCGGTCCTCCCGCTCCGTGCGTCTCTGTGTCTAAAAAACCCTTTACGAGTTTACCACCTCGCCCCCATTCACGTGGATGGTTTGGCCAGTGATATAGCTGGCATCGTCGGAGGCCAGGAACACGTAGGCTGGGGCGAGTTCGGCGGGTTGCCCCACGCGGCCCATCGGCACGTCCTTACCAAATTCGGCCACCTCTTCGGGCGACTTCGTCGAGACAATCAAGGGCGTCCAGATCGGGCCGGGGGCCACCTGATTCACGCGGATGCCCCGGTCGGCCAGGTTCTGCGACAGCGAGCGCGTGAACGACGTCACGGCCCCTTTGGTTGAACTGTAGTCGATCAGGGCCGGGCTACCTTTGAACGACACCACCGACGAGGTGTTGATGATGCTGTCGTAGGCCGCCATGTGGGGTAACACGTTCTTGGTGAGCCGGAACATAGCCAGAATATTGATCTCGAAGGTGTCTTTCATCTGCTCGTCGGAGATGTTGACAAACTCCTTCTGCTCCACGTGATTGGCCGCATTGTTCACCAAAATATTGACCCGCTTGTAGGTGCTGACTACCTTACCCACGGCCTCGCGGATGTACGAGATTTCGCGCAAATCGCCGGGCAACAGCAGGCACCGACGCCCTTCGGTCTCAACCAATCGCTTCGTTTCCTGAGCGTCTTGCTCCTCGCGGGGGTGATACATCAGGGCCAAATCGGCCCCCTCGCGGGCAAAATGCACGGCGATGGCCCGCCCAATGCCGGAATCACCACCCGTAATGAGCGCGACTTTGTGTTCTAACTTACCGGCCCCCTCGTAATTGTCCCGAATGTAAATCGGTTTGGGGTCCATTTGATGTTCCAAACCCGGCTGCGCATCCTGGTGCTGGGGTTTGGTTTCGATTTCCATGTTTTGCATAACGTTGGCTGGCTTACGTTTCAAGTTTCAATGCTACGCGTTTCAAGTTTCAGCAGAAACGCCGAAGGCATTGAAACCTGAGACGCGTAGCATTGAAACCTGAAACTAGTTTATCCATTAATTATCGTCCCGCCATTCGGATGAATCACTTCGCCAGTAATGTAGCTCGCATCGTCGGAGGCCAGAAATACGTAGGCCGGGGCCACTTCAGACGGCTGACCGGGTCGTTTCATCGGCACGTCTTTGCCGAACATAGCCACCTTCTGCTTATCGAACGACGACGGGATCAGCGGGGTCCAGATTGGCCCCGGAGCCACGCCGTTAACCCGGATTTTCTTCTCGGCCAAATTACCCGACAACGCCCGCGTGAAGGTCATAATGGCCCCTTTGGTTGATGAATAGTCGATCAGGTCGGCGCGACCCTGATAGGCCGTAATCGAGGTTGTGTTGATGATTGAATCTCCCTCCTTCAGATGAGGCAGAGCGGCCCGCGTGACCCTGAAAAACGAGTAAATATTGGTTTCGTACGTTTTGAGCAGGTCTTCGTCGCGGATTTGCTCGAAGTGATCGTGGGGGTATTGAATCCCGGCGTTGTTTACCAGAACATTCAGTTGCCCAAACTCCCGAATGGTGTCGTCGACTACCTGCTTACAAAAATCGGGGTTCTTCAAATCGCCCGACAGCAAGAGGCAGTCCTGCCCCTCAGCTTCCACGAGGTCTTTGGTTCTCTGGGCGTCGGATTCCTCTTCGGGGGTATACACAATGGCAACCTCGGCCCCCTCGCGGGCAAAGTGAATGGCCACGGCCCGACCGATGCCGGAGTCGCCCCCGGTAATGAGCGCGACCTTGTTTCTGAGCTTGTTCGATCCCCGGTAGTTATGCCGAATGTATTTCGGTTCGGGGGTCATTTGCCCCTCAATACCCGGTTGTGGGTCCTGATGCTGGGGCGGAATTTTGTTTTCCATAACGCGTTGAAGGCTTAAAACGTATAGTCTCAAGCCTTCAACGCGCTGTTCTATGGGTTGTTTAGAGAAATCTATTGAAACAGTGGAGATTCCTAAAACTCGACAATAAACCCAATGGTTGGTGTGACAAATGGGTCGCTATTAGGCAGAATTGTGGGAACGCCATTGCTTCCATCGGGCCGGATAGGGCGGTTGTCGGTGGTTAGATAACCGGAACCATCAGTAGCCCGGCCCAGCACAAAGTCGGGGACATTGGGCGTGGGCAATACAAAGGCATTTTGCACGTCGAGGAACAGATCGAAGGTGGCCCGGCGGAAGTTCCACTTCTTGTCGATGCGGAAATCGAACTGGTTCAGGGGGTTTAACCGGAGGGTATTCAACTGCGAAAAATCAAGGACGCCCTGCCCCAGCGACAGGAAGTTACGTTGCGAAGCCACCAGGTCGAACGGGGTATAGGGCGCACCACCCGCAAACCGATACTTTAAACCGATCTCGTACCCCCGCTTGAATTTACGCCCCAGCAAGCCCGAAAATAGGTGTCGATTGTCCCAGGCCGAGGGTACCAAAACATCGTTTGCGCCCGAAAACAAACTTCGTACATAGGTGTACGAGGCCACCACAAACAGATTTTTGACCAGTTTTTGCTGAAAAAACACCTCCAGACCGTAGATACTCCCCCGGCCCGTACTGGTAACCCGCTCGTTACCAATGGCGTTGAAGTCGGCACCGAGGTTGGCCAACGAGATTCCGTCCCGCACCGAGACCGGGTAGTTGCTGTATTTCTTGTAAAAACCCTCGACCGTGAACCGGCGGGTAGGACTGGGCAAAAACTCAACGCCCGCTACGTAGTGGTTCGAGGCAATGTACTCGTTATCGCGGTTCGCAAACTGCCCCTGCTCATTGCGGAAGCCCAACACGGTATAGATCGGAATTTTCGTGTAGCGACCCACCGACGCGTTGAGGTTCCAGCGTTCGTTGAGGGCGTAGCTCAGGGCCAACCGGGGCGAGAGCGTACGCAGCGGATTCATGCCGGTGGTGGTGAACGTGTTCATGTCGGTACGCAGACCCGCCGAGATGCCCAGTCGGTTGTTCAGCACGTTGCGGTTGACTTGCACAAATGCCCCAAACCGGCCCAAATCCAGATCCGTGTTCGACCGGACGCGGACCTCCGGCGAGACCTGCCGACCGTCGGCATCGAACACGGCGGTGCGAATTCGGCTGAACACATCGTTCTGAAATTGAGCATATTGTGCTGAGACTCCGTATGAATATCGCCAGCCATTGATTGATTTATTAATGTCGATACGGAGCTTATTCTCGATCTCCCGCGAACGAAGCCGCAATGCCCGCGCCGACTCGTCGCCTGTGCGCCCATCCTCGAACCGGTCAAGGGCGTTATCAAACGCATTACGGCTGAGAGCGACGTTCAGAAAACCGTTTTCGATCAGGTGCCGCAACGACAGGCCACCCGTGTAGTTCCACTGATTCACGACGGGTGCCCGCCGAACCACAAACTCTTTGTCGGGCGAGGTTTCGCGGGGCACAGCAAAGCTAAACTCGTCGATGGCCCCTACGCCAACAGCCGTGAGTGTCGTTTTTTTGTTGAACCGGTGCGTGATTTTGGTCTGGAAATCCCAATAATTAGGCCGGATAGGCAGGTCGATCAATCGGAAAAAGTATTGCAGATACGACCGTCGGGCCGAGGCCAGAAACGTGGTTTTGGGGGAGATTGGCCCCTCGGTGGTCAGGGCGAGTTCGGTGCCGCTCACGCGGAAGTTGCCCTGCACGCGCTCGCGGCTTCCTTCGCGTTGCTTAAACTGAAACACCGACGCCAGCGCGTTGTCGTAGCGGGCATCGAAACTGCTTGATGACAGGGTTACGTCTTCGATAAACGATACGTTCAAAATCCCCTGCGGGCCACCCGTGCCGCCCTGGGTCTGGAAGTGATTAATGACCGGAATCTCGATCCCGTCGAGATAAAACACGTTTTCGTTGGGTGCGCCCCCTCGAATAATAATGTCGTTGCGCAGGCCCCCCGGCGACCCGCCCACGCCCGGCAGGGTCTGAATCACCCGCGACACGTCGAAGTTGCCGCCGGGGTTAGTTTTGATTTCCTCGGTCGTGAGCCGTTGGATTGAATTAGGGGTGGTGATACTCGACGCGGCTGCGGTGGCCCGGTTGGCGCGGACGGTCACCTCGTTCAGGCGTTGATTCTCTTCGTTCAGTTCAAAATTGGCCTGATTGTCGTTGCCCGATGTGACCACGAGGTTGAATTTTTCGAGGGGTGTGTACCCCACGTAGGTGGCAATCAGGTTGTAGCTACCAACGGGCAGGGTGAGTTTGTAGCGGCCTTCGGTATTGGTCACGACGCCCTGTGTGCCGTTGGCCACCTTCACAGTTACGCCAATGAGGAGTTCCTGGGTTGCCCCGTCACGCACCGTGCCGACAATGTTACCAACCCGCTGGTCGGCAGTTTGTGCATGAAGTTGAACGGGGACTAACCCCAATCCTAGACTAAGTAGGAGTATCGGTAGAAATCGCATATGTGTTCTGCAATGAAGTGATTACAGGACAATAACATGCTGGTTTAAAAATTGTTGAATGTTTTTGTACTATTTTTTTGCTATTAACTTTAAAAGCTCCTCTATTGGCTCATTCTTATCGTTCAGGAAGATAGGGTTATGAAACTGATGTAGTTGGTCCATCAGGCTCACCAAGTGCATTTTTTCGGCTCCTGGAAGTGTACCACCGACCAGTGTTGCCACCTGCGACATAACAGGCCAAATTTTCTCAAGTATCTGGAAACCAGCCGCCGTCAGCTTCAGACGCTTGCTGCGTTTATCAACCATGTCGTCCTGTTGCTCAACGAGGCCGTTTGCTAAAAGTCGTTTAATGATCTCCATGCCGGTTGTTTTCTCATGTATATTCCGTTGAATCAACTCCATTTTGGTTTGTAGGGGTTTCCCGAGCAAACCAGCCAAATACGTAAAGTCGTCAAAGCTCACGAGGGGCGTATCGGCGAGGGCGCGTTTGGATAGGGCGCGGGCGTACCGATACAAAAACGAAACCAACATGCTAATCAGAATATCGGGCGATTGCCATCCTCCCTGCACTACCGAACCCCCTTTAGTAACCTGCTGTTTTTCAGCACTTACCCGCCGATTTAGCCACGCTACGAAGTGAACCATGCTATCGCGGTTGGGGTCGTCGGTAGTTAATGGAGTGGCCTCCTGCTCATAGGCCTCCGCGTAGGTAATGAGTTGGCGAATTAGTTCGTAGTTCATGTTGTTACCTGTTTCGATCAGCATGCAAGTATGCAATTTAGTACGAAACCGTTCTATATTCATTTAGTTTAGTGGAAAACCCAATAAAGCAACTCTTGTACACTCGTTGCCTCGCCTATGTGCAGGACCGCATCGACATGGCTACCGAGGCCATGCGAGCCGCGCAGGAGTCGGCCAATTCGGAGACCAAAAGCTCGGCAGGCGACAAGTACGAGACAGGCCGGGCAATGGCCCAACTCGAACGCGACCGGCACGCGCAACTCCTCGCCGATGCACAGCGGATGCTGGCCGACCTGGAAAAAATAAACCCCGACGCCACGTCGCTCATCGTGGTGCCGGGGAGTTTGGTGCAAACGGCACGGGGGTCGTTTTACATCAGTATCAGCGCGGGCAAACTGACTGTCGACGGGGCTGATTATTTCGCTGTGTCGGCGGCCTCGCCCATCGGGGCGTTGCTGCTGGGGAAACGGGCTGGCGATGCGGTTGTGTTTAACCGGATGAATTATACTGTTTTATCTGTCAGCTAATTACATCCAAACACATTGCTGACGCGAGGGTTTTCGACAATCTCAGCCTTAGCAACGCAACACAATTGCCAATTTTAGCCATTTTCGTATCTTTGGTACAATCAACGGCCTGACACGATGGAGACAACAACCGCAGTTCCCCGCATCCTGATTTACGAAGAATTTGATGGCCATCCGATCTATCGAAAAGGCTACAAAGACGTTATGCTGGGGTTAAAAAAAATAGAAGAAATAAGCATGGGAACCAGCACTTTACAGTACTTCATAACGAATTGCATTTTAAAAGTATTATTCCGTAATCTGCCGGATGACTATTTCTGTGGCGCGGCTGAACTTGGTCTGCATTTAGCTAACAATAGTAATTTTTCTGCCGATATAGCTATTCATCGTCCCGGCCAACTAAAAGTTGGTTTTCACTCAACCAAATATTCCGACACGCCACCCAACGTGATTATTGAAGTGGACATTAAAATTGACGAGTCAGACTTTTTTCAGAATGAGGAAGAGTATTTCCACAAAAAAACAGAACAACTCCTACAGTGGGGCGTTGAACGGGTGATTTGGGTATTCTCGGCCTCGCGCCGGATACTGGTAGCCGACAACCTCAAAACGTGGTCGTTCAACAGTTGGGACTTGCCCATTACGGTCATCGACGACCACCAGATTAATGTCTGGGACTTGATGCTGGCAAGTGGGTTTGAGGTCTAGCTAATTCATCACTTCGGTTTGCTGTTGCAAAAATCTAACTGGCTCATTTTGAACCATGCGCTTCTTTTCAAATTGGACGACAAGAGGTATACACAGGAGCGTCAGGAGAACTTCAATAATCGGTAGATACGTGAAATCAATAGTTTGTTCATTACATACCCACCAAATAAAGAAAGATTCTATCCACGTTTTGGTCCAACTTGAATTCTTGGCAATCATTATAAAACCACTGGTATTGAAAGTTACCTCATAGTGTCTGGTTATAACACTATTCAAGGTGTTTGTGAGCACAAAAAAGGTTTTGAACAAAACGGCCAAACGAATAGAGTAATAACCTACAAAATTTAGTATACCTTCAATAAAACTTCTTAAGCCTCTTGCCGGGTTGTTGTAGAATCTGTTCAGGTTGTAGTGGCTGTCGCGGAAAAAGTACAATCTTAGAAATTTAGCAGGCGTCTCGAATGCTCCTTTTTTCTCATCAATTTTGAAAATTAAACGATGATACAGATATAGTGCAATTGAGAGGAGGGTAAGGGTAAACGTCACCAAAATCATTCCTATCCATCCTAACTTAAACGTCACAACGAACCAATTAGACTCCCGGCTTAGGTCGGGGCTTGCGTAATACGTTGATGTCAAATCTGCAACAGTTGCCGATACAACAAGCAAGGGCCAAATAAAGACAGATCGATTGGCAAGTAGTGGTCGAAACGGTTTCATAAATTTATGGAATTACAAAATTAACATAGCATCCCCCTCAAATATTCTGCTCCGCAGCAAACCGCAACAACTCGGCGGTGCTGCTGGTGCCAATTTTGAAGTGAATGTTGCGCCGGTGCGTTTTGATGGTCAGGGGGCTAAGGTGCATTTTCTCGGCAATGCTATCAGTGCCAAGACCCTGCTGGATGTATCGGATAATGCTCAGTTCGCGGGGCGTTAGCTGGAGCCGACGGGCAAAATCGTCGGACACGGGCACGGGGCGGTCCGCCGTTGCGGTTGTGGGGGTAAGCCCCGGATCGAAATAACGCTGCCCGTTGGCCACGGCCCGCAGGCCGGTCAGGATGTCCTGACGGGTGGTGGTTTTGAGCAGGTAGCCCTGCACGCCCAACCGCTGGGCTTCTTCGACCACCCGACCCTCGGCGTACATCGTCATGAACACGATTGCCACCGACGCGTAATCCCGCAATAGCTCCTCGGCAATTTGTAGTCCTGACTGCTGAGGCAGGTTCAGGTCGAGCAGCACCAGGTTCGGGCTGGTTTGGTGAACCATCGGCACTACGCGGTTGCCCTCGTAGACCTGCCCCACAATGGACCACCCCAATTCACTGGTAATCAGGACACTAAGACTATCATTAAACAAAGGGTGATCATCGGCGATCAGCACGCGGGGTGGTTGGGGTAAGGGTGTGTTCATACGGTAGTGTGAGGGTTGTGAGGGTCCCCAGGGGGCTGCTTTCGGTGAGGAGTTGGGCACCAATATAGTCGGCGCGTCGGCGAATGTTTTTGAGGCCCATTCCCGTGTCGGTCAGGGTTGTTACGACATAGCCTCCGCCATCGTCTTCGACCGACAAATAAACGCTGTCGGGGTGATAAATCAATTGAACCACAATCGTTTGCGGATGGGCGTGTTTGAGGGCGTTGTTGAGCAGTTCGCGGGCGATTCGGTACAGGTTTATCTCCACGTCGAGCAGGAGCGGGTGCCGGGTGCCGTAGGTAACAAACTCGATAGTGACGGTGCCCGCGTGAATTTCGGCCAACCAATGTACAGCTTCGGCCAGCACTTTTTGCAAACCTAAGCGTGTGAATTGGTCAGGCATAAGGTGGTGGGCAATGAGCCGCAAATCGCTGATCGACTTGGTAATCAAGTACATCGAAGGATTCAACTGATCAGTCTGGAGGGGTTTGGTGTTGGTTTGCAGGCCCGCCAGTTCGTGCCGGAGCAGGCCAAGCGTGGCTCCCAAGTCGTCGTGGAGGTCGCGGGCCAGGCGTTGGCGTTCTTCTTCCTGGGCCACCACCACCTGCCGCGAGCTTTCGCGCTCTACCTGCCCCACGAGCAGCAACGCCCGTCGGCGGTCGGCGTTGAACCGAAACGCCAGCATCACGGCCAGCACGACCGTCTCGAACATCAATACCGGCACAATAACCAGGCTGGTGTACGGTCCCTGATACACCGGCAACCACCGCCCCGCCAGCACATAATAGAGCAATACGGCCAGCATAGGAGCCAGCGAAACCGACAGCCAAACAGCCTCGGAGCGTTTTCTGTAAAAACCCCAACCCAGGCAAGCCAGCATGGTTGCTGCATACAGAATACCCCCCACGCCCGACGTTCCGTGTATGAGTCGGTGCATAGATATCCCAAACACGTAGCTCATGGCCGCCAGGGTAATGACCCCACACCACAGGACACCCCAACGGTGCAGCCAAACGGCTCCGAGCAGATCCACCCGCAGATAAGACAGGTAGAAAAATCCCTGAAACGCCAACTGAAGCAGCAACATACAGTACCCAAAACCCGGCTCGACCAATGGTCCCGGATGGCTCGTTAGCATGCCAAACTGCCCGTACACGTTCAGGATATAGATACCCAGGGTCAGGATGTACACGCTGTAGAGGCCATAAACGCCTTGGGTGGTGTAGGCAAACAGGAACACACCCAACAAGCACACCAGAATCAGGCAACCAAACAGCCCACCCTGCAAAAACAATTCGTTGTTGTTCGTTTGAATAAATGCCGCTTCGCTATGAAAGCGGAGTAGAACTTTACCAATACCCTGTTCCTGAGCCACTTTGGTATGCAGTACCACCCAAATCGTTTGTCCGGCGGGTATGTTCATCCGAAACGCATGAAGCCGGTCGGGCAGGGGGCGTTGGGTTATGGGAATTTGCCAGCCGCTTCGTTGCGTACGCAAAAGCGTACCCGCTGCCGAAAACGTCAGCACCTCGGCTATATCGAAAAAATGTTGTTGCAGGTGTAGCACATACGATTGAGCGTTGGGCGTTGCGTTCGTCACCGGAAACCGCAAATAATGGTGCTGCCCGTCGGCCACGTAGCTCACCACCGTTTCGGGCACCGGACGAAACCGGACCCCGGCCAACCCGGCCCCCGACACCGCCCGGTTTGTATCGAACCGCGCCAGATACCCCGCCAAATCAGACGACGTAAATCCCTCGCCCGCTCGTAGAACAGGCGAAGCAGCCCAAACGAAACGAGAAAGGGTTAGGAAGATCAGGAGACAAGCTACGCGCATACAGGCAAAAGTACGGGGGTTCAGTCGCCTTAAAATTACCTACTTGGGAGTATTTTACTCACCACCGCAAGGCCCGAAGTTTGTGTTCACGAATCTTCCTCTTTTTTCTGTGTAATCGTTCCTGCTTCCAAACCAAATTCCCCCCAAACGCAACATCTTATGCACACAACCCCGCTACCCAACTCCGCCCGTCCGTTCCGCGTTTCCGCGCTCTCGCTGTTGCTCCTGTTTCTGACCTACACTACCAGTTGGGCGGGTGCCTGCAACAGATGGTGCAGCCCCTCCTGCTGGAATCCCGATTGCGGGAAAATCGACAAGGGAAAGTCGATTTTCGGGTTACCCGTTCTGGGCGCACCCCTCAACGCCTGGGCGAGCAACGGCAACACCTTCGCCCGTGATTTAGCCAAAGCCAACCTCGTTTCGGAAGCCGCCGACCGGCTGCGGAAGAAAATGGGCGCGGCAGGGGCCATTACGCTGTTAGGGTCCGACTTCAGCACCTTTACTTCGCCCGGAAAGAGTCAGTTGAGCTACTCATCAGGCAGCGAAAATGTAACCTTCGATATGGTGATTGGCGCAGCCAATGCCGTTACCGCTCAAACCTGGACCCTCCCCGCCGATCTTACTAATCAGTTAGATCGGGTGGCCCGGGCCGATTTTGTGGCCGTCAGCAGCATTCCGGCAGGGCTGGGCTTGCCGGGGGTTACGCACGTCAGTAAGTACATAGCCGGTAATCGGCAGTTTGTTCGATTCAACCAATATCAATTGAAATCCAACGAGTTGCAATCGCTGGGCTATTCGGTTGATCGGAAAATCGGCAATGATTTCGCGCAGGGTTCCCCCGATTTAAATAGTTCGTTTGCGACGATACCGCTCGCATTAGGAGCCAGTTACACGGACAAGGGAGTTGTCGAAGACCCCACCGACAATATCCAGTACGAAAGCAGCAGCGTCATCACGTTCGATGGGTTCGGGACATTGAATACCCCCAACGGGTCGTTTCAGGCCCTGCGCTACACCATGACCACCACCACAAACACCCTCGACGTAAGTGACCTCAACGACCCCGTAGAGATCGACACCGAGTCGGCTACGCAGGTGGGTTGGGTCACGAAGGAGGGCACCTGGATCACGGCTAATTACGCCGACTATAACCCTACCACGAAAGCAGCCACCATCAGCAATGTTCGGTATTCGGCCATCGTCCCGACGAGCAGCTTGTCGCCCACGTTTACGAACTCGGCCTGCGGATGTTCGCGATGAACTGGCTGAACCAAAAAACACCCGTATGGCTCACATCCGGGGTTTTATACGGCCTGGCGTGGCCCGCGTTTCCGATCCAAACGGGCTGGCTGGCGTGGTTCGCACTCGTGCCGGTGTTGCTCCGGCTGCGAAGGGTGCGGTCGTTTGGGGAGCATGTCCGGGTTACGTTGCCCGTGTTTCTGGTGGCCCTGCCGTTTGTATGCTGGTGGCTCAGTTATTACTCGCTGCTGGCCATGCCCATGATCTGGCTCACGCAGGGGCCGTTTATTTGGGTGCCGATGGCGTTATTGTATCCCGTCCAAAAACGCATTGGCTGGCGTAAGGCGATGCTGTTGCTGCCCCTGTTCTGGGCGTTTTGGGAGTGGGCCTGGCTCTACGTTTGCGATTTCGACCTGGCCGTGGGTGGCCCCGGCACGACGCAGGCTAACCTGCTGCTGGTCAATCAATTCGCTGATCTGACGGGTGTATGGGGCCTCATTTTTTGGGCCATTGGGTTTAATGTCCTGCTGGCGCGGGTCATCGACCAAACCGAAATTCAACCCTTGCGGCAAGTGGGGTTGCGGCTGGCGGGTGTGAGTGCGTTGTGGCTGGCCGGGCCGCTGCTCTACGGCTGGTTTGTGCGGGCGGTGCCGTCGACGGTGATCAAATCGGGTTTGCCGCCCGTACACGTTGGGTTGCTGCAAACGAACGAAGATCCGTACGCCCCTCTCAAACCCACTACGCAGGCCGACATGCTCCGCCGACTGGTGGCCCTCGGCACCAAAGCCGCGAAGGTCAAGCCGGAGGACCTCCTGCCCGACCGAACGCAACCAAGCGTGGCCCGACCGGATCTAATTATCGCTCCCGAAGGCGCGTTTCCGTTACCGTTGTTGCAGGATTCGGCCTTGTTTGCGGGGATGCGGCAATACGTACAGTACTACAATGTGCCGTTTGCCACGGGCATTATGACGCCCACTGACAGCACCCATTATTACAACGAAGCCTTTGTATTTACGCCCGAACTGAGCCGTATTTATGAACCGATGGGGCTGAAACCTGGCGATTTGCAGGTCTACCGAAAACAACAAAGCCTGGCCTTCAGCGAGCGTTCTCCCCTGCTGTTCCGCTGGGCCGACCGCTGGCTACGACCCGGCAAACCGTCGGTCAGGCTGGGCGACAAACCGGTTGCCTTTACCTTCACCGATCAGAAAGGGAACACGCGTAAACTGGCCCTAGCGATCTGCTGGGAGCAAATTTACCCGGCCACCATTGCAGGTCTGGTTCGAGACGAAACCGGGCAAAGTCCGGTCGAATTCTTGTCTTTCGTTATGAACGACGGCTGGTTCTACGACTCGCCCGGTTCGCGTATCCTACTTGCGTTCACGCAGTTGCGGGCTATCGAGAACCGCCGAAGCATTGCTCGCTGCTCCAATCAGGGCTATTCGGGCTATGTGGACCCCTTCGGGCGAATTGTGTCGCTGCTACCCCGGCGAGCCGAAGCGGTGGGCAGCGTTTCGATGGTCGCCAACACGAAACTGTCGTTCTTCTCGCGCCACCCCGACTGGTTCCCGATCACCTGTGGATTGCTGTGGGTCGTGGGCATTTTGCTCGGCCTGCGTACCGCCAACAAATCAATTCCTTCCTCTTTTTTAACACGTTCAACAGAGCTACCGACGCTGCGCTATGCTGTCCCTCCGGGACAAAAACAAAACGATCTGCACAAGATTGAAACACCCCTGTCTTAACTTCTTAAGCACATGAACCGTCTTTATACAACCATCGTCTTTTTAAGTCTCGCGGCACCGTTTGTTGCTCAAGCGCAAACGACCGTTATTCTCAATTCGCCCACCCAAAGCGGCAACGCCGTGGGGCAGTTCAACACGGTGGTGGGGTCGGGCAATGCGGGCGCGGCCCTCAGCACCACGGCCATCAACAACACCTTTGTGGGCTACGACGCGGGCAGTAGCACTACGCTCGGTTCGGGCAACACGTTTGTTGGGACTGCCGCCGGAAACGCCAACAGTTCGGGCAGCAACAACACGTTTTTGGGGACTGCCGCCGGGTACAGTAGCCTGACGGTGTGTAACAATACACTGATTGGCACCCAAAGCGGCTTCAACACGACGGGCAGTGGTAACACCATGCTTGGGTCCTGTGCGGGACTCGCCAACGGCAACGGCAACAGCAATACGTTTTTGGGAACACAAGCCGATGCCTCGTTGGCGGGCCTCACCAACGCAGCCGCTATCGGGTTCAACGCCAGGGTGCGCGTGAGCAATGCCATCGTTCTGGGCGACCCCGCCAACACCAGCCTGAATGTGGGTATCGGCACCGACTCGCCCCAGTTTCCGCTCGACGTGCGGGGCATTATCAACGTGCGGGGCGCGGGTGGTAAGCTCAAATTCAGCGCATTACAAAACAACCGGCTCCGCAACGGCTACACCGACCAGTTCCTGACCGTGAATGAACACGGCGAAACCGAACTCGCCCGTTACCGGCTCCAGATCGACCACCCGAACCAGTGGGCCGACCGCGTGTTTGCACCCACTTACCGACTCACGCCCCTCTCGGAGGTGGAGCGGTTTATCCGGCACCACAAGCACCTGCCCGGTGTGCCGAGTGCCGAAATGGTCGCGCAGGAGGGCGTCGATCTAGTGCAGATGAACGCCCTCCTGCTCCAGAAAATTGAGGAGCTAACCCTGCACGTGATCCGGTTGGAGAAAGAGGTGAACACTCACAACCGTACCACCCGCCGGGAAGCTCGCCTATCTCCCACCCGTACGCGTAGCAGGTAGACACCAGCCGGTTTGTCGGCCACCGAAATACGCGTGTCGCGCTGCCGACTTTGCCCACTCCAAACCAACCCGCCCGCCCGGTCGATTAGCTCGATTCGGGCGGTTTCGTTGAGGGTCAACCCCTCGATTCGGATGGTCAATTCGGTGAGGGTTGGCACGGGGAACACCGTGAGGGCTTCACTTAGTGACTGATCCTCAACGCCCAGCAGGGGCAGCACCGTAACAAGGACGGCTGCAGTTGGTCGCGGGCCGGTGCCGCAGCCGTTCGAGATGCCCGTGAGATAGTACGTGGTATTTTGCGAGGGTTTCACCGTGAGGATGTGCGGGTTGGCGTTGGTTTGCACCCCTCGAACCGGCCCCGCCGTGGTGGTACTGTCGCGGTAGGTAAATGCCCAGGGGCCGTCGCCGGTGAAGGCGATGGAGAGGTTGGCCGGGTACGTATCGTAGATGGTTTGCGTGCCCGTGAGCGAAGCCGTGGGCAGGGGCCGAACGGTCAAGGTTGTGGGGCTGATGCGGCCCAGAATCGGGATGCGGGGGTTGGTCGCGATGATGCGTACCCAATACGTTCCGGCAGCGAGCGTTGTGGGCAGTAGTGCGCCCATCACCCCGCCCGTGGGCAAACTGCTGCTGATCCCATCAACAAACTGCGCTTGTGCGGTATCGCCCTGTGCGCGGGCGTATTGCAGGCGGAACTGGCTCCCTGTGTTGAACGTTCCATTGGCCGTGAAACTCGCGCTGACGATGCCCCCCACGCAAACGGTGCCGTTTACCAACCCACCCGTTTGAATCGTGGGAACATTCACGCTCACCAGGGCCGGGTTGCCGGCCGCCGTGCCTACCCCGCAACCGTTCCGTATCTCCGTAACCGTATAGGTCGTGGTTTGCATGGGCAACACACGAACGGTTGTGTCGCGCAGGGCCGTGCCGGCGAGGCCGTTGGAGAGCCGGAACTGGAAGGGGCCGGGGCCAGTGAAGGTCAGCCGCAAGGGGGCTTCAAGGCCCAAATTGACCGTTGTACTACCACTCAGGCTCAGGGTCGGCATGGGCAACACAAACACCCGGATGGCCGTGCGGGGACTCTCACAGCCGTTTTCGCCGGTTTGGGTCACGTGATACACCAGCCCGTCGGGGTTGGTCGTCACGGCCTGCGTGGGGGGTGCCGGTGCCGAAGCCGACACGGTCCCGGTGGGGTCGGTCCAGCGCAGGCCCCGGCCCGTGGCTTGCAGGGATTGAGCCACGGCGTTCAGGCAGAGTTGGACCGTTGAGCTAGCCACCGTGGGCGCGGGCGTCGACAACACGTTGACCACCAACACCGCCCGTGGACTCTCGCACCCGTCGACCGTTTGCGAGACCAGATAGCTAAACGAAGCGGGTTGGTCGGTGATGGGCGTTGGGGGTGCCGGGAACGGGTTTCCGTCGACGTTGAACCACCGCAGTAGGCCGCTGCTCGTAGCCGAAACGGGTTGCGCCCGAACAAACTGGCAATAGTTGGTGGGCGACAAACCTGGCGGCAAGGGCAACGGCCGCACCAACACACTGGCCTCACCCCGTGGGCTCTCGCAACCGTCCTGCGTTTGGGTCGGATAAAAAATACTGACCACGGCCAGATTGGTGTTCACCACGGGCGCACTTGCCAACACCTCGTTGCTAATCGGCGAAGCATACCAACGTATAGCCTGTCCCGTTACGAACAGTGTAACGGCAGGGCTGTTCTGGCAAACCACCTGTTGCGCGACTGTGGGGGCTGTGGGCGTGGGTTTCACCAACACCCGCGTTTCGGCGCGTGTACTCTCACAGATGCCGGTTGTTTGGGTCACGAAATAGCTGGTCGTGCCGGTGTTGGTAGTGGGGGGCAGGGGTGCTGTCGCGAGGGACGTGCTGCCCGTGGCGGTGCTATACCAACGCAAACTGGTGCCGGTGGCGGTGAGCGTGGTGGGCACACTCCGCTGGCATACGCTCACCGAACTCGCCACAACCGGGGCGGCTGGCACTGCCGAGACACTCACCCGCACACTACTACGCCCACTCTCGCAGCCATTCACCGATTGGCCCACAAAGTAGGTTATCGTACCCAGATTGGCCGTGTTCGGCGTAACCGAAACCACGCCCGTCCCCCCGGTTGGGGCCGTGTACCACAACAAACCCATTCCCGTGGCCGACAGCGATTGGGCCGGGCTGCCCTGGCAATAATCGAGCGAAGCACTAGCCACCGTGGGCGAGTTGGGCGTGGCCGTAACCACCACACTCAGCGACGCACGTGGACTTTCGCAGCCGTTCAGGGTTTGGGTCACGTAGTAGGTTGCTCGCAAAGCCGCCGAGGTCGACATAGTCGGGGTCAGGGTTGTGCTTGTGCCACCACTTGGGGTAGTGTACCAAAGCAGATTTTGACCCGTGGCCGTAAGCGCGACTGCACTCGTGTTCTGACAAACGGCTACCGACTGCGTAACGGGGGCCGTTGGCGACGGTCGCACGGTGAGCGTGGTGGGGCTTGGCGTGCCGAGGATGGCCGGATTACTCGCCACCACCCGCAAGCGATAAGCAGTAAGGGGGAGGCTAGTAGCAGGGATCGTGGTGGTCAGGCTATAGGTCCCCGATACCCCCGTGGTGCTTGGGGTGCTGCTCGTGAAACTGACCACGCCCGACGGCAGGGTACTATACGTGACATTGTCGGGCGAGAGTTGGGCCGAGAACACGTTGCCCGTGCCGAGCGTCCCCGAAAACGTAAACGACACCGTCAGCGACGCGCCGGGGCAAACCGCCGTAACGGGCAAAGCCGCCGTCGTAAGCGTGCCCGATGTTTGGGGCGTAAGGGTAAACGACACCTGTGCCTGCGCACAGAGCGTGAGCAAGCTAAAATACAGGCAATAGCAGAGGGTTTGTAAACGGTGCGTCATTGAAAAATCATCGGTCTAGGTACGAACCAAATATAGTTGATTCTTACGCCGAATGCTTCCGCCCTAACAACACTTTAATTCGATATAAAGTAGGGGGTTGGCTATTACGCTTCGTATGCGGCAAACAACCAACCCCCAACTCCGCCTTACAACTTGACAATCCGTTTAGTAGCCGTTCGGTCTCCAACCCGAACACGTAATATATACACCCCGGCAGGCTTGTTTGCTAATTCAATTGTAGACGTTGCCTGCCGAATGCTGTGTTGCCAAACCGAAATCCCTGTTGACTGAGTCAAGTTTATTTGTGCTGTTTCACCCGGAACAAGCCCATCGATGCGTATCGTGAGCGTACTCATTACCGGCACCGGATACACGGAAACGGCATCGCTCAAGGTTGGGTCTTCTATACCCAGCAACGGAGCCACCGTTACCGTAACCAACGCCGTTGGCCGAGGACCGAGACCGCAACCGTTCGATACACCTGTCAGGTAGTAAGCGGCTGTTTTCATTGGCCTAATGTCAAGCACGTGCGGGTTTGCGTTGGTCTGTATGCGTTGTTCGGTCCCAGCTGTATTTGTGCTATCGCGGTAGGTGAACTCCCAGGGGCCGTCGCCCGTGAAAGCCACGGATAATGTTGCGGGTTGCGTTTCAAAAATAGTTTGCGTTCCGGTGAGACTGGCCGTTGGCAGCGCACGAACTGAAAGCAACGTGGGGCTTACTGATCCATTGATTGGGTATTTAGGATTTGTAGCCATCACCCGCACCCAGTAGGTTCCAGCAGTGGCAGTAGTTGGAATAACGCCCGTTATCTGCCCATTGGCCATAGTACTGTTCAGAGCGTCAACGTACCGGATGCGTGAGGAATCTGTTTCGGGGCGGGCGAATTGCAGTTTAAACTCGCTACCTGCGTTAAATGCCCCATTCTGGAGAAAGGCTGTTGTTAATAGATTCCCCGCACAGACTGTACTCGTTGTTAGAGCCAGTGTTTGAATGCTGGGTATGTTAACGGTAATCGTAGCTGCACTGCTTCCAACACTGGTCCCGCATTTATTTTGTACTTCGAGTACTTGATACGTGGTTGTTCGAGTAGGCATCACCATCAACGTGGTATCCTTCAACGCGCTTCCCGACAACCCATTCGACAGTTTGTACTGGTATGGTCCAACCCCGGTAAAGGCAAGACGAAGTGGGACTTCTAATCCAAGATTCGTTGTGGTTGTACCTGTCAGAACAAGGGCGGGCGTTGCCTGCACAAAAACACGAATAGAAACTCTGGCACTTTCGCAGCCGTTCTCGCCTGTTTGCGTAACGTAATACACATCACCATCGGCTTTTGTCGTTGCATTCTGAGTGGGTGGCGCGGGGGCGGTGGTCGATATGTTGCCCGCTGGGTCGGTCCATTTTAAATTCTGCCCGGTGGCTTCAAGCGATTTAACCGCTGAGTTCTGACATAATTCGACCGTCGTTTTGGCCACGGTCGGGATTGGAGTGGTTGACACATTGACAGTGAGCGTGGCCTTAGGACTTTCACACCCATCAATCGTTTGGGCTACCTGATACGTAAACACCGCCCCTTTGTCAGTAACTGGCGTCGGGGGTGCATCAAACGCGTTTCCGTCGGTGTTGTACCAGCGCAACGTTCCGCTTCCGGTTGCCGAGACAGGCTGCGCTTTTACAAACTGGCAGTAATTTATGGGCGTAACGCCCGGTGCTGATGGTAACGCTTTGACCAACACGGTTAAGGGTGCGCGTGGCCCTTCGCAGCCATCCTGGGTTTGGCTGGCGTAATAGCTGGCGTTCGTTGGCTGGCTCGTGTTGATAACGGGAGCGGCTGTCAGGGCATCGCCATCCGTTTGGGCTGTAAACCACCGTATGGCCTGTCCCGCAGCCGATAGAGTAAGCGATGGGGTATTCTGACAAACAGCTACATTAGCAGTAGTTGGCACACCGGGTATAGGCTTGGTCGTAATTTTCACTTCAGATCGGCTGCTTTCGCAGAAACCATCCGCTTGTGCCACAAAATAGCTCACTGTACCCGCATTGTCGGTTGAGGGCGTTGGCGCGTTGGCAAGACTGGTTCCGTTTCCATCATACCATTTCAAATTGTTGCCAGTGGCAGTAAGCGAGGTAGAGGTGGCACGTTGGCAATAACTGACCGACCTCGTTACGCCCGGAGCCGAGGGGGCGGCTGTCACTTTCACAGTTACGCTGCTGCGTCCTCCTTCGCACCCTTCGACCGATTGACTGACGTAGTAGGTTGTTTCGCCAGCTTTATCCGTTGCGGGTGTCAGAGAACCGACTCCGCTTCCGCCCGACGACTCCCGATACCATTGCAGCCCGCTTCCGGTTGCCGACAGCGGTTGAGCCGTAACGCCCTGACAATATCCCAGTCCCGTTGGGGCCACCATCGGTACGCCCGGTGTACCATTGACAACCACGTTGACGGGAGTTCGCCCGCTCTCGCAACCGTTCAGCGACTGAGCGACGTAATAGGTATTGCGTTGAGCAGTTGAGGACGAGATCACCGGAGCCGTGTCAACGCCCGTTCCACTCGTTGGCGTATTGTACCACAGCACGTTCTGGCCTGTTGCGGTTAGCGAGGGCGCGGGCGTGTTCTGGCAAATAGTAACGCCCTGAGCGGTGGGCGGTGCGGGGGTAGGTTTGACGGTGATGGTTACAACATGTGGCTCAGATTGACAATCATTTGTATAAGAGAAAGTGAAGAAATAGCGATGGGTTCCTGCAACTATTGCATTGTAGCCCCATCCAAAGACAGAACCTCTACGAAAATTACTAATTGGCAGAGGTTGGTTTTGATCACGATCTGGTTCACCTGCGACATTCATTGCAATCCAGTTACCATCAGGCTTGTTGATACTTATACCTCCTTTCTCACCCTGGCACAGTGTCAACGATTCCGCAGAAATTAACATTGATTGGTTTGACAATCGCCGAGGAACATCTATCGTAACGCTGGTTCGCGGTCCTTCGCAACCATTAACTGTCTGACTAACATAATAATACTGGAAGCCCGCATTCGTAGTGTTTGGGGTTACTGATGATGTTGCCGTTCCTGCCGTAGCTGAAGTGTACCATTTCAAATTAGAACCAGTAGCTACTAATGGTCCCAAAGTCACCCCCGGACAGGGTACATTAATCGTTGGCTGAGGAACTATCGGCGCAGTAGGTAACCCGTTTACTACGACCAAAACCGGCACTCGTTGACTCTCACAGGCAATGCCTACCGTCTGACTTACGTAAAACGTACTGGTTCCCGATTGCGTTGTCGAGGGGGTTGGAGCCGCCTGACTGCCTGTTTCTGTCAGTGGACCCGTGTACCAAATTAGTCCTCCTCCACCGGCTGCCACAGCCGACAACGGGTTGGCTTGCTGACCTATGCAGTAAGACACGGGCGAAACAGTTGGATTAGCAGCCGTACCTCGCACCGTCAAGACGGTTGCGCTGGGCGTACCAATAACCGCCGGACTGCTGGCCAAAACCCGAACGCGATAGGTGGTGCCGGCTGGTGTGGATTGCGGGATGGTAACCGACATGCCAAAACTCCCCGTTGTTCCAATCTGACTGGCCGGACCCGACGGCACATCACGATACTCTCCCCCGTCGGAGAGTTGGGCTTTGAAGATATTGCCAGCTTCAAACGCCCCCGTGCGTGAAAACGCTACTTGAAGTTTACTACCCGGACAAACCGAACTGGCAGACAGACCTAACGTTGTGATTGTGTTCTGTGCTAACCCGTAATGGGCGCATAGCAAAAGCGACACACCAAGAAGAAAGTTTTGTAAACATTGAGACATAGAAAAGACTAATTTTAAGTAAACTGACTTGAAATAATTTCAAATATATGAGTTTACTTAATCTTTAGACTAACTCGTCTTTAATTTATTTTTAACTACGCGCTATCACCACACCCGCACCGCCACCAGATTTATAACTACATTGACCACTAACGCCAACCCAAACAACACGGCTACCGAGAATTGAGGCAGCAGGAAAGCTTGCAGGAACAGGAACGTGCTGAAGCCAAAGATGCCCATCACCAGCCCCCTCAGGGTGTTGATGGCGGCTCCGCTGCCCCCAAACGCATGGCCAAAAACGGCCAGAATAGTGGTCAGAATAGGAAATGGAGTCAGGATGCCGCTCCAGGTTGGTCCCAACACGTGGGCGAGGCCGGTGATGAGCAGCACGAACAGCGTAGCCACAAGCATACGAATAGGAATTTCGTAGGGCAGTCGGCGGGGGTTGGCGGACGGGGGACCTGGCTTGGGGAAATTACGTAGTGCGAGCCAAACGCTTGTCAGCACCAGTCCGTAGCTTACTACTAAACCCGGCTTAAGGATATACATGAACAGAACTACCGCCGTGGCATACACGCCGTATGCTCGGAGTAGCGTTGGGGCAGGGCGATGGTGTTGCGCGAAATACGAGTAGCTGAAACAGAAGCTTATCAGGGCCAGAATCCCCACCATTACCCCCGGCACCGACTGAATGCCGAACGGTTTGCCCTGTTCCATGATAAAAAACAAGGTGATTGGCCCCGCCACCCAGGGCATACTGCCCACGAGGCCACCGATCTGATTACCCCACCGCCTTGCTACCAGCGTGATAAAGGCAATGATACACGGCATCAGGGTGATTTTGAGGAGAAGTACGTTCATGTTTATATAACCACGGAGTATTTGTCATCCCGACCAGTCCGCCGGTGCGGAAGGAGGGATCTATTTCTGGCACTCACAACTTGACAACAAGCCAACTAGATCCCTCCTTCCGCACCGGCGGACCGGTCGGGATGACAAATACTCCGTGCCAAACTCCGTGTACTCCGTGGTTAAAATAGTTTAGCAAAAATAGACCGACTCTTCCGCTCCACCCGCCACTCCGCAAACTGCCCCTGAAACGCATCGACAATTTCATCTTCGTACCGACGGAAAAACTCAGGATCGAAGTTGGCTTTCTCCAAATTACCCATCACCTCACCGATAGTGCGCTCCTCCGAAATCCAGCGCGACCATACGGCCTGCCGTTGCCGGATACCGAGCGTATTCATGCCCACCACAACCCCGGTGTCGGCCCGGAAATAGAATCGCATGGCCACTTTGCGGGCCGCGTTTTGCCAGTAGAAAGTTTTTAGATCAGGAGATTCATTGAGATGAGCGGGCGCAAAGCCGTAGGTCTGGTACTCGATGTCGAAAAACTTGGCCGAGTTGAAAAACACGCCGGGGTCGTAGGCCGAGCGCGTCCCAGTGATCGTTTGGGCGAGGGTTTCGCCCATCATCCGGCCTGTGTACCAAATTTGCTCCAACGGCTTGCGATTTGGTGGCGGTGTTCGATGTTGCACACAATCGCCAATGGCGTAGACGCCGGGAAGGTTGGTTTCGAGGAACTCGTTCACCAGGATACCCCGGTCGGTTTCCAGAGGGGTGTTTTTCAGAAAATCTATGTTGGGCGAGACACCAACGGCAATGCCCACAAATTGTGCCGGAAGGGTTTCGCCGGTTTTGGTGGTAAGGCTCCCTACCCTACCGGTGCCGTCGTCGTGGAGTTCGGCGAGTTCAGTGTGGGTGCGCAGGTCCACGTGGTGTTCGCGGACGTGGTCGCCAATCAGGGCCGACTCCTCGTCGGGCAACACGCTGTTCCAGTAGCTTTTTTCGCGCACGAGCATCGTCGTCTGAATTCCTTTCGACAGGAGCATTTCGCACAACTCGATGCCGATCAGCCCCCCCCCAACCACTACGGCCTGACGAACGCCGTTCGTATCGGCCTGCATTCGTTCCAGGTCGGGCATCCCATACAGGCCCTGCACCCCGCGCAACCCTTGCCCCGGCCACCCGAAAAAGTTAGGTTTCGAGCCAACGGCCAGAATCAGCACATCGTACGAAACACTACGCTCGGCCAAATGCAACGCCTTCCCCTCAAAATCAATCCGCTCCACATACCCGCGAACCAGATCGATACGGTTTTTGGCCCAGAACCAGTCTTCGTAGGGTTTCAGATGGTGGTATTCCATGTGCCCCATAAAGAGATACATCAGGGCCGTTCGCGAGTAGAAATAGTCCGTTTCCGACGAGATCACCGTGATTTTGTCGTCGGAGCGTTTGCGGATTTCGCGGGCGGCAGTGATACCCGCAATGCCGTTACCGATAATAACAATTGAGCGCATCGGGCTATGGAGTTGCTTACTTTTAAATTACTCGTAATGTCCTAGCACCGAATGTATAATTACTTCGGTGTCGGTAACTTCATACACGAGCCGGTGTTCATCCGTAATGCGTCGAGACCACAAACCACTTAGGTTCCCCTTCAACGGCTCCACTTTACCAATTCCCTCAAAAGGCGTTCTTCGACATTCCTCAATCAGTCGGGCAAGTCGTTTCAAAAGCTGTTTATCGGTTCGGGAGATTTCCAGAAAATCATCGAAAGTATCGTTTAGGAATTTGACGGCTCTCAACGCAATGTTTGTTTATACCCCTGTACATCAACCGCTTCATCGTTGAGCAATTGTTCCGTAAGGGTAGCAAAGGAATCACCTTCAAACACATATGCCACACCCGATTGCCGGTTTTTTTCCACTTTCACTTCCAGTTCAACGAGCGATTGTGCTTCAGGAGTAACTGAAATCTGTACCCGACGGCTACCGAAGAAGGCTCGAATGCTTTCTAACATATTTGTGTCGGCTTTGTCAGCCTCAATATGAAATATGAGCGACTCCATAAGTTTATCTTTTCCCAAAAATACGAAATTGAGCCGATTATGGTTTGCTTTTCGGCTCCAATCTTATTTTCTATTCGGTCTCGAAAGGTTTATATTTGCCCGCAAAAAAAATCGAAGCCTTATTAAAATCGTTACCAAAATTTCATGAATCAGAGTTTGTACTTAGTCCCTATTCTGGGCGTAATTGGCTTGGTGGTAATGGCCGCCAAGTTTATGTGGGTCTCGCGGCAGGACGCCGGAGATGCCCGGATGCAGGAAATTGCCGGCTACATCGCCGACGGGGCTATCGCCTTCCTGAAGGCCGAATGGCGTGTTCTTATTGTGTTTGGTCTGGTTGTGGCCGCTATTTTGTCGTGGTCAGGCACGCTGGTCGACAATTCGCACTGGAGCATCGGCATTGCCTTCGCCTTCGGCGCATTTACGTCGGCACTGGCTGGCTATATCGGCATGAAAGTGGCTACCAAAGCCAACGTTCGTACGGCCCATGCAGCCCGCACGAGCCTCACCCGCGCCCTCGACGTGTCGTTTACGGGTGGTTCCGTAATGGGCATTGGCGTGGCAGGTCTGGCCGTTTTGGGTCTGAGCGTGCTGTTCATTATTCTGTATAACTACTTTGTGGCCGGTGCCGAAGTTGTTAATGGCATTCTGCCCGTTAACGGTATCCCGATGGAACGCGCCCTCGAAGTGTTGGCGGGTTTCTCGCTCGGTGCCGAGTCCATCGCGCTGTTCGCTCGTGTAGCCGGTGGTATCTACACCAAAGCCGCCGACGTTGGAGCCGACCTCGTGGGTAAAGTGGAAGCCGGTATCCCCGAAGATGATCCGCGCAACCCCGCCACCATCGCCGACAACGTGGGCGATAACGTGGGCGACGTGGCCGGCATGGGTGCCGACTTGTTTGGTTCGTATGTGGCTACTATCCTGGCAACAATGGTTTTGGGTCGCGAAATCATTATCCCGAATGACCCGATTCTGGGCCACGCGCCGATTGTGTTACCCATCGTAATTGCTGGCCTGGGCCTGATCTTCTCGATCCTAGCTTGCTATCTCGTTCGCGTGAAAGACGACAACGGAAACGTGCAGGCAGCCCTGAACCTCGGCAACTGGGGGTCAATTATTCTGACTGTTGTTGCTTCGTACTTCCTGGTAACGAACATGCTACCCGACACTACAATGGAAATTCGGGGGGTTGAGTTTGGCCGGATGGACGTGTTTTACGCCATCGTAACGGGTCTGATTGTGGGCGCGTTGATGTCGATCATCACCGAATATTACACCGCAATGGGCCGTCGTCCGGTACTGTCGATCATCCGGCAGTCGGCAACGGGAGCCGCTACGAACATCATCGGCGGTTTGTCGGTAGGTATGGAGTCGACGGTATTGCCGATTCTGGTTCTGGCCGCTGGTATTTATACGTCCTATCATTTTGCGGGTCTGTACGGGGTGGCTATTTCAGCCGCTGGTATGATGGCCACCACCGCCATGCAGTTGGCCATCGACGCCTTCGGCCCCATTGCCGACAACGCCGGTGGTATCGCCGAAATGAGCTACCTACCCGAAGAGGTTCGGGGTCGCACCGACATCCTCGACGCCGTGGGTAACACCACCGCTGCTTCGGGCAAAGGTTTTGCTATTGCCTCGGCTGCCTTGACCGCTCTTGCCCTGTTTGCTGCATTTGTGGGTCTGTCGGGCATCTCGGCCATTGATATTTACAAAGCCGATGTGCTATCGGGTCTGTTTGTGGGCGGCATGATTCCGTACATCTTCTCGTCGCTGGCCATTGCCGCCGTGGGCCGTGCCGCTATGGCGATGGTGGAAGAAGTTCGCCGTCAGTTCCGCGAAATTCCGGGCATCATGGAAGGCACTGGTAAACCCGAATACGAAAAGTGTGTGGCTATTTCAACGCAGGCTTCCATCCGCGAGATGGTGTTGCCGGGTGCCATTGCCCTCACGGTTCCGGTGATTGTGGGCTTCATTTTTGGCCCTGAAGTACTGGGTGGCTTGTTGGCCGGTGTGACTGTGTCGGGTGTGTTGATGGGTATTTTCATGAACAACGCCGGTGGTGCCTGGGACAACGCCAAGAAGTCGTTCGAAAAGGGCGTGATGATTAACGGGCAGATGTTCTACAAGAAATCGGAGCCACACAAGGCATCCGTAACGGGCGACACCGTGGGCGATCCGTTCAAAGATACGTCGGGTCCGTCGATGAACATTCTGATCAAGTTGATGTCGATTGTATCGCTCGTGATTGCGCCGTACATCGCCATTAAGTCAAGCGATCACGGTGCCCACGCCACCGAAAACATCACCGCTGCTGGTGGTGTTGCAGGCGTTGACCTCGAAAAATCGACCGCTGCCGACAACGCCAACGTTTCGACACCCAACGCCGATGGCGAGGTTGAATTGACCGACCTGACCCTAGACGGGGGCGTTGCGTTGAAAGGCGTAAGTGCGAAAGGTATCGAAGCCAACCTGCTGGACTTCATCAAGTCGGATAAGGTTGTGGACAAAGAAACCTGGTTCGATTTCGACCGGTTGACGTTCGAGACGGGTAGCGCGACACTCAAGCCCGAGTCAGCCACACAACTGAACAACATCGCTGAAATTTTGAAGGCCTACCCGAACGTGAACATCAAGTTGGGCGGCTACACCGACAACACGGGCAACGCCAACAACAACCTCAAACTCTCCGGCGACCGGGCTGTTTCGGTGAAAGGCGAACTGACTAAATTAGGCATCGACGCGGCTCGTCTGGAGTCGGAAGGCTACGGACAGGAACACCCCGTTGCCTCGAACGATACCGAAGCGGGCCGTGAGCAAAATCGCCGGATTTCGATTCGCGTAACGAAAAAGTAATTCTGAATTTAGATTGATCGGGACTGCCCGTGATCATGTTGGTACATCGACTGGATGGCTGATACGATCACGGGCAGTCTGTTTTTGTGAAGAGTTAAAAATTCGATTAAAAAATGCACTTTTGTCTACTTCACATCCAAAACCGATATATTCTGACTCTCAGTGTATTTACCCTTTCAATTTGATTACTACGGGTTATGCGTTGAAGCCAGGCAGGTTACCTTCCTTAAACCACTACCATGAAAAAGCTCCGCTTACTCCTCTGGCTATCGTGCTTCTCGCTCCTTAGCTCCACCTTCGCCCAATCGCCCACCGCGACCCTTGCCGGTCAGCTTTTCGATGCCAAAACGGGCGAACCCCTACCCTTCGCTACCGTCTATCTCAACAACTCCACGCGCGGCACCACCGCCGACGAGAACGGCCGCTACCGACTCACTGGCCTGCCCCTGGGCGTCCACGAACTCGTCGGGTCGATGGTGGGGCATACCACCGCCAGCCCCTGCGCCTGAGCGAAGCCCGCACCTACACCGTCGATCTCAAACTCGAATCATCGGGCAATGAACTAACCGCCGTAACCGTCGCGGCCCGGCGTACCAAGGCCAATCAGCGGCAACTCCGCCAGTTTAGCCGCGAACTCCTCGGCGACAGACCATCCGCCCGACAAACCCGCATCATCAACATTGACGCCCTACGCTTCACCGACGAAAAAGGCCATTTCGTGGTATCGGCCACGGAGCCGCTGGTGATCGAGAACGGGGCTTTGGGCTACCAGCTCCACTATACCCTGCTCCACTTCGATTTGTACAAGGGTCGCATGGACTTTGCGGGCGACTGCCGCTTTGAGGAGCTTAAACCCGCTAATTCTCAACAACTTGCCACCTGGCAGGCCAACCAGCTCAAAGCTTACCACGGCTCGCTCCACCACTTACTGGCGAGCCTGCTCCGGGGCACCCACGAGGCCGAGGGCTTCATGGTGTATCAAACTCCGCTGGTGATGGATGGCAGCGCGGGCGGAACGCAGGCCATGCCGCTGGTGCTCACCCCGGAGCGGCAAATGCTCGACGCCACTAGGGCGATGGCCCTGTTCCGCCCCGGCGAACTGCCCTTTGAGCGGCAGATGACCACCACCCAACCCCTGGAAGTCTACTACAACCGCACCTACGCCCGTAACTCGCCCTACAACGATTCGCCCTATGCCTACTCGCTACTGCTGCTGCCCAACAAAACCCTCGACCTCACCACCGACGGCTGGGTGACGCGCGGCAACGGACTGGACGTGCGGGGCTACCTCGGCACCGACCGACTGGCCACCCTGCTACCGGAAGACTGGGTGCCCAACGACAAACAGTTTCTCGATGAAGCCACCATCGCATCGGGCCGCAAAGCCCGCCCCGATGCCCGGCTCGATTCGCTGGTGAGCAGTCGGCAGGGGCCGGTGAGCCATCAGGCCCCGCTGGTCTTTGTGCATACCGATAAGTCCATTTACAGCACCGGCGATCAATTGTGGCTGAGTGCCTACATGCTGGACGCGTTGCGGCAGTTGCCCCTGATCGAAAACACGCCCCCCTTACAGATTGAGCTGGTGGCTCCCGACAACCAGCGCATTGCTCACCAGTGGCTAACGGTGAAAGAGGGCCGGGCAACGGGCAGCCTGCGCCTGTCCGACACCTTACAGGCGGGCACCTACCGGCTACGGGCCTACACGGGTCTCGATGGAGTGACGGGTGGCCCAGCCTTCGAGTCAGAGCTGACCGTGCAAAACATTCGCCTGCCAGGGGGCCGTACCGATGCGTTCGGCGGGGGTGCAATCACTCCCACCAGCTCGGCAGCGGGTGTACCCGATCTGCTCGATGTGCAACTGCTGCCCGAAGGCGGGCGGTGGCTGGCGGGCGTACCGGCCCGGTTGGGTATCCGGGTCGTGCAGCCCGACGGGCGGGGGCGGGCCGTGAGCGGTCGCATTGTCGATGGGGCCAATGCGGAGGTTGCCCAGTTCACCACCAATGCCCAGGGGTTAGGGCTGGCACAACTTACGCCCCAACCGGGCGAACGCTACATGGCCCGGCTCGACGGCCCTTCCGGTGCGAGTGGGGTGACGGTGAACCTGCCCCCCGTTGAGTCGGAGGGGTGGTCGCTGGCGGCAGATGCCCTGTCAGATAGTGCCCGGCTGTTAGTGACTGTTCGGGCGGCTGGCCGATTTCGGGAGCAGCCTGTTTATGTTACGGTGCAACACCGGGAACAATTGGTTTACCGCCAGCAATGGCAGTTGAGCCGGGGTGAAGCCCGTTTTTCTCTCTCCCTGGCCGACATGCCTCCCGGCGTCAGCCGACTCACGCTCTGGGATACGGCGGGCCAACCTCGCGCCGAGCGGCTGGTGTTCGTGGCCGAGCGGGGGGTGGCCGTGCAGATGCGGGTGTCGACAGCCCGACCGCGCTTTGCCCCCCGCGAAACGGTGGGCATCGGCCTACAATTTCGCGATGCGGAGAACTACCCCGTGGTGGCCATCTGGTCGGCAGCCGTGACCGATGCCGATCAGGTGCCCGCCGACACGAGCGGGCCGGACGTACGCACCCACCTGCTCCTGACAAGCTGGCTGCGGGGCCGGGTGGAGAACCCCGACCGCTATCTGTTACCGGAAAACGCTTCCGATCTGGACTTGCTGCTGCTCACCCAGGGCTGGCGACGCTTGCCCGCGCCCACCGCCGACTCCACGGGCGGCTGGAGCCTGAGCGGACGAGTGGAAGATAGTCGGGGCCGTCCGCTGGCAAACGAAACGGTCCGGCTCCTGCTCGAAAACAAGGGGCGGAAACTTATGCGCAGCCTGACCACCGATGCAAAGGGGCACTTTAGTATGGATGGGCTGCTCTTGGCCGACACAGTGCAGGTGCGGGCCAGTACGCCAAAAGCGCCGGGGGCTATAGTACGCTTTGCCGAGGCAAGCCCGGCGTTTGTGACCCGGCCTGCGCCCGCTCCGCGTTGGCCGACATTGGCCCGCTACACCACCGATGCGTCGGTGCGGCAAACGGAGTGGCCCGCTCTCTACCGCGACTCGACGGCCCGGCAGTTGGCCGAGGTGATCGTGCGGGCGTCCCGGTCCGTTGCCCGTGACGAACGGCCCGTAGAGGTGGCGCGGGCAAGTCTGCATAGTGAGGCTGACGGAACGCTGATCGTAGAAGGTAATGATAGAACGTTAACTACTAAAGATATTTGGGAGCTACTTCGCATGGTTCCTGGTATCCGATTGCTAAAACGAGGCCCTATGGTTGGCAATAGTACACCATTGTTTATTATTGATGGGGTGTATGCTGATGCAGATATGGTTGATCTACTTGACCCTCGAATGGTCACTCGGGTTGAGATTCTTAAAAACCCAACGACGGCAGGTATGTACGGAGCGAGGGCAGCAACGGGCGTCATTGCCATTTATACCCGCAAGGGGGCTAGAGAGACCGTGATCCCCGAACCCACCGGCCCGCCCCTTCAGGTAATGGGGTTGGCTACGCCCCGCGAATACTATGTGCCGCGCTATGACTTGCCCCAGGTAGCCACCCACACGGACCGGCGCGATGTGCTGTTCTGGGAGCCACTGGGGCAAAGTGACCAAAACGGGCAGGGGCGGTTGGTGTTTCCCCTGAGCGACACAGCCCGGCGCCTACGCGTCGTAGTGCAAGGCATCTCCAACGAAGGCGTTCCCATCCACTACGTCTGGGTGTTGCCCGTCCGGTGAGACTCTTTATTGTCCACTAAATAAATAGATTATTTTACGGTTTAATAAATTGTCCCCGCATTTTTAAACAAACCGATAACGTATTCATTTATAGTGAGTGAACCGACTTTTCATAGTCGGCAGATAGACTTACATCAAAAATTTCATTTGTGCTTCCAACCCTTTCTATCAAAAAGGGATCAGTACAAATAGTGAGTCAATTGCGAGTTTTACTAACAATTTTAATAGTACCTATATCACTATCCACGAGTCATGAAGTCTACATTCTTTCTTTCACTATGCTTCTTAAGCATACAGGTAAGCTCGCTCTTCGGACAATCGCTTACGCTCGACTCGCCAGTTAGCCGGATGGTTTTCCAGCGAGGGTTAGACAATTCTGCGTTGGTCCCGGTCCGTGGCCGCATTGGGGGCCAAACGGATCGGGTTGTGGGTCGTTTAGTTGCCCGGCAGGGTGGGCAAACGACCAACTGGCACGAGGGAACCGTTCAAAACGGGGCGTATCAGCTTACCATTCCTGCCTCGGGTGGTTTCTACGATCTTGAAGTAATGGCGATGAACGGCACTGCCGAGGGCAGTCGGCTCCGGCGGGAGCGTATTGGGGTGGGCGAGGTGTTCGTGGTGTCGGGGCAGTCGAACAATTTTGGCGAGCCGGGTAAGGGCCTGCCCGCCACCGACGACCGGGTATCGGTGGTAAATTTCTGGCCTGGAAGCGAGGGCAACCTGAATGAACAAAACATGCCGATGACCTTTGCACAAGCCGGGGCGGGCACGTTCTGTGGTCCGCGCAACCCGCTCTATATCTGGGGTGGCTTGGGCGACCGACTCGTGGCCAAATTGGGCGTACCCGTGTTGTTTTTGGGGGCCGCTCATCCGGGTTCGTCGACCAACAACTGGCGCGAAGCCGCACAGGGCATGGAGCGCGTTACGGGCCGCGACTGGTCGAACAATGCGCCGTATCGACCGTTGCGGATTACGTTGCAACAGTACGGTAAAGTCATGGGCGTTCGGAGTGTGCTCTGGCATCAGGGCGAGTCGGACAACAAGTTTCAGACGACCGATGGATACGTGAACAACATGCGTATCCTGATCAATCAGGCCCGATCCGACAGCCGAATGAACAACCTGTCGTGGACCATCGCGCGAGCATCGTTTTACCCATTTTATCCGGGCCATGAACGTGATCCCGGCGTCATTGCCGGACAAAACAGGGTCATTCAATCCGTAAGCAACTGTTTTTCAGGACCTTATACCGACGCGTTCACCGGGCAAACCTATCGGGACGATCTGATCCACTTTTCGGAATATGCCTATGGTTTTCTGGCCGATCTGTGGAATGAGCACCTGACACCTTCGTATTTCCAGAGTGCGCAGCCCTCGCTGCCTTCTGTGGGGAATGCCTCTTCCGTGGCCCGGCTCGATGTGTTGAGTGTACCCATTCCGAACAACACATCGCCCCAGACGGATACCCCTGCTCCCGTTACTGTCGGCACGTTCGCGCTGACAACCCCGACCTACAGCTGCCAAACGGGGGCGATTACCTTTCGCGCAACGGCCGGAAACGGCAATCCGGTGGAGTTTTTTGTACCGGGCATAACAGGCTGGACTACCAACGCGTCGCACACGTTGGGCGAGGGCGTTCGGCGCGACGCCCAAACGCTGACGATCTTTGGGCGGCAATCGGGCGTCGAAACGTCGCTGACGTGGAACATCCGGGGGGCCTGTACTGGCTCCGGTCCGTCGGCCCCCGCCCCGCCCTCGACACCCACACCTCCGCCCACATCGAACCCGCCTGTTTCCAATCCACCCCCGTCCAACGGGTCGCAATCGACCAATGGCGGTACTGTTGCGGTGATTGCTCCCGCGTACAATTGTCAGAGTGGAGCCATTACGTTTGCGACGTCGGGCGGCAACGGCAGTCCGGTGGAGTTTATGGTGCCGGGCGTAACGGGCTGGACCACCAATCCGTCGCACACGCTGGGCGAGGGCGTTCGGCGTGACGCCCAAACGCTGACGATCTTTGCACGACAGTCGGGCGTTGAGGTTTCGCTGAACTGGAACAAACGGGGTTTCTGCGACGGCTCCGCTCCCACCCCACCCGTTGCTCAGCCTACGCCACCTGTTACCGCACCGCCTGCCCCCACCCCTTCGACTCCGGTATCAGGTCCGTTGGCCGTGCTAACGCCCGAATACAACTGTCAAAGCGGTTTACTGACGTTTCGAACAACGGGTGGAAGCGGAAGCGCGGTTGAGTTTATGGCTCCGGGCGTAACAGGCTGGACCACCAATCCGTCGCACACACTAGGGGCAGGTGTTCGGCGCGACGCCCAAACCCTCACGCTCATGGCCCGGCAGTCGGGCATCGAGACATCGCTCACCTGGAACATCCGGGCCACCTGTGCGAACACGGGAGCCGCACGACTGGCTTCATCGCCCGAACTCCCCGCTCTTCTGCGACTAACCGTTCTGCCAAATCCGGCCACGGAGCGCGTTCGGGTGGTTTGGCCGATGGTGTTGCAGGCAAACTGGAAAAGTCGGTTTGTAAACGCGTCGGGAACAGAGATGCCGGTAACCACGCAGACCACGCCCGACGGTCTGGAAGCAGATGTCCGAAACCTACCGACAGGCTCGTATCTATGGCAGATAACAACCGAGGGACTTCCTTCGCAGACATTACGGGTTATGAAAGTAGATTAGGGCCGTTGTATCTTTGTTTGTCTGACAACTCACAAGCTACACAACGCCGTGTCTGGAACACTCCGCTCAATTGCCCAAATCTGTTTTCTTACCTTCTCGCTGTCAACGGTTTTCGCGCAGGTGCCCTACGGCCCCGCTAAATCAACCCCATCGGGCGAGATTTTGCTGAATCTTAAAAAGTTGAACGTCGTCGGGTCGGTGCTGTACGTAGCAGCCCACCCCGACGACGAAAACACGTTGATGCTGTCGTATTTGGCCAAAGAACGGTTGGCCCGCACGGCCTACCTCTCGCTCACGCGGGGCGACGGGGGCCAAAACCTCATCGGCACCGAACAGGGCGAATACATTGGTCTGATTCGGACCCAGGAGCTATTGGCCGCCCGGCGCGTCGACGGGCCGGAGCAGTTTTTCAGCCGCGCCTACGACTTCGGGTTTTCTAAATCGACCGACGAGGCCGTGCGGACCTGGGGTCAGGAGCGCGTACTGGCCGATGTCGTCTGGCGCATCCGCACGTTCCAGCCCGACGTGATTATCACGCGGTTCCCGCCCGACGCCCGCGCCGGTCACGGGCACCACAGTGCGTCGGGCTATCTGGCCGAAGAAGCCTTTAAAATTGCCAACGATCCGACCAAATTCCCCGAACAACTGGCCTACACCAAGCCTTGGCAAGCCCGGCGTGTGATGTGGAACGTATTCATTCCCAGCGCGTTTATGAGCAACAAAAAGCCCGACGAGGCCGGTAATCTGGTCGGCATCGAAACGGGCCTGTTCAACCCGTTGCTGGGCAAGTCGTATGGTGAGGTGGCCGCCGAAAGCCGTTCGCAACATAAGAGTCAGGGGTTTGGGGTATCGGCTAACCGGGGTGCCCGCATCGACTACCTGCTCACCAAAAACGGCGATCCCATGCAACAGGACCCGTTCGATGGGGTCGACATGACCTGGAAACGCGTGAAAGGAAGCGAAACCGTGCAAACGCTGGTGACCAATCTCATTGCCAATTACAAACCCGACCGTCCGGCGGCTTCGGTGCCCGCGCTTGTGCAGGTATACAAGGCATTGCAGGCCCTCGACCAAAACGACGTTAACGTTCGGAGTAAGATGACAGAGGTCGAAAGCCTCGTTCAGCAGTGTTTGGGTTTGTGGTTCGAGACCAACCCCGCCGACTATGCCGCTACCCCCGGCGAACGCATCCGGGTAAACACCACCGTCGTGGGTCGCACAGGCGAGGTGCCCGTTCGGCTGGTGCGTGTGCGCGACAATATAGCCGGGCGCGATACCACACTCAACCTCGTACTGAAACCAAACGAGATTGTACCCTTGCCTGCGCAGATCATGATTCCGGCTAATCAGGCCATCTCGCAACCGTATTGGCTCGAAAAACCGCTCGAAAAAGGATTGTTCCAGGTGGGTGACCAACGGCTCATTGGCCTGCCCGAAAACCCGGCTGCTCTCACCACGCAATTCACGTTCGATATTGCTGGTCAAGCATTTACGTTTACCCGTCCCTGGATCTTCAAATCGACCGACCCCGTCGATGGCGAAATTTACCGCCCGTTCGTAGTACAGCCCGACGTGATGACCAACATCGCCGAGAAGGTCTATGCCTTCGCCGACAACACGCCCAAAACCGTTGAAGCCGTGGTGAAAGCCGGACGGGCGGGTGTATCGGGCAACCTGGCTCTGTCGGTTCCGGCAGGCTGGCAGGTTAGCCCCGCGCAGGTTCCGTTTGAGTTGAAAGACAAAGGGCAGGAAGCACGTTTGAGTTTTACCGTAACGCCCACGGGCAAGGCTGGTGACGGTAAGCTACAAGCCGTTGCGACGACCACAGCCGGACAGTTCACGCGGGGTATCCGTCTGGTGGAGTATAAGCACATTCCGACCCAAACGAACTTCCCCGCGAGCGAGGCCAAACTGGTCCGGCTCGACGTGAAAACGACCGCCAAAAACATCGGCTACATCATGGGCGCAGGCGACGAAGTACCCATCGCGCTCCGGCAAATGGGTTGCACGGTCACCATGTTGGGGCAGGCCGACCTGGACAAGGACCTGAGCCGTTTCGACGCCATCGTGGTGGGTGTGCGGGCCTACAACACCGAAGACCACCTGAAATTTTATCAGGCCAAACTGCTCGATTACGTAAAAAACGGGGGTACGATGGTGGTGCAGTATATGACGGCTGGCGGATCGGGTATTCTGGCCAACGGGTTGAAAGTGAACCAGATTGGCCCCTATCCGTTCTCGATTGGTCGCGACCGGATCACTGAAGAAGATGCCAAAGTGACGTTCCTGAACCCACAGCACCCCCTGCTCAACGCCCCTAACAAAATCACCGACGCCGACTTTGCAGGATGGATTCAGGAGCGCGGTATCTACTTCGCCGTTGACCCCGACAAAGCCTACGAACCCATTTTCAGCATGGCCGACACCAACGAGGCTGCCAAAACAGGTAGTCTCATCTACGCCAAATACGGCAAAGGCCACTTTATGTACACCGGCCTTGTGTTCTTCCGCGAACTCCCGGCGGGCGTCCCCGGCGCGTATCGGTTACTGGCGAATATGATTTCAGTGGGTCGTTAGGGATAGGAACACGGATTTTGTCATCCCGACGCAGGAGGGATCTAGTGCCCTTTCCATTAAATTGAGCATAAAGAAAGTAGATCCCTCCTGCGTCGGGATGACAAAAACCCGCGTTCCTAGCCAAAATCTCTACACCGGCACAACCGTCGTGTTTTTCACCTCGTCCATGACGAAAAAACTGCTGATGTGCAGTACGCCCGGAATCACCGAAAACTGCTCCTGATAAAAGCGGTTGTAGTGGTCCATATCGCGTACAATCATCTTCACCAGATAATCGAACGAGCCGGAGACGAGGTTGCATTCCAAGACTTCGGGCAGTTGCCGGACCTGCTCATTGAAGTGGGCAAAGGTGTCGCGGGTTTGCTTATCGAGCGATACCTGACAGTAGACTGTCAGCAAATTTCCCAGCTTCCGCCGACTCAGCAGAGCCACGTAGCGGTCAATATACCCCTCACGCTCCAGACGTTTGACACGCTCATGCACCGGCGTTTTCGATAGATTTATCTGTTGACCAATTTCGGCATTGGTCAGGTGGGCGTTTTGCTGGAGCAGGGCCAAAATTTGGCGGTCAGTTTTATCGAGCATAGGGCATACGAAAAATGTTCTGGTAAAGGGTGTTCATCAATCCTGTTAGCAGGTTTTTTTCTCAGGGAACTATCATTTAGCAGACCAATATACCAATTTTTTAGTGAACAATAGAAAATTGTATCTGCATTATACCTTTGTAGTATCGAATAACACTTCATTTAACAAACCTGTTTTCACCCTGTTTGACCTCCCCCCTTTTGTCATGGTTATTGGTGTTCCTAAAGAGATAAAAAATAACGAAAACCGCGTGGCTCTCACGCCGGCGGGCGTGTCAGAAATGCGGAAGCACGGGCACACGGTTTACGTTCAGGTAAACGCGGGCGAAGGCAGCGGTTTTGAAGACGAAGAATATATTGCTGCCGGGGCCACCATGCTCCCCACCATCGAAGAAGTCTACGGCATTGCCGAGATGATCATGAAGGTGAAAGAGCCAATTGCTTCAGAATACGCCCTCATCAAGCCCAATCAACTGCTGTTCACGTACTTTCACTTTGCCTCGTCGGAAGAATTGACCCACGCCATGATTGAGCGGAAGGCGGTTTGTCTGGCTTACGAGACCGTTGAGAAGGCCGACCGGAGCCTGCCGCTGCTCGTGCCGATGTCGGAGGTAGCGGGCCGGATGGCGGTGCAGGAGGGAGCCAAATACCTCGAAAAACCACTCAAAGGCCGGGGCATTCTGCTCGGTGGCGTGCCGGGTGTGAAGCCCGCCCGCGTGCTTATTTTGGGCGGTGGTATTGTCGGAACGCAGGCTGCTAAAATGGCCGCCGGTTTGGGTGCCCACGTAACCATCATGGACGTGAGCCTGCCCCGGTTGCGTTACCTGTCGGACATCATGCCCGAAAACGTCGACACGATGATGTCGAACGAGTATAACATTCGCGCCGAAATCAAACAGTCGGACCTGATCGTTGGAGCCGTGTTGATTCCGGGGGCTAAAGCTCCGCACCTGATCACACGCGACATGCTCAAGCTCATGCGCAAAGGCACGGTTGTTGTCGATGTGGCTGTAGATCAAGGGGGTTGTATCGAAACCTGCTCACCCACGACCCACGAAAATCCGACGTTTATCATCGACGACGTGGTGCATTATTGTGTGGCCAACATGCCCGGTGCCGTACCCTACACTTCGACCGTGGCCCTTACCAACGCCACCCTCCCCTACGCCCTGCAACTGGCTAACAAAGGTTGGGAAGAAGCTTGCCGCAACAACGTCGAACTCAAAGTGGGTCTTAACGTGGTTGAAGGTAAGGTGGTGTACAAAGGCGTCGCCGATGCCTGGAACCTGCCGCTCGTGGAGGTCGACGAATTGCTGTGGCCTGAAGAAGAAACTGTATAGTTAGTTTGTAAGCTCGATTCCCATAAACATGTCATTGATGGCCGACCTGGTAACGGGTCGGCCTTTTTTTGCATAGCTCACTTGTAATACGGATTCCCCACCGAATCAACCCTGGCCCAGGGGTACTGCCATTTGTTCATATAGACGTTACCCGGTGAAAAACTGTCGTTCGTTTCGCGGAGTCGGCGGGTGAGCAGGTCGTTTAGTTGCCGCTGGGTTTGGGCCAGTTTAGGGGTATTTACGAGGTTGGTTAACTGGTTGGGATCGGTGGTGTTGTCATACAAAAGCCACGGGCCGTTCAGGTCGCGCACGTAAGTGTATCGGCTCGTGCGGAGGCCCCGGAACTCGCGCCCACCCCGGTTGTAATTCCACTGGTGAAACGGCACAACACAGGCAATCAGGGCGGCATCGTCGGGGCGGGGAGCGCGGGGATTTCGAAACAAGGAAGCAAAGTCGCGTCCTTCCACACTCGCCGGAATCGCCTGACTACTAAGCGAAAGCAAGGTCGGCATTACATCGGTCAAGGTCATGGGTACGTCCAAATTACGCCCCTTTTGGGTCAACCCCGCCGGGTATTTCACCAGCATCGGAATCCGAATCGACTCATCCCAGGGCTTTTGTTTGTTGGTTTGCCCCTGCGAATACAACATATCACCGTGGTCGGAGGTGAACACAAAAATGGTATTTCCGTCCAGATTGGCTCCTTTCAGAGCCGCCTGCAACCGCCCAATGCAGTCGTCGAGAGCGTTGATGTGGGCATAGTAACCCCGCAACGCCCGGCGAGCCTCGGTCGTGTCCTTAATGGCCACATTGCCCCGAAGCGAAATGGGCCGGTTAGCGTATTTCTGCCGGTATTCTTTGGGAGCCGTTTGGTAAGGATCGTGCGGAGGTCCCCACGCCAGCACGAGCAGGAAAGGCGCGTCGCGCTGCTGAGTCATAAACCCAATGGCCGAATCGGTTTGGCTG
This sequence comes from Cytophagales bacterium, assembly GCA_004292855.1. Classification (GTDB taxonomy): domain Bacteria; phylum Bacteroidota; class Bacteroidia; order Cytophagales; family Spirosomataceae; genus Rudanella. The sequence continues at coordinate 112,962 of RDXN01000034.1, forward strand.
ATGGCATCGTATTGTTGCCACACAAACCGTTTGTTCACCTCGTTGTAATACGGCGAGTTGTTGTAGTCGTGCGTACATTCCAACGCCCGCCAATATTGGAACCCCTGCCGCCGTTCTGCCGGAATCGGGGCCAACCGGCCCGGTCCATAGTCTTTGGTTAGACCACCATTAATGTGCCATTTGCCAATAAAACCCGTTTGGTAACCAGCTTGTTGGCAAACCTCGGCCAGCGTTACGGCCTCGTTGCGGAGCGGACGGTCGTTGTAAAAAACCCCGTGCGTGTGGGCGTGTTGGCCCGTGAGCATACTGGCCCTGCTGGGGCCGCAAACCGGCACCGAAGCCACGCAGTAGCGGGCGTTCACGGCCTCGCCCGCCAGTTTATCCAAATTGGGCGTAATCACCTCCCGATTGCCCATATACCCCAAATCCTGCGCCCGCCATTGGTCAGCCATCACGATGACGATGTTGGGCTTTTTAGCGGGAGCCGTTATTGGAGCCGAGGTACGGAAACCCAGCAAAAGGCCAGTCAGAAGAGCGAGAGACAGAGAAAATGGGTGCATGGTCTAGGGACGGTTTCACCAATTTTAAAATTTAGCCCTCAATATCCGTGATTTTGGTCTAGTTTACTCACCCGTCATGGGCGGCCCTACAAAAGGAACGTCATTTTCGGCACAGACTTTGGCAAATGCCTGCGGATTGGCTGGCATCAGTTTGGTCATTTCATTCATAATTGTTTCCATTTTGCCGGCGGGGTTATACGAAAAAATCATTCGGGCTTTTTTGCTTTTTTGGTAGAATGTGTGCGGTACATTGCGGGGGCCAAAGACTACGTCGCCCGCCGACGCGGCTATTCGTTCGTTGCCAACCTGAAAGACGAATTCCCCCTCGACAATCATAAACACCTCGTCCTGATTCGGGTGGACATGGAGGGGAGGACCAGCCATTGGGCCTGATTCATTAGCGGTTTCGAACAGGCAAAATTGCCCTCCCGTATCCTTGCCTGATACCTTCAGGATGCCACCCGGATTCAATGGCTCGGAGCGTGCTTTGCCCGCTTTTACGATAAACGGTTTAACCGAAGCATCTGGCGTGGCCGATGCCGTTAGGGTAGGGGTTGTCAGGCTGGCAGCGAGGGTAGTGCCTAAAAAGTGACGACGTTTCATAAGAGAAAAGTGTTTTGGTGATTCAGAATTAATTTCCCCCAAAACTAAAAGGACGACCTACCAACCTATTGGTAAAAAAGTGACACCTATCCAAAAAACAAGCCGAATTGGCGTTCGGGAGCTTGTTGGTCCAGTTCATAAAAGTTGACTGGGGTAGTACCCGTAAAATCGCGGTAGTCTTTCGCCAAGTGTTGATAGTCGTAATAGCCCCCTGCGAGGGCAATACTAAGCCAATCGAGCGTGGGGTAGCTATTTTTAAGCCGATAGACACGGTCGAATCGGGCAATCCGGTCAAAAAGTTTGGGACTGACTCCGGTGCGCTCCTCAAACTTTCGGATAAACTGACGAACGCTTATACCTGATTGTCGGGCCAGCCAATCTAACGAACTACTCGGATGGCTAGTTAGCATGAGCCGACTGGCCTGGTCGATGGGGTGTTGAGGGCGGCAGCTTTGCCGAATCAGTGTGTGCATAAACTGTTCGACAATGACCAATACCTCGGCTATATTGTCGGTATTGGCTATCTGCTCAAAAACTGATCGAATAGATTTACCCCAAATGGCTTCGGCATCAATAAAACTGCTGGTTAGTTCGGGAGCCGGAATACCCGTTAGCCGATACAGGGCGCAGGGCTGGAGTACTACTTTCAGGGCCAGAAAATCATGGCCGCAATCGCGGTAAATGGTTTGAGTATGAACCCCACTCAGAATAACCTTCGGATAAATAATGGATTGGTCAGAATTCAGGTGCCAAAACGATTGTTTATCCCGAATGTAGAACGCGATGCTGTGTTCTGGGCGCGGTTGAAGCAATTTTGGCGGAGGTGCCTCATGAGTTGCAAATGACCACCGGATGAGCTGATATTTTCGGACAAACCCATTCAGCGCAGGGGGCGGGGCGTAGTCCTTTATGAGTGTCTGCATAACCTGCTATTGGTGTCGGTTTTTCGTGCCAGACACGGGCCAAGTTACTGAAATTTCTTCCGTTCTGCATCGGTGAACCGATAACCCACACTTTTTCCGAACGCACAAGCAGTTCATTGTCAACCTGACGCATATTCAGGAATACCTCCTGGCCGCAAACCCCCATAGCCCGCAATCAGAAAGAGAAACTCGTGCAGCGATTTGGCTGGTTATAAAGGTGCGTTGGCTACGGCGAAACATCACCAAACGCACACGGAACTGCCAACCCGTCAATCTGGGTAAATTCGTTGGGATTCAGCTTGGTAAAGGCCCGGAAATCACGAGCTAAATGCTGGTAATCGTAATAACCTGACTCAAGAGCAACACGCAGCCAATCGTGAGTAGGGTGGTCGCTTCGGAGCCGGGCCGCCCGATTGAACCGGATGATTCGGTCAAAGAGTTTGGGGCTGATGCCCAATCGCTCCATGCTTTTTCGGTAAAATTGCTTGTTGCTCAAACACGCTTCTTTTGCCAGCCAATCCACCGATCAATTCAAGGCCTATGGCGTAGGGGGCTGCCCAGTTGAATGCAGCCCGGCTGCGTCCAGCATCAAGTGGCTTATCCGGTCTATTGGCAAATAATCGCTGCGATTTTTTTGGATGAGCTGATGTAGAAATCCCTCCATAATTGCGAGCATTTCCCCGGAATCGTCGGTACTATTGAGTCGCTCGTTCACGCGCTGTAGTTCTGAGGAGAACACGGCTTCGGCATCCACAAACGTGTCTGTCAGTTCATGAACAGGCAACCCCGTTAGCCGAAACAAGGCTCCCGGCTGAAAAACGACCTGCAACACCATAAACTCTCTGCCGGTCCGCCGGTTCGGTTTCATAACTCGTTTATGATAAAGATGTTATGCAAACATTTCACGGTTTAGCGGCAGGTTGGTGGTACAAATCGGGCATTTATGAGGAGGCTTCACAACTTCACAACCATCTCTGGCCAATGGGCGTATTCGCAGAGGATGATTTGGGGGTAACGTTGGTAAACTGCTTGACGTATAATTGGCCTATCATCAAAAAAGAGAGAACTTGCCGCTTCATTGTTACTCCCAAAAAAATCCGTGAAAATCCCTGCCCTCCGTTGCCTGCTGACTCTGTTCCTCTTGCTAGGAACAACCACATTCCTCAAGGCCCAATCGCCTGGCGATGCCTTTCTTGCAGGCGATATGCTACCCAACGCGCCCGAACTAGCCCCTCGCGGAGCCTACGGCGTTGGGGTTCGCACCCTCAAACTGGTTCACCCGGCGCAGCTCGATGTGCTACACCCGAAAGACGGCAAACCCACGCTCTACGACCGACCGCTGACGCTCGAAATCTGGTATCCAGCCCATATCTCGGCCAACAAACCCGCCCTTGTGACCTACGAAGAAGTCTTGGGCCGATTCAACGATCCCAAACGTCCGCTCATCCCGTTCACCTTCACAGGCCGGGCAAGTCGCGACGCCGACCCTGACCCCAGCGGGGGCGTTTATCCGCTTGTGATCGTCTCGCACGGATACCCAGGGTCGCGGTTGTTGCTGACGTATCTGACCGAAAATCTGGCGTCAAAAGGCTACGTCGTGGTAGCCATAGACCATACCGAATCGACCTACCGCGACTTGGCGGGTTTCCCCAGCACGTTGCTAAATCGCTCGCTCGACGATTTGTTTGTGCTGAACGAAATGGCCAGAATGAGCCAGAAAACGAGTAATTCGTTTTTGGCAGGCTTGCTCGACGCGAACAATACAGCTCTGATTGGCTACTCGATGGGCGGATACGGTGCCCTCAACGTGGTGGGGGCAGGCTACAGTCCGGGGCTTCTGAAACTGTTTGGGCAGACCACCGGGGGCAGCACGGCCCTCGAACCCCGCACCATCGCGTCGTCCACCTACAAAGCCTCGCTCGATTCCCGCATCAAAGCGGTGGTTGCATTTGCGCCCTGGGGCATGGACAAAGGGGTTTGGGATGCCGCTGGCCTGGCGGGCATCACCACACCAACGCTGCTTGTGGCAGGGAGCAAAGACGACGTGTCGGGCTATGACAAGGGAGTTAAAGCCATTTACGACGGAGCCATCAACGCCGACCGCTATCTACTCACCTACGTGAACGCCCGGCATAACGTGGCCCCCAACCCGCCCCCGGCAGCGTCGTTAAAGCCCGGTGTTGTCCCGGAAGAGTACATGCACTTCGCCGAACCTGCCTGGAATGAGGAGCGGATTAATAACATCAATCAGCACTTCGTCACGGCATTTGTGGGGATGCACCTCAAAAAAATGGACTACGCCAAATACCTAAACCTCCCCGAAACCGACGCTGCTGGGCCGTGGACGGGTTTCAAACCCCGCATGTCGGTCGGGCTGGAAATGCGCCACGCCAAGCCGTAGTTACGGAAACAAACCAGCGTCGATTAAGTCCAATCGTTCCAAGATTCGATTGATGTTGTTGAGGTCTAGCACTTTTATAGTAGCGGCTCCTACATCAGAACGAGGCTCCAAAGCTCCTTCGACTACGTCAAAATGTTCGTGCCACACGTGTTTGCGGGGGTGAAACAAGCGAATGAAGGTGTCTTCGTCCTGCAAAACAGTTCCTATGTCTGAACCTTTGGTTCCGTTACAGAGCGCGCAGGCATAGGCCAGATTTTCGCTCACCGTTGAACCACCATGTTTGCGTCCGCGTCGGCGGCCCGGTAATGATGTGGTCAATCTGATATCGAATAAACGAATCGCCCTCTGTTCGACGACAGTATTCGCAACAATATTGGGCGCGTTGAGCTACTTCAATGCGCAACTTTTCGGGAATATATTTGTTGCTCACGCTTGATGATTGGCTAAGCGGAGCCGCGTTCGAGATTTGGCAAGCCGAACAATGTGTTCGAGAATATAATAATGAACCAGCTCTTCGGCTTCTCGTTCGCTTAGCCCGTCGTTCTGCTTTTTGTCGATTAACTCCTCTACTCGCTCCTGAAGAGTTGCCGGAGCATGAAAAGCCAGCACCTTCTCAGCATCCATACCGGCTATAAAATCGGCAAGACTGTCATAAATATTCTGATAGGCAACCATATTGTTTTTTTGACGAATTTACAAGAATAACCTCATGAAACGAGGTTTAGGTTCGGAGTACTCTATCAAAACTCAGGTTTCCACAACCCCAAACACCCGCTCTGGCGAGTGGCCATCGGCTAGCAGGAATCCGTTAGGCGTCAGGTTGGTAAACTCCTTGAAGTCGCGGACAAGGTGTTGATAATCGTAGTACCCCAGATCAATAGCAACGCTCAACCAGTCTTTGGCCGGTTGAGCGTTTTTGAGTTTCATCGCCCGCTCGAAGCGGGCGATGCGGGCATACAGTTTGGGGCTTACGCCTTCTCGTTCCACAAACTGCCGGTAAAATTGGCGTTGGCTCAAACACGCCTGATCGGCCAGCCAATCCAACGACGTAGTGCTAGGTTGCTGCAAAATAAATTGGCTCACCCGGTCGATGGGGTGCAAGTCTTTCCGGCGAGCGCGGCCCACCAACCGCAGCAAAAACTCCTCGACAATCGGGATCATTTCGGTGTAGTGCCGGGTGTAACTCAGTCGCTCGTTTACCAAACGGATTTCAGTGGAGAAAACCCCTTCGGCATCCACAAACGAATTGGTTAGCTCGTGGCTTGGTATGCCCGTCAGCCGGAACAAAGCACCCGGTTGAAACTGCACCTGGAACACCATAAACTCGCGCCCGACGTGCCGGTTAGTCACGATTGAATGTTGCCCGTAGATCCGGGATCGCGCACTTTCGATCAGTTTACCGTCGAAACCATACTCCACTTGTTCGGGGTCTTTCGGGAAAAACGACAGGCAATTTTCGGCGCGGGGCCAATAAGCTTTCACGGGCAACACCGCCATCGACGCCGGGAACGAACAACCCACAATCTGGAACTGCCGCACGTAGTCGCGCAGGGAGGGGCACGGAAAGCGGTAGTCGAAGATTGCGTCCATCGTCGTTATTTCAAAGTCATTGGTGGCCCTAGCACCGTCATGCCGTGGGCTTTGTGCATACCCAACATAAACTTCTCTGTTGGCGGACCTTTTAACTCGTTCATTTTCAGAAAAAACTCCTCCATTTTCCCTGCCGGTTGCACCATATACAGTTGTCGGCCCTTCTCCGACAGTTGGAGCCAGGTGTGGGGTATTCCACGGGGCGCAAACACGGTATCGCCTGCTTTGGCCGTGAACTCATTGTCGCCCACCCGGAACAGGTATTCGCCTTCGATAATCGAGAAAATTTCGTCCTGCTCGTGGTGAACATGCAACGAGGGGCCTGTTTTTTCGTTGCCAACATACTCAAAAAGAGCGAATTGACCGCCCGTATCCTTGCCCGAAACTTTAATATCGTTGCCATTGATGCCCCGGAACGGCGTATGTACGCCAAACCGGGCCTCCCCTGCTTTTACGGTAAAAGGTTTTTCGGTTGGCTTATCTTCGGTAGATGCCGCCTGAGCAGTTAGGGCGGCTGTTCCCAGGGTGGTGGCGGCTGTTAGTCCGGCTAAGAAGTGTCGACGTTGCATAGTTTCTGTTTTGTAAAGGTTTATGCAAAGGTCAATCGTACTTCAGCGGAGTTAGTGGTAAAAAACAGCCATTTACGTGTCTGAAACTCTAGACGGTTTTGTCGGAGCGGCTTCGTAACTTGGTCTAAAAATAAAACCATGCGCTCGTTATTCGCTCTGCTCCTATTGCTTCACGGCCCGCTGTTTGCCCAGTCGCCCAGGGTGTTGATTGTGACGGCTCACCCCGACGACGAGACCATGTTTCCGGTAACGATTTTTAAGATCACCCGTGAGATGAAAGGCAGCGCGGATTTAGCCCTGATCACCGACGCATCGGGTGGGTTCAACGGGATGGTTGCGTCGAGTTATTTTGGCATGAACATGCTCGATTCCGTCGTTGGTCGGAAGCAGTTACCCGCGATTCGGAAACGGGAGATGCAGGCGTCGGGCGAGATTTTGGGTATCAAAAACTATTTCTTCTTCAACCAGCGCGACGATTTTTACAACCGCGACGAGAAGCCCTATATCCAGGGCAAACGCTGGGACATGGCCTACGTAGAAAAGCGGCTAGACAGCATTCTGACTGCTGGGCAATACGACTACGTGTTTTGCATGGTGCCGCACGAGGGGCAACACGCCCACCACAAAACGGCTTCCCTAAGCGCGTTGCGGGCGGTGCAACGGTTTAGGGGTGCCAAACGACCCATCGTGCTGGGTGGGCAGTCAATGAACAAAGGCAGTTCGTTTGCATTCACCGAACTACCCGGCTACTCCGAAACACGTATCAGCCCCACCGCGCCCGTGTTCACGTTCGACCGGTCGTATACCTTCGGGGAGGACAATAAACACAGCTACATGATCGTGGCCGATTGGGTAAAGGCTTCCCACAAAACCCAGAGTGGCGACATGAATCAGGCCATGCACCGGGGTGATTTGGAAACGTTCTGGTATTTTGCTCTCAATGGCGACGACCGCGTTCGAGAGGTGCAAAGGCTCTTCGAGAAACTCAAAACGGTTGGCTTCCCGACTAAGTAGCAAACCCCTCCGGCATTTGGGTTTCGTGACTATGCCAGCAAGGGTGGATGTCGGTTAGTATCTCAGGGCAGGTCGTTTAGGCGGGCGTATTGAACGGCTCCAGTGCCTTTGAAGCGGTATCGTAACCCCATCACGCGCCCCGGCGATTCGTTCAGCGGCCCTTCGTACACCTGCTTTTGGTTGATCCAGATTCGGACGCGCTTGTTAGCTACCTCATAGCGCACGGGCACCCAGTTGCTGAAATCAACCCCGAAGCCCGACAAATCGGTGGTTTTACCGCTGATAGACTGATGACCCGTTCGGAGTTGGAGTTCGCCCACGCAGCCCGGCACTGAGAGGGGAATTGCGTGAACACCCATCGTGCAGAGCAGCATGATTTCGACTGGTTGACAAACGGCGTCGCCCCGGTTGTAGGTGCTCCGAACGGCGGTTTCAAACACAAACCGCTCGCCGTTCGCCAATTGCGAGCTATCGACCCGGAACAGGTTCACGACGGGGGCCTTATCGGTGAGGGCTACGCCCACCGTTTGCAAATCGGCGGGCGTGACAGATACCTCGCCCGTGGGTTTTTGAACTCGTTTTTTCGGCAAATAGAGCGGAATCTGCCCAACCTCGACCGTACCGAGCCAGCCCCCCGATGAAATGAACAGATCCTGTTCGCGAACAATAGAATCGTTCAAAACCAGTTTAGCGCGGAAGTAGCCGGGGTAATAATAGGTGCTCGTGTATTGCCGACCCGCCTTATCGACCCGAAAGCGTAGAGTCGGGTCCCAGCTTTGCTGGATGAACACGCTATCGGCGTTGGAGTCGCGGGCGTCATAGTCGAAAACAACCGTGTTCGGAATGCCCCTCGCCACCGGGCGGCTCGCAAACGAAACGGCCCCTACATAAAGCGTGGTGTTGCGTTTTCGGTAGCCCCAGATAATAGCAATCAGCACCACCAACCCAACCAGACCCGCAACGGCCCATCGTCCATAGTTCGTTGCGGTGATTTGTGTTGCCTTTGGCGTTAGGCCTGTCGGAGGGGCTTGCTGCATGGGCTGGAATGTCTGTTCAATCAACGGCTCTACGGGCATCGGGTGCCCCGCCGAATCGTGTACACGCAGGGTTCGCCAGTTGTCGTAGCCCACGAACTGGGCCAGGGTGTCGAGGGTGGTTGGGTTGGGCGAACTGTCGTAACGCACGCGCCCCCACAGCCGCTTGAGGGTCGTGACGCTGAGCGAGACGCCCGTTTCGGCCAGAATCTGTTCGCTTAGTTGCTCAAAATCGCGATTCTGCCAGTGGTCGCTGTTGCCCCAGCCCACTTTCTGCTCCACCAATCGGCGGCACCGCGCCCACACATCCTCTTCCGAAACCATTGCTAATCAGCGTGAATAATCTTGAACAGACTTGAACGGCGTTTGCACACCCGATTCTGTTCACCAACCTACACCTTTGTGTCGTTCAAACAAAACTAACGAAAAATGAACCGCAACCGAGTTTTTCTCTTCCTGTTTAGTCTCCTGCTGACCGTTGCCGCTCAGGCACAAAACGACCCCGCCCAACGCCCTAGCCCACCTGCAACGGCCACCCAAACCGTAAACGGCAAAACGATCACGATTCAATATGGTCAACCTTCGGTGAAAGGTCGCGAGGTTTGGGGCAAGTTAGTCCCCTACGGTGCGGTATGGCGGGCCGGTGCCAACGAAACCACCGCGTTTACCACCTCGGGCGACGTGACAGTGGAAGGCAAATCGCTGCCTGCGGGCAAGTATGCGTTCTTTGTCATCCCCACCGAAAAAGACTGGACGGTTGTCTTCAACAAAACGGTGAAGTGGGGGGCGTTCAGCTACAAGCAGGACGAAGACGTATTGCGCGTGACGGTGCCCGCCAAAACCGCCAAAGCCCCCGTTGAGCAACTGACCTACACTATCTCGCCCAAAGGCAACGTGACACTGAGTTGGGCTGATAAACAGGCTACGTTCCGAGTGAAATAATGTCTCAGTCTAACATGAAGATCACCCTAAAGAGCATTCTGGTTCTGTTACTGTTCGTGGCAGGAACTCAAGCACTGGCACAGTTGCCCACACAAAAGCGGGGCAGAGCCACAGCAACGCAACTGCTGCCTGCCGAAATCCGCGTGCCGATGGATGCGGCCAATTGGCCCATCCAGGCTGGGCAAACCGAACTCGTTACGCATCAAGGTCTGACGGTCATTCATATTCTGCCGGATGCCAAACCTGTTGTTGTAAACTCCATCACGTTCGCGAATGGGATAATCGAGTATGACGTGATGCCCGGCGGTCAGGGGGCGGCTAGTTTTTTGTTTCGCCGACAGAGTGCTGATGAAACGGAGTGTGTTTATATGCGTGCGGGGCGGCCCGGAAATCCAGCCGCTCTGGATGGCATTCAATACGCTCCCTATGTGAAGGGATTGCTGCTCTGGGATTTGATGGGTCAGTTTCAAGCTCCGGTTCCTGTATATAAGAAGGATGAATGGAACCACCTTAAATACGTCGTCTCGGGCAGTCAGATGCTGGTGTATGTCAACGACATGCAGCGGCCCGTGCTGGAAATCCCGCGCCTGGAAGGTAACATAAAACAAGGGGGACTGGCGTTTGACGGGACCGGTTATGTGGCGAATCTGGTTATCCGGCCAAACGAAACCGAAGAACTACCCGCCCGCGAAGGCTTTGACCCAACGGCTCATGATCCGCGCTATCTGCGCCAATGGCAGGTGAGTCAGTCGATCCCGTTTCCGGCAGGGCAGGATCTGTTTGTGGGTAATTTACCTAAAACCGACATCGCTTTTCAGCCCATTCAGGCGGAACGGCGCGGACTGGTGAACCTGTCGCGGTTGTATGGCCCAACCCCTCGCGACAATCGGCGCATGGTCTGGTTGAAGGTGAAGGTGAAAGCCATTACGGACCAAACCCGTAAAGTCTCGCTGGGTTTTAGCGATGAAGTTTGGGTGTTCCTCAACCAACAACCAGCTTATATCGACAAAAATATCTACCGGGTTTCACCAACGATGCGAAAGGTACCCGATGGCCGCATTTCAATCGAAAATGGCAGTTTTGACATTGCCCTTAAAGCGGGTGAAAATGAGTTGCTCATTGGCCTCTCCAACGATTTTTGGGGCTGGGGCCTCATCGCCCGACTCGATTCGATGGAGGGCATAACCGTTCTTCCGTAGGGTAGCTGTAGCACATGGTCGCCCAACGTCCGGCATCAGTGCGGCAGTCGGGGGCGGAAATAGCCGTACACCCACGTACCGGCGAGGGCACTAAGCAGCGTGACCATTACAACGCCAAACCCGCTGCCAATCTGTGCGAACAGCGGCCCCGGACAAGCCCCCGTCACGGCCCATCCTAACCCAAAAATCAGCCCACCGTAGATTTGCCCCTTGTCAAACTTCTTAGGAAGAATTGACACGGTTTCTCCATCTAATGTTTTGATATCAAGCCGTTTAATTAAATAAACCGACACCATACCGACCAACACAGCCGAGCCGATGACGCCGTACATATGGAACGAATGGAGCCGGAACATCTCCTGAATGCGAAACCATGAAATGATCTCGGCTTTCACGAAAACGACGCCAAACGCTACACCCAAAACGAGGTATTTGAGGTTGGGGAGCAGGCTAATCGAGTTTGCTTTCGCAGGTGTTTTTTGTTGTGGGGGGGATTGTTGGGTAATCATAATAGATGGGTCTACTTCAAATGAGTTTGAGCAAAAACGGCAAAATCAAATGCGTCATGGCGAAGCCGCCCACCATAAAACAGCAGGTAGCCACCAACGAGGGCCATTGCAGGTTCGACAAGCCCATAATGGCGTGCCCCGACGTACACCCCCCGGCCCAGCGGGTGCCGAAGCCGACCATAAAACCGCCCAGCACGAAGAAAATGAGGCCTTTCAAGGAAAACAGGTTCGCGAAATCGAACAGATCGGCGGGCATCAGGCCCGAAAAATCGGTGATGCCCAGCGTTTGCAGAGCTTCACGGGTTGCCGGTGCCACCTGAAACGCGTCGGGGTTGGCGAGTAAATTGGCTCCAACGAAACCGCCAATGAAAATCCCGGCCACGAAGAACAGGTTCCAGGCTTCGCGTTTCCAGTTGTACTGAAAAAACGGGATGTTGGCCGGTAGGCAGGCCGCGCACATATGGCGCAACGACGACGAAATACCAAACGATTTGTTGCCCAGTAAGAGCAGAGCAGGTACGGTTAGGCCAATGAGTGGCCCGGCCACGTACCACGGCCACGGTTGACGAATTATCTCAAGCATAGGTAGTAAACTAAGCAATGGGCGTAGAAATCTTACGCAGTTACGAGGTTAACTTCTTCTGAAAATACTGGGTTCCCATCAGCTACCCACTCCTTCATACTTCTCCAACCTGACAACACTCAAGCTACCCCAACTCCTCCCCTACTAGAACCTCCCATTCGGCCTCCAACGAACCGCGAAACACCTCGGCTTTGGCGCGTCTATACCAGTAGGCTGCGTTCCAGTCGTCGCCTTCTTTACGGTGCAGGTAGGCATGCAGGCGGTCGTAAGGGCGGGTGCCTTCGCGGCTTTGGGCGATGTTGTGAGCCGACTCCCAATCACCGTTGGCATCGTGCCAGAGAGCGGTGGCAATTGGCGAGAGATGGGCCGGGGGTTGTGGGGCCGTAAGTGAGGCCGTAAATTCGGAGAGGGTCATGGCGGAGTTGGGCGGGGTTGACTAACCGGCTGGACAAATTTACGAAAAGCAGGCGTGTAATAAATCCGGTATGCTTTGAGTTGCACCGAATCGATCCGTCCGGGCATGATGGTTCGGAGCCACGGGCGCAGGTTCTGAAAATCGGGGTGGGCCATTATGGCCACGTCGGCGGGTTGCCAGTGGTTGCCCGTTGGCCAGATACCGTAATGCTTATGGAAGTACGGCACAACGTAATCGAAGGCAAACACATTAGAGCGGGGTGGCAGGTTGCGGGCCACGGCCCGAATAACACTAAGGTCGGCGGGGTCGAGGAACGTGCGGTTCATCCTGGCACCGGGCGGACCGATGAGAGCCGCTTTCAATTCGCGTGGGCCGGGCAAATCGGGGCGGGCTAACCAGAGAAGGGGTAGTTGAATGAGCCAAAGCCCCGCCACCGACAGGCGCATTGAGCGGGCCGGAACAGAACGAAGCTGTTCGGCAAAGGTCAGGCATACCAACACCAGAAACCCCGCCGAGAAGCCCCAAACGAGCACAAAGCGCGGGGGCCACGTAAACGCCACCAGGTAAAATAGTGATTGATCAATATAATGCGCGCTTTGTACGCCGTTCAGCACCGTGAGCACAACGACGCCCACTGTCCAAATAAGCAAAACTACCTGTCGGACAGCGGCTTGCAACGGGCGAATAAGAAGAAACAGCACGCCCGCCACTGGCACCAGCAGCATTAACGACTTTATGAGCAAACTGCCCATTTGCCGCCAGAACGCCCATTCGCCCGCGTAGGTGCCCATTAGGTGCAGAGCGTTGCGTAGGCGCGGTTCGGCGAAGTTGTTTTTGGCGGCAATCCAGGCCATACCCGCCACAAACACCACCGACCAAAGAACCACCACGACCCAAAACCGTTTTTGGCTCAAAAGCCCTGCCAGATGCCCCACCACTGAACGCGCCGGACGGTCCCGAAAACCATTCAATGCAACCGCCGACGCATGCAGAAGCAGGGCCAGCACGGCTCCATCCTCTTTGACAAGCACGAGAAACAGTCCCGCCAGAATCAGGCCTATGCTCCCTACTCCCTGCCTCAAGTTCCTTGCGCCACCAAGCCCCACCGCCCAAAACAAAGCCGCTGGCAGATAAGTCAGTTCGGTGTGCCAGCCAATGTTGGGGTGGTCATTGAGCCAGAACGAGACGGGACCAAATAGCACGACGATCAACAACAGAAAGCGTAGCGAGCTATCCAGACTGGCCCGCACGAGTTGCCGGTCGGTGAGCCAATAGGCTAACAGGAGCAGGGCCACCTGAGCCAGAAACAGCCCTTTTGCCCCGAAGTAGTAGCAAAGTGGCCCCCAAAGTAGCATCGTGTAATAATTATGAATGCGGTGGTGATAGCCCCAGATGTTATCGTACATAAACGGGCGGCCGTCCATCCAACTACGCGACATCTGCACAAAGGCATACATGTCGTTGAACGAATATCCCAGCGCGTCGAAGCGAAGCAATTTGTAAACGAGGAACAAAAACAACGCACTCCCAAGCAGCAGGGCTGACCAACGCATAGTGACAATATTAATTTAGGGGCAAACTTAATGAGTCTTTAATAAGTTTAATGAGTCTGTTGAGTCCATTGGATAAGTTCTGCTAGGCTTACCGGGCTAATTCTGCTTTTTTCGACTTGTCATTTTGCCACAACCTCCCTGCTACATGATTGCCACTCAATCGTTTACTACCGACTTTTCTTCCAAAGAACCTACACCGATTCCCGGCTTGCTCACTGGCCCCGAACGCATGAAATGGATCAACCGAAACCGGTATTACTACCAATCGCTGCTCCAGTTTCTGCGGTACACAATTCCCGCCGGTCGGTCGGTGCTCGACATTGGCTGTGGGACAGGCTATATTTTGGATCAACTCGGTCCGTCGAGGGGGGTAGGCATCGACAGCAATCCCAATCTGGTGTTGCATGGTCAGGAGCAGTTTCCGCATTTGAACCTACGCTGCGCCAATGCTAAACAGCTTGACCTTCAGGGCGAAACGTTCGATTTCATTGTTATCACCGACACCATTGGCTATTTCGACGACGTGCAACAGGTATTTGGGCAACTCCACAAGTTTTGCCACGCCAACACGCGCATCGTTATCACGTATCAGAATTTCCTGTGGCTTCCTGCCCTTAATCTGGCCGAAAAAATAGGGCTAAAAATGCCCGAAAAACGCCTGAACTGGCTCGACCGGGCCGATATTGCCGGACTGCTCGACGTGGTCGGTCTCGACGTGGTTCGGACGGGGCGCAAGATGCTCATGCCGCGTTATCTGCCTTTTGTTTCTAATTTTTTGAACAAGTACGTAGCTAACCTACCCCTGTTCAACAGCCTGGCCTTGATTAATTACATTGTGGCCCGATGCCCGCAACCTGCCAAACCCCTCAGCGAGCAGGTGGTGAGTGTGGTGGTCCCGGCCCGCAACGAGAAAGGCAACATCGAAGACATTGTCCGGCGCACACCCGTAATGGGCAAACAAACCGAACTGATTTTCGTGGAAGGTAACTCCACCGACGACACCTGGTCCGAAATTCAGCGGGTGTGCGCTACCTACGTGGGGCCACACGCCCTAAGCTGCACACAACAGCAGGGCAAAGGCAAAGGCGACGCCGTTCGGAAGGGCTTCGGCATGGCCACCGGCGACGTACTGATGATTCTGGACGCCGACATGACCGTGCCGCCAGAAGACCTGCCCAAGTTTTTCGAGGCCATTGGCACCGGTAAGGGCGAATATATCAATGGCACGCGGCTCGTATACCCGATGGAAAAAGAAGCCATGCGAACGCTCAATTTGCTGGGCAACAAGTTCTTCTCCATTGCCTTCTCGTGGCTGCTCAGTCAGCGAATTAAGGACACCCTTTGCGGCACCAAAGTGCTCTCACGCGAGAACTATAACCGACTGATTGCCAACCGATCTTACTTCGGCAACTTCGATCCCTTCGGCGATTTCGACCTCATTTTCGGCGCGGCCAAACTGAACTTGAAGTTTGTTGAAATCCCCATCCGCTACCGTGCCCGAACTTACGGCGAAACCAATATTTCGCGTTTCAAGCACGGCTGGCTCCTGCTCAAAATGACGGCGTTTGCCCTGAATAAGATCAAGTTTGTGTAATTGAGGGTATAAGTTTATGGCTGAACAAGTTGCTTATATCGGGCGGCAAAGCGAGCCGTGAACAAGCTTGCTCCCCGTGGGTTCAGGTGCATGCCATCGTCGGAATAGCGTACGCCCATTTGGGTCAGCGAGTTGTGTTCCGGCGGCATCTCGAACCGAAGGCGGGCCGGAATGGTGGCATACATGCCCGGCAGTATCCTCTTTTCAACCCCCGACAAATAGTTCGGAATCACGAAATACAGGGCTATATTTTTTTGCTCGCACAGCCTGATCAGCCGCTCAATTCGCCGACTATATGCCGACGGCTCAATGTCTGCTTTGGTAGCAGGCCTAACTTCCTCCGATTGGGCTGCCGCCTGAAACCGATCTGTCCGGGAGATGTTCCGAAAGTAGCGATAGCCCCTGGACGTCATTACGTAGTTCTCTCGCACCGCCTTGTTAGTGCTCTGTAGCGCAATACGGAACGGTTGTCTGAGTATCAGAAAGCTGCTCACGAATGAGTCCAGAACGTTAGTCAGTCGCTTTAACAAATCGCTCGATTGACTTAACTCATGGTCCAACGCAAACAGCAGTGCGTCGAAGGGTCGCTCCATGTCGAAACGGTCGATGAGGTTAACTTCGGGCGGGAACGACAGCTCGAAAAAGATCGTCCGCAACGCCAGCCCGTCCATTGTCAGGATACGCTCGGCTTCTTCGAATGTATCGGGCACAAACAAGCCACTCAAACCGTAGTTGAACGAGTTAGTCCGGTGGTTCGTCAACGAATCGAATTGAGCGGGCACCAGACTACACGCGGTTCGGCTGGAGCCAAAAAAGACGGTATTCACCTGCTGCCGGATCGGCCAAAGCAGCGAATCCCGCTTGTAGGCAGCCTCATACCGAAACGTTTGGTTGGGGCAATAGGTATGAATACCAACCCACAGAAGGGCTTTAAAGCCAATCAGTCCACCTGCCAGCATCATAAGTTTCAGTACGAATCGGGCCATTGGCGAGGTTAAAATTGGTAGTAGAAAAAGTCCAGTCTGTCGGTGCGGCTCAGCGTCAGAATCAGCACACAGAGGGCGATATAGAAACTCCATCGCCAGAGTGGGGCCCGAGTAGCCAGTAGGTCGGAAATCTCCCGGC
This sequence comes from Cytophagales bacterium, assembly GCA_004292855.1. Taxonomy (GTDB): domain Bacteria; phylum Bacteroidota; class Bacteroidia; order Cytophagales; family Spirosomataceae; genus Rudanella. Next base: position 129,576 of record RDXN01000034.1, read on the forward strand.
CATCGAGCCAGCGATTGACCCCGTCCATGACCAGAATTCCCACGAAAATCAGAACCGGTTTAACGTAGCCCCACTCTCCGTTCAGCGACCCGTTGGGCCAGGCAAACAGTTGTCGGTAATAAACCATCGCCCCGGCGAAGGTCTGGGTGCGTAGAAAAACCCCCATCATGGCCCCTACGTGAAAAACCAGCAGGGTCGATAACAGTCGATGTAGGGGGGCGTTCAGGTCGGGCCATATCCGGCTGAAAACCGCTTTTCGGCGTTCTTTGGACCAGTGTTCCCCCACCAGCCAGATGCCGTTCGTTAGCCCCCACAGGATAAAACCCCACGAGGCTCCGTGCCACAAACCAGTCAGGAAATACACAATCAGCAGGGTGAGATAGAGACCCCGGCGCGTCGGCATGCGTTTGCCCAACGGGAAATACACGTAATCCCGAAACCAAGTTGTCAAACTCTTGTGCCACCCCTGCCAGAACTGAATTCGCGAGGTAGCGGCATACACCCGGTCGTCAAAATTTTTAGTCAGTCGAATGCCCAGCAACCGCCCCGACCCAATGGCGATGTCGGAGTAGCCCGAGAAATCGCAGAAAATTTGGAACGGCGACAGAATCAGGGTCAAATACAGCAACAGCCCGCCGTATGCGTCGGGTTGGGCAAATACCGGGTCGATCAAGCCGACAATGTGATTGGCAATAACCAGCTTTTTAAATAGCCCCCAGCCAATCAGTTGCAAGCCCGCCACAGCCTCATCGTACCGAAACACCTGCGGAGTTTTAAACTGCCCCAGCATCGACTTGGCCCGTTCGATGGGGCCAGCCGACAGAGTCGGAAAAAAGGCCAAATACAGCGCGAACAAGCCGAAATGCTTCTCTGGCTTCAGGTAACCCCGCCAAACATCGACGAGATAGCTGATCGCCTGAAACGTATAAAACGATATGCCGACGGGCAACAAAAACGAGTAGCCGGGCAGGAAATTAACCCATCCGACCGTTGCCATCACCAAGCTCAGGTTCTGGTTCAGAAACGCGTAGTACTTAAAAAAGAACAAGGGCAACAGCAGCAGGGCGATGCCCAGTATGAGCAATCCCCGCCGGTCTTTGCTCCGCAGCATCCGACCAAACGCATACGCAACCCCCGTGGAACTGAGCAGCAGAAGCGCGTAAAGGGGTTGCCAGGTCAGGTAGAAAAAGTAGCTGGCCACCAGCAACAACACCCACCGAAACCGGTGCGGCAGAGCATAGTAGAGAACGAAAACGACCAGCAAAAAAATGATGTAGACTAACGAGCTAAGCGACATCATTTCAAGGGGTTAGGCATACTGGCAACGATTGCAGACCCCGGTTGGTAATTAACCGTTCCCAAACGGGTGGACAATCCTTGTGCAGGCGCACGTCGGGGAATTGCTGCACAAACAGCGGTATGGCCACCTGCATTTCTTCACGGGCCAGGCGGGCACCCAGGCAGTGATGAAAACTATGGCCGAAACTCAGGTGTGGATTGGGCGTTCGGTCTAGCTTCAGGCGTTCGGGTTCCGCAAAAATGGCCGGGTCGCGGTTAGCCGACGCCAACGACAGCATGACAATCTCGCCCGCTCGTATGCTAACGCCCCGAATCTCGACGTCGGTGCTCGGAACGCGGGGCGTGTACTGCAACGGGCAGGCAAACCGAATAAACTCCTCGACTGCCGACTGCGTGCAAGCAGGGTTTTCGCGCAGAAACTGAAACTGCTCCGGGTTCAGTAACAAATTCAGGGTGGTATGCCCGAACAGGTAGACCGATGTTTCGATGCCAGCGAAAAACAAAATGATAAACACCGAAACGAGTTCTGAGTAACTCAGCGGCTCGTCTTGCAGATCGTTGGCGTCCATAAATCTGCTCAAAAATGAGTCGTCGGGGTGGTTTCGCTTTGTTGCTAAGACGGCCTCGATGTATGCGTAAAATTCACCGGCTATGGTGTTGAGGGCCAGCAGATCATAGAGCGAGTTGAACGGCTCAACCGCACGGGCAAACCCTTTAGACCAGATACGAAGCCGCTCGTGGTCGGTGGCGGGTAGGCCCAAAATCCGGCAAACTACCTGCATCGGAATCGACTCAGCAAAATCGGCGATCAGGTCGGCGTGTCGCTTTTTCCGCAGTCGGTCGAGGGCTTCCGTAACTACTTCCTCGATGAGTGCCCGAACTTTATACTGGTTCCAGATCCGCACCACCAACGTACGTAGCTGGGTATGATCGGGCGGGTTCATGAAGAGGAGCCATTTAGCGACCGATGCCGACAAATCGTGCAGGTTATGCCCCTCTGGAAGCAGCGGCTCCTTCGCCGTCAGTATATCGCTGAACTGGATCGTCTGGAACACCGGGTTACCCAGCGAGGCTTTAACGTCCTCGTACGGAAGCACCATCCAACGGCCATTGATCCCCCGATGCACAGGGTTCTGCTCCCTAAGCAACCGCAGGTGGTCGTACGGATTGTCGCGGTATCCCTTGGTGAACGGGTTCCAAACCGGCAGCGTGGTTGTCAACGTTGCCATCTTTACGCCGTGTGTGCGGGGAAGAAATCATCGACGATCCAATCCGTCAGGCTTCGGATAGTTGGGTATTCCCAGATAACGGTTGGGTCAAGTTCGACGCCCAACCAGGCCTCCAGATCAACGGCAAGGGTAATTACAACAACCGAATCGAACCCGTATCGGGTGAACAGGGTGTCAGGCGAAACCGTATCAGGGGATGTTTGTAGCTCGTGGGCAATGCGTTCCTGCAACCATCGCTGGATTTCGTCTTTGGTTTTCATGAGGTAAAGCTCTGGTGGATAGTCTACTAGGCAGTTATTTTAGATACAAATACCAGTCATTCGACCGGGTAAATATACTTAAAATTACTTACCAAAAGGTATCCACGCCAGATTCTCTACGCATCAATCAACCCTTTTAGCCAGCGGCTAACCACATGCAATTGCCCTTCCAGAAAGAGCGTCCGGCATGCTCTCCGTTGCACCTTGCCACTCGTCGTTTTAGGTACGCTGCCGGGGGCGGTCAGGATTATTTCGTACGGGGTCAGCTCGTGGCATAGCGTTACCTGCCGCAGAATTTGGTCGAATTCGGTCGTGTAATCAACCTGCCGGAGGGCGGTTCGGGTCAGTTCCTGCACGATCACCACTTTTTCGTCGTTGTCGATGTTGACCGAGAAAGCAGCCCCACCGTTGGGCAGCAGGTTGGGGTGGCTTTCGCCAACGGTTTTTTCAATGTCTTGCGGGTAATGATTGGCTCCCCGAACGATGATGAGGTCTTTCAATCGACCCGTAAAAAACAGCTCATCCTGAGCCAGAAAGCCCAAATCGCCCGTCCGCAAAAACCGCCCGTCTGTCGTTGTCACAAACGTCTCGGCGGTGGCCGTTGGCTTGTTCCAATAACCGCTTGTAAGGCTGTCACCCTGTACCCAAATTTCGCCCACTTCGTTTTCCAAACAGGGCAGCCCTGTTTGGGGATGTCGAATCTGAACAACGGTATCGCCCAACACGCGACCACAACTAACAACCTCAGACCAACGCCCCGTTTCGGACTGATCGAAAACGCCCTGCTCCAGCAAGGATGCGTCGGCCTGCCGAATAGTCGGCGTTTGGCCGAGTGGCGACGTGGTAACGGCCAGGGTAGCCTCGGCCAACCCGTAGCAGGTCAGGAGTTTATCCTCGGTGAAGCCGTAGGGACCGAACCGATTTGTAAAGTGGCGAAGCGTAGCTGCCCGAATGGATTCGGCCCCGTTGTAGAGACACCGTAACCGACTGAGATCAAGGCCAGTTAATTCCTCGTCGCGAATGCGATTGACACAGTAATCAAAGGCGAAGTTAGGCCCACCGGAGTAGGTTGCCCCGTAGTCGGACAGGGCACGCAACCAGTGTACGGGGCGTTGCAGAAAGTGCATAGGAGCCATCAGAACGGCCGGGAAACCAGCATACACCGGCTGAATGATCCCATCTAACAGGCCCATGTCGTGAAACGAAGGCAACCAACAAACCGAACGGCTATGCTCGTCATTTTGAAAGGTCGTCCGAATAATTTCGGAGTTAGCCAGCACGTTGGCGTGGGTCACCATAACGCCTTTCGGGTTGCCGGTCGACCCCGATGTGTATTGCAGAAAGGCAATGTCGGTCGGGATCGGTGCCGAACCGGGCGAGAGCAAATCGAGGGCGTTGGTTTCGGGCGTCAACGCACTGGTTAGAATCCAGGTACTCACCTGTTTGAGCGATTCAGGGCCAAACCATGCACACAGATTCGCGTACACATCGGGGGTAGTCAGGCACACCCGCGCCCCCGTATCGTTGATGATGCTGGTAAGCCGATTCATCCCCCGATTTTTGGTAGGAACCGCCACCGGAACCGCTATGCGCTGGGCAACCAAACACCCAAAAAACGCCGTTATAAACGAAAAACCGGGCGGAAAGAGTAGCAGAACGGGTTGCATAGCCGGGTGCGCCCGAAGTTGCGCGGCCCACTGCATCGCCTGTTTCATCAGTTCTCCGTACGTCATGGTCTCGATCCGTTTTCCGGTATCGGCCAGAAACGTGTAGGCTAAGCGGTCCGGTGTTTGGGTGGCTCGCCGTCGGAGAATGTCGACCAGTGTCATGTGTGGGGGTTTAAACGATTGCGTGCTCAATGAATCACCTGCTTCACCAGTTTCCAATGCGTCCGCGCAAAACCCGTTTGCTCGTAAAACCGGGCGGTGTCGGTGCGCTTCTGATTAGTCGTCACTTCGAGGTTTACCAGCCCTTCCTCCCCGACCAACTCGTCGAGAAACTTCATAAATGCATGACCTATACGTTGATTACGACAGTCGGGCCGCACGTATAGCTCCTGAATTTCGCCCACCGGTCCCGTGTGGTGCAAGAGGTGCTGCACATGACAACTCAGAAACCCCACCACCTCGCCCCCCAACTCGGCCACACGGTAAAAAACCGCCGGGTTGGCGAGGTTACGGCTATACACAGCCTCGAACTTGGCCTGATCGAGAGTTTCGTCTTCCAAATCGCACAGGAACGCGTAAGCAGTGGGGAGGTCGTCGGGGGTAGCGGGCCGGATGGTCAGATTCATAACGAAGCGGTCTAAATAATTGGCGCGATGGGATAGAATGCAAAGATAGAGTTCTTTAAACTTTTGCTGACGCTCAGCCCTTCGACTACGCGTCCCGGACAAGCTCAGGGTGACTACGAGATTGATTTTGTTTTCCTAACTACTCACAAGGTAACTGTCACCCTGAGCTTGTCCGGGACGCGTAGTCGAAGGGCTGAGCGTCAGCAAAAGTTTGAGGAGCTTTCCCTCAATTAAATCTTGACTAAAATAGTTAAATTATATGTCCTATAAATACAATAGATTCACTTGACTACGTACATTTGACCCTACACAAATCACCGTAGCATTTATCGTCATGACAACGCTTCAAGGCCTGTCTCAACCCACAATCGACCGGGCGAAAACCACCCCAAAACCGAGCCTGAATCCCCCGGCTATCCCGCTCATCACCATTGACCCTTACACCAGCATCTGGTCGTTTGGGGGCAAACTCAATGGGGACCCTACCCGCCACTGGACAGGCCGCGCCCACGCGCTCAACGGCCTGATCCGGGTCGATGGGCGCGTGTTTCGGTTTATGGGTAAGCCCACCTTTACGGGCGACACCCTCGTACCGTCGGGCCTCAAGCAGGCCTACAAAGCCCGCTACACGACCGAAAAACCCGCCGACAATTGGGCCTCGCCCGACTTCGACGATAGCCAATGGGCCACCGGCGAGAGTCCGTTCGGGAGCCGCGAAACCGACCGCACCCGCTGGAACACCCACGATATCTGGGTGCGTCGGGTGGTCGACATGCCCTCCATTCCCGAAGGGCGGCTGCTGATCAGTGCCATCTACAACGATAACTACGAGTTGTTCGTGAACGGGCAGCGCGTGGCCGGGGTAGCGGGCGTGTCGCCCAACTACGAGCTTACGGCCACCAAACGACCCCTTGCCGAAGTGCTCAAACCGGGCCGCAACGTGCTGGCTTTTCACAGCCAAAATTTCAGCGGGCCGGGTTTTGTCGATCTGGGTCTACTGGCTGAGCGTGAGGTAAATCAACCCCTCGCCGAGCAAACGAGCGCACGCATGACCGCCACACAGTCGGTGTTTACGTTCGGGGCTGGGGGCGTCGAGCTGACGGTTACGTTTATGGCCCCGTTGCTCATGAACAACCTCGACGTGCTGTCGCGGCCCGTGCAATACATAACCTACAGCGTTCGGGCCACCGATGGCAAGCCCCACAAAATAGAACTGTACAGCGATGCCTCGTCTGATTTAGCCGTCGACTCACCCGATCAGCCCGTGGTTTGGCGTCGGGGTAGAACTGAGAAAGTTGGTCCCAAACTTAACTGGATGCGCGTGGGCACGGCGGCCCAAAAAGTACTTGGCCGCAAAGGCGACAACGTCCGCATCGACTGGGGGCATCTCTACGTAGCCACCGTAGCCGACGAAAAAACCGGCCAACGGATTGGGCCAATGACGGGTGCGCTCAATCAATTTGAGCGCGAAGGTCGCGTAACCGACCTTCGCGACGAGGGTCGCCCGACCATCGCTCTGCAAAACCCGACCGTGCTGGCCACAACTTTCGATTTGGGTACCGTAACCGACCGGGCCGTAGAGCGGCATTGGCTGCTGGGTTACGACGATGTGAAAGCTGTGGAGTATTTTGGGCAACCGTTGCGGGCGTGGTGGCGTCGGTATGAGAAGGACACCGATGCACCCGAAGCCGCTATCGAACGCGCCCTCCAAGCCGCCGAAACCGATTATATTGGCCTTCGCGCCCAGTGCAACACCTTCGATAATCAACTCTACGCGGATGCCCGGCAAGCCGGTGGCTCGTCCTACGCCGACCTCTGCGTGCTGGCGTATCGGCAGGCCATCGCGGCCCACAAGCTCGTGGCCCGTCCCGACGGAACCCCGCTGTTCTTCTCCAAAGAGAATTTCTCGAACGGCTCCATCGGCACTGTAGATGTTACGTATCCTTCGGCTCCGCTGTTTTTGCTTTACAACCCAACCCTGTTGAAGGGCATGATGGAACCCATTTTCGATTATTCCGAAAGTGGTCGCTGGACCAAACCCTTTGCTGCGCACGACGTGGGTACTTACCCGCTCGCCAACGGCCAAACCTACGGCGAAGACATGCCCGTGGAGGAGTGTGGTAACATGCTCATCCTGACGGCCGCCATTGCCGCCGTGGAAGGCAACGCCAACTACGCCAAAAAGCACTGGCCCGTACTGACAACCTGGACCAACTACCTAAAAGAACACGGCTTTGACCCCGAAAACCAGCTCTGCACCGACGATTTTGCCGGACACCTTGCTCGTAACGCCAACCTGTCCGTAAAAGCCATCATGGGCATCGCGTCGTACGGGTATCTGGCGAACCTGCTGGGCGACCGGAAGGCAGGCGATGAGCACCTGAAACTCGCTCGTGAACTGGCTAAAAAGTGGATGGTACTGGCCGATAAGGGTGACCGTGGCGACGGACCGCATTACGCGCTAACGTTCAACCAGAACGACGGGAACACCTGGAGCCAGAAATACAACCTGATCTGGGACAAACTGCTGAAACTCGACCGCAACGGGCAACCCATTTTCCCACGCGAAGTGGCCCAGCGCGAGGTGGCCTATTACCTGACCAAGCAATTGCCCTACGGCCTGCCTCTCGACAGCCGCCGGACCTACTCTAAGTCGGACTGGATTATCTGGACGGCCACCCTCGCCGACCGCCCCTCGCAATTCGACGCGTTTATTGAGCCAGTGCTCAAGTTCGCCAACGAAAGCCCCGACCGCATCCCCCTCTCCGATTGGCACGAAACCACCAACGGTAAACACGTTGGCTTCCGCGCCCGCTCGGTGGTGGGTGGTTATTTTATCAAGATGCTGGAGAAGAAGTTGAAATGATTTCGGATTGTTTTTTGTCATCCCGACGCAGGAGGGATCTAGTGGGTGCATTTCAATCTTGTGTGGCGTGAGGAAGCTTATGAATTCTCAGCCCATACCCCCCGCCCTAAAGGGGTGAGGTTTACCCACAAGTCGGAATTTGATTGTAAGTTTCCGTTCTTTGACATTCTGTATCTATCTTTACTATGGCCCTT